>DCJC01000003.1 GCA_002317355.1 Prevotellaceae bacterium UBA1710 | reverse complement strand
CGTACCCATGACTCGCTTTTGTCGGCAAGTTCCAAAGGCGTGTGGATGCCATAGTATGTAAGTTTCTCAAAGGTATGTCTTCCTATGCCCCATACATCAGAGAGGTCGAAGAGTTCCAGTGCCTTGCGACGCTTCTCATCAGAATCTATCATGCAGACACCATTATAACCCTTGTATTGCTTTGCAAACTTGCTTCCCATCTTGGCAAGTGTCTTCGTCGGTGCTACTCCCACGCTTACAGGGATGTCCGTGTAGAGCTTTATACGGTCAGCAAGCTCATGCATAAGTCCCTCAACATCATGGTATTTCTCATATCCTTTCAGGTCAAGGAAACTTTCGTCGATGCTGTATTTCTCCACATAGGCTATGCTCTTTCGCATGATACTTGTGATACGGTCACTCATGGCTGAATACAGTTGCATATTGGTGGAGAATATCTTGACATCATGATACTTCACCAATCCCTCATGCTTGAAGATTGGATCTCCACGATGCAGTCCGACAGCTTTTGCTTCTGGAGTAAGTGCGACAATGCAACCGTCATTGTTTGAGAGAACAACGACTGGTTTACCTTCAAGTCCAGGATGAAATACCTTTTCCACCGAACAGAAGAAACTATTGCAATCTACAAGTGCGTACATACTTACTCCTTACCCTTTATACTTTACACTTTATACTTTATACTTTACTCCTTAATCTAAAGAACTACTCCGGCCTATGGATAACATATGTGACCACTCCCCATATAGCGAATCGGTCACCTTCCTTTATCCGTATTTCGGGATAGTCAGGATTGGCAGGTATGAGCCATCCTTCGTTTCCACGCTTCTTGAAATACTTGATGGTGTAATCTCCCTCGTATTCACATACGGCAACCTGATGCTCGGAAGGATTACGCTGACTCTTGTCAACGACGATGATATCTCCATCGTTGATGTTCGCATCAATCATGGAATCACCCTCAACCCTTATCAGATAGCAGGATTCAGGATTTGGGCACAGCATTCCGAGTAGATTGATAGACTCCGATTTCTCGTCATTATCCAATGGAATAGGAAAGCCTGCTCTGATACCGATGTCGAAGAAGGGAATTTCTAATCCTGCCACATTCTCAGCAGGATAAGCCGTACCAATCTTAGAGAAGTCAGGCTCCATATCCTCGCTGTATATTGCATTCACACCAATCTTGACACAGTCCTTTATGAACTGTGACTTGTTCTTCTGGGAGTCAATATACTTGGATATATCCTCTCCTGCATAGAAGGCGTATAGTTTCTTGTTGGTCATCAGCTTGGGTCTGCCAGCACCTTCACGACGACCTCCATGCCCCGATTTCTTATACTCTTCTTTCATGTTTGATTTATATAAAATTATTTCAAGATGCAAAGATAACGATTCTTTTTTTGAAAACATTATATTTTATCAAAGTTTTAACATTAATTGATTCTACACTCTATTTTTGGGCTTATTGACAAGTAGTCATTTTTATCCTGCACAAATTTGGATAAATGAAGATTTTTCAGTAATTTTGCGCCTCCTTACGCCAAGCACTCCGTATTTTCACGGTGCTTTTAGATTTGAATAAACTATACAAACCAAAGAAGATGTTACCTACAATAATATTTTATGTCGTTGCAGCCATCGCAGTAATGGTATGTCTTATTCCTCTGGCCAAGAAAAGAAAACGCAGAGAGAAAAGAATTGCTAGTTCAATAGAGAAGATGACCATGGCTCGCGACTGGAAAGGCATCAAATCATATTATCTTAAATATCTGAAAATCTGGGGTACAGGTTTCTTTATCGCCTGCGGTTTCCTTGCTCTTTCTGCATATATCAATAAGGATTACATCATCTACTTCGTTACAGTTGCCCTGCTTTGTGGATATAAGACATGGGCTATGGCAAAGATAATAAAGGATCTGAATATACTGACCCGAACAGATGAGGAATGTCAGAGGAAAGACGCTGAGGATGAACAAGAAATGTCACTCGCTCATTCTTTCTTCTGGGATATGATATCACTTATTGACTGGAGTGCCAAAGGTGATGATAACAAAGTTATTGCACCTGTTGTGGAAAACCTGTCGAAGGAAGAAGATTCTGCCATATTCCTCTTTGAGGATATACTTACCGATTATCTTCAGCTCATAGATACCAGAATCAACTATGAGAATTGCAAGAGGGTTTCCGGCTATGATACTCCAGAATATTTCCTTAACGCACGTTGTGCCGCTGTTGCCAATGGCAGACAATTCTATGAAAATTGTCTCAAATATGGTGTGGACGGTGATGTATGGAACAGGGAGTTCGGTTCAATTCTCAATGTACCCGTACTTGCCTGGATGCACAAGCATAACACAACACATGAGGAAAGATATCCTCATGTTCCATATAAGTCATACCTCACTGGCTCTAATCCAAATTTTGAAGAATCCAGATGGTAGGTCTTTTCTAACTGATGAAAAACGAAACAAAAAAAGCCGGAAGTGCCTATACACTTCCGACTGACGATTTATAAACTCTGATATGATACACGCTGGAATCATTTTATTTTTGACAAATGAGAAAAAATGTTTTTATAATATGTTTGATTGTTAGTACATTAATCTTTATCTCTCTCTTTGTTGGTAGTCATAGCCGCAGATACAAATTAACTGGTGCTTCTTTACAAAGGGTGATAATAGAAGATGATACTATTTTCAACGATAAAACTGTTTATCTATTGGAATTTAACGTTAAATTCTGTGACAATGAGTGGACTTTCATGTCTCCAGCTTTAGAACCAGGAGTGTTTGGATGTGTTGATAGCGTAATATGCATATCAGTGACAGACTCTTGTAATAATGAAATTTACTTCTCGCACGAGCCCAAACGCTATTATAGAATGGATATGCTGAAAGGCCAATTTTTACTTCCTTATGAAATGAGTTTAGGGAAACCATTTCATGATCTTGTGAATGACATCAATAAAAATAGAGATAATGGGAAGAAATTTTATATATTAGAGCCTCGTTGTTATTTGGTTAATGACAAAAACTCATTACCTAAATGCATGAAGATATATTTAGAGAATAAAGTTATTGACTGTTCTGTTAATAATAGTCCTCAAAGCATCAGGAATATAGTTGAAATAAAACACTATTGATTTAATTCTTACTTGTTACGGATACGAACTTTAATATTCATGATATTTATGTCCCTACACTTCTGATAATTCCTCGTGAATTCTTGGGTGGTGTGGGGATTTTTCTTTTCCCTCTTTCTTCCCCTGAAGATACTCCATCGATAGTCCATTGTTTCGATGGAGATGTAATGGAGGAGTGAAGGACTAACGATGGACTGACAACAAAGGTATAGACATTCATCTAACGTCTTTCTTCGCTGGACAAATAGAGTCTCTCTCAAGCAATAAACTGGGCAGGGAGAGCGTTATTGTAGATAAGATCGGTTACGACAAGGATGGACACACCGTCTATACCAAGTTAGGCAATGGAACTGAGACCACCTACTCATACGACAAGCAGCGTGAGCGTCTCCAATCTATGCTTATCAAGTCTGGTAGCGACAGCATCATGGCAAACCAATACACCTATGATGCCGTGGACAATATCCTGTCTATTGCCAACTCTGCTTCAGGCAAGTCTGGTCTTGGTGGCAAGAGCACTCATAACTACACTTATGACATGCTCAACCGCCTCTCAAGCGCCTCAGGTTCTGCCAAGGATATCAAATACACTATGAGTATGACATTTGGAAAGATGAGTGAGCCTCTCACCAAGGTACAGTCTGTTGACAGCACTTCTGTTGCCAAGAGCTACAACCTTGCCTATAAGTACGAGGATGCTCTTCATCCAACAGCTCCTACCCAGATCGGCAACGAGCACTACACCTATGATGCCAATGGTAATCCTATCCTTGTGGAGAATGATTCTACCAGCACCACACGTGAGATGTTCTGGGATGAGGACAACCGCCTCATGGTGCTCTCCGATAATGGCAAGACGAGTCGCTACACCTACAACGCTGGTGGCGAGCGTATCATAAAGAGCCACGGAAGCATGGAGGGTGTATATATAAACGGTGCTCCGCAGGGCATCACTTTCCATGAGACCGACGAGTTCACACTCTATCCTGCAAGTATCATTACCGTCAATCGCCATCGCTTCACCAAGCACTATTTCATAGGCGACAAGCGAGTGGCAAGCCGTATCGGTCAGGGTGAGTTCCGCAACGTCTATGGCTCTAACGGAAGCAACGTAACGGCAGGTCAGCAGGACTATGCCGAGCGTATGAATGCCATTGAGAATCAGCGTGAGGACTATTACAGGGCAGCAGGCGTTGCTCCAGGTCTCCCAACTATGAAGGGAAGCTATGCCGACCCAGAGGTAACGGGCAAGGGCTATAATGTTGTCATCAAGGAACTTGGCGACCATCGCGTGCCAGAGAACTGGGTACAGCATCCTGTAATCAACACGGAGGAAGGCACAAATCCGGGTGCACCACTCGCATGGGGTTCTCCTGAGAATCCAGATGATGTAGTGGCAGGCTATGGCTATGTGCCTTGTGACACGTCGGAGGTGGAAGAAACCTTCTACTATCACTCAGACCACCTCGGAAGTACTGCATACATCACCGACCAGCAAGCGAACGTCACCCAATATGATGCCTATCTCCCTTATGGTGAGCTTCTTGTAGATGAGCACTCTTCAAGTGCAGATCTGCCATACAAGTTCAACGGCAAGGAACTTGACGAAGAGACCGGCCTGTACTATTATGGTGCTCGTTACATGAACCCAGTCACAAGTATGTGGTATGGGGTGGATCCGCTGGCGGAGAAGTATGTACTTACTGGTAGCTATGTCTATTGCGTGGGTAATCCTATTAAGTTGGTAGATCCAGATGGTCAAAAAATCCGTTTGTGGGGAAGCAACGAGACTCGTCAAAAACTTCTGGGACTTCTTCAGAAATTGACACGCGACAGATTAAGTTTTGATAAGGATGGTTATGTGTCGTACAAGGCTGTTGGTGGGAAAAAATATAACATTGGAACATATTTAATTCGTTTAATGGTTGGAAGTAAATACACTGCTAATGTCTATTTGACTAATGGCGAATCCAAAGCCGATCATTATATAAAAGGAGGTGCTGGTGCTGTTGACGGAACTGGAACTAATTGTTGGATAAATATCAATCCCAATCAGCATGTTATAAAATGGACTGGTAATCACGAAACAATGATAGGAACAAAGGAAGAAGCCATTCCTGATTACATAATTGCAGGTCATGAACTTATTCATGGACTACGTATGATGAAAGGAGTTTCTTTTGTCAGTGGTAATAAAGTCAACTATAAGTATGTTACTCATCGTGCCTTGTCTAAAAATAAAATACTAGAAAGTATTCATCCGGGATTGGCCGAAAGGGAAGAATTAGAAACCGTGGGTATCCTAACTCCTTCAAAACAAGGAATGATTTCAAGTTTTTATAAAGAAGGCGACCGTTGGCATAGAAAAAGTAAAGTAACATTCCAAAGAGCAACAAATGCATTGTTTACAGAAAATGCACTTCGTTTGGAACATGGTCTTCCTGCAAGAATCAATTACGGAAGATAGAATCGTGCATTTATAAGTGCGTGAAAATAGGATTAATTTGATGAGTAATAAAATTTAATTGTTTTAATCAAAAATTTGCGAATTGGGAATTCTTTAGTTGATGCGAATAAGAGACTTGTGCCACTATGTGGCATTGGAAATAGCTGTGATTGATAAGAGCGTAAATGGCATTCCTCAAGTTCTCTCAAAATTCAAGAAAGGAAAATTTCTAATTTGCTAATTTTTGATTATAAAAATATGTGTATATATTTATCTATTAGTTTTATGATACATAATATAGAATAGGAATATTCAATAATCAATTTAGAAAATACAGAAATGAAAAGAATATATTTTTGTGTCATTTTTTTGCTAGTGATTTTTGTGTCTGTTTCGTGTAAGCGAAAGAATAATGAGAACAGCCATCTGGTATGTTATATATTCTCAGAAGCAGAAGGCGATTCTTATTATATGGATATAGACAGTCATGGCTTGATGAGAATTACTTATGGAAGTATGACCGACTATGGATTAATAACGATAGAAGGAGAGTATGAGATGCGACCTAATATAGACTCTTTAATAGGAACAGTAGTTATTTTTGATAGCATTTATGATTTCAAAAAGCATAAATGGTCTTATTATGACTATGTTGGAAATTATTATGCCCAGAAAAAATTGTCTCAAGTAGAGTTTTCTAAAATACAATATTACCAGAAGAAAATGATTGATTGTAAATATGATAAGCATAAATCCAAAAGGATAAACGCGAACATATATACTAAAGAAGATAGTGTTGATCATGCTGTAGTGCCAGGGATTGTACTTATGTTCAATAACAGAACATATTCGTTCCGTGAACGTGATTCCTTGGTTGTTGGAATGCAACTATATAAGTATTTAAAGACTCTTTCTCCAATGCCAATCATGATAAGACCCAGACATGACTGCGTAAGTGGAGAAGGTTCTCATACACGTGCTTTACCGACTATTAGTAGAATTATAACGATTTCACCTACAGAAGAGTGAACTTGTATGTGTTAGTATAATAAAATCCCACACCCCAAGCGATACCTCGTGAATCCTTGGCGGTGTGGGGATTTTTCCTTCCTATAATATCCCTATTGTCCCTTCGTTGTAAGGCCTATGCAAATCCCATATAAATCCCAATTCAAATAAGAGTAGCATAAGAGTAATATAAGAGCTACATAAGAAGCAGGACAAAGTTTTTTCTTGCAAGAAATTCCTTTCTTACTCATAAGATAATCCATCGATAGTCCATCGATAATCCATCAATAGTCCATCGTTTCGATGGAGTATTGATGGATAAGTGATGGACTAATGATGGACTATAAACGAAGGCATAGCCATACATCAACCGTCTTTCTTCGCAGAACAAATAGAATCGCTTTCAAGCAATAAACAGCCCATAAAAACGTTATTTCATAGGCGATAAGCGTGTGGCAAGCCGTCTTGGACTGGGCGAGTTCCGCAACGTGTATGGCTCTAACGGAAGCAACGTAACGGCAGGTCAGCAGGACTATGCCGAGCGTATGAATCAGATAGAGAATCAGCGTGAGGCTTATTATCGAAAGGCGGGCGTGGCTCCTGGTCTTCCAACGATGAAGGGTAGCTATGCCGACCCAGAGGTAACGGGTGTTGGCTATAACGTTCTTATCGACTCACTGGGCGACCACCGCGTGCCAGAGAACTGGGTGCAGCGTCCTGTTGTCAACACAGAGGAAGGCTCAAATCCTGGCGCACCACTTGCATGGGGTTCTCCTGAGAATCCAGATGATGCCGTGGCAGGCTATGGCTATGTGGCTGCTGATACGTCAGAGGTAGAAGAGACATTCTACTATCACTCTGACCACCTCGGAAGTACTGCATACATCACCGACCAGCAAGCGAATGTCACCCAGTATGATGCCTATCTCCCTTACGGCGAGCTTCTTGTAGATGAGCACTCTTCAAGTGCTGATCTGCCATATAAGTTCAACGGCAAGGAGCTTGACGAAGAGACCGGCCTCTACTACTATGGTGCACGTTATATGAACCCAATTGCATCTATCTGGTATGGAGTGGATCCGCTTACTGAGAAGTACCCAAATGTCAGTGCATTTGTGTATTGCATGGGTAATCCTGTAAAATTGGTGGATCCAGATGGTAGATATGTTGCTTATGATGCTTCCGATGGTAAGCAATATATATACCACAATAGAAGATTTAATATTAGAGTCTATAATGACGAAGGTAAGGTTGTTGGTTTGAAGCCAGTTGAGGTTCCAAAAGGGTCTTTTATGTACCAAGTATTAGGCGCATTAAATAGTATTAGTAAATCTAAAGATCCTATTGTACAAAAAGTCTTTTCTGTTGTGACTGATATAAATGATAAACATTGTACAACTATTGCAAGAGGATATTCACCTGATGGAAGTGATACACAAGCTACAGATGGAGCGTATAAGATTCTCATAAGTTTAAATTATTCACAGGATTTAAAAAATGACACAAGAGGAGAACTGGCTCAACAGACTTTTGCTGAATGTCTTGCACACGAAATAAAACATGCTTACGATCATATAAAGGGTATAAATACAAATACCCTATATCCAGGGCATAATTTCAAATTTACCGAGTTTAGTGCAGTTCATTTTGAAAACCTATTCCGAGGAGATAATAAAGATCCTAATCACCCTAAACGTTTGACGTATGATGGGGTTGATATAAATGACAAAAGCATTCCAAATTTATACAGAAAAGCAATGTTATGCGAAGATTGGGAAAGTGCGCCAGAAGAAAGGCGATAATAAATGTTTTAATATCGTTTATATTGGTATGTATTGCAAGTTGCAGTAATTACGCCAATAATAATCCGAGTTTTGCCTCTGTATTTGAAGCATATAAGTGGTTGGGATATGAACAAGAAGATAGTAGAACTCGTAAGATTATGGAACTTCTTCATAATTGTAAAATGAGATCTATGACAACAGGAGTTGATTCCGTCCCTTATTCAGAATATACTGGCATATATAATTATGCCGTATGTTGTACTGATGCGGATTTTAAGCGTTTGAACTTCGTTCCTTTGTCTAAAAAACATAAGGGAATTGCCTATATTCGTGAGATTGATGAATATTATGAAGGAGTTGTAAATGATACATTGAAAATTTATTTTCCAGATTCCCTGCAATCTAAGGCATTTTTTGATGATGCTGTAAGATTTGGCTTCAGAAAATATAGTGCAAATGATTTGGGCAGCGATTCGGTAGGTTCTAATGTACCATGTACTGCAGGTTATACAGACACAACATATACTTGTGTGTATTTTATATGTTTGTCAGAGAAAGATAAAAATGTTGTCATTTTTAATTGTTGTCCATAGACTTTAATCTCCCCATACCGCCTCGTGACTCCTTGGCGGTGTGGGGATTTTCTTTTCACTTTCATGCCATTCTTCGTCATAGATTAGCGGCTTTTCTTCACAAGACAAAGGCAATAAACAAGGCAAGAAAAGCGTTATTTCATAGTGTGATTACCGCGTGCCAGAGAACTGGGTGCAGCGTCCTGTTGTAAACACAGAGGAAGGCTCAAATCCAGGCGCACCACTCGCATGGGGTTCACCTGAGAATCCAGATGATGCCGTGGCAGGCTATGGCTATGTGCCTTGCGACACGTCGGAGGTAGAAGAGATTTTCTACTATCACTCTGACCATCTTGGCTCTACATCATACATCACCGACCAGAATGCAAACGTAACCCAGTATGATGCCTATCTCCCTTACGGCGAGCTTCTTGTAGATGAGCACTCTTCAAGTGCTGATCTGCCATATAAGTTCAATGGCAAGGAGCTTGACGAAGAGACCGGCCTGTACTACTATGGTGCACGTTACATGAACCCACTCACAAGTATGTGGTATGGGGTGGATCCGCTGGCGGAGAAGTACCCAAATGTTAGTGCATTTGTGTATTGTATGGGTAATCCTGTAAGATTGATAGATCCAAATGGACTTGATGGTGAATATTATATGAATTATCAAGGTTTCTGGTCATCTGGCTATCAAGGGTTTGGTGAATACATTGGTAATGTGAAGCCAGAAACAAGTTCTTACTACGAACTTGTTCGTATAAAAGGCACTCTATATCATAAAAATACGACTAACGTATTTAATATGGTGGGTAACTATTTGGGTGGTAATTTCGTCAACAAAAAAGCATATAATCCAGCAGATGAATCATTTAATAAAGAACTCGTAGAGCAGGGTGGTTTGTATGTCGTAGGCTCGTTTGCTATAAAGGGCATAGGCATGTTGGGGAAATCTACTATGAATCTGTTAACGAAAAGTGGTGGATCAATTTGGAATCTCAACATATATGAACGCGGATTCCTATACGAAGAAATGCTCAATCTTAAAGGAACTTTTAGCAAAATGGGATGTAGTAATTTTCCTGTTATTGATGCATTCTATAACCATGTCGCGACAAGTGTCAAAACAATAAATTTAACAGCGAAAACTTATTTTAAGGATAAAAATATAGTATATCGCACTCTGAAGAAATATATTGACCAATTGGATAAATTCTCTGGAACCAGATGGGGAAAGTTCACTGTCGATGAATCTGAAATACATTCGAAGGTTCTTGAGGTGGGTATTCCAAAAGGTGCAACCAAAGCTCAAATTGAGCAGATTAATAGGGCTATTTCATATGGTGAAAGTAAACATATTAAAGTTAATGTAAGAACAGTTAAATAAAAAAATGAAAGCGTGTAATATTTATAGAACCAAGAAGGAGTACAAAATAGTTACAATGTACCATACAGATTGGGGATGGTATATATCCGATGATCCGATCTTCTTCTTGCCGCTCAATGCCACAAAGGAGGATATTGCTTCTGCAATATCCAAAGCTATAGATGCCAGTTCGGATATAGAGCAACCGTCATCAAATTCTTCAAAAGAATTATTGGTGAAAATGAAGGAGAGATCATGGTCTTCTTTGTATAAGAATTCAAAGTGTTGTGACTTGTATATTGACAAACATAATGCAACAATTAAACCACAAAAGTATTCAAGTAAGTATCGAGCCTTGGAACCAGACAAAGACAATGTTGTTTCTATGGAAAAATACAATTATGATATAATTGTAGATGAGCTTTTAAGACTATTTGAATTAGAATAGAATTATGCCCTGTGTCAATTTGGAATTAGTGACTTTACAGACGGCTATGTGTTTTCAAGGAATAAGTTATTGATAATCTTCCCCACACCCAAGGTGATTCTCTTGGTGGTGTGGGGATTTTCTTTTCTCTTTCTTGTCATTCTTCGTCATAGATTAGTGGTTTTTCTTCACAAGACAAAGGCAATAAACAGGACTGGAAAAGCGTTATTGTAGATGTTCCGGGATGAGGACTACCGCCTTATGGTACGACTCTCTGACATAGGGCAAGACGAGTCGCAACACCTACAATGTAACATAAATTTGTGGGAATAACATGGATTATTTATTTTATTCTTTATATAGATTTTTCTATATAATATCAAAGGGACGATCCCTTTTCCGAACTCCAGAGGAAAGTGCACTATCCATAATTGCTTTGGATAGTGCATCCATAGCACTCGCGTTAATATATTTATTAGTAAATAGAGAATTTGAGGGGTATGGAATCTGGAGTATGGTGTGGTTCTTTTTGGCATGTATAATTTATTTTTTATTGGTTAGGTTTTATGATTGTGAAAAAAAGATCCGTAAAATCAGTCAGAAAAGTAAATACTCGAAATGTATTAGCCATATATTGTCCGCATTTATAACGTTATTTGCAATATGGTTGTGGATTTTCTATGGTCTTAAATTTATATATAGCATAATTAATGCTTCGTGTTTGGAAATCCTCTGAGTCAAGCAGGCATAGATGCAGACTTTGATTATTGGAAAAGCAGAGGTAACAAATAGGGACACAATGAAATATAAAATAAAGAATTTTGGGCGAATAATAAAGGTTTCATCTCTTGTTGCCGTTTTAGTCTCGTTTGTATGGCTAATATGGCCCGATATTACAATATGCCATATCAAAAAGGACAAGACTGAAGTGTCTTCAGTAAGCATTTCATTCATGTTCGAGAATTGGGTTGAATTTTACGATTCAAACGTTAGCAAGTTTGAAGTCCTGTTTAAGAAACCCAATGTAAAGGGGGATTTGTATGGTGGATTTGGAACTTTGTGTATAGATCATGTATGGGATTTTAATGGTGATACTGTTATACTATATGGTCTGGAAGGCAAATTTAAGCAAGTAAAGAAATCTAACTTGATGAAATTTAAAGAAAAAAATGGAAAGAAAATTCAAGTTGTAGATGACATTTATAGCGTTGTTCAAGATGATAGTTGTGACTGTCCTAATGTCCGAAATGCAATCTTGTTAGACTGCAATCTTGATCGTGGGGCTTGCGATAAATATCCAATAGGTGCGGACTTGACTATTACTTATGAATAGCCCTCACCCATTGTATGATATATTTGTGGAGATTTACACTCTCTACACATTCATGCAATTAAAATAGAATTGAGGCTTACCACCCCAGTTCTTTAAATACAACAATCCTCATGCCGCTGTCACTTCATGTGAATCCTTGGCGGTGTGGGGATTATTTTTCTATTCCTTTGCTTAAATACATGATATATAACTACAAAAAACTTATTTCCTTTTTTTCAATTCAGACTTAAAAACATTCCTTATTCCTGCAAGGAAGCATATAACGCAATCTTTCTTGTGCCTATCCATTACGGGATCCTCCCATGGAAGGATCCTTCTTTCCCGAAACTCCAGTGCCATATCTGTAGGATTCACTCCTGATTCATTTGAATGATTACTGTAAGAATTTTCTTCTGGTCCTTCACGAAGCATTGCTTTATACGAGTCATTCACCAGCTGCCCAACCAAGAGATCCTGTGCAAGACTATAACCAATTAAATACTGGTTTATATCATATGAAAAGACTTGCTGCTGATCCTCTGTGAGAAACCATACCGCAGAAATCGCATGAGGATTGGCCATCGCATAGTCTTCACCGAGATAGTAGCAATATATCAATTCATTCTTATATTTAGAAGATTTATGTTCAAGCGTTTCTATGCACTTCCATCTATCTTCTGCTATGAACTGTATATTAGCACGGATATTCTCAATGACCTCATCGTCAAATAATCCTGGGGAGTAATATCTTCTTTCTTCTGACTCTTCCATTGCTTTCTATGTTTTAAAGGCATTTGCCTGTCTTTGTTAATGTTTGGTACAAAGATATATTCTTTTTATTAGAAAAACAAACATAACAGATGTTTTTTGTTGTAATAATGACATATTTTCTCTAATACAACTGATATAAATACTATAGTTATCAATACTTTTTCATATTATTCCACATTTATTCCACATAAAGTAATATACTATTCCACATCGTTTTGATACTATAAAACGCTTATAGTCAAATACATTTGTTTCATTCCACATATTCCACATATTTTCTGTATCACTTGGAGAAAATACATATGGGTATGGTGAGATAGACGAAAAAAAGACTCAACCGACTTGGCTGAGTCTTTCCTCTAAAAACTTAGGACTCATATAATCCTATATCTATGTTCTGAAATATATGGACTTCACATATTCAGGGAATCATGAGATCACAGCAACACGCCCAACACCACGTATCAGGCTTATCGCCCTCTTGATATCAGACAGAAGTGTTGTGTCCTCTATTGAGACTTCCAGAGTCGTAGTTTTTGGAACACTAACAGTCTCTGTTTCTTCCAAAGCCTTCAAATCATAGTTGTACTGAGTCTGGAGATTAATCCATGACTGGGAGTCTATACCCAGCACATCCTGCAACTTGTCTGCAATAGACATAGTCACAGGTATCTTACCCTTTATAAGCTCGTTAAGATGAGAAGGGCGCATGCCGATCTGAGCAGCAAATGCTTTCTGAGTCAACTTTCGTTCCTTCAGTTCCTCTCTCAATATCTCGCCTGGATGAACAGGTCTGATTGCTGGCGGTATATTATCTTTTGTTGCCATAATGCGTGTCGTTTAATTCTATGATCGTTATTACTATTCCATTTTCCGTTTCCCGGAACAATACCCGTTCGACCCTGCCATTCATCACCCTGACAGATGACAGATCAACTCCTTTCAGTTGTTCATAATGCAGAAAACTGTACATCTTAAGCACTGATGTACTGGCAGAAGTACACATAACCTTGTACATACGACCTAAAGCCTGCATGAAGCGAGTGTCTTTTGAGTATTTCTTATACTTATTGTTACGACCAGTAAGGATTAATTCCTCAAGGTCTTTATCTTCAAAGATAATGTTCATATTTATCTTTCGGTTGCAAAAGTAACAAAATTCCATAAAATACGGAATATTTGTACGGAATTTTATTACTTTTTTGTGATATTTGCTTATTTTCTATATATAATGTCTTATTTTCAGAGGGACAAACCAACATTTCCTTGTATTCGTATATATCACGATGCCAATGATTATATAACCTCATTCTCGAACATATACTTTCTATCTCTTCTTGGATTTTCCCAAATACTCTCCAAAGACATATTCGATTACCTTCTTGTTAGCTTCGTTTATCAGACGATAGTCCTTCTTGATATACAAATCGGTTACAGACATTTCTCTGTCCACATGCACAAGAGCATCGTTGACGGTTCCCTTATCTACTCCACAGTCATTACGTGCTATAGTTGCCCAAGAATGCCTTGCAGAATAGAATGTTACCGAAGTTCTTTCACCCAAAATAGTTTTCAAACCGATATTCAGAGCTCTTGAGAAATCATCAGAACGACGATACCTCTTATGAAAATCAAAGACATACGTCGATTCTATCTTGTACTTTTTTATAATAGGCAGAATGAAATCATGAACATTGATTTCTGTATGAGCATTATCAGTACGGCGATCTTTTACCTTACATCTATCATAACAAAGTACACCTTTCTTCAAATACTTACAATTATAGAGGTCAACAGCATTCATTCCCATCAGACAGAATGAAAGGATAAAACAATCTCTTGCAAGTCCAGCTCTACCACCTCCCTTATATTCATAAATCTTCTTGATGACATTAATGGTAGTTGCACGTTGTCCAACAGGTTTCTGCTTGGCAATCTTTATCTTTCTGAAAGGCGACTTAGGAATTTCTTCATCCAACAGTCTGTCAGCCTCTTCCCATAGATGGCTGAGAGCATTCACATACATAGACTGAGCCCTGGGTTTGTCTGCAAGCGAGTTCTGGTATTCAAGAACAAGCATTGGCTTTATGTCTTTGAAAGGAAGATAACTCTTCTGAAGATAATTCTTGAAAGAGTTAACGGCTGATACATAATTCTTCTTACCCTTCAACGTACAAATGCTCAACCAGTTATCAGTGAACTCAAAGAAGTCTGGCGGTAGATTTATTTCTTTCTTTTCTTCAGATTCCTTTATCTGTCCACTTACTGGTGACTTTATCTTTGATGCGTCTGCAAGTAAATTCACATCCACGACCTTATTTATTACATAGTCATCATGCGACATCTCCATGAACTGTGACTGTACAACCATCATCTGGTCATCAAGAATCTTCTTTTTCTCCAGATTCTTGATTTTTACACCCTGTTTTGTCATAGAGTATTCTTTGGGAGAGAGAGACACGAGCGTAGCAATTCTTTTTCTCGTGTTTTGATGCGACAGCTTGATGTAAGCTTTTTTTGTACCATCTGATCTTAATGTACCTAGTTCTATACTAATGGTCATAATAGTTGTTTTTTGTGCAGTATTGAACTGCGGGATTGGAAAACTTACAAAATTGCCAATTAGTTAAATTTTATAAACAAATACTAAAAGCAAATTTCCTTGTCAGTCTGTGGCAATTTTAGACTGAATCTGCGGCAATTCTGTGGCAATTCTGTGGCAATTCTGTGGCAATTCTGTGGCAATTCTTTCAAAATGCGGCAAATTTGCGGCAATTTTTGCCACACCACATCGTGTTACAAAACGATTTGGGAAAGTAAATTTATAGAACCTTGATAATTAAAAAACCCTTGGAAATCAGGTATTTCCAAGGGTTTAAGATGTTTAATCTTGTTGGGTGCCCGGTGGGACTCGAACCCACGACATTCAGAACCACAATCTGACGCTCTAACCAACTGAACTACGGGCACCATTTGGTTATATTGCTATTGATTTCTCAATTGCGAGTGCAAAGGTAGTAATTATTTCTGAGAAAGAAGAATGATATGATGATTATTTTACGAATATTTTCCAATGAATTGATTTATATCAACCAAATACAACATATAATTCTTC
This sequence comes from Prevotellaceae bacterium UBA1710, assembly GCA_002317355.1. Taxonomy (GTDB): domain Bacteria; phylum Bacteroidota; class Bacteroidia; order Bacteroidales; family Bacteroidaceae; genus Prevotella. The sequence continues at coordinate 17,000 of DCJC01000003.1, read as the reverse complement.
TTATTGTGAAATCGCAATATTAGTCCATACGATCACGATAATCCTCATAAGAGTACTCACGAAGAGTTTCGAGTTCGTTATTCTCACGAAGGAAACAGATGGCTGGATGACTGATGCCATTAAAGGTACAGGTCTTCACCGTGGTGTAATGAAGCATATCCTCAAAGATGATGGTCTCGCCTATCTGCAGTTCATGATTGAAACGCCAAGCCGACATCCAGTCGCCTGACAAGCAACTGTTGCCACCAAGCCTATACACATATCCCTCAAGCTGCGAGAGATCATTAGGCGCATCTTCCAATGTCTCTGCACCTCTCACCTTAGGGTGATAAGGCATCTCAAGACAATCAGGCATGTGACAAGTGAAGCTGACATCGAGAATGGCTGTACGAATGCCGTGATTCTCTACTACATCTACTACATGAGAGACAAGCGGACCTGTCTGCCATCCGAAGGCTGAACCAGGCTCAAGGATGACCTTGAGGTTAGGATAGCGCTTGCGAAAGTCTGTCAGGAGAGAAACAAGCAACTCAATGTCATAGTCTGCACGAGTCATGAGATGTCCACCTCCGAAGTTTATCCACTCCAACTGAGGGAACCACTTACTGAATTTCTCCTCAATATGCACAAGTGTGCGCTGGAACACATCAGAACCGCTCTCGCAATGGCAATGGCAATGGAAGCCCTTGATGTCAGCAGGTAGTGTTTCCGGAAGTTCTTCGGCAAGAACACCAAAGCGTGTGCCCGGTGCGCATGGGTTGTAGATGTCGGTTCCTACCTCAGAATACTCAGGATTTACGCGGACGCCAAACTGAAGGTCTGGGTTTACAGCCTTGGCACGCTCATGGTGACGCTCATACTGAGAAAGAGAATTGAACGTGAGATGACTCGACATTCGTGAGATGTCCTCAATCTCAAAGTCCGTGTATGCCGGCGAGAAGGTATGGGCAGGTGCGCCAAACTCCTCGAAAGCCAGTCGCGCCTCAGAGAGACTTGAGGCTGTGGTGCTGGAGATATACTCACGGAATATAGGGAATGTCTTCCAAAGGGCATAAGCCTTGAAAGCGAGGATTATCTCTACGCCTGAACGCTCAGCCACATCACGAATGAGGGCGAGGTTACGGCGAAGACGCTTCTCCTCAAGCACATAGGCAGGCTTGGTAAGTTCCGAATATGTTTTTGGATTTACTTTCATCTGAAGATATTAATCAAGGAGAAAATTCCTATAGCTTGATAGCAGCCTCGAGAGCTACGGTCATCATATTCTTGAATGAGTTCTGACGCTCATCAGAAGTGAGTTCTCGCTTGCTGACGAATGAATCGCTGATGGTGAGAAGACAAGCCGCATTCTTGCCAAGGATATTGGCATTGTGGAAGAGTGCGAAAGACTCCATCTCCACGCAGTCGCACTTGTTGGCAGAACTGATTTCCTGCCATGTCTTCTGAGTATAGAATACATCGGCAGAGTGAACGCGAGCGAGTTTACACTCTATGTCAGCATCCTTTGCTGCCTGAATGATAACGTCATTGATATGCTTGCCAGGAAGAATAGTATCCTTGTCGTAACCGCTTAGTGTCTTGGCAAATGAAGACTCACTATATGCCTCACTTGCAAGTACGACATCGAGAACGTCAAGACGAGCAGAGTAACTTCCAGCAGAGCCGATACGAATGATGTTCTCTACACCATAGAAAGAATAGAGTTCCCATGAGTAGATACCGATACTTGGCATACCCATACCAGAAGCCATCACGCTAACAGGAACACCCTTATAGGTACCTGTATAGCCATATATGTTGCGTACGTCAGTTACGAGTTCTACATTCTCAAGAAATGTATCTGCCAAGAGTTTTGCACGAAGTGGATCACCTGGCATGAGGACGGTCTTTGCAAAAGCACCATCCTTGGCATTGATGTGTGGTGTCATATTTTTTTGAGGTTTTGAAGGTGATGAGGTTTTGAAGTTCGTCGATTTCCCGAGGTTTCGGAATTTCGACAAATCAATAAGTTTTTGCAAAGATACTTATTTTTTCCGTAAAAACAAGTTTTTTGTTCAAAAATCGCAGAGGAGATCGGCTACAACATAGCTACTACCACCTATAAAGATGAAATCCTCAGCCTTTGCATCAGCCTTCGCCTTGGCATAAGCCTCAGCAACAGAAGAGAAACTCTCGCCAACGAGACCATGCTCAGAGGCAAGTGCCACAACCTTCTCCACAGGAATAGCCCTGTGAGTAGAAGCCTGACAGAAGTAATAATGTGCCTCTTTCGGCATAAGTTGAAGCACGGAGTTGATATCCTTGTCGTCAACCATTCCGAAGACGATACGGAGCTGAGCCTCAGCATTCTCGCCCTTCTTCTGCTCGAACACATTACTTATATGAGGTGCGAGATACTCCCATCCTGCAAGATTGTGCCCTGTGTCGCAGATAGTGAGAGGCGATTTGGATAGTGCCTCCCAGCGACCACGAAGTCCTGTGAGTGAGCAAACATTTGCACAACCCTTCACGATAGCCTCATCATCAGAAAAGACACCGAGACGCACAAGCTCGTTGGCTGCCGTGAGGATAGTCTGCAGATTACGTTCCTGACAAGCGCCCTTCAACTGGAATTCAGGCAGAGAGTACTGCCCTACCCTATCCTGAGCAAGAATCAATGGCGCATTCATCTCTTCTGCCTTCTTCTGGAATACAGGAAGAGTCTCTGGCAGATATTCGCCTATCACAACAGGGGTGTTCTGCTTTATGATACCAGCCTTCTCACCTGCAATCTTCTCGAGGGTATCACCAAGGAAACCAGTGTGGTCGAAGGAGATATTAGTGATAACCGAAAGAACAGGCGAGATGATATTAGTGCAATCCAAGCGACCGCCAAGTCCGACCTCAACAACTGCGATATCCACGTGTTTCTCAGCGAAATAGCGGAATGCCATAGCAGTAACAAGCTCGAAGAAAGATGGATAAAGAGGCTCGAAGAACTCTTTGTTCTCTTCTACGAAATCGATAACATACTGCTGGTTTATCGGTTCACCATTCACACGGATGCGCTCTGAGAAATCCACGAGATGAGGGGAGGTATAGAGTCCGACACGATAGCCCGCGCTCTGGAGTATTGCCGCCAGAGTGTGGGATGTAGAGCCTTTTCCGTTGGTTCCAGCCACATGAATGGTCTTGAACAAACGGTGAGGATTGCCAAAGTGATTGTCAAGGGCTATGGTATTCTCCAGTCCCTCTTTATACGCAGAAGCACCCACTCGCTCAAAAACGGGGGTGCTTGTGTATAGATATTCTAATGTTTCAGAATAAGTCATAGTCAAATTTTGAAATACTTAAATGATAAAATCATTAAATACTCAAATGAAAAATACAAATCAAACTGATGTGCAAGTCACAGACAGAAATACCAATCTATATTTTTCATTTCAAAATTTTTCATTTCACTATTTAAAAATAATTCTTGAATCGTTCGAAGATTGACTTCTTGGTCTGCTTGTCGCCCTTGAAGTTCTCGCTCTCGCGAAGAGCCTCGATAGCCTTGCGCTCGTCCTTGTTGAGCTCCTTAGGCACATAGATGCTCACGTTGATGAGGATATCACCAGTGCCATAGCCATAACCGGAAACAGCAGGAAGTCCCTTACCACGAAGACGCATAACAGTGCCTGGCTGTGTACCTGGCTGGATGCTGACCTTTGCCTGATGTCCATCTACTGTAGGAACGAGTACCTCGCCACCGAGAGCCGCTGTTGGGAAGTCGAGCAAGAGGTTGTAGATCAAGTCGTTGCCATCACGAACGAATGTATCGTTCTGCTCTTCTGTGATGAACACCTGAATATCACCGTTCACGCCATTGCGCTTACCTGCATTACCCTTACCCTGTACGTTGACAACCATGCCATCCTGTACACCAGCAGGGATGTTCACCTCTACAACTTCCTCACCGAGAACAACGCCCTCGCCATTACACTTCTTACACTTATTCTTGATAACAGAACCCTCGCCACCACAAGTTGGGCAGGCAGCCTGTGTCTGCATCATTCCGAAGATGCTCTGCTTTGAGCGAACCACATAGCCAGAGCCATGACAAGTGTTACAAGTCTCTGTGCCGCTACCAGCCTCTGCACCAGAACCCTTACAGCAGTCGCAGGCAACGTACTTACGCACCTTGAATTTCTTGGTCACGCCTGTTGAAATCTCCTGAAGGTTGAGCTTCACCTTAAGACGAAGGTCTGCACCACGATGCTGCTGACGACCACGACCGCCACCACCTCCGAAGCCACCAAAGCCTGAGTGACCTCCGAAGATATCGCCGAAAGCAGAGAAGATGTCGTCCATAGAGAAGCCACCGCCACCGAAGCCACCGAAGCCACCATCACCGCCAAAGCCACCAGGGCCATTGAATCCGAACTGGTCATACTGCTGACGCTTCTGCTCATCAGAAAGCACAGAGTAAGCCTCTGCAGCCTCCTTGAACTTCTCCTCAGCCTCCTTGTTGTCAGGATTCTTGTCAGGATGATACTTGATAGCCAACTTACGATAGGCCTTCTTTATCTCTGCAGCACTTGCGCTCTTGTCAACGCCAAGCACTTCATAATAGTCTCTTTTTGCCATTGTTTCTCTCTTTCTATATTTATTGTCCCACAGCAACCTGTGCGTGACGAATTACCTTATCATTGAGTGTGTAGCCAGTCTTGGTGCAATCGATAACCTTACCCTTCATGGCATCACCCATACCTGGAACGAGTGCGATAGCCTCATGGAAGTCAACGTTGAAGTCAGCACCTTCTGTCTCAATCTTCTTCACGCCCATCTTCTCGAGTGTAGCGATGAACTTATTGAAGATAAGCTGCATACCTTCACGGATAGCAACTGGATCATCGGTCTTATCAGCAAGAGCACGCTCGAAGTCATCGATAACAGGGAGAATCTCTTTGATGGTCTTCTCGCCACCACCGAGGATAAGGTCAGCCTTCTCCTTGATAGTACGCTTACGATAATTCTCGAACTCAGCCTGCTTGTAGAGCATCTCTTCCTTGAGTTCATCTACCTGCTTCTGAAGCTCTGCCAAAGGGTCAGCAGGTGCTGACTCTTCGTCAGTATTAGCACCTTCCTCTGTGACATTTGTGTCAGTCGCATTCTCAGCGGCAGCATTCTCTTCAGCCTCAGCAGAAGTTGTATCCTGCTCATTAGCAGCATTCTTGAGCTGCTCGTCTATGTTCATTTCCTTTTCTTCCATTGTAATTTATTTATAACTTTACCTTCAATAGACAAAGCCCGTGCCAAAATAGAGCAACAGTTACCCTTACGTGACTCTTACGTAACTCTTACGTGACTCTTACCAAAAGAAGAAGACCGTAATATTTCGGCAAATGGCTGATAGAAGTAGGATACTGGGTAGATACTATTCAACTCATTATTTTACGAGATGTCATTTTATCATATCATGCCAACTTAACCATTTATTGTATATTCGTCCATGCACACCATAAAAAATTACATTGTTATTCCACCACTGATCCACCGCTATGCTTAGGGGGTAAACTCAGTGAAGCTCCCATTACAAAGCAGTCTTGGAACGAAGGTTCACTGAGTTTACCCCCTTGGCACAACGAAGGCATAGCAAAGGAGATACTGACCAAGAACGAAATCATTTCCTATGATCTATAAATTCATAATCCATGAATTTTTCTTTTGGAAAGATGAAATTACTATCGGCAATCTTTCCTGCTCTAAAATTGGATATTTGTACAGTAGTACGAAAGAACGATAGTTTGATAGTCATACTTACAGGATAAAGGTTACTTTTGTAAACCTTTGCAGTTACAGATTTTATGCCAAAGAAACTTGAATTCTTGATTTTTGCTGTAATGAGATAGAAATCATCTTCTGTCTTGTAGGAGAAATCAAAGTTATTGACATCATACTTGAACTTGGCAAGATACTTATCCTTATTGTCATCATCATGACGATAGATATTCACCTGCCGTTTCTTTTTATCCACCATGTATGCCGTCACCCCATCTTCCCAAGCACAATAGCGCGACTCAATATAACGCACCTTTTTACCTTTATAAACAATAGAGCCTTCAGTCTTGTAAACACCAATAATATTGACCTTATATGATAGTGCCGAACCTTGACTTCCGAAGACAAGATTATACACTTTGTCAAACAATTCCCTTGCCTCCGCAGCATTTACAGAAGAACCATTGTCCTTTGCCAGAAGTGAAGAGCAAAGAGACAACAAAAACATAGAAAAAATCACAATTTTACACCACATAGATTGCAAAAATAAAGATTTAAATCAATTTAATCGGTCTTTGTCTGTTAAATAACATTAATTATCCTATAATATGGATGAAATACGAGAAAAAAACTTTATCTTTGCATAAAGTTTTCATTTTTAAACCAAATTATTTAACAAAACACAATGATGAAAAAGTGCATGACACTTGTAGTCTCTGCTCTTGTTACATTCATGGCGCCAAGCATTTCTTATGCCCAGGGTAACAGCGCAGCATCGGTGGGTAACATGGATCTCAACCTTAAAAAAGCTATAGAGATAGCACTGGCAGAGAACCCTACTATCAAGGTTGCCGATAAAGACATTCAATTGAAAGAGATTGCAGACAAGGAAGCATGGCAGGCACTTCTGCCTTCTGTAAGTGCAAACATGTCTCTCTCACACAGTATTCAGGTGGCTGCTATCAAGACAGCTATGGGAGAATTCAAGATGGGTGCTGATGGTACTACAACAGCTATGGCTGGACTTACCATGACATTGCCTATCTATGCTCCTGCCGTTTACCAAAACATGAAAATGACCAAGGAGGACATTCTTCTTGCTCAGGAAAAAGCACGTTCTTCACGTCTTGACCTTGTTAATCAAGTTACAAAGGCTTACTATGCAGCTCTTCTTGCACAGGATAGTCGTGATGTCATCAAGCGTAGCTACGATGTGGCTAAGCAGAACTTCGAGGTTGTTGACAAGAAGTTCCAGGTTGGTAAGGTAAGCGAATACGACAAGATTTCTGCTGAGGTACAGATGCGCTCAATGAACTCAAGCGTGACAAGTGCTGAGACAGGTCTCAACCTTGCATTGCTTCGCTTGAAGGTGCTCATGGGCATCAATACCGCTATTGATATCAATATCAAAGACTCACTCAAGGATTACGAGAAGGATCTCACACTTTCCAAGACTCAGGTGAACGAGAACGAGCTTGTAAACAACACAGCTCTCCGTCAGTTGGACATGAACAAGAACATGCTTGAGCGCGCTAACAAGCTTCTCAAGACAAGTTTCCTCCCAACAGTAGGCATGCAGCTTCAGGGGCAGTATCAGTCATACTCTAACGACAACTGGAACGTATTCAAATACAAGTTCTCTCCAAGTTCAACACTCGCTTTGTCTGTATCAGTTCCTATCTTCCAGGCAAGCAACTGGACAAAGCTTAAGAGCAACAAGCTCCAGATTGAGCAGTTGGCTGACACACGTACAAACACAATGCGCCAGCTTTCAATGGCTGCACAGAGCTATCGCAAGAACATGATTTCAACAATCACTAAGCTGGAGTCAGATCGCGAGGCAGTAAAGCAGGCTAACAAGGCTGTAACCATTTCAGCTAAGAGATATGATGTAGGTCGTGGTACAATTCTCGAACTCAACCAGAGCGAGACAGCTCTCACACAGGCAGAGTTGACTTACCACCAGAGCATCTATGACTATCTCACAAACAAGGCTGACCTTGACTACACAATGGGACGCGAGTAATACTAATTGATAATCGACAATTGATAATTGATAATTTAGATATGAAATTCAAATATATTATACCTCTTTTCGCAGCAGCTATGGTTTGCTCATGCGGAGAAAAGAAAGACGAGTCTAAGTCAGCAGCCGATATGACTCCTGAAGTAAAGCTCGCAACAGTTTCAAGTGAGAGTGTACCTCAGACAGAGGTTTACACAGCAACAGTAGAGAGTGACCTTAAGAATAACATCTCTCCTAACATGGCTTATCGTATCGAGCGCATCCTCGTTGACGTAGGCGATCAGGTGAGCAAGGGTCAGCTTCTCGTTCAGCTCGACGCTTCAAGCCTCAACCAGCTCAAGCTCCAGATTGACCATCAGAAGTTGGAGTTCAACCGCACAAGCGAGCTCTACAAGGTTGGTGGTGCTTCAAAGGCTGAATATGACAACGCTAAGCTTCAGATTGAAGTTATGGAGTCACAGTATAAGCAGATGTCACAGAACACTCAGCTCTTCGCTCCTATGAGCGGTGTTGTTACAGCTCGTAACTATGACAACGGTGACATGTACGGTGGTGCTCCAATCCTCACTATCGAGAAGACAAACCCAGTAAAGGTTGTGATGAACGTATCTGAGGTACACTATAAGAGCATCAAGAAGGGACAGTCAGTTGACCTTACACTCGACTCTTACGAGGGCGAGAACTTCACAGGCAAGATCACAACCGTCTCTCCTTCTATCGACATCGCTACTCACACATTCCCTGTTGAGGTAACAATCAACAACCCACAGCAGAAGGTACGTCCAGGTATGTTCGCTCGTGTGACAGTTAACTATGGTAACATGGATCATGTCCTCGTTCCAGACCTCTCACTCGTAAAGCAGATTGGTGCTGGCGACCGTTATGTTTATGTTTACGATGCTCAGAAGCAGACCGTATCATATAATAAGGTGGAGCTTGGCCGTCACATCGGTAACAAGTATGAGATTCTCTCTGGTGTAGAGAATGGTCAGCAGGTAGTAGTTGCAGGTCAGGCACGTCTTGCTCACGGCAAGAAGGTTAAGGTTGTAAAATAATTAGAAATTAAATATTTATGACTCTATACGAAGGCGCGGTCAAAAGACCGATCATGACGAGCCTCTGCTTTGCGGCAGTCATAATATTTGGTATCTTCTCTTTGATAAAGCTCCCTATTGACCTTTATCCAGATATTGATACCAACACCATCATGGTCATGACGTATTATAACGGTGCGTCAGCTAATGATATCGAGAATAACGTTACACGTCCACTTGAGAACACCTTGAACTCAGTGGAGCACTTGAAGCATATCACCAGTAACTCTCGTGAGAATGTATCTGTAATCACTCTTCAGTTTGAGTTCGGTTACGACATTGATGCGTTGACCAACAACGTTCGAGACAAACTGGACATGGTGTCAAACGCTCTTCCTGAGGAGGCTCAGACTCCTATCCTCTTCAAGTTCTCTACCGATATGATTCCTATCCTCATGCTCTCTGTAGAGGCTCAGGAATCACAGCAGGCTCTCTACAAGATTCTGGACGATGGCGTTGCCAACCCACTTGCCCGTATCGATGGTGTGGGTACAGTAAGTATCGCAGGTGCACCAGAGCGTGAGATCAACATCTACCTTGACCCACGCAAGATGGAGGCTTACGGTCTCTCTCCACAGCAGGTAAGTGCTGCCATCAGCGCAGAGAACCGTAACATCACCAACGGTACCGTTGACGTAGGTACACAGACCTTCACCGTACGTGTCGAGGGTGAGTTCCATGACCCATCTGAGATGAAAAACGTAATCGTTGGTTCCCACAATGGCGTGAATGTGTATCTGAAAGATGTGGCACGTATCGTGGACAATCTTCAGGAGCGTTCACAGAAGACCTTCACAAACGGCACACAGGGTGCTATGATTATCGTTCAGAAGCAGTCAGGTGCGAACTCAGTAGCTATCTCTGACGCTGTGATGAAGAAACTTCCTGAACTTCAGAAGACTCTTCCACCTGATGTGAAGCTTGGCGTGATCGTCAATACATCAGACAACATTCTGAATACCATCGGCTCTCTTGAGGAGACCATCGCATACGCTATGCTCTTCGTGGCATTGGTTGTGTTCATCTTCCTCGGCAGATGGCGTGCTACGATGATCATCGTCATCACCATCCCTATGTCTCTGATAGCATCATTCATCTATCTGTATGCTACGGGTGGTTCGCTCAACATGATCTCTCTCTCATGTCTCTCTATCGCTATCGGTAACGTGGTGGACGACGCCATCGTTGTGCTTGAGAACGTGACGACACATATCGAGCGTGGTTCTTCTCCAAAGCAGGCAGCGGTACACGCTACTCAGGAGGTTGCTATCTCGGTTATCGCTTCTACCCTCACCATGATTGCCGTGTTCTTCCCATTGACCATGGTAACAGGTATGGCTGGTGTGCTCTTCAAGCAGTTGGGTTGGATGATGTGTATCATCATGACAATCTCTACAGTATCTGCTCTCTCATTCACTCCAATGCTCTGTTCATTGATGCTGAAGCTCAAGAAGCGTCAGAGTGGTCTGTTCAAGAAGATTTACACACCTATCAGCAGTGGTCTCGATAAGCTCGACGACTGGTACGAGAAGAGAATCTACTGGGCTGTACGTCATCGTTCAACCGTAGTAATTGCTTGTGTCGGACTCTTTGTTGGCTCTATCGCTCTCGCAAGTATCTGCGGTATCAAGTCTGAGTTCTTCCCAACCAATGACTCTGGTCGTATCGGTGTATCTCTCCAGCTGCCTATCGGTACACGTGTAGAGATTTCTGAACAGCTTGCAAAGGACCTCGTAAAGAAGTGGCAGGACAGATATGGCAAGGACATGAACTCATGTAACTTCACCTGTGGTCAGGCTGGTGATAACAACACCTTCGCTTCACTTTCAGATAATGGTTCACACATCATCTCATTCAACATCATGATGGTGCCATCTAACGAGCGTAAAAAGGGTCTGGCTGCTATCTGTGATGAGATGCGTGAAGACCTGAAGGCTATCCCTGAGCTCGCTAAGTATCAGGTTATGCTCGGTGGACAGCAGGGTGCAGCAATGGGTGGTCAGTCAACCGCTACATTCGAGATCTACGGTTACGACCTCGATGCTACACGTAAGGTTGCTGATGAGCTCGCAAATAAGCTTCGTGAGAACGAGATGGTTGCCCAGACAATGATCTCACGTTCTGACTACCAGCCAGAAATCGTTGTTGAATTTGACCGCGAGAAACTTGCTCAGCAGGGACTGGGTCTTACAACAGCTGCTACATACGTTCGTAATATCATCACAGGTTCTCAGATGACCTACTTCCGTGAGGACGGTCAGGAGTATGATGTAAAGGTTCGCTATGAACCTAACGCTCGTATCTCTATGGAGGACATCGAGAATATGGTTATCCCTAACGGTCGTGGACAGAACATCCGTATCTGTGACATCGGTACAGTAAAGGAGAGTGCCATCCCACCAACCATCGAGCGTAAGGACCGTGAGCGCTACGTTACAGTAAGTGCCGTTCTTAAGGATGGTAATGCGCTTTCTGATGGTGTAGAGCTCGGTCAGTCTATCTACGAGAAGATGCAACTTCCTGCAGGTGTTACCGTTCAGGTAGCAGGTTCTTATGAGGATCAGCAGGAGTCTAACCGTGACCTCGGTACTCTCGGTATCCTTATCATCATCCTCGTATTCATCGTGATGGCTGCTCAGTTCGAGTCTCTCACATATCCATTCATCATCATGATCTCCGTGCCATTCGCATTCTCAGGTATCATCCTGGCACTCATCGTTACAGGCACCAACCTTAACATCATGTCAATGCTCGGTGGTATCATGCTGATCGGTATCGTAGTAAAGAATGGTATCGTGCTCATCGACTACACCAACCTGATGCGTGAGCGTGGTAACTCACTCATCCGTTCTGCTACGATTGCGGCTCGCTCTCGTCTGCGCCCTATCCTCATGACAACCATGACCACAATCCTCGGTATGTTCCCTATGGCTATCAGCCAGGGTGTAGGTGCAGAGATGTGGCGCCCAATGGGTATCAGTATCATCGGTGGTCTTTTGATCAGTACAATTCTCACATTGATCTACGTTCCTTCAATGTTCTGTATCTTCGGCAGCATTGGTATCAAGCGCCAGCGTAAGGCTCTCAAGGAGCAGCGCGAACTTGACAAGTACTGGGAAGAGACAAAGGCAGAGCGCCTGGCTACCCAGCGTCTGCACTCTGTAGGTCACGACATCGAGAAATTAAACAAGAAAGATAAGTAAATATGAAAACAGTATTCATAACATACGATCAGGCACATCATGACGGAGTAGTAGAGGCATTGTCCTCTTCCCTCTGTCGAGGATACACTCTTCTGCCACAGGTTGCAGGCAGAGGAAGCCTTTCAGGTGAACCTCACCTCGGCTCACACGCTTGGCCTGCTATGAACGAGGCCGTTATCACAATCTGTGATGACAACAAGGTTGAGCCTTTGCTCGCACGCCTCAAGAAGCTTGACGTTGACAATCCATTGCTCGGTCTCAGAGCATTTGTATGGAATGTTGAACAGACAATATAATGGTTATGCACTTAGCAGATGGCAGATAGCAATAAGCTATCAGTCATCTGCTTTTTGCTTTTTATCTTTACGCCTTAATCCCTAATCCATAATCCCTAATCCATAATTAGTCATTATGAAAACTATCCTAACAACATTTCTCCTGCTCTTCATATCCCTTTCATCATTTGCAGCAAAGAAGCAGAAACCACAAGCAGACATCTGGCCAGACGGCACTCAGATCGAGGCATGGTTCAAGGATACCACCCGTGTGGATATCTCTAAACTCGGCAAGCAGTATCTCCTTACCGATTATCGTATCTTTGCCGACGGAAGGATTCACACTACCGAGATCCAGGCACTAATCGACAAGGCCGCTACCGAAGGTGGCGGCGTAATCGTAGTGCCCGAAGGAATTTACATGACTGGAGGTCTTCATTTCAAGCAAGGCACTCATCTTCATATCAGGAAAGGTGGAGTTCTTATGGGCTCTGACTTCATCGGTGACTACCCTCTCGGGAAGACACGTATCGAAGGCGAAACCTGCACGTATTTCGGTGCCCTCATCAATGCCGACGGACTCGACGGCTTCACCATCTCTGGCGAAGGCACTATCGACGGCAACGGGCTCAGATACCACAAGCAGTTCTGGCTTCGTCGTGCATGGAACAAGGCATGTACAAATAAAGATGAGCAACGCCCAAGACTTGTCTATATCTCCAACTGCAAGAACATACAGGTGGAAGGCGTAAACCTGCAGAATTCCGCTTTCTGGACTAACCATGTCTATAACTCCGAAAACGTGAAGTTCCTCGGTTGCCGCATCTATAGCCTTGGCAAGCCTGACGACACCAAAGGCCCATCTACCGATGCCATCGACATTGACGTGGTAAAGAATGTGCTGATCAAGAACTGCTACATGTCGGTTAATGATGATGCTGTAGCAATCAAGGGTGGCAAAGGCCCTTACGCTGATGCCTTCATGAAAGACTATCCAGGCGTGCAGATTCCAGCCGAAAGCGTAGGAAACGGCGAGAACAGAAACATCATCATCGAGGATTGTGAGTACGGCTTCTGCCATGGATGCCTGACATTAGGTTCAGAGTCAGTATTCGACCATAACATCATCCTCCGCAGAATAAAGATATCATCTCAGGCAAACAACCTGCTATGGTTAAAGATGCGCCCAGACACCCCTCAGAGATACGAATACATCACGGTTGAGGACATCACCGGTCCGGTAAGGAATTTCCTTCTCATAGCCCCTTGGAAGCAGTTCTATGACCTAAAGGGCAGAAAAGACTCTCCCCTCTCCTATTCCGACCACATCGTGATGCGCAACTGCCAATGCGAATGCATCACCTTCTTCAATGCAGAGAAGCAGGATGAGGTCTATCGTCTCAGCAACTTCACATTCGAAAACCTCACCATCAAAGCCCAGAACAGGGATTTCCACCCAGAGATCGTTGATGGTTTCGAGTACAAGCAACTGAAGATAGAAGAATAACACCACTTCCCAACCTGAATTATCCATAAATTCAGATTAGTGAATAATGCGGGCTAAATCCCTACTGCATTATAGGGAAAATCCACTACCGAATATAGACTTTTCCTTTGCTTGTTCGAAAAAACATCGTACTTTTGCCAACGTAAATAAGATGTCTAACGAGTTTCTCGGAACTCATAAATTCTTAACAATTATGAAGACAATATTCAAAAGCACGATGGTAATCGGAATGATGCTCCTCGGCACCATGACAAGTTTTGGTAAGACAACAACTAACGTAGATAAACTTTGCAAGCACCCTGTATTAAGGGTAGAAAACGGACGTCCTGTATTAGACAAGAAAACGCGTAATCATATCATCAAGGGCAATCACAAATACAACAAGGATGGCCTTTGCCGCAAGTGCAAGCTCACACGATCTCAGATTTATCGCATTGAGCGCCACATAGCCGATGAGAATCCAACACCTCTTCCAGCTCCTCCAGCACGTCCACGTCGTTAATTCACGACAGTTCATCATATCTTTATCGCAAGAGAGCCTCCAGTGGAGGCTCTCTTTTTGTATATAGTATAAATAAAATCAGTTCGCAGGCAAAAGGGGGCATCAGAGATTTGAAGTGATATAAAAGGGTAATCCAAGGTATTCCTACAACCTCGTTACAGCCCTTACGCCCTTCACACCCTTCAGCTTCTTTATCAAAGCCTCAAGGCGATTGGTATCATCAATCTGAACGGTGAGGTTACCAGAGAACAAGCCATCGTTTGAGTTGATGGAAATGCTTCTCAGAAGCAGTTTTTCCTCCTTTGAGATAATGCTCGTGATATTATTCACGATACCGAGATCATCATTTCCCACAACACGGAGAGTAACGCTATACTGCGTCTGACCTTTTCCGCTCCACTTTGCCTTGACGATACGATATCCGAAACGTGATTTCAGATCATTGGCATTAGGACAATTTTGATGATGAATCTTAATACCACCATTGACTGTCACAAAACCGAAGATAGGATCTCCGTAGATTGGCTGACAACAACGGGCAAGCGTATAGTCGATGCCCTTCATGCCCTGATCAATCACGAGCGTATCATCTGAAGTCTGAGGATGATGCTTTGTGTCTGGCATCAACTGGAACTCCTCGGCAGAACGTACAGGAACCGCTGATGCCTGTGGATTTTCCTCATGCTGCTTTGCCTCAAGATAACGCTCAATGACGGTATTGGCATCAAGTGATTCATCTACGATATCCTTATAGAAGTCGGAGGTCTCCTTGTAACCCATCTTTTTGATGAGTCGCATAAGGATACTCTCATCGATATCTATCTTCTTATTACGGAATTTACGCTCAAGAAGTTCCTTGGCATAAAGTCCGGTACTCATCTGACTCTCGCGCAAAGCCTGACGAACCTTCGCCTTACCGCGTGAAGTCTTTACGATATTGAGCCATTCCTGCTTGGCATATTGCTTGTTGCTTGTCAGAATCTCAATGGTATCACCACTCGAGAGTTGCTCACGCAAGGTCACGTTTTTACCATTAATCTTCGCACCAATACAATGACTACCGATATTGCTATGGATGTGGTATGCGAAGTCAAGAACGGTGGCTCCCTTTGGGAATTTAAGGATGTCTCCCTTAGGCGAGAACACATAGACCTCCTTGTCGTAAAGATCCATGCGGAACTGATCCATAACCTGAAGGTCATCGCCAGCCTCAAGTGCTGTACGAATGCTTGCAAGCCATGACTCCATGCCTCCCTCACTACTCTTCACGCCTTTATAGCGCCAGTGGGCAGCAAGGCCATGCTCTGCTATCTCATCCATTCGCTCGGTACGGATCTGCACCTCCACCCATTTCTTCTCAGGACCAAGTACGGTGATATGCAGACTCTCATAGCCATTGGTCTTCGGAACGCTGAGCCAGTCGCGCAGACGCTTTGGATTAGGCTGATACATATCTGTCACGATACTATACACCTGCCAGCACTCCATCTTCTCACGCTCTGGAGCAGAATCAATAATGATACGGATAGCGAAGAGATCATACACACCTTCAAAGGCACACTTCTGCTTCTTCATCTTCTGCCAGATGGAGTGGATAGACTTTGTGCGGCCCTTGATGTGGAATTTCAGTCCTGCCTCTTCCAGTTTTTTCTGAACAGGACCAATGAAATCCACGATATACTTGTCTCGTGAAGCCTTTGTCTCGTTCAGTTTCTCCTTGATATGATAATATGCATCACGCTCAAGATACTTCAGCGAGAGGTCTTCGAGCTCACTCTTCAGCTTATAGAGTCCGAGCTTATGTGCCAATGGAGCATAGAGATAGCTTGCCTCCTCTGCCACACGATGTCGTGCCTCCTCGTTGATGGTATCACGAAGCTCACGCATCATATTCACACGATCTGCAATCATGATGAGTATGACGCGCATATCTTCTGCAAACGAAACAATAAGATTTCGGAAGTTCTCTGTCTCAATTACCGGTGTCTTCTCATAGAGATGATAGAGGCGCACCAAACCATTGATGATGGCTGCAACACCCTCACCAAAGTCTTTTCGCACCTCCTCCATGGTGGTATAACCATTTATTACACCATTGTAGAGTATGATGGCAATAACACCATCACGACGCAGACCAATCTCATCAACAGCGATAAGAGCTGTCTGCAAAGCCATTACAATGGGATTGAAGCCGAAGGTATCAAACTTTATCTGCTTATCATTGATAGCCTGAGCAAGAATCTGCTCTATCTTCGCTTCATCACCAGGGAGAAGAGAGTCACCAATCTTACTTTTTAATTCTGTACGTAGTATGCTGATTCTCTCCATAATCGTATTATATTATTAATTAAAAATATTACAAGTTACTAATCACCTGTTGAATGTAATTAACGTGAGTTCGACGAATTCTAATCTTTTGGTATCCAACAAAATAAGACTTGTGATGTACGAGCCCCGAAGAGGGCGACACCTAAAAGGGCAGTCCGCAAGGGCTGTTATATTGAGTAATGTTAGTTGATGAGGGCTGAAAGTCCGACACCTAAAAACTGGATGATATAATAAATGTCGCACCTACGGCGCTCACCAATCAAATATTCCTTATTGACAGCCCTCACGGACTGCCCTTTTAGGTGTCGCCCTCTTCGGGGCTC
>DCJC01000068.1:55582-55850 GCA_002317355.1 Prevotellaceae bacterium UBA1710 | reverse complement strand
CTATCCTTACTGCAGAGCAGACTCAGTACTACTTCCTCTCTGGTTTCACAGCTAAGCTTGCTGGTACAGAGCGCGGTATCACAGAGCCAACTCCAACATTCTCTGCTTGCTTCGGTCAGGCATTCCTTGAGCTCCACCCAACAAAGTACGCTCAGGAGCTCGTTAAGAAGATGCAGAAGAGCGGTGCTAAGGCATACCTCGTAAACACAGGTTGGAACGGTACAGGTAAGCGTATCTCTATCCCTGATACACGTGGTATCATCGACGC
>DCJC01000068.1:19715-55555 GCA_002317355.1 Prevotellaceae bacterium UBA1710 | reverse complement strand
TCGATGGTTCTATCCTCAAGGCTGAGACAAAGACTATCCCAATGTTCGACTTCGTTGTTCCTACAGCTCTTCCAAATGTTAACCCAGCTATCCTCGACCCACGTGACACTTACGAGTGCGCATGCCAGTGGGAGGAGAAGGCTAAGGACCTCGCTGCTCGTTTCATCAAGAACTTCGCTAAGTACACAAACAATGAGGCTGGTAAGGCTCTCGTTGCTGCTGGTCCAAAGCTCTAAACTGATTCTCAGTTAATTGATAATGAATAATTGAAAATTGATAATTGGAGGAGTTTTCTCCACTATTGAAATTCGATAAACATTATTAATTACAATATAATTTGCCGCTTAGGTATTTCCTCGTGAAATGTCTGAGCGGCATTTTTATTTCTGGTCATACTTTACCCATAAAGCCAAATTGTGTATTATGTACTAATTATCAACAACTTGACTAAGGTCAAAAGAATGGATAAAAATGGAATATAGTTGCATAAAGATTTGTTGTGTACGTAAACAATTGTTACCTTTGCATCAGAAATAAGAAATAAAGGCAGTTAGCTCTACTTAGGTAGAGGATTGTATTCAATAAGGATAACAAAACTTGATCCTTCGGGGTCTAGGATAACAAACATTTAAAAAACAAGCTATGGCAATTGATTTTGCAACTGTGTTTATGCTGGTTATGGTAGCTTTATCTACCGTATGTGGAATAGCATCAATCATGCATAACAACTTACGCTAATACAGCGTGAAACTTAATTAATAGAGTTTAGGTTTTAGTAGTATAAAATTTAGGTTTTAGTATTGTATTCAGGAGGCTGATGTGAATCGGTCTCCCTTTTTTATGTCATTATTTTATGTGGTTATAAATCTTTTTCGCTATAAAGATTTTGTGGATTGGATATTTCTTACTAATTTTGCACGCAAATTGGATTAATCAGATCCTGTTGGAACAATACATCAGGATTTACTAACGAATGTTGCACACGTCACGTATTAGTGTAGGTTTATAGATGAAGAAACTATTGTTTTTAGTTATGATGTTCTGCAGTACAGTAGCATTTGCAGAAAATGATTTGACTTCAGGAAACGAGATCGATCAGAATTTGGAATGTACAGAAGTAGAAGCTCCAGTTGAGGAGGTTTCTGAGTTTACCTTCGCCATTCCAGAGGCAGCACCTCAGTATGGTAATTCTGGTTCTTCAAGTTTCGACTATCATAAGTATATAGATGCTATCTATATTAATTATGGTATCATGGGTGGTAGCCGCCAGTTCCTTGGCTTCGATGTAGGTAAGGATTTCTTCGTTGACTTCAACTACGCATGGGGTAGCAATGATAATGACAAGCTCAGTCTCTACTGTCTTGGACTTGGTTTCCGTCCTACTATGTGGTTTGCAAAGTATGTTATGTTCCAGGCTAAGCTTGGTGCAGAATATTACTGGGGCACAGGTAGTGCAAATGGTGGTAATAAGACAGCTGGTCATATTGCATGCCTTATTGAGCCACGTATTGGCGTGAAGATTGGTAGTGGTGGTATTGGTGCCAGCTACCGTTTCGACGTAGATAAGTTTAAGTTCCGTAACACAATCTCTGGACATTTCTGTGTTTCGGCTTTCTTCTATATTTAATATAATTAATGCAGATAATTCCCACAATAACCAAGCAGTTGCTAATCATCAACTGCCTTGCGTTCTTAGCTTCATTACTCGTGCCAGAGATAAAAGTCTGGTGCGGACTTCATTATTGGCAGGCAAACCAATTCCATCTATATCAGTTTGTGACATATCTATTTATGCACGGTGGTATGGGAGAAGGTATTTGGGGTGCCTTGCTCCATATATTATTCAATATGTTTGCTCTATGGATGTTTGGCTCGGTTATGGAACGCACGTGGGGATCTAAGAGATTTCTCATCTACTATCTTGTGTGTGGAATCGGTGCGGGCTTGCTTCAAGAAATCTCGCAAACATTGGAGGTGTATTATGGTGTAACACCTGCTCCAGAAAGCATAAGTCAGTTCCTGGAAATATCCAACATGCCAGCAGACTCGTATCTTCAGCGACAGTTGAATATGATGACAACGGTAGGTGCTTCGGGAAGTGTTTGTGGTATTCTCCTTGCTTTTTGTATGACTTATCCAGAGGAAAGGATGTTTATCATACCAATCCCATTCCCTATCAAGGCAAAGTGGCTTGTAGTTGGCTATGTGGTATATGAGATAGTTAATGCATTGTCAAACTCTTCTGATGGAATTGCTCACGTTGCTCACCTTGGAGGTATGCTGTTTGGCTTCTTCCTGATACGCTATTGGAGAAAGTCTGCAAATCGCCAGACATCATTCTCGGGTTGGGAGTCTTATCGTGGCTCGCAAAGTCAGGAGAAGTCGGCAACAATCCTGGGCAAGATAAGAAAATTCTTCCATCTTGATCGCACGGATGACACATATAATAAAGACGCTAATTTCCGTTCAACCTCTAATCATCAGGCTGATTGGGACTATAATGCCCAGAAGAAGCGTGATGAGGCTGAGATTGATACTATTCTTGACAAAATCCGTCGCTCTGGTTATGCAAGTCTTACTGCAGAAGAGAAGAAGAAACTCTTTGATGCAAGTAAGAAGTAGTGTAAAGGGTATAGGGTAAAGTGTAAAGATATTGAAGAAATTCATATTAAACATACTCATAGCAATCAATGTAGTTGTTATTCTGGGAATGTTGGTAACAGGATTCGCAGACTTGATTGATCCACGCTCGTGGCCTATTATGGCTACGGGCGGTTATGCGTTTCCTATGTTTGCCCTTGCCAATCTCGGAATGATTGTCGTCTGGATGTTTGTGAGCAAGAAACATCTTCTTGTGCCATTTGTAGGCTATGTGATATGCTACGTGCCAATGACACAGTATTTGCCTGTCCATGCAAGTTCAGACCCTCCTTTGGGGGCTTTGAAGATAATGACTTACAATACCTGGGGATTTGCCAACCAGCATGAGCATCCTATGGATATTTCCATAGAGGAGGCTCGTATGCAGATGCTCAGATATATAGCAGATGAGGATTGCCATATTGTCAGCATTCAGGAGGCTGCCTATACACCGACTATCCAGAAGGAGATAGATACAATCTTTGGTGGTAAAATGCCTTATATTGATACATGTAAGGTTGCCGCAGGAACCATGTTGATGCTTATGAGTAAATATCCTATTGTCAAGCATGAGAAGGTGAAGTTCGAATCAAAGGGCAACCTTAGTACGGCTTTCTTCCTTGATGTGAATGGCAAAGAACTCATAGTGCTGAATAATCACCTTGAAACAAATAATTTCTCTGTTGAGGAGAAAGAGCAGTTTGGTGATATTGTCAAAAGTGGTATTGGCGGTAGTGGAATGAAGGCAGAATCTAAGTTCGTACTCAAAAAACTTGGAGCTGCAGCTGCTATTCGTGCCTCTCAGGCAGATGCTGTGGCAAACTATGTGAGAATGCATAAGGGACGTTCGATGATAGTCTGTGGCGACTTTAATGATATCCCTATAAGCTATGCTCGCAGAACTATAGCAAAAGGTCTTACGGACTGCTATATCTCAACTGCTATGGGCCCAGGATTCACGTATCACAGAAACGCGATGTATGTCAGAATTGACAACGTGATGTGTACCGAAGATCTGGAGCCAACAGGGTTCTTTGTGGACAAAAAGTGTAACCTTTCCGACCATTATCCGGTGATTGGATGGGTTAAATGGCATGGTAGATAGTGTAATTTTGCCATTTTATAAGGTAAAAAGTGCAATTTATGCTCTGAAATTTCGCATTTTAGAGAAATTTATGTACCTTTGCACGTCGTATGCGCATATAATGGGTGTATTGCGCCCTTTTGCAAAGTGCCATCGTGTCCCAAGAACTGGAACCTCAAAGACTATTAGAAAAAAAACAAAAATAAAAATAATAAAACAATTTAATCAAAATGCAAAACAAAGGAATTGTACTTGTAACCGCCGTACTTCTGACGCTTGCAAGCATCTTCTACCTGTCATTCTCAGTAGCAACAAGCTACTACGACAGTAAGGCTGCCGAGATTAAGGATCCTATTGCCCAGCAGGACTATAAGGATTCTGTAAAGTATCTTGGTATCTATTCTTATCAGAACTGCTTGGAGACTCAGATCGGTTTGGGTCTTGACCTTAAGGGCGGTATGAACGTAATCCTTGAGATCAGTGTACCAGACGTAGTAGAGGTACTCGCTGACCACAAGTCTGACGCTGCCTTCGTAAAGTCAATGCAGGAGGCAAAGAAGGAAGAGGAGACATCACAGAGCGACTTCATCTCTCTCTTCATTAACCGATTCAAGGCGAACGCTCCTGGTCGTCGTCTCGCTGAAATCTTCGCTACTCAGCAGCTCAAGGGCAAGGTAAGCACTCAGAGCACTGACGCTGAGGTTGAGAAGGCTCTCCGTGATGAGGTTCAGTCAGCTATCGACAACTCATACAACGTTGTCCGTAATCGTATCGACAAGTTCGGTGTTGTTCAGCCAAACATCCAGAAGCTCGAAGGTCAGGAAGGCCGTATCATGGTAGAAATGCCAGGTGTTCGTGAGCCAGAGCGTGTACGTAAGCTCCTTCAGGGTTCTGCAAACCTTGAGTTCTGGGAGACTTATAACTCACAGGAAATCGTACCTTACCTCTCACAGCTCGATCAGCGTGTAGCTAATGCAGGTTCTGATGAGTCTGCTGACACAACAAAGATTGCTGAGGCAGCTGAGACTGCTAAGGAAGATACAGCAAAGGTTGCAGAGGCTCAGTCTAAGTTCCAGCTCAAGAGAGACGATGCAAAGGCTGACGCTGCTGCAAAGGTTTCTGACGCTAAGACTGAGCAGATGAAGAAGCAGCACCCACTCTTCTCTATCTTCCAGCCAATCAATCAGGGTTACAGCCTCGTTGGTTATGCTCACGTTCGTGATACTGCAGAGGTTAACAAGATCATCTATAGCGAGGACGCAAAGAAGGTTCTTCCAACTGACTGCAAGCTCCTCTGGAGTGCTAAGCCAATGGATGGCAACAAGAACATCTATGAGCTCTATGCACTCAAGGTAACTTCAACAAGTGGCCGTGCACCACTTGAGGGTGACGTTATCGTTGACGCAAAAGATGAGTTCGACCATACAACAGGTCGCCCAGTTGTAAGCATGTCAATGAATACAGAGGGTGCTCGTCTCTGGGCTGCTCTCACAAAGGCAAACACTGGTAAGGCTATCGCTATCGTACTCGACGATGCTGTTTACTCAGCTCCTATGGTACATGGTGAGATCGCTGGTGGTAACTCTCAGATCTCTGGTAACTTCACTGTAGAAGATACTAAGGACCTTGCTAACACATTGAAGTCAGGTCGTATGCCAGCTCCTGCACGTATCGTTCAGGAAGAGGTTGTAGGTCCTACACTCGGTGCTCAGTCTATCCAGCAGGGTATCTGGTCATTTGCTATCGCATTTGTACTCCTCTGTATTTATATGATCGTGATGTATGGTGCTATCCCAGGTCTTATGGCTGACGGTGCACTTATCATCAACCTCTTCTTCACACTCGGTATTCTTGCTTCATTCCAGTCAGCACTCACAATGCCTGGTATCGCGGGTATCGTACTTACGCTTGGTACGGCGGTGGATGCCAACGTGCTTATCTATGAGCGTATCAAGGAAGAGCTCCGTAAGGGTCTTGGTATGAAGCAGGCTCTCGAGGCTGGTTACAGCAACGCTTTCTCTGCTATCTTCGACTCTAACCTCACATCTCTCATCACAGGTATCATCCTGCTCACCATCGGTACTGGTCCTATCAAGGGCTTCGCTACAACATGGATCATCGGTATCGTATGTTCATTCTTCACAGCAGTATTCCTCACACGTATCGTTTATGAGAACCGTATGGGTAAGGATAAGTGGCTGAACCTCACATTCGGTCGCACATTCCTCCAGAATACTAAGTACAAGTTCATGTCTGCTTACAAGAAGAGCTTCGTGATCTACGGTATTGCTGTTGTAGCATTCATCGCTTGCTTCGGTGTTCGTGGTCTCTCACAGTCTATCGACTTCACTGGTGGTCGTAACTATGTTATCGCATTCGAGAATGCAGTAGAGCCAGAGCAGGTTCGTCCTATCCTTAGTGAGGCATTTGCTGGTTCTAACACTAACGCTATCTCTATCGGTACAGACGGTAAGACACTCCGTGTATCTACCAACTATAAGATTGAGTCAAACAGCCCAACAGTTGACGACGAGTGCGAGACAATGCTCTACAACTGTTTGAAGAAGGGTGGCTTCGTTAAGCAGGAGAATGTTGAAGCATTCAAGAACCCAGACGTACGTGAGGGTGGTTCAATCATCTCTTCAACAAAGGTAGGTCCTTCTGTAGCTAAGGATATCACATACGGTGCTATCATCTCAGTATTGGTTGCACTTATTGCTATCTTCATCTACATCCTCATCCGTTTCCGCAACGTAGCATTCTCTGTAGGTTCTATCGTAGCTCTTGCTGTTGATACAGTAGTCGTTATCGGCTTCTACTCAGCACTCTACGACATCGTACCATTCTCTCTCGAGATTGACCAGACCTTCATCGGTGCTATCCTTACTGTGATCGGTTACTCTATCAACGATAAGGTGGTTGTATTCGACCGTATCCGTGAGAACCTCGGAATCCACACAAAGCAGGATACACAGATCACATTCAATGATTCTGTAAACCAGACTCTCGCACGTACTATTAATACATCTGTTTCTACATTGATTGTGTTGCTCTGTATCTTCATCCTCGGTGGTGATTCAATCCGCAGCTTCTCATTCGCAATGATTCTCGGTGTATTCTTCGGTACTCTCTCATCAATCTTCATTGCTGCTCCAACAGCTTATCTTACACTTGGTAAGAAGATTAACGAGGCTGAAAATGCTGTTGCAGAAGTAAAGGCATAAGTCTTGATTCTTTCTAAGGATTAAGAACTGAAATATTAAAAGCCGCATCTGAGTAATATCGGATGCGGCTTTTTTCATGCTCAGCATTTCTGCTTTTCATGGCGGGAGATCAACGAGTGATAATCTTCCCTTTCTCCTCCTATGTAGTTCCTATGTGACTCCTATGTAAGTCCCATTTTTATAGTTAGGTGTCGGACTCATAGTGGAGGCATAGCGAATAATCAGCGAAGGCACATCCAACCATAAGATAACTAAGAGATTTTGATGTCTTTGCACCGTACTTACTGATCTTCCTGAATGTACTTGTTGGAATTTTTTTTAGTTTTTTTCATCAAACACGTACACGGTGACAAAATTCGCTCTTAACTACTTAAATGTCAAGATATTAAGCCTGTGTACGTGTTCGTCTAACACGTACACAACATGTACACGACTTATACACCTTTTGGGCGCAAAAGGCATATATTTGCATGTTTTTTCAAAAAATAGAGTATTTTTAGCCATGTACATGTCATGTATGTGTTGTGTACGTGTTTAGCAAACACGTACACGGTCGTAACATATTAATCATCAATGTGTTTACCCCCATTTACCCCCACCGTGTACGTGTTTGATGAATAATTCTAAAAAAAAATCGCATTTTGTGATGCTGAAATAAGGGAAACAACATTCCAAATAAGAAAAAACACGAAAATATTGCATTTTCTTGAGATTATCTTTGTTTATTTGTGAAAAATAATTATATTTGCAACGTCAAAACAAAACCATATAGATGTTTGTGGAGGATATAAGGGTAATTTTATTGCCCCTGGAGGCGCATTGAGATATTTTAGAAATGAAAAAGAAATCCATCCTACATATGTGTGGTCGCCTAATTAATAAAAATATGAATAAAATGTTTACAAACGTAATGACAGTTATGTTGTTATTGTCTTTGTTTTCTTTGTCCTTCGCAAAAGATCAAGTTACTACGAACACCAAACTTGTTGCGATAAAAAAAGTCTTGTGTGACAAAAGTGATTTTCTTAGTATTGATTATTTTTGTATTGACAGACAAGACACTTGCAAAAGTTTTATCTCTTTGTGTAAACGGGTCTCTTGTGAAAATGTAGAATGCGATATGTATTCGCAAAACATGAATCTTCATGCAATGATGGAAGAATTTAATATCTGTTTGAAAAAAGCATCGGAGGATTTCCATTTGGATTCTATAAATGATATCACAATTCATCTTGATTACTTTGGAGAAATGTCAATTAAGATATCACAACAATATGATAAAATTCGTCCTGTCAAATAGGGTGTTCAAAATCGGCATCTGACCCGAGACAGTTTTTTAGGCTGTTTTGAGCGTTTTGATGCGTTTCGCGACAAGGTTCTCCATGAGATTTTCATCTCGCCAGAGTTTGATATCTTTGATCTTTGTTCTGCATAAGCGTTCTTTGACATTATAGTTCTTTGAAACAGATTCACCTGTGTACGCTAGTATTACAGGCAGGTGTAACACACGTGCTGTAACGCCGTTGAGTTTATTGGGAGACTGTCTGTATTTGAAGATGCCAAATGTGGATTCGATGATGTCCGATGAGTTGTTTATAATCTCATTATCCGTAAGAAGCTGTTCTTCCTCTGCAAGATAATTGAGTATATACTGTCCAACCTTTCTCATCCTATCACCTCCACACATTGCCGTTTTACATACATGCCTTCTGCACACAGATATAGTATTCTTGCTCAAACCTTTGTACTTCATTTTTATCTCTATGAAGTGGATGCAGGATACCATGTCCTTCATTTCTTCTATGAATGAGGCATAAGCAGGTATGAATGAGAACACCTCTCGTTCTTGTTTGCTCAGATTAGGGAATATCTGTAACATTGTGCCCGCCCAGTCGGCGCTTTCAGACAGGTTCATGAACCTTGCCTTGGTACGTTGAGACGGAGACTGAAGATATGCAATCTCCTTCATGCAGTATTGCTTTTTGCAGATTGCCATACTCTTATTAAACTCCACATACTCAGCATCTTCCTTGTATACGCGTTCCATAAACATAGCAAGGGTGTGGCTGATGTCACGATGCCATGTATACCCAGACAACTCAATGGCCTTCCGCATTGACGAGCCATTGTCAGAAATCGCATACTTAGGTTTCTTGCCGACGGTTTCCACGTTCGCATCCAAAGCATTACTGGCATCCTCGGCATTCCAACTTGACTTGACATTGAAACCTATTACATGCACATCCTCAAGTTGCAGAGGATGTCCTTGGTGTTCTGCTGGAACAGACAGCACGGGTAATAGTTTCTGGCTGCCTATCATCATGCACTCATCAATTACCGCAGCATAGTCAATATCCTTGAGAGCTTCTGATGCATGCTTGATTTCATCAAGACCACACTTGCGTGCCCAGTTGTCAATGGTGTTATAAGATGGAACCTCGTCAACAAGTCCGTAAGTCAGTTTTGCTAATCCCTCAATAGCCGCGACAATATCTCTAGGGCTTGCATTTGTTTCACATCTGAGCAAGAGGGCGTATCTAATGACGAACTCCGAGAATTGATGTCCTGGTATTCTCTTGTAATACTCTTGAGAGCTTGGTCCATAACATGGTTCATTGCTTTTTTTTTAGCTTCTGCTTCCATATCGGCTATCTTAGCTTCAAGGTTGGTTATTCGCTCATCTCTACGCTTAAGTTTTGCCTTGGCATTTTTGAGACTACTTTTGAGACACTTGGTTTTATCTGTTTTTGCCATTTTTGATCACTGATTAAAGTTACTTGTTTTATCTACAAAGTTACTAAAAATCAGCGACTTATGCAAATTTTCAAAGAGCTATTTTGACTTGTAAAGTGTTAAATATCAATAATATAAACGTTGTAAATATAGGCACTTTTTGGTCTCGTCTAGAAAGACGATTTTGAACACCCTACCTGTCAAAGTCAAAAAAACATATTATCTTGGCCAATTCTATCATGATGTAGAAAAAGCTATTTATATGAGTGGTTTGAAAAATCAACTGAATGATCTTTTAAAAAACTATAATGTTCAGATTGATACGGTAAAATTTGATGATGACCATTATTCCTTTATAAATAAGGATGATTTTCAGATAAAGACAAAATCTTCTTACAAGGATTTACCTCCCAAAATCATTCAAGGTTTTGCAACATGTGAGTGTAAACCCATGTTAAGAAAATGATAATTTTTAATATTCCACACTTCTTTCTGTCTGCAATATTCTCGCAACTCAGCTTGGAGTGTGGAATTTGGGTTTTACTAACAATGAGAATATGGATATTGTTTGTATTTGCAAAAGGCAGATATTTTTGTTGGCATATCAGTAA
This sequence comes from Prevotellaceae bacterium UBA1710, assembly GCA_002317355.1. Lineage (GTDB taxonomy): Bacteria > Bacteroidota > Bacteroidia > Bacteroidales > Bacteroidaceae > Prevotella. Next base: position 45,263 of record DCJC01000068.1, on the reverse strand, counting down.
GGATGTTTATTCCATCTCTTTGACATTAGACAGAGAGTTTTGCCACAAGATACATCAATAACCATCCTATTCACATACTATCAAGATTTTCTCTTGGTGGTGAGGGTTTTTAATCCCTCTCAATTCCCCTTCTCTCAACTTTTAGACGCTTTGTCTTTAGTGCTGAGAGAAGGGGATTTTTCTATCCTTTAGGTCTGTTCTTCCTCCTATGCTCCTCCCTTGTGCCTCCTAACAAAACTCGGGGTAAACTCAGTGAAGCTCCGTTCTATAAGCGAACAGGAAGCGAACCTTCACTGAGTTTACCCCCTAAGCATAACGAAGGATTTCCCTTGAAGACGCATTAGTGCCGTGGGGTGTGTATGGAAAATTCAGCAAAGAAATTTGGAGGTGTGGATAATTCTTTGTACTTTTGCAAACGATAAAAGTAAAAGAAAGGCTACACTATGGCAAAGTATCTTGACCCAAAGGCAGACCTGACCTTCAAAAAGGTGTTTGGTGAGCAGAAAGACTTGCTCCAGAGTTTTCTCAACGCCGTACTTCCATTGAAGGAAGGCACAGAGATAGAGTCTCTGGAATATCTCTCCCCTGAAATGGTGCCTGAGAATCCTGCAAAGAAGTACTCTATTGTGGATGTTCGTTGCACGGACAATCACAACCGCCAGTTTATTGTTGAGATGCAGATGTACTGGACTGAGGATTTCCTTCAGCGTGCACTCTTCAATACATCAAAAGCGTATGTCCGTCCACTTGAAAAAGGGGATGGATATGACGAGTTGCGTCAAGTATATTGTGTCAGCATCATTAATGATATTGCCTTCCCTAATCTGAAGGATGAGTTCTATCATCGTTATATTCCTGCAAACATTGATCATCCCGAGAACACGATAAAAGGTTTTGAGACTATTTTCCTTGAATTGCCTAAGTTCCGTCCATCGAGCGTAAGCGACAAGAAGATGATGGTGCTCTGGCTTCGTTTTCTTACCGAGATCAACGAGCAGACAAAGGAGATTCCTGCGGAGATGATGGAGAATGAGTTTCTCTGCAAGGCTGTGGGGATCGTAGAGCAATCAGCATACACGGATGCCCAGCGTATGGCATACGATAAGTTCTGGGATGAGATTGTTAGTGAAAGGACTCTCATGAAGGGATATTTCCGTCAGGGGCATGCAGAAGGACGTGCAGAAGGACGTGCAGAAGGTCGTGCAGAAGGTCGTGCAGAAGGATTTGTAGAAGGCGACAGAGCACGTCAAATATCCACAGCCATGTCTTTGAAGCAAATGGGTGTTCTGTCTGTTAGCCAGATTGCAGAGGCTACAGGACTCACAGAGGATGAAATCAGTAAGCTATAGTCCTTTCACCTTCGTTAATTGCTGAATTTTTGGGAAAAAATTTGGTAATGTCAAAAAATGTATGTAATTTTGCAAGCGAAGAATAAAAATACCAAAGTACAGGATTCCGACATCGCAGACAAGTGATGTCGGGGTTCCTTTTTTTAGTCTGCTATCTGCCGCCTAAACATGGTAATCTAAGGAATGCCTATTTGAAAATAGGTAAAGATAAAATAAGTAATATCATAAAAATTTAAATAATATGGCATACATGTCAAAAGAAGGCTACGAGGCTCTCGTAGCAGAACTTCACCGCCTGGAGGCTGTGGAGAGTCCTAAGGCTTCGGCTGCTATCGCTGAGGCTCGTGATAAGGGCGATCTCTCGGAGAATGCTGAGTATGATGCTGCTAAGGAAGCACAGGCTAAGCTCATGGAGAAGATCAATCAGATGAAGCTCACTCTTGCTGATGCAAAGATCATAGATAAGAGTCGTCTCTCAACAGATGCAGTTCAGTTGCTCTCAAAGGTTGAGATGACCAACCTCACAACAAAGTCTAAGATGACTTATACTATTGTTGCTGAGAATGAGGCAGATCTTCGTGCTGGTAAGATTTCTGTAAAGACACCTATCGCTCAGGGTTTGCTTAATCATAAGGTAGGTGATGAGGTTGAGATTACTATTCCTCGTGGTAAGATCAAGCTCCGTATCGATAGTATCACAATTGAGTAATATAGATATGGATATATTTTCAATGATTGCAGCTGGTGAGATACCAAGCTACAAGTGTGCTGAGAACGATGAGTTCTATGCATTCCTTGATATCAATCCTCTTGTTGTAGGTCATACATTGGTCATCCCTCGTCGTGAGGTTGACTACATCTACGACATGGAAGATGATGAAATTGCTCGCTATCAGGTATTCACAAAGAAGGTTGCCAAGGCTGTTAAGGAGGCATTCCCTTGTGTAAAGGTTGCTCAGATCGTTCTTGGTCTTGAAGTACCTCATGCTCACATCCACCTCATTCCAATGCAGAGTGAGAAGGATGCAAACTTTGCAAATGAAAAACTTAAGCTCTCAGAGGATGAGTTTAAGGCTGCCGCAGATAAGATTTATAAGGCATTCAAAAAGTGACCCCCTCCCAGCCTCCCCGAGGGGAGGAGATGAAAGTCACCTTTTCTCGTGGATATCTTTCGCGTATATCTTGCTGACTTTTTTCTCCCTGACACATACTCGGATATTATCAATATCCGACTTCCCTCGGGAGGGCTGGGGAGGGGTTTTCCTATCGTTTAAATGTACAAAACTATCATCCCCTTCAGTGGTGGGGGACTTAAAAGATTTCAGGTAATGACTAAAAGATTATGGACTCTATCTTTTCTATTGATTACTGTTCTTGCTGCAATGGCACAAGGCATGGTAAAGGGAAAGATATTGGATAAGAGCAGTAATGAGGCTCTTGGATTTGTAAGTGTTGCAGTATCGCCTAAGGGTAGTAAGAATATCGCAGGAGGCGCTACATCTGATATTGAGGGTAACTTCGTTATCAAGAACTTGAAGAATGGAGAGTACACTATGACTCTGTCATTCGTTGGCTATAAGAATGTGACAAAGGCGTTCACTATTTCTGAAAATAATAAGACTGTCAGCTTTTCTTCGCTTTATATGTCAGAAGATGCTAATGTGCTTTCTGAGGTTAAGGTTGTTGGTCAGAAGTCAGCAATGAAACTGGAGGTTGACCGTAAGACATTCGATGTGGCAAGCAATCTTGCAAATGCAGGTGAGACAGCCTCTGAGGTGCTCGATAACATCCCAAGTGTAGAGGTTGATAACGACGGAAATGTTTCACTTCGTGGTAATGGATCCGTAGAGGTTTGGATTAATGGTCGTAGTGCCGGACTTACCTCTGACAATATGGGACAGATACTTCAGCAGATACCTGCCGAGAGCATTGAGCGCGTAGAGGTTATGGATAATCCATCTTCTAAGTTCTCTGCCGAAGGTGGCGCTGGTATCATAAATATTGTGCTGAAGAAAGACCGTAAGGCAGGCTATTATGGCTCTGTCATGGTAGGTGCCGATACTCGTAGTGGCGCTCGAACAGGTGTCAGCTTCAACTATAACTCACGCTTGGTGGATTTCTATGTCAATGTTGGTTTCCGTCATAATGAGAATACTGGCAAGCAAACCAATGAGCAGACATACTTTGATGAATTTGGAAATCCTACTGGCTATGAACGTAGTAAAGGTCGCTCTAATGATTTGAGAAATAACATCTTTTCTCGTGCCGGAATAACATTCCACATTACAGAGAAAGATGACATTGCCCTTACTGGAATGTTCATGCATGGAAAGAACAAGTCATGGAGCAATACACCTTATTATTATGGAAACATTATAAACGGTGTGGAATCTCCATCAAGGATGATGTTGCGTAAGACAACAGGCTTTGGTCCGATGCAGATGCTCAATGGCTCGTTCAACTATCGCCATAACTTCTCTACAACACACATGCTTGACTTTGTGGTGAGCGTGAATAACTGGCAGAACGAAAGAGATAACTTCAATCAGGATTCAACGACTTATATGGGTGATATGCTCGTTATGCCTAATTTCGCATTTGAGTCTCGCCCAGGTGAATCCAAGAACCACAGGTACGAGGTAAAGCTCGATTACGAGAATAAGATCTCTGATGTGTTTAAACTCGAAACGGGTTATAATGGTAACTTTTCAGATGATAACAGTTCCAGCGAGTTGTATAAAGATAACACTTGGTCTGGCCTCAATGCCATAGAGGATAGAGGATACTATAACAGGTTTATCTATAAGAGCACTATTCATTCTGGTTATCTCACAACCAATTTCACTCTTGGTAAGCTCGGCATCATGGCTGGACTTCGTGGTGAGTATTGGAAAGTAGATCTTGAGAGCCGCAACTGGGAACAAGAACATTCAGGAGCTAAGGTAACACCTTACAAGAATGATTTCTTCCAACTCTTCCCATCGCTCTTCATGTCATATCAGATGACAGAGACGCAGCAGTTCCAGCTGAACTACACACGTCGTCTGCGTCGTCCATGGGGTGGTCAGCTCAACCCATTCCGTAACACAAGTAATGCGTCAATGGTGTCATTCGGTAATCCAGAGCTTACTCCTGAGTATTCAAGCTCATTCTCTGTAAATTACCTCAAGACATGGAACGAACATTCACTCCTCGTGAGTGCATATTATCGTCCAACAACAGACGTAATCCAGTTCATCAACTATCGTGATGAATTAAAGGGAATAATGTATTCCACATCAATGAATGTAGCAAAGAGTCAGTCTTCTGGTCTTGAGTTGACTGCAAAGAACAAGCTCTTCAAGATAGTAGATCTCAACACCAATGTGAATGCCTACTACTATAAGCTTGACGCCTTTACTCATTATATTGATATTGATGATGATGGAATGCCAGTTCAAAGTGGCACAGGTACTCAGGCACCACAGAAAGTGACAGGTGCTGCCAATGAGAACTTCACTTGGAATGCACGAATGACAGCTTCTATTCGTCTTCCTTACGACATATCGATTCAGACTTCAGGTCGCTATAGTTCGCGTCAGGTAATCACTCAGGGCTATCGTCCTGCCTCTTATCAGGTGGACTTCGGAGTTAAGAAGAACTTCTTCAACAAACTCCTCACCCTGTCAATCAACTGTCGCGACGTACTCAATTCACGTTATGGCGAGATGCATAGATCAGGTGATGGCTATGAGATGTATTCGCTTTTCAGACGTGGTGGACGCAAGGTTAACTTCAACCTCACATGGAACTTCGGTAATGGAGGTAACAACAAGAAGAAACCTGGTCGTGAAAGCGACGATGAAGATGACAACTCTGCACCTGGTATAGGTGGTGGAGGTTTCGATATGTAATATCGACATCTTTTTTAATAATAAACAATAAATGAAACTAAGAAAACTATTCTTGCTTGTCGTCCTTGCGATGACAGCTATTGCGAATGCTCAGCAGATGCCTCCTGTGCCTGTTGACACCGCAGTTCGTATCGGTAAGCTTCCTAACGGACTTACCTATTACATCCGTCACAATGAGTGGCCAGAGCACGTTGCAAACTTCTATATTGCGCAGCGTGTAGGTTCTATTCAGGAAGAAGAAGATCAGCGTGGTCTTGCTCACTTCCTCGAGCACATGGCATTCAATGGTTCTGAACACTTCAAGGAGAATGGAATCATCGAGTTCTGCCGTTCACTTGGTGTTGCTTTCGGTCGCGATCTTAACGCTTACACAAGTATCAAGGAGACCGTTTACAACGTGAACAACGTGCCTACTACACGTCAGTCAGCACTTGATTCTTGTCTTTATATCATCAAGGACTGGAGTAACGGACTTCACCTTGAGGACAAGGAGATAGACAAGGAGCGTGGTGTGATTCATGGAGAGTGGGCTATGAGAAACAGTGCTTCGCAGCGTCTGGCTGAGAGAAACTTACCTAAGCTTTATTCTGACTCAAAATGGGGACATCGTATAACTATCGGACTAATGAGCGTGGTAGATAACTTCAAATACGATGCCCTGCGCAAATACTATAAGAAATGGTATCGTCCAGACAATCAGGCTGTCATAGTAGTTGGTGACGTGGATGTGGACCATACGGAGAAGGTTATCAAGGAACTCTTCAGCTCTATTCCTCTTGATCCTAATGCGCCAAAGGTCGAGAAGGTACCTGTGCCTGACAACTACGAGCCAATATATCTTGTGGATAAGGATAAGGAACTGGTTGCCAACGAGATTAATATCAGCATGAAGACAGATGTCATGCCTGATAGTCTCAGAGGCACAATGATGTGGTTTATTGACGAATATGCAAGACGTATGGTATCAAGTATGGCTAAATCACGTTTCTCAGAACTCATTCAAAAGCCAGAATGCCCTTATATTAGTGCAAGTTTCGGTGTAGGTAATTTTATATATGCCAACACAAAGGATGCCCTCAACATCTCACTCTATCCAAAGGAGAACAAGGACATGGATGCAATGCGCGAGGTTGTACGCGAGGTGATGCGTATCAGACAACATGGATATACAGCTACCGAGCTTATCCGTGCCAAGGAGGAGTTCCTATCTCAGATTGAAAAGGCATACACTAACCGTGACAAGCGCAAGAATTCACAGTTCTGTGGCGAATATTACAATAGCTATTTCCACCATCTGCCAATTCCAAGCATTGAGGATGAGTTCCAGATTTGGAAGCAGGTATCTCAGATGATTCCACTGGAGGCTATCAACCAGTATGCAAAGCAGATAATCAGCATGAGCGATACAAACCTTGTTGTCTATGAGTATGCTCAGGATAAGGAAGGCCGCTATGTTCCAACCGTGGATGAGCTTCGCAAGACATACGAGGCTGCTCGTGCAGAGAAACTTGAGCCTTGGGTGGACAATACAAAGAACGAGCCTCTGATTGCTGAGCTTCCCAAGAAGGGCAATATAAAGAAGACTACGGATAACGCAGCTCTTGGCTATAAGGAGCTTTCTCTTAGCAATGGCGCAACCGTTATTCTGAAGAAGACCGACTTCAAGGCCGACGAGATTCAGATGACGGCATTTGCAAAGGGCGGTACATGTCTCTATGGAGAAAAGGACTATGCTAATCTGAGACATCTCAGTAGCATTGGCAGAGTTTCCGGTCTTGGTAACTTCAGCAATAATGAGTTGCAGAAGGCTCTTGCAGGAAAGCAATGTGGTGTAAACTTCAGTTTGAGCGTTACACGTTCAAATGTAAGCGGAACCACAACTCCAAAGGATATTGAGACTTTCATGCAGTTGGTTTATCTCAATTTTACGGCAAAGAGTAAGGATGTGAAGGGCTATGACTCTTACATCTCACAACTCAAGATTGCTCTTCCTGGCTATGTGCTTCAGCCGGAATATACATTTAGCGATTCTGTAAATAATGTTATCTATAGCAACAATCCTCGCTATAGAATCATAAATACGGATGATATTGACCAGCTTTCATACGACCGTTGTCTTGAAATTATCAAGGAGCGTACCGCAAATGCAGCTAACTATACTTTCGTATTCGTAGGCAACTATGACGAGGCTACACTTCTCCCTCTCATAGAGCAGTATATTGCCTCTCTTCCTGCCAAGAAGGCTGATAACGTGGAAATCAAGGATGTACGTTCATACTTCAAGGGCGAAAAGAAGTGTGACTTCGTCCGTAAGATGGAGAGTCCTAAGCCACAGCTTGTGAACTTCTACTATGCTCCTGTGGAAAATTCTCTAAAGAATGATATTCTTATGAACTATGTAGGTGAGGTGCTTTCAAATGAGATGCTGAAACAGGTTCGTGAGGATGCTTCTGCTGCCTATAGTTGTGGTGCATATGCTAATATTGATTTGGCAGGTCCTAAGCCTTATGTTGTGCTTCAGTCACAAGCTCCTATCTCAGATCCTTCCAAACTTGACATGGCTGCTGAACTTATGAAGAAAATCGTTACAGATGCTTCCGTTAAAGTGGATTCTGACAAGGTGAAAAAGATTAAGGAAAATGGTCTTAAACAAACTGAGATTAACCTCAAGAACAATGGTTTCTGGATGAATGCCATTATCGACTGGAAGTTATACGGCAAGGATAACTATACTGAACGTAAGAAGCTTATTGAGAGTGTAACTCCAGAGGATATTTCTTCTTACATAAAGAATGTGATTCTCAAGAGCGGCAACCATGCAGAGGTTATTATGCGTCCTGCTGAATAAGACATCGTATAAAAATTGACATTATATAAAGACCACTGCACCATTATGGTGTGGTGGTTTTTTGTTGGATGCGTATTTCGGATATTGTAAGAGTTCTTGGTAAAAAATGAACCTAAAAGTTGATTTTATTTGCATTTTATTTGGTGTATTAACAAAGTATTTGTAATTTTGCAGCAGAAAAGGATAAACCTATAAGTTGAACGTCTTATGGAAATAATCGCTATATTCCCACCGTATATCTACAGTGTCAAATATGATGACAGAAATGAAAACGAATATGATCGTCTGTTTGATGAGTGGAATGATGTGACGACTGTGCTTGATTTCCTTATGCAACATCGAGATATGCTAAAGGCATCAGTATGGATAAAGGTTTCTGAACCGGAACTTGCAGCAAGGCAGATTCTTGATGAGGCTGAAGCACTTGAACATTTGTTTGAGGAATTGAATAGTCATACTGTCAAGGGTGACAAACCCGATTTTGATTCACATTTCCATTATCTTGATGGTAAGTATAAGTTTGAATTGGAATATGAACCAATGAAATCGTATGGTGGTGGACGACCATCATTGTTGCGTATGTATGCCATAAAGATGGATAGGAATACATATCTGATTACAGGTGGTGGTATAAAGCTTGGAGCGACTATTCAAGATTCCCCAGATCTTAAGGATCATGTGATACAGAATATTGATAGCGTCAGGGCATGGCTTAAGGAAAATGGCATTATGGATGCTGACGATATGAAGGACAATTAAAGAGTAGGAGGTTATTATGGCTTTTAATAGGCAGAAGTTGGATGCAGTAGCAAAGGCACGTCCAACCGAGAATGTTAGTCGTTCTATGGAGCGTGCAAAGAATCGTGAGTGGATGAGAATGTCGCAAGACATTGCTTTAGGGATACATAGATATCTGCGTACAACGAACATGACGCAGAAGGAATTTGCTGAGCGTATGGGGGTATCACCTGCATACGTAGGTAAGTTGTTAAAAGGCCGTGAGAATCTGACGCTTGAAACGATATGGAAGATTCAAGAACTTATAGAGATTTCTTTTTTCCATTCTCCATACCGTTATCAGGAGTTTCATGATTCTTCTCAATCTATTGTCGCAGAGCCTGCTCAGTAGGGGTATGGTGTTAGGTGTTGGGTGATGGTGGTTGGGTGATGGCGGTTTGTATTTGCAGTTTTGCCTATCTGCATAATGTTCATCTCAACATTCATCATCACAAATCCAGAAATGCAAAAACTCCCCGATTAGCGTTATGCCGATCGAGGAGTTTTCTATTTGGTTGTGCCATTAGAATGTATCTGCAGATAGTGCATTGTAAATGTCTGTTGCGCCTACAGATAGTACTGGTAAATGGTACATGTCCTTACATACGCTCTGGAACCTCGATACCGAGGAGAGCCATACCATTCTTCAGAGTCTTTGCTACGTTCTTAGCAAGGAGAAGACGGAACTGCTTCTTGGCTGCATCTTCCTCACCGAGTATAGAGTAGTCGTGGTAGAATTGGTTGAATGCCTTTGTAAGCTCGTAACAGTAGTTTGCGATGCCTGATGGAGAGTAGTCCTTACCTGCCTGTGCAACTGCTGCTGCATACTCAGAAGTCTTCTGGATGAGCTCGATCTCCTTCTCAGCAACCTCAACACCACCATTCATCTGCTCAACCTTCAAGCCCTGCTCCTCTGCCTTGCGGAGAATAGAGCGGATACGAGCATAGGTATATTGAATGAATGGACCTGTGTTTCCGTTGAAGTCGATAGATTCAGCTGGGTTGAAGAGCATGTTCTTACGTGCGTCAACCTTGAGGATGAAGTACTTCAAAGCACCCATACCCACGATACGAGCCACCTCACGGCTTTCTTCCTCTGTCATGTCCACTTTCTTAGCGTGGTCGCGAGAAACCTCGTAGGCGTCGTTTATCATGCTTGCAACGAGATCGTCAGCGTCAACTACTGTTCCCTCACGAGACTTCATCTTACCATTAGGCAACTCAACCATACCGTAAGAGAAGTGAACGAGATCCTTACCCCACTTGAAGCCGAGCTTGTCGAGAAGGATAGAGAGTACCTGGAAGTGGTAGTTCTGCTCGTTACCTACTACATAGATCATCTGGTCGATAGGGTAGTCCTGGAAACGAAGCTTTGCAGTACCGATATCCTGAGTCATATAGACAGATGTGCCGTCTGAACGGAGAAGAAGCTTCTCGTCAAGACCCTCGCCTGTAAGGTCTGCCCATACAGAGTTGTCTGGACGACGGTAGAAGAAGCCCTTAGCAAGACCTTCGTCAACCTTCTCCTTACCCTCGAGGTAGGTATTTGACTCATAGTATATCTTATCAAAGCTGACACCGAGAGCCTTGTATGTCTCGTTGAAACCAGCGTAAACCCACTCGTTCATCTTAGCCCAGAGACCACGGATCTCAGGGTCGTTGTTCTCCCACTTCACGAGCATGTCGTGAGCCTCCTTGATAAGTGGAGCCTCCTGCTTAGCCTTCTCCTTGGCAGCATCCTCAGCCATGCCTTCTGCGATGTACTGCTTTGCGAGTTCATCACACTCAGCCTTGTAGTGCTTGTCGAATGCTACGTAGTAGTCACCGATGAGGTGGTCGCCCTTCTTGCCAGAAGTCTCTGGTGTCTCACCATTACCCCACTTGAGCCAAGCGAGCATAGACTTACAGATGTGGATACCACGGTCGTTTACGATGTTAGTCTTGACTACCTTGTGGCCATTAGCCTCCATGATCTGAGCGAGTGACCAACCGAGGAGGTTGTTACGCACGTGACCGAGGTGAAGAGGCTTGTTGGTGTTAGGAGAAGAGTACTCGATCATCACGAGGTCAGAATCCTCAGTAGCCTTCTTCTCGCCATAGTGCTCGTCAGAGTCGATAGCGTTGAGGAGGCTTACCCATGCCTCAGGAGCGATGACGAGGTTGAGGAATCCCTTAACCACGTTGAAAGCAGCTACAGATGAGAGGTTCTTTACGAGATACTCACCGATTTCCTGTGCCACTTCTTCAGGCTTCTTACGAGCCATCTTCACGAATGGGAATACCACGAGAGTGAGGTTGCCCTCAAACTCTGCACGTGTCTTCTGCAGTTGTGCCATTTCCTCAGGCACATCCTGACCATATAATTCCTTGACAGCCTTGATGACTGCAAGTGTAATTTCTTTTTCTATCATTGTTTTTATATTTTCCAGAGGTTCTAGAAATGCTAGAGATTCTAGATCGTCTAGTCTTTTTCTTATCCTACCTGACTACCAGGCTTAACGTCCTTGCTTGTTGTGGTTACAGAGAGAGTGCCGTCATAGTTTACGGCAGAAAGGATCATGCCCTGGCTCTCTTCGCCCATCATCTTACGAGCTGCAAAGTTAGCTACGAAGAGCACCTGCTTGCCTACGAGTTCCTGTGGATCCTCATAGTATGCTGCGATGCCTGAGAGGATAGTACGGCCATCCTTAGTTCCGTCGTCGATGTGGAACTTAAGCAGCTTCTTTGACTTCTTGAGCTTCTCGCAAGAAGTAACGAGACCAACACGGATGTCGAGCTTCTCGAATGTCTCGAAGTCAACATTCTCCTTGACAGGTTCTGGCTGATAGTTCTCTGCCTCGTTAGCCTTCTTTGTGTCCTCGAGCTTCTGTAGCTGAGCATCGATAGTTGCATCCTCAATCTTCTCAAAGAGAAGGGCAGGCTCTGCAAGCTGATGACCAGTCTTGAGAATCTCCATAGAACCAAGCTGCTCCCAGTCGAATGACTCGAGGTTGAGCATCTCTCTGAGTTTCTTGCTTGAGAATGGGAGGAATGGCTCGAACGCGATAGCGAGATTTGCTGTGAGCTGCAGACAAACGTGGAGGATTGTCTCAACGCGCTTTGGATCAGTCTTCCAGACCTTCCAAGGCTCACACTCTGTGATATAGCGGTTACCGATACGAGCAAGGTTCATAGCCTCCTTGAGAGCCTCACGGAACTTGAACTGGTCGAGGAACTCCTCAACGTTCTTCTTCACGTCCTTGAACTCGTTGATAGCCTGTGTGTCAACATCCTGAAGGTCGCCCATTGCAGGAACAACACCATCAAAGTACTTCTTTGTGAGCTGGAGGGCACGGTTTACGAAGTTACCGTAGATAGCCACGAGCTCAGAGTTGTTGCGCTCCTGGAAGTCCTTCCAAGTGAAGTTGTTATCCTTTGTCTCTGGTGCATTGGCTGTGAGCACGTAGCGGAGTACATCCTGTTTGCCAGGAAGATCTACGAGATACTCATGGAGCCATACAGCCCAGTTGCGTGATGTAGAAATCTTATCGTTCTCAAGGTTGAGGAACTCGTTTGAAGGCACGTTGTCTGGCATGATGTAGCCACCGTGAGCCTTCATCATTACAGGGAAGATGAGGCAGTGGAACACGATGTTATCCTTACCGATGAAATGAACGAGACGTGTATCCTCATCCTGCCACCACTTCTGCCAAGTTCCCCATTTCTCCGGGTCTTTCTCGCAGAGTTCCTTAGTGTTAGAAACATAGCCGATAGGAGCATCAAACCAAACGTAGAGCACCTTACCGTCAGCACCTTCTACCGGAACAGGAATACCCCAGTCGAGGTCACGGGTCATAGCACGTGGCTGAAGATCCATATCCAACCAGCTCTTACACTGGCCATAAACGTTAGAGCGCCACTCCTTGTGGCCGTCAAGAATCCACTCCTTGAGCCACTGCTGATATTCACCGAGAGGGAGGTACCAGTTCTTTGTTGGCTTCTTCACAAGACCATGACCTGGGTTGTTCTTATTGGTTGGGTTGATGAGCTCATCTGGAGAAAGGGTAGCACCACACTTCTCACACTGGTCGCCATAGGCACCTTCAGCACCACAACGAGGACATGTGCCCACGATGTTACGGTCTGTGAGGAACTCGCCTGTCACCTCGTCACAATACTGCTCTTCAGTAATCTCCTGAAGTTTGCCGTCATCATAGAGCTTGCGGAAGAAGTCAGAAGCGAACTTATGGTGAGTCTCGCTTGTTGTACGTGAATAGATATCGAATGAGATTCCGAAGTCCTCGAAAGACTTCTTGATCATCTCGTGATAGCGGTCAACAACCTCCTGAACGGTGATGCCCTCCTTGCGGGCACGGATTGTTACAGGTACACCGTGCTCATCAGAACCTCCGATGAACACAACATCCTTCTTCTTCAGACGAAGATAGCGCACATAGATATCAGCTGGCACATAGACACCAGCCAAGTGACCGATATGCACACCACCGTTTGCGTATGGCAGAGCGGCAGTTACGGTAGTACGTTTATATTGTTTCTGTTCCATTGTGTGGATTGATTTTTGTAAATTTTGGGCACAAAATTACGAAAAATTATGGAGAATGAAGAAAAAACGCCAAAGAATATTTAATAAAGAGGTGTAATCCTGTGTTTTTGCCGTTTACTTGGTTCAAAAATGACTTTTATGAAGAACCGATATGAAAAGGGGGTAAACTCAGTGTAAGTCCCATCTGAAGCCTTTCTATGGATAGGACCTTCACTGAGTTTACTACGGAATTAGTAGGGAGTTAATATGGAATCATTTATTGCTTCGAGGATGATGAAGAAGAATCTCCTGACGAAGCGTACTCATGTCGATATGAGTGTAGATTTCCGTTGTCGCTATCTTCTCATGACCGAGAAGTGCCTGGATAACTCTCAAGTCAGCACCTCCCTCAAGTAAGGCTGTTGCAAAACTATGTCTTAGTGTGTGTGGAGAGATTGTCTTCTTGATGCCAGCTTCAATAGCCTGATTCTTTATCATGATGAGAATCATGGTGCGTGTGAGATGACCTCCACGACGATTCAGGAAGACATAATCCTCCTCGCCTTTTTTTATGTTGGTCATCATATTCCTGTCCACAAACCAGTTCTTGAGTTCTCGGATAGCCTTTTCCGAGATAGGCACGAGTCTTTCCTTCGAGCCTTTTCCCACAACCCTCACATATTGCTCGTCGAGATAGAGGTGGGATAGGGTGAGGTTGACAAGTTCTGATACTCGCAAACCGCATGAGAACAGCACCTCGATAATAGCCTTGTTGCGTTGCCCTTCCCATTTGCTGAGATCGATGCTTGCCTCAAGCATATCAACCTCTGCAAGTGACAGAACCTCAGGTAGATGCTTGTCTTGGGTAGGAGAGTCGATAAGTTCGCTTGGGTCATTGTCGATATAGCCGTCAAGTTCAAGGAAACGATAGAAACTTCTCACGCCGGAAAGTATTCTTGCCTGAGATCGTGTGGAGATACCGAGGTCGAACAAAGCTCCGCAGAAATCCTCCAGATCGTGAAGCGTTGCAGCCTCAGGTGCAATGCCTTTGTCGTAGAGGAAAGTAAGGAGTTTGTCAAGATCGAGCATGTATGCCTCCAGCGTGTTAGCCGAAAGTCCACGTTCCAATCTCAGGTATCGTTGGTATTTCTTTCTTATGTCCTTGTCCATAACTGTGTGCAAAAGTAATAATTTTTTGTGTCATTATGCCGTTTTTACAACATTTTAATACAATAAAATTATGGCTTTTCAGAATATTTGTGTACTTTTGTAGCCATAAGTTGAAAACCTGAATCTATAGGAACGTGATTGCAGAGCACTGAAAGTGCGTCATCTAAAAGGGCTGTCCGTTAGGGCTGTTAATGTAAAGTGATGTGTTTTTTGGGGTTCTGTATGTACGAAACCTAAAAAACTTAGAGTAAATGATACTATGCCACAATCTTTGGTAAAGAATAATATTCATCTTGTCTTTTCTACTAAGAGCAGGCAAAATACGATTCGCATTGAGGATTATGATGATTTTCGTGCCTATCTTATCGGGTTGTTATCTGAGTACGGATGTTATCTGCTGGAGTTGGGCGGTACGGAGAATCATGTACATATTCTGTTTGTTCTGAACAAGAAGCTATCTGTTTCCGAGGTTGTAGGGAAGATTAAATCTAATACAAGCAGATGGTTTCATAGACGACATAATATGGCCTTTGCGTGGCAGGAAGGTTATGGGGCGTTTAGTGTCAGTCAATCAAAGGTGGATTTAGTAAAAACGTACATTCAAAATCAGAAGGAACATCATAGGCTTAAAAAATTTGAGGAAGAATTCCGTGAATTTCTTAAAGCGTATGATATTGATTGGGATGAGCGGTATGTATGGGATTAACGGACTAAAGTTCTCAGTCCTCCTATGGGTGATAAAGGGCTGAAAGCCCGACACCTAAAAGGGCGGTGCGTTAGCGCCGTTATTACAAAGATATGTGATTGATGAGCGCCGTAGGTGCGACACCTGAAAACTGGATGATACAATAGGTGTCGGTCCTTCAGACCTCATAGATACTCTATGTTGAAAAACGGCGCTAACGCACCGCCCTTTTAGATGTCGCCCCTTTGGGGCTCGCACGTCATGAGTTAAAAATAATAATCTATAAAACAAGACAAATATGATAAAACAAGTCGTAATTCGTTGCAAGAATAATGGTAAGACCTTGAAGGTCGATGTTGGAAGTACGCTTCAGGAAATCTATGATATGCTGAATGCGGAAGAATCGTTGGGGCTTGTCACGGCTCCTGTGTGTGCAAAGGTGAACAACAAGACCGAGGGACTGCATTTCCGTGTCTATAATGCCAAGACAGTGGAGTTCATGGATCTCACATCTTCCACTGGTTCGAGAGTCTATACCCGAACACTTTTCCTTGTGCTCTGCAAGGCCGTTCACGACCTCTATCCTGAAGGAAGTGTTAAGATCGACATCCCTGTGAGCAATGGCTATTATTGTGATTTGGAAATCGGTCATGTGGTCACTCCTGATGATGCTTCTGCCATCAGAGAGAGGATGCGTGAGATTATTGATGCTGGATTGCCAATCAACCGTAGGGAATGCCTGACAGAAGAGGCTATTGATATGTTTGAAAAGCTGGGCGCTCACTCAAAGGTAGAGCTTCTAAGGACCATTGGTAAGATCTATACAATCTATTATGAATTAGATGGTTACAAGGATTATTATTATGGTTCGATGCTGACCAACACAAAGGAGTTGACGCTCTTCGGACTTGAGCCATACTATGATGGATTGTTGCTCAGAATCCCATCAGTATCAAACCCTTCAAAACTTGGAGAATTTGTTCGTCAGGATAAGATGTTCGACATCTTCCGTGAGCATCACCAATGGCAGAACATTCTCGGAATAGGCACTATCGGCGCTCTGAACCAGGAGATCGTAAGTGGTAATTCCGCAGAACTCATCAATCTCTCAGAGGCTCTTCAGGAGAAGAAGATAAGTCGTATAGCAGATGAGATTGCTTCCCGTAAAGGTATCAAACTCGTTCTTATTGCCGGACCTTCCTCTTCTGGAAAGACCACCACTTGCAAGCGTTTGAGCATTCAGTTGCTGACTAATGGCATTCGCCCTATCGGCATCTCTTTGGATGACTATTTCGTGGATCGTGAAAAGACACCGAGGGATGAGAAAGGCGACTATGACTATGAGTCAATCCATGCACTCAACCTCGATTTGTTCAACGAGCAGTTGGAGGCTCTCTTCAAAGGCGAGGAGGTGGAACTCCCACGCTATGATTTCCCAACTGGAACGAGTGTGCTGAGTGGCAAGAAACTTCGTATGCAGGCAAATGATGTGCTTGTGATTGAGGGTATTCATGCCTTGAATCCGGAGCTCACGGCAAGCATCCCTCAGGATAAGATTTTCCGTGTCTATGCTTCTGCCCTCACAACGGTTCTTCTGGATCATCACAACTATATCCCGACAACGGATAACCGTCTGTTACGCAGAATAATACGCGACTATAAGTATCGTGGTTGTTCGGCTCAGGAAACCATTCGTCGTTGGCCAAGCGTAAGGGCAGGAGAGAACAAGTGGATCTTCCCTTATCAGGAGAATGCTGATGCGATGTTCAATACTGCTATGCTCTTCGAACTCGCCGTCATCAAGACTCAGGCAGAACCGCTTCTTGAGCAGGTTCCAGAATCGGCTGCTGAATATAACGAGGCTTACAGATTGCTTAAGTTCCTCAAGTATATCAAACCGCTTTCTGAGAGTCAGATTCCACCAGCAAGCTTGTTGCGAGAATTCCTCGGAGGAAGTTCGTTTGTTTACTAAAGATTAGAGGATGAAAAAGTGAAAATGAAAAATAAAATTCATTTTCACTTTTTTGTAGACCCAACATGAGTATACAAAAAATGCTCGAATCGTATATAACGCAACCGTTTGTATTGAGATTCGTGAAATAAATGTTAAATTGATTATATATGTTGGGGTTTTCTTGTTTTTTTTCTATAAAAACATTAAATTTGCATACGTTTTTGCAAAAAAACAATTTGACGTCAAACTTATAATGTATTTTGTCGCTGATATATTGAATGGTAAATATCCAAGATCGTATTCAATTTCAATGACGAAAACACAGAGGAAACCGAAAATCTGTAATTAAGAGTAGGTGAACATAAAAAAGTTATTTTTATTTAAAAACTTAAAAATATGAAAAAAGCAATTTATGCATTAATTCCATTCCTTATATCTGCATGTTCGGATGTGAATATGGAGGATTTATAACCAAGATATTATAATGTATATCAATTTAGATTATTATGAAAATCCTCAGTATAATCGTTAGTTCGCTGTTAATGATAACAGCATTTTGTTCATGTTCTAAGGATGAAGAATATGAACCTCAGCATGCGTCTGCTATTTTGAATACACTCTATATGCAGATTGTAGATCAAGAAGGCAAGGAACTGGATTATGTTAAGCTCTTGTCCGAGGACAAGTTGTTTGTAGTTGGGAAAACTACAAAACAGAAGGCAAAACTTGAGGTTTTGAACTATAAAGACAGTAAAGTGGTAGGACTATCTGTTGAATTGCCGGACACCAAGTCCATGTCTTTTAATTCAGACAGAACAGAAGGGCAAGGCAAAACTGATTTGGAACTGGAGATTAACGGCAAAAAGACTGCAGTGTCAGTAAACTTCGTTTTTTCGTCTTCTGGTGAACAAAATATTATCGGTGGAAGTTCAATCCGAATTAAGGATATAGTGTATAACGATAAGAAAGTAATACCAACAGAACTTCTGTCGGTGTATTCTATAAAGATAGAACAAACCAGCGATGGTACTGTTGTCAGCCCACTTTAAGCAAGTTCAAGGCTCACAGTGGATTACCAGTGTCTATAAATTCTATATCCCCCTGCCAATTCTTTAATGCGAATTGACAGGGGTTTTTCGTTAGACTTGCCTATTCTTGGGCGTATTCTTGTAAAAATTGTCAAAACTTTTTGCTATTCGGGAAAAAAGTAGTAATTTTGCACCCTAAAAATTAAAAAGGTACAAATATTATGTCATATCTATTCTCTTCAGAATCAGTTTCAGAAGGTCACCCAGACAAGGTATCCGATCAGATTAGTGATGCCCTGCTTGATCAGTTCTTGGCTTATGATGAAAATGCCCGTTGTGCTATTGAGTCATTCTGCACAACAGGTCAGGTTTGCATCATGGGTGAGGTTTCATCTACAGAGTACATCGACCTTCAGGCTATCACTCGCCGTACTATCAACAAGATAGGCTATACCAAGGCAGAGTATATGTTTGATGGCAATTCTTGTGGTATTCTTACTGCCATCCATGAGCAGAGCGGTGACATCAACCGTGGTGTGGATCGCAAGAAGGCTGCCCTTACTGATGCTGAGCGTCAGGAGATGGAGGATAACCAGGGTGCAGGCGACCAGGGTATGATGTTCGGCTATGCCGTGAACGAGACAGAGAACTACATGCCAATCAGCTTGGATCTCAGTCATCTGCTCGTAAAGACTCTTGCTGACATCCGTCGTGAGGGTGTTGAGATGACCTATCTCCGTCCTGATTCAAAGTCGCAGGTAACTGTAGAGTACAGCGACGAGGGCATCCCACAGCGCATTGACACAATCGTTGTATCTACTCAGCACGATGACTTCATCAAGCCTGGTGTTCCAAGCATCACTACTCAGGAGGATGCCGACAATCTCATGCTTGCTAAGATTCGTGAGGATGTAATCAATATCCTCATTCCTCGTGTTAAGGCTCAGATCACTTCAGAGAAGGTACTTGCCCTCTTCAATGACGATATCACATATCACGTGAACCCAACTGGTAAGTTCGTTATCGGTGGTCCTCATGGAGATACAGGTCTCACAGGACGTAAGATCATCGTTGACACATACGGAGGCAAGGGCGCTCATGGCGGTGGTGCCTTCTCAGGAAAGGACTCATCAAAGGTTGACCGTTCAGCAGCTTATGCAGCACGCTATATTGCCAAGAACATGGTTGCAGCAGGTGTAGCTGACGAGATGCTCGTACAGGTGGCTTACGCTATCGGTGTGGCTCAGCCAGTAAGCATCTATGTGAACACATACGGCCGTTCAAACGTGAAGATGAGCGACAGCGAGATTGCTGTGAAGATTGGCGAGATGTTCGACCTTCGTCCAAAGGCAATCGAGCGCCAGTTGAAGCTTCGTCAGCCAATGTATCTCGAGACAGCTGCCTATGGTCACATGGGTAGAAAGAACGAGGTGGTAAAGAAAACATTCACAAGTCTCTATCACGAGACAAAGGAAATCGAGGTTGAGCTCTTCACATGGGAGAAGCTTGACAAGGTAGAGGAAATCAAGAAGGCATTTTGCATTTAAGCGATTCTATAAAGGCACAGGTACAGCAGCCTGTTGTAGCCGTTGAGGAAAATGGCGAAATGCTGATGGAAGTGCAGAATACGGTTGGTAAGTTACGCCATCCGTATCAGATACTTCGTACCTTGCCAAAGGATGCAACACCTGCCCAACAGGATTCTGCTATTCAGGCAGCTTTCCATCCTGATGAGATTCATTACTCATCTCGTCCTGATACTCTCCGACTTCCAGGAGAGAAATTGGGAAAGAGTGTGTATGAGGTCTCAATTCCGCAATATTATAAGGAGACGTACTTCCAGAGCGACTCACTCATGCACCCTGAGCTTAACGGTGGACGAATGGGTATTGCCGGAGACCCAATCCCATATCTGGTGTCAAATGACAGCTTGATGACGGGAATGCTCCTTGCCTTCCTTGTGCTTACTGTCTTGGTCGTTTCGCGTTCAATGCGCTTTATAAACTCTCAGGTAAAGGGATTTCTCTATCCTGAGCGAATGGGATCGGCAGAGATGAAGGAAACTGCTGGTGAAGTGAACTATCAGTTCTTCCTTTGTTTCCAGACGATAGTGCTTCTTTCGCTGTCAAGTTTCTATTGTCTGGTAGATAGCACGACTGACACCTATGTTGTCGATACATATCAGTTGCTTGGCATTTTCTTTGTTTCGGTGCTTGCTGTCTTTGTCTTGAAAGAGATGCTTTGCTGGTGGGCAAACTGGACGTTTTTCTCGTCTCATCAGATGGGAGTCTCCCTGCGAACGCGACTCTTCCTGACCTCTTTCGAGGGAGTGCTGTTATTGCCACTTGTGCTGGTATATACCTTCTTTGCATTGCCTACTGAAATACTGCTTTTTGGTGGCATTTTGGTCATCTTATTTATCAAAATGCTGTCTTTTTATAAGATATATCGCATCTTTTTTCAAAGGAAAGCGTATTTTTTGCAGTTTTTTTTGTACTTTTGCACCCTCGAAATCGTACCCCTCTCAACTTTAGGGGGTATTTTGATGCTTATAGATAAATTACTGAAGATAACATATTAAACAAAATCTCAATAAAGAATTAAGAAATGGTAAAGAAGATTCTGATATCACAACCAAAGCCTACAGGCGACAAATCTCCATACTATGATATTGCCGAGGACTTTGATGTGGAACTGGTCTTTCGTCCGTTCATCAAAGTGGAAGGGATATCTACTCGCGAGTTCCGTGACCAGAGGGTCAACATTGCTGACTATACTGCTATTGTATTCACATCCCGCCACGCCATCGACAACTTCTTCAAACTCGCTAAGGAAACACGTGTCACAATTCCAGAAGACCTTAAGTATTTCTGCGTAACAGAGACTATCGCTCTCTACATCCAGAAGTATGTGCAGTATCGCAAGCGTAAGGTGTTCTTCGGTACAACCGGTAAGATTGACGACCTCATTCCTTCAATGATTAAGCATAAGACCGAGAAGTATCTCGTTCCGCTGAGCGATGTTGCCAATGATACAGTCACTAAGCTTCTTGACTCTAAGGGGCTTGACCACAAGGAGTGCTATATGTATCGCACCGTGAGCAACAACTTTACTGAGGAAGAAATCGCAAACTTCGACTATGACATGCTCGTGTTCTTCTCTCCTGCTGGTTTGAAGTCACTTCATGAGAATTTCCCAAATATGAAACCTGGCGAGGTGAAGATCGCTGCATTCGGTCCTGCTACTGCCAAGGCTGTAAAGGATCTTGGTCTTACCCTCGACCTCGAAGCTCCTACAGAGAAGTATCCATCTATGACTGGTGCTCTCCGCAGGTATCTTATAGATAATGAGGAATAGTTCTTCGTTTCCAAAGAAGGAGAAACTGGTGAGCCGTAAGCTCATCGCCCATCTCTTTGTCGGAGGAGGAAGCAAATCAATGTCCTGCTTCCCTCTCCGTCTTGTCTTTATGGTACTTGACCGTGAGGATGAGGCTTTGGAAAACAAAGGTAGCAATGAGGAGATTGCTGATGCGCAGATGCTTATCTCCGTGCCAAAACGATGCTTCAAGCATGCTGTTGACCGCAACAGGGTGAAGCGTCAGGTGCGAGAGGCTTACAGACATCATCGCGACCTCTTTGAGTTGCCTGAAGGGAAATACCTCGCAATGGCATTCATCTGGCTTGACCATCAGCATCATGATAGTGCTGAAGTTGAGGCTAAGGTAACAAATCTCCTTCGTAGGATGGGAGAGAAACTTGCAAGATGAAGAAGATAATATCATCTTTGCTTCTTGCACCTATATGGATGTATCAGCATCTCATAAGCCCATATACTCCTGCTTCATGCAGATTCACGCCTACATGCTCTGAATACATGCGTCAGGCTATCGTGAAGCATGGACCTTTCAAGGGATTGTGGCTTGGAATAAAGCGCATCCTGAGATGTCATCCATGGGGAGGTTCGGGTTATGATCCTGTTCCTTAGGAACAATTGATAATTGAAAATTGATAATTTATAGTTAGATATGAAAAATTTCGTAGAAGAACTCAAATGGCGCGGTATGCTCGCCCAGATTATGCCTGGTGCAGAGGAACTTCTCCAGAAGGAGATGGTTACTGCCTATCTCGGTACCGACCCTACCGCTGACTCTCTCCATATAGGTCACCTTTGTGGCATCATGATGCTCCGTCACCTCCAGCGTTGCGGACATAAGCCTATCATCCTCGTTGGTGGTGCAACTGGTATGATCGGTGACCCATCAGGTAAGTCACAGGAGCGTAACCTCCTTGATGCTGAGACTCTCTATCACAATCAGGAGTGCATCAAGCAGCAGGTATCTAAGTTCCTCGACTTCGAGGCTCAGGGACCTAATGCTGCTGAGATGGTGAACAACTACGACTGGATGAAGGACTTCACATTCCTTGACTTCGCTCGTACAGTTGGTAAGCACATCACAGTAAACTATATGATGGCTAAGGACTCTGTCCAGAAGCGTCTTAACGGTGAGGCTCGTGACGGACTTTCTTTCACAGAGTTCACATACCAGCTCCTTCAGGGTTATGACTTCCTCCACCTCTATCAGGAGAAGAACTGTAAGATGCAGCTCGGTGGTAACGACCAGTGGGGTAACATGACAACTGGTACTGAGCTTATCCGTCGTACTCTCGGTAACGATCAGGAGGCATACGCACTTACATGTCCTCTCATCACTAAGGCTGACGGCAAGAAGTTCGGTAAGACAGAGTCTGGTAACATCTGGCTTGACCGCAAGCGCACATCTCCATATAAGTTCTATCAGTTCTGGCTCAATGTGAGCGATGATGATGCAGAGAAGTACATCAAGATCTTCACATCACTTGAGAAGGACGTTATCGATGCACTCATTGAGGAGCACAAGCAGGATCCAGGTCGTCGTGTACTTCAGAAGCGTCTTGCTCAGGAAGTAACCGTAATGGTTCACTCTCAGGAGGATTACGATATGGCTGTTGAGGCTTCAGGCATCCTCTTCGGAAAGAGCACAAAGGAAGGTCTTGAGAAGCTTGATGAGCAGACATTCCTTGACGTATTCGATGGTGTACCTTCATTCACTATTGAGAAGTCACAGCTCGGTCAGGGCATCATCGAGGTTCTCACAGCAGTAGCACCTGTAAGTGAAGAGCAGAAAGACAAGGTTATCTTCCCATCAAAGGGTGAGTGTCGTAAGATGATCCAGGGTGGTGGTGTATCACTCAACAAGGAGAAGGTAAGCGACCTCAATCAGGTTGTTTCTGAGTCAGACCTCATCGACGGCAAGTATCTCCTTGCTCAGCGCGGAAAGAAAAATTACTATCTGATTACAGTAAAGTAATAAAGAATATAGCGGAAAATTTGGTAATGTCCGAAAAAAGCATTACCTTTGCATCCGCAATTGGATAATTGTTGATTGTTGTTTGATATTTAATTATCAATTATCAATTATTAATTATCAATTTGCATGGCATTGTCCCATGGTGTAATGGTAGCACAACAGGTTTTGGTTCTGTTTGATAAGGTTCGAGTCCTTATGGGACAACGCAAGAAAATCGCAATAGCTTCGTTCTGAAGTTGTTGCGATTTTTTGTATTGTTTGTTTAAGTATAAAAAAATGATTCCCTTACATCGTAGTTCGTAAAGAATCATCCCAATATAAATATCTCTCCTATTCTTAGGATAAGAGGAATAGGAGAGAATGCAGGATTTCGTAATCCTTTGGTTATTTTACTTTATTTTGTTTCTTATATTGATGATGTTTATTTATTTCTTATAGTATTTTGTGTAGCTAATACTGATATATACATTTTCCACAATTTCAATGCGGAATTCTTCTGCTCCGAGATTTTTCTTGTTATCAGCTTGAGTGGTTACTAATCTAAGTACTGATTTATTGTCAGTTTGGAATGTTCCGCTTTCAACAATAGGATCACCATGATAGTCAGTTGAATTATAGATGAATGTACCATCTGCTTTGAATGTGTATGTACGTGGGTTATTCCATCCATCATTATATTCCCAACTGCCTAATATAGGAGAATCTGCATATGGACCACTCTTTGCGTCATCATCGTCGTCTTTACTGCAAGAAATGACAGAAACGCTTAATACAACTCCAAGTAGGAGCATTAAGAAATACTTGATTTTTTTCATAGTTTATGATTTTTATTTGTATGAATATTGTAGTTGTAGATTATCTGGTATACTTCTTCCCGTTTTTGATATAAAACCCATGTGAAGGTTTACCATATAATTGATGGCCTTGTATGTCATAAATGATGTTGTTCTTAACAGATTCGTTCTTGATTTGTGTAATATCTGTTGTTATGGCATCTTCTACGATTGTAAATTTCATCCATTCTTTTGCATTTTCATATGCATTCTTACATCCAGGAAGGACATGAAGCATCCCGTGTTTTTTGAAAACGTTATTTCCTACATTTGGTGGAGTTAGTGCAAAACAAGTTATTGATGTAAGTTTTGAGCATCCATCAAATGCATAATGCCCAATAGTTTCCACGTTATTTTGTATGGTTATATTGGTTAGGTTTGAACAACCATAAAAGGAAGAATTACCAATACTTGTCACGGAATTAGGAANNTAGGAATAGTGATTGATGTTAAGCCCGTGCATTCGTAGAATGCTCGATATCCTATAGATGTTATGCTACTTGGTAAAGTTATAGTTGTTAAGCCTGTGCAGCCATAGAATGCATCCAGTCCTATTGATTTCATGCTGCTTGGTATAGTAATACTTGTAAGACTAGAACATCCATTAAATGCTTCCTGTCCAATCCTTGTTAGACTATTTGATAAGTTGATATTTGAAAGACGCAAGCAACTTGCGAATGCTTTTTTTTCTATGGATGATATGCTGTTAGGAATATCTATGTTTTGTAGTTCCGAGCACCACTTAAACGTACCTTCTTCTATGCATGTCACACTATTGGGTATTGTGATATTGGTAAGATTATAACAGTACGAAAATGCTCCATTTTGTATAGAGGTCACACTGTTAGGAATATTAATGCTGGTTAAAGCACAATAAGCGAATGCATCTTCTCCTATTCTTTTTACACTATTCGGAATGATTATATCAGTAAGGCCACAAGAATAAAATGCATTATTTCCAATGCTTTTTATAGTATTGGGAATGACCGTGTTTTTACAGCCAATAGAAAGTTCATTTATTGAAGTTTCAATGATCGCATTGCAGTTATCTCGACTGTCATATATTGTATTGCTCGGATCGACTTTTATGCTTGTAAGATTTGTGCAACTCGCAAATGCACGTTCTTCAATACTCGTAACAT
>DCJC01000068.1:9629-19621 GCA_002317355.1 Prevotellaceae bacterium UBA1710 | reverse complement strand
TGTAAGGCTTGTACATCCATTGAAAACATAACTGCCAATAGTAGTAACATTTTTGGGGATAACAATACTTGTAAGGCTTCTACATCTATCGAAAGCATAACTGCCAATAGTAGTAACATTCTCAGAAATGTCAATACTTGTAAGTTCCTCGCAACCGGCAAATGCTGACTGCCCTATACTTTTTACACTATTGGGAATGGTGATGCTTAAAAGATTATGGTTATTGCTAAATGTGTTTTTTTCAATAGATGTGATGTCTCCTGCGTATGTAAGAATGCCTTGGCCATTCTCGTAGGTGTTGCTGACGTAGAGTTCACCGCAAACAAATAATGATGATCCTATTGTTTTTCCATCAGTAGTTGTGTAGTAAATTGTGTTATTAGGAATGTCATTCGCAAAAACAAATTCGCTGCTCGCCATAAATAGGCAAAGGATGAAAAAATTGTATAAAAGATTTCTCATAATTGGTAATAGTTAAAAGTAAACAAAGAATTGCCGATATGATTTCTGTTGTTGATGCTGGTCGTGTAGGTATCGGCTACTTTGTTTACATTTGGTTAATAATGTTTTTACTCTTATTTGATATAGATTTTTTCCCATGTACTCATGAATCTGAGTGCATTCGTTTCTCCTCTATTTCTTCCTTTTCTTTACGAGTGAAAACTCTTCCGCATTGAGTACAAATGTAGTCTCCAGTTTTCATGGATTCTTCTTGTCCATTTATTTCTCCTACGAAAAATTCTTTTTCAAATGAAGGATGGGTGCATGGTTTGTCTCCCCAAGTTTCAGCAAGAATTTCTGCTTCCTTGTTAGTTATTGCCATAAGCCAATTAAATTAGATTGTGTTTCCATTGATACCCGAGGATGGATGTATAAGTGTAATTCTCATTACCACATAACAAAAAGCGTGGGCCTCCAACTCTACTCGTCTGCTGAATGTGGCCCTAGGAAAGCCAGAGAAGATAGACGAATAGAGTGTCTGCCCACGTTTGTATCTGCAATACCCTAAGAGTGTGCGTGAGGGCATATTAACCCTCAATGCACACTTAGGGATACAATTATTGCATACCCGTAGCATTCACTTCTTGCGTTGTCTTTGATCTTCTGCTTGAAATTTCCTAGGTTTCATTCAGTCAATAGACAAAGCATCGATGACGCTTTTAAATTATGTAGTGTCTAATAATTAGACGATGCAAATATATAAAATTATGTTTTAAAACAATAATAAAATAAGAAAAAAATTACAAAACGTGCGATTTTTCTTGTTTTTTGTGAAATGAAACGTATAAATCTATGCTGAATTATATGTATAACAAGTATTTAACAGGGGGTACTGGATTCCAATATCCTTTGATTGCAAGTGATAATCTTTATCTAGTCCTTATTATAGTAGCAGAAACTATAAGGCATTGATATCGTCTTCGGAAAGTCCTGTCATTGCAATGATCTGATTTATCGGCATACCGAAAGACTTGAGATTACGTGCAATATCAAGTGCCTTGTTGTGCTCTCCTTTTTGCATGCCAATCGCTTCTCCTTCAGCACGCCCTTTCTTTATACCCTTCTTCATGCCTTTCTTCTCACCTTCCTCAAGTCCCTTCTTCATGCCTTTCTTCTCGGCAGTCTCTATGACGCTATTAAGATCCCAGAAATCCTTTTGGCTCTCGCGGTAATCATGCAGTTCCCTCTTGTTGAAAGCAGCAATCTCTGCCTGGTTGGAGATCCGTTTTGTGGATAAATCCATGACAATTCCTTTCTTTTGTAAATTCGTGGCAAAGATACGAACAATTTCTCACACATCCAAATTACTATGATTTTTTTAGGAAAGTATTTCGGGTGATAAGAAAAAAGTTTTTCACGATTTTTCCGTCACTCCGTCACACTCATTGAGTATCAGGCGATTAGGCGTGACGATTTAAAATTATTCCGTCACATTACCGTCACATTACCGTCACGCTTGTGACGGAATGGTGACGGAAGAAAAAGCTTCCGTCACCACCTAACGTATTGATTATCAGCGAGTGTGACGGAGTGACGGGAAAATCGCAATTTTTTTTTGAGAAACTCTGCACATAGTTTTGTTGAAAATTTGCAGGCGTTTCTTTTGTAGTTGTTATTCCTCCCTTTAATGGAGGTCAGGAGAGCCCCGACTTTCCTCTGAAGCAGCTCCAATCCAGTTCCAGTTCAAGTCCAATCGAAGTCCAATTCAGCGCCAATTCCGAATTGGAGATGGATTGGTGATGTATTGACATAGCAAAAGATCTAAAATTTTACCTACTTGCAATAATAAACATTTATTCTTGTTTCTCCTAATTCATCACGTAATTTTAGTACTGATGTGATAATTTGTTTTTTGCCTGCGGCGCACGTAAATGTCCGTGAATGACCCGCAAATTTATTTGTAAATTATCTTGTAACGCCCTGATTTTCAATTTTCGATAAAATTTACGGGCAATTTTCGGTAATTCACGTTCTCGCGAAGCGAAAATCAAATCAAAAAATGAATAACATGCTGTAATGTTCTTATTCTCAGTGAAATAACACTGTTTTGGCAAAATTTTTCGCAACAGCAGTAACGTAATTTCTTCAAAAAATAGTCATAGCGAAAAGTATCTTTATCTCACAATTAATGTGTCTCCATGATTTTTCCGCTGAACCTTTCTTTGCTCTTATGCTTTTGTCGTTAGGTCTATATAGCAAACAACTTCAATCCATAATGAGATATGGATTGAAGTTGTGTAAAGATTGGGCGAAAGTACGTAAACTATCAGCTATGTGTGTCACTCACATTTATGGAGAAAGGATAGGTGATGCCATTGATAACAATGTTATATTCTATCTGCTTATATTTCAGTTCGCGAGTATAAATAAAACCTGAATAGCTCTGGAATGGGTTGATCTGAACAGGCTGTAGATACGCCTGACGCTTTGATTCGTTCACAATCTGCAGTTCATCACTATAGCGTGCAATTTCTTCACGAGCCACTTCCATATTTCTTGCGTATTGTTCGGCATCCACAGTTTCGTGGTAGTCTCTGTTCTCTACATGCACATCCCTCTCGTTGATGTGCTTATCTATTTTTGTTGAATGTCCCTTTGTTGTGGTATGGCTTGTCTCGTTCTCGCGATGAACATCGGTAGAGGTTTCATTACTTGTTCGTGATGTGGTAGCCATATTCTTTGCCTCATGTTCCATGTCTATCTTTGTGATGGCGAGGGCGTTACGTTGAGCTTTATCCATGCTCTTTGTGAAATCAGTAAAAGAAAGCCAGTTGATGTCTTTTGGTTTTTTCTTTACGATACCCTTTGACTCAATCTGTGATGGGTCGAACTTTATGCTTTGGGTAGTATTATTCTTGATGAATACCGATACGCGAGTGTATTCCTTCTTGCCATTATCGCCTCTTAATTCCCTGGCTATGCTTGCAGCAAGAAATCCCTGCTTGCCACCATAGTCGCGGGCATGATCGGCACAAATGGCAATCTCTATACCATTCTTTCTTACTACAGTCCAGCGCATGCCGTCTTCAAACTCTTCCTTATAGTCGCTTGCATCAGGTGATTCCATACCTATCTGCTGATTAGTGGAAAGGCTATAGTGGGCCATATCGCCATAAATGGTGTTGGAGATGTATTCAGACTTGGAGGTATCCAATTCTCCGTGGACGTAGAACTTTTCGATCCAAGCCTGACCATCGTTGAGATACTCCCTTATGGCACCTTCGTACTTGTCGCCCACCATCATGCCCTCAAGGCATCTTGAGCCATCGTCATTATAGGTCACGAAACGCTTCTTGCCATCGGCCATGGTGAAGGTCATCTCAAGTGAGCCATCCTTTCTCATCTTCTTACCTTCAAGGTAGATGGTCTTGGTGTCATCATATTTATCTGCTGCGACAAGAGTGCCTTTGCCACAAACGCCTCCATCCTTGTATGAGTCCTTGTAACGTGTATGGTAGTTAGGGTCAGCGTAACGTATTATCTTACGGATGTATGTGGCATATTCAGCCGACGGTACCCCTTTCCAGTTGTAGTCATAGTATATGATTTCTTCGTTGGACACGGGAGTGATTGTGGCAATGCCAACTTCAGAATTACTTGTAGTAGTTTGGTTTTGTGCAGAAACGCTCATAGGCAACAATATTGCCATAGCGAGTACGGGTAATGTTGTTTTCTTCATGATTATATATGATTAGTTACATTTGTTAATAATAGTATTCACTTGCTTTTCGTTGGCAAATATAGCTATAATCTTACAAAAACAATCTAATGTGTAGTTAGTTTTAATCTTTTTTAAGTCGAAAGTCTTCGTTTTGCTCAATTAATCTACTTGTTATAGTTTAAAGAGATTAAATTAAACAGAAAAGGATATATTCCATATTGTGATTCATAGCCGATGATGGAATTGAGTCATGTTTGTGGATACGGGAAAATCGAACAATTCTATCTGCGTAACTCGGAGTTTGTTCTGTGCCTTTATGTCTTTGATAAGAGGTCGTGCTTTTTAAGATGTCTTGCTCAAAGTCCCATTAAACTCCGATTAAAGTCCGATTGAACTCCCATTAAATTGCAATTTAATCGGAGATGAAACGGTGTTGAAGCGTGAATGTATTGGAAGTCGATATGAGACATTTGGGAATCATGGCGATGTGGAAAAATAGAAAAAGGGATGCCGTGAAGCATCCCTTTTGTATTTATTGAATATTTGGAGTTTATCTAACGAGAGTCTCTTCGAACTCGTAGCCCAATGACATTGAGGTAGAAGCTTCTTCGCCCTTCTCTCCCTTCATGTCTGCATCCATTGTGTATTCCATCTTCATTCTCTTGCCTGAGAAAGACACAACGAGACCGATGTTTGAATCGTTGCTAAGATAAAGTGTGCTCTTGCTCTCATTCCACTTCCAGTAGCTGCGCTCGATTGAAGATGCTGTCTTTACAACGTATGAACCAGAGGTGTTGAAGGTGATGTAGTCAATTTCCTCAATAGATTCTGTATAATTACTTCCAGCATATTTGTTGAGTTTGTTCATGAGATCTTTATAGCTGCTTGCCTCTTCACTGATATGGTTAGTGATACCCATGACTTTAACATCCCAGTTGATGTAAACCTTCTTCATTTTCCATGAACGGCAGATCTTGCTTACAGTTGCTGTGTTGTAGATTTTAGGCTCTCTTGTGCCAGTGTATTTCTTTTCCTTGCCGTTGATGGTGATGGTGATAGTGTACTTGCTACCACCAGCAGTCTCGATTGTGAGGGTTCCCTTGCCATCAAGCTCGAAGCTGCCATCCTCATTCTTCTTGAAAGTACCATACTCGAAGTTATCTATAGAAGCACGAGTTGCGAGTCTGCTTGAAGCGAATGGGAGAGGTACCTGAACTTCGTTTACGTTGAGTGAAGCAGCCTTACCCTTTACCATAGTGAGATACTCAATGTAGTAATTGCCTGCTGAAGTGAGTTCGATGTATGCAATCTTCGCATCGTTAGTTTCAATTCTATAGAGGGCAGCATCTGACTCGAACTTAGGAGTCTCGAGTGTTACCTCTTTGTCATCATCACTTCCACATGAAGTTACAACTGCAGTACCGAGAAGGCATGCAAAGATCATGAGATAAGAAAAAAGTTTTTTCATTTGTTTGTTGATTTTATGAATGAATTATCTTGAATAAACGTTATCCGACACCTATGCTATAGGTTTCTGATGCAAAATTACAAATATAATTTAGATAACAAAAAGGAATTTTCATA
Organism: Prevotellaceae bacterium UBA1710; assembly: GCA_002317355.1. Taxonomy (GTDB): domain Bacteria; phylum Bacteroidota; class Bacteroidia; order Bacteroidales; family Bacteroidaceae; genus Prevotella. Next base: position 13,875 of record DCJC01000068.1, on the reverse strand, counting down.
AAAATAACGAGTTTTTTCCAACCTGTGGCTGATATTAACATTATTTCAGTAAACGGACATTGTTTCAGACATAAAAAATGGTTCATCAGGCATTTTCCAGCGACAGCATAATCCGGCTCAGTGGAAAAAACATGGGGGAAAACCCACAAATAGGTAATAGAGCAAAATACTTTTCATGGTGTCTCTTTTAGGTCTTTGCTTGTGGCAAATCCCTGGCTGATGCGAGTTCTCCTTTTTCCTGGTAAGCCTTTAGGGCTTCCCGATAAAAATGAGCACTCACCCAGCCGAGCCACCGTGAAAAGACAAAATAACGAAAAAATGAGCACAACCTTTATTGGCTGTGCTCATAATGCTTTTATTTGACGCGGACTTGTTTTGTCTTAGTCCTGAATTTTTTTGTTACGACTTTTTCTTTCTTTTCACCCATACCCACGGCTGTGGTGATAGCTACACGGTTCTCATCGTTGGTTGCGTATGGCTGAACGGTATCACCAAACCATTCCATTGTGATGATGTTTGCAGGTACACCCTTGTCAACGAGTTCCTTCTTTACGCCCTCTGCACGCTGCTGAGAGTATTTCATGTTGAGCTTTGCATTACCTGTGCCCTTGTCGGCATAAGCTTTGATGTTGACCTTGCAATCCTTGTGAGTCTCTACGAACTGTGCAATCTCCTTGAACATAGATGTTGAGATAGAGTCGCTCTGGCGAAGCTTGTAGTGTACGTTGCGCTCAATCTTCTCCTCAACAGGAATGGTTTTGTAAGTAACATCTTCATACCAGATTGTGTCGATACGAGTCTCGTACTTTGGCTCTTCTACTACAACAGGCTTTGGCTCTTCCTTCTTCTCTACCTTCTTCTCAACCTTCTTCTCCTTTACTGGAGTTGGGAGAACGCGTCCCTTGTATTCCTTGAATCCAAACTTGTAGGTCACAGAGAGCTGGCCTGTAGCCATCCAGTCGCAAGCATCGTTGTACTTAGAGTTGAAGCGATCGCTGAGATTGTTGAGGTCGAACTCAGCACCTACAGAGAAATTCTTTGAGATGTTGAAATCGAAGAGAAGACCAGCACGGATGTTGTGGCTGAAGAGATCTTTGTGAGCGTTTGTGATCCATGCGTTGCTGATATCCTCCTTGATGACGCCTTTGTTTGCGATAACTGCAAACTCGTCATTGTTCCAGCAATAAGCAAGACCTGTACCAGCTACGAGATAGAGATTGAAGAGGCCCTCAGGGCTGTTGCCGATATTGGTGAGGTTGACCATGAGGTCGATATTTGTATTGATATACTTGAACTGATACTTGTCACCAATGCTATGGAAACCGTTCTTTGATGTCAGACCGTTAGCGTGAAGGCGAAGTCCGACACTTGGGGTAAACATATAACCACCTGCCAGGCTGAATGTTGGCTTCATCACGTTGCCTGGCGAAAGGGTAGTGTTGAGACCGCCTTGTACCTGAATGAATCCGTAGGGTTCTGAGTAGTAGCCTTGCTTCTGCGCCTGTGCGTCGCGAGCATCATTGATAGTTGATCTCTGTGCAAAGCAGTTTGTAGCTGCTATTGCACCAAGAATAACAGAAAGAATTACTTTTGTAATTTGCATGATTAGTTTTTTTGGTTTTATAAGTTGTTTTTATACGTTCTATGCAATTGTAATTTGGTGGCAAAATTACACAAAATATATGAAAAACAGCATTTTTTTGCGCAGAAAACACCGATTCGAGCCAAAATATGTGCATTTTTACTAAAATTATTTGTCTATCTCGCTGAAAATGTGTAATTTTGCACCCGCTTTCGGAATTTTTGTAAAGTTAGCTTAAAACAAAGTCCGTGGCATTATATAATTTTTATCAAATACATTATTAAATTTAAAAACAAAACAAAATGATCATTGTACCCGTAAAAGAAGGCGAGAACATCGAGCGCGCGCTGAAGAAGTTTAAGAGAAAGTTTGAGAAGACTGGTGTCGTTAAGGAGCTCCGCTCTCGTCAGCAGTTCAACAAGCCTTCTGTACTCAAGCGCCTCAAGATGGAGCACGCAATCTATGTACAGCAGTTGCGTCAGAACGAAGAATAATTTAAAAAATCTGTTAAATTATTTGGTGGACTGAATTTTAATTAGTAAATTCGCACCATGATTATCGATGATTTCCTCAGATATTTGGAAACGGAACGGGTGGCTTCACCTCTTACCGTTGCAACATATCGCGATGCGCTGATGAACTTCTCGAAGTTCGTTGCCTCGCTCGATGGTCAGACCCTTGAAACAGCCGATGCTGATGTGGTACGCGACTGGGTGGGCAGTTTGATGGAACAAGGTCAGAAAGCGACCTATGTCTGCAAACAGCTTAGTGCTGTGAAATCCATGTACCGATTCGCCTTGAAGACGAAACTGGTGGATAAGGATCCAGCGCATCTGGTTACAGGACCTAAGAAGCAGAAGCCCCTGCCGATGTTCCTTAAGGAATCGGAAGCAGAAAGGTTGCTTGATGGCTTACAGTGGGATATGAATAACTTTAATGACGTGCGTTCGCGTACATTATTATTATTATTATATTCAACTGGAATGCGAAGAGCAGAAGCCGTTGGCATGAACGACTCGGATGTCAATTTCATAAATAATGAGATAAAGATAACGGGTAAGAGACGCAAACAGCGCCTGATGCCAATGACAAGTGAACTCTCAGAAAGCTTGCATGCTTATATCGAGATGCGAGATGAGCATATATCACAGCGTGAGAATGACGCTTTCTTTGTAAACGACAAAGGACATAGAGTGAATGAGGCGTGGGTATATTCCACGGTTCGCAAGTATCTCTCCTTAGTCACATCAATGAAGAAACGCTCGCCTCATGTGCTTCGTCACTCTTTTGCAACATCAATGCTAAATCATGATGCGCAGTTAGGTAGTGTCCAGAAACTGCTCGGTCACGAAAGCATAGCAACGACTGAGGTTTATACACACGTAACCTTCGAGGATCTAAAGAGAATTTACAAGAAAGCTCATCCAAGAGCTGATGTCTAACTTTTAAAACACAAGTTAACCATGGAAATTAAAATTCAGGCAGTCAATTTCGACGCACAAGAGAAATTACAGGAGTTTGTCAACAAGAAAGTAGAGAAACTCTCAAAGTCTTACGATGATATACAGAAAGTTGAGGTGCAACTTAAGGTTGTCAAGCCTGCTACCGCTTTGAATAAGCATGTAAGTATGAATGTAGGCATACCTGGAGCTCCGGTTTTCGTAGAGAAGACATGTGACACGTTTGAAGAAGGCGTAGATCTATGCGTAGATGCTCTCAAGGTTAAATTGGCAAAAATTAAAGAAAAAGCAAGAAATCATTAAAAAACTTCGCGAAAAGTTTGGTGATTTAAAAAATTATGCGTACCTTTGCATCCGAAATCAAAAATCAGTCCTTTCTAAGGTGTTAATTTTGACACTCGGACATGCCTCTTTAGCTCAGTTGGCCAGAGCACGTGATTTGTAATCTCGGGGTCGTTGGTTCGAATCCGACAAGAGGCTCTCCTAAGAAATTGGGAGTAAGGTTCAGAAGCAAAGGGACGCATATATTTTTGAGGGTGGTTACCAGAGTGGCCAAATGGGGCAGACTGTAAATCTGCTGGTTTTTACCTTCGGTGGTTCGAATCCATCACCACCCACTCTAAGGATGACGCGAGCATAGGATTACTTATTCTCGCGTTTTTTCTTCGAAACTCAATGCGGAAATAGCTCAGTTGATAGAGCACTAGCCTTCCAAGCTGGGGGTCGCGGGTTTGAGCCCCGTTTTCCGCTCCACTTGCTGTAATAGCTCAGTGGTAGAGCACTTCCTTGGTAAGGAAGAGGTCCTGAGTTCAACTCTCAGTTACAGCTCATCATCTCAACCTCATGGCTTCATTCGCCAAGGGGAATTGGCGTAAATAAAAGCGAGGAGTCTAAACTAGACAATATCGAAAAAATAATAATAAAAATTTAAAGCAATGGCAAAAGAAAATTTTGTACGTGACAAAGTCCACGTAAACATTGGTACCATCGGTCACGTTGACCACGGTAAGACAACTTTGACTGCAGCTATCACAACCGTTCTTGCTAAGAAGGGTCTCTCTGAGGTAAAGTCTTTTGATCAGATCGACAACGCACCTGAGGAGAAGGAGCGCGGTATCACTATCAACACAGCTCACGTTGAGTATCAGACTGCAAACCGTCACTACGCTCACGTTGACTGTCCAGGACACGCTGACTATGTAAA
>DCJC01000068.1:9245-9509 GCA_002317355.1 Prevotellaceae bacterium UBA1710 | reverse complement strand
ACGTACCACGTCTTGTTGTATTCCTTAACAAGTGTGATATGGTTGACGATGAGGAAATGCTCGAGCTCGTTGAGATGGACATGCGTGACCTTCTTTCACAGTACGAGTTTGATGGTGACAACACACCTATCATCCGTGGTTCTGCTCTTGGTGCTCTCAACGGTGTTGCTGAGTGGGAGGACAAGGTAATGGAGCTTATGGACGCTTGTGATACATGGATCCAGGATCCTCCACGTGACCTCGATAAGCCATTCCTTATGCCAG
>DCJC01000068.1:383-9188 GCA_002317355.1 Prevotellaceae bacterium UBA1710 | reverse complement strand
GCTACTGGTCGTATCGAGACTGGTAAGATCCACGTAGGTGACGAGGTTGAGCTTCTCGGTCTCGGTGAGGATAAGAAGTCTGTTGTAACAGGTGTTGAGATGTTCCGTAAGATCCTTGATGAGGGTCAGGCTGGTGATAACGTAGGTCTTCTCCTCCGTGGTATCGATAAGGCTGAGATCAAGCGTGGTATGGTTCTCTGTCACCCAGGACAGATCAAGCCATTCAAGAAGTTCAAGGCTTCTATCTACGTTCTTAAGAAGGAAGAGGGTGGTCGTCACACTCCATTCGGTAACAAGTATCGTCCACAGTTCTATCTCCGCACAATGGACTGTACTGGTGAGATCTCTCTCCCAGCAGGTGTTGAGATGGTAATGCCTGGTGATAACGTAGAGATCAATGTAGAGCTTATCTACGCTGTTGCTCTCAACGCAGGTCTCCGCTTCGCTATCCGTGAGGGTGGTCGTACAGTAGGTTCAGGCCAGATCACTGAGGTATTCGAGGATTAATTCCTTGACCTAATCATTCTGAAGATTTAAAAATCAGATATAGATTCCCGATCTTCGGGTCGGGAATCACCTACGAGAGTCCTCCAATGGTAGGAGAGCGGTCTCCAAAACCGTCAATGTGGGTTCGATTCCTGCCTCTCGTGCTAATAGAAAGATAATATGAATAAGATAGTAAATTATTGCAAAGCTTGTTACGATGAGCTTGCGCATAAAACATCTTGGCCAACAAGATCTGAATTGACTCATTCTGCGATGGTTGTATTATCTGCTTCCCTTTTCATCGCAGTTGTTGTGTTCGGTATGGACTCAGTCTTCAGATTTGTCATGAGTACAATTTATCCTAACTAACTTTTTAAGGACAATCATGGCTGAAAAAGGAATGAAATGGTACGTGATGCGTGCTGTCAGCGGAAAGGAACAAAAACTTAAGGAATACATCGAGAAGGAGATGAGTCACAATGACTTCCTTCGTGCTAATGTAAGCCAGATACTCCTTCCTGTTGAGAAGCATGCTGCTTTGCGTAATGGTAAGCGTGTGGTGAAAGAGAAAGTAGCTCTTCCTGGATACGTTTTTGTTGAGGCAAATCTCATTGGAGATATGGCTCACACTTTGCGCTTCATGCCTAATTGCCTCGGTTTCCTTGGTGGTTTGGATGATCCTACACCTGTTCGTCAATCTGACATCAACAAGATGCTTGGTACAGCCGAAGAGACTGTGCTCATAGAGGAAGTTGATATCCCATACATGGTTGACGAGACTGTGAAGGTAACTGATGGTCCATTCAGTGGTTTCTCTGGTATCATCGAAGAGGTGAATATAGAGAAGCGTAAGCTGAAGGTGATGGTTAAGATCTTCGGTCGTAAAACACCTTTGGAGCTCGGTTTTATGCAAGTTGAGAAGGAGGCTTAAGTTCCCGATTGTTTTCAAGTTACGGGAAACATGACAGTATTTAGGCTAACTTATATATTCAAAATCAATTTTTAATATTAACAAAAATGGCTAAAGAAGTTGCTGGATTTATCAAGTTACAGATTAAAGGCGGCGCTGCGAATCCTTCACCTCCAGTAGGACCTGCACTGGGTTCTAAGGGTATCAATATTATGGGATTCTGTAAGGAGTTCAATGCCCGTACCCAGGATAAGGCAGGTAAGGTTCTTCCTGTTGTTATCTCTTACTATGCTGACAAATCATACAGCTTTGAGATCAAGACTCCACCTGCAGCTGTACAGCTCAAGGAGATTGCTAAGATCAAGTCAGGTTCTTCAACACCTAACCGTAAGAAGGTTGCTGAGGTAACTTGGGATCAGATCAAGACAATCGCGGAGGACAAGATGCCTGACCTTAACTGTTTCACAGTAGAGGCTGCAATGCGTCTCATCGCTGGTACCGCACGTAGTATGGGTATCACTGTAAAAGGAGATTTTCCTGCTTAAGTAATTACAATTTCCGGGAGACGTAAAAGTCGTTTGTACCGAAAAAACTTCAAAGAAAATGAGTAAATTGACAAAAAATCAAAAGGCAGTTGCTGGTAAGGTAGAGGCTAACAAGGCTTATACTCTTGCTGAGGCTGCAGCACTCGTTAAGGAGATCACAACTACTAAGTTCGACGCATCTGTTGACGTTGACGTTCGTCTTGGTGTTGATCCTCGTAAGGCTAACCAGATGGTTCGTGGCGTTGTGTCACTTCCAAACGGAACTGGTAAGGTTACTCGTGTGCTCGCACTCTGTACTCCTGATCAGGAGGCAGCTGCTAAGGAAGCTGGTGCTGACTATGTTGGTCTTGATGAGTACATCGACAAGATCAAGGGTGGTTGGACTGACATCGATGTCATTATCACTATGCCTTCTTGCATGGGTAAGATCGGTCCTATCGGTCGTATCCTCGGTCCTCGTGGCCTCATGCCTAACCCAAAGAGCGGTACTGTTACAATGAACATTTCACAGGCTGTTAAGGAGGTTAAGCAGGGTAAGATTGACTTCAAGGTTGATAAGACTGGTATCATCCACACATCAATCGGTAAGGTTTCAATGACAGCAGAGCAGATCTTTGGTAACGCTAAGGAGTTCATCTCTACTGTTAACAAGCTCAAGCCAGCTGCTGCAAAGGGCACATACATCAAGAGTATCTTTATTTCAAGCACTATGAGTAAGGGTATCAAGATTGATCCTAAATCAGCCGAGTAACTCTAAAAGTTTTGTAAAATGAAAAAAGAAGTAAAAGATACTATCATCACCGAGCTTGGTGACCTGTTGAAGCAGTATCCACATTTCTACCTCGTTGACTTGACAGGTTTGAATGCTGCTGACACAAGCGATCTTCGCCGTAAGTGTTTCAAGAGCGAGATTAAACTCGTTGTTGCAAAGAACAAGCTTCTGCGCAAGGCTTTTGATGCATCTGATGTAGATTTCTCTGCTCTTTACGATACTCTCAAGGGTACTACAGCTCTGATGTTCTGTCAGACTGCTAATGTACCTGCTAAGCTCCTCAAGGATTACAAGGATGCAAATCCAACTCTTAAGGCTGCTTACGCTGAGGAAATGGTATTCGTTGGTGCTGAAAATCTCTCACAGCTTGCTGCTATCAAGAGCAAGAACGAGGTTATCGCAGACATCGTTGCTCTTCTTCAGTCTCCTGCAAAGAACGTTATCTCTGCACTCCAGGGTTCTGCTGGTGGCAAGATCCACGGTCTCCTCGAGACAATGTCAAAGAAGGCAGAATAAATTTTTCCCGGTTCTACCGGAACTACCGGATATACCGGCTTACCGGATTCTCCGGAAACATAACAAAAACAAAAGTATAAACAAATAAAAAATTTTAAATAAAATGGCAGATATTAAAGCTATTGCTGAGGAACTCGTAAACCTCACAGTTAAGGAAGTAAATGAACTCGCACAGGTCCTCAAGGACGAGTATGGTATTGAGCCAGCTACTGCAGCTGTTGCTGTTGCTGCAGGTCCAGCTGCTGCTGGTGAGGCTGCTGCTGAGGAGAAGGACTCATTCGACGTTGTTCTCGCTGAGGTAGGTGGCGCTAAGCTCGCTGTTGTAAAGGCTGTTAAGGAGGCTTGTGGTCTCGGTCTTAAGGAAGCTAAGGATCTCGTTGACGGTGCTCCTTCTACAATCAAGGAGGGTATGTCAAAGGCAGAGGCTGAGAACCTTAAGAAGGCAATCGAGGAGGCTGGTGCAAAGGTAGAGCTCAAGTAATATCGCTCTGACTTGCTAAATTAATTTCTAGCTTTTCTGGATTATCTAGATTTTCTGGAATTCCTAGATAATTTAGCAGCCAATCTTTATAAAAAACAAACTGGTTAAGATCTACTAAGTAGGTGGGTCTTAACCTTTTTGTTGTCTTAATAGTGTGGTAGAGGGAGGATATCCTGTGAGAGACTATTAGGAAGGAAACAAATAATAACAATATATATATATTTAGAATTCATTAATTAATGGCAGCAAAAGTCGAAAAAAGAGTAAACTTCGCTCGCGTCAAGAATCCGATGCCATATCCGGATTTCCTTGATGTGCAGCTCCAGTCATTCCGCGACTTCCTTCAGTTGGATACTCCACCTGAGGATCGTAAGAATGATGGTCTGTACAAGGTGTTCGCTGAGAACTTCCCTATCACAGACACTCGTAATAACTTCGTCCTGGAGTTCCTGGACTACTACATTGATCCACCTCGCTATACTATCGAGGAGTGCCTTGAGAGAGGTCTGACATACAGCGTGCCTATGAAGGCAAAGATGAAGCTGTTCTGTACTGACCCAGAGCATGAGGATTTCGAGACCATCACTTCTGATGTGTTCCTCGGAACTATCCCTTACATGACTTCTAACGGTACTTTCGTTATCAATGGTGCTGAGCGTGTAGTTGTATCACAGCTCCACCGTTCTCCAGGTGTATTCTTCGGTCAGGGTACACATGCTAATGGTACTGTGCTCTATTCTGCACGTATCATCCCATTCAAGGGTTCTTGGATTGAGTTCGCAACTGACATCAACAATGTTATGTTCGCTTACATCGACCGTAAGAAGAAGCTGCCTGTAACAACTCTTCTCCGTGCCATCGGTTATGAGAGTGATAAGCAGATTCTTGAGCTCTTTGATCTCGCAGAGGAGGTTAAGGTTAACAAGAAGAATCTTCAGGCTTGTCTTGGTCGCTCTCTCGCTGCTCGTGTATTGAAGTCTTGGAATGAGGACTTTGTAGATGAGGATACAGGTGAAGTTGTATCTATCGAGCGTAACGAGGTTATCCTCGAGCGCGAGACAGAGATCACTAAGGACAACATCGACCAGATCCTTGACTCTGAGCAGAGAACAATCCTTGTTCACAAGACTGCTGAGTCTGCTTCTAAGTACGGTATTATCTTCAATACCCTTCTGAAGGACCCATCTAACTCAGAGAAGGAAGCTGTTACATATATCTATCGTCAGTTGCGTAATGCAGATCCTGCTGATGACCAGAGCGCACGTGAGGTTATCCAGAACCTCTTCTTCTCAGACAAGCGCTATGACCTCGGTGAGGTTGGTCGTTACAGAATCAACAAGAAACTCAATCTTGACACAAGCATTGATGTTCGTACATTGACTCATGAGGATATCATCGAGATCATCAAGTACCTCATCAACCTTATCAACTCTAACGCTACTGTTGATGATATTGACCACCTGTCTAACCGTCGTGTACGCACAGTAGGTGAGCAGTTGGCTAATCAGTTCAGCATCGGTCTCGCACGTATGAGCCGCACTATCCGTGAACGCATGAACGTTCGTGACAATGAGGTTTTCACACCAACTGACCTGATCAACGCTAAGACTATCTCAAGCGTAATCAACTCGTTCTTCGGAACAAACCCATTGTCTCAGTTCATGGACCAGACAAACCCACTTGCTGAGGTGACACACAAGCGTCGTCTCTCTGCACTTGGTCCTGGTGGTCTTTCTCGTGAGCGTGCAGGTTTCGAGGTTCGTGACGTACACTATACTCACTACGGTCGTCTTTGTCCAATTGAGTCTCCTGAGGGACCTAACATCGGTCTTATCTCATCTCTCTGTATGTATGCCCAGATCAATAACCTCGGCTTCATCGAGACTCCATACCGTAAGGTAAATAATTCAGTTGTTGACCTTGACAACGATCACGTAGTATATCTCACAGCTGAGGAAGAGGAAGACCAGATCATCGGTCAGGGTAATGCTCCACTTAAGGACGACGGTAACTTCATCCGTGAGGTCGTTAAGTGTCGTGAGAACTCAGACTTCCCAGTTGTTCCACCTTCAGAGGTTAACCTGATGGACGTATCTCCACAGCAGATTGCTTCTGTAAGTGCTGGTCTTATCCCATTCCTTGAGCATGATGACGGTCACCGTGCGCTGATGGGATGTAACATGATGCGTCAGGCAGTTCCATTGCTCCACAATGATGCTCCTATCGTTGGTACAGGTCTTGAGCAGCAGGTATGTGAGGACTCACGTACTATGATCACTGCAGAGGCTGAGGGTGTAATCGAGTATGTAGATGCTACTACAATCCGTATCCTCTACGATCGCACTGAGGATGACGAGTTCGTAAGCTTCGAGCCTGCTATCAAGGAATACCGTATTCCTAAGTTCCGCCGTACAAACCAGAACATGACCATCGACCTTCGTCCAATCTGTGAGAAGGGTCAGCGCGTAAAGGCTGGTGATATCCTCACCGAGGGTTATGCTACTGAGAATGGTGAGCTCGCTCTTGGTCGTAACCTCCTCGTTGCTTACATGCCTTGGAAGGGTTACAACTATGAGGATGCTATCGTACTCAACGAGCGCGTAGTTCGTGAGGACGTTCTCACATCAGTACACGTTGATGAGTACTCACTCGAGGTACGTGAGACAAAGCGTGGTATGGAGGAGTTCACAGCTGATATTCCTAACGTATCAGAAGAGGCTACAAAGGATCTCGACGACAACGGTATCGTACGTATCGGTGCTCGTATCGAGCCAGGCGATATCATGATCGGTAAGATCTCTCCTAAGGGTGAGAGCGATCCATCTCCAGAGGAGAAGCTTCTCCGTGCTATCTTCGGTGATAAGGCTGGTGACGTTAAGGATTCTTCATTGAAGGCTAACCCATCACTCTCTGGTGTCGTAATCGATAAGAAGCTCTTCTCTCGTGCAATCAAGACTCGTGAGTCTAAGAAGCAGGATAAGGTTATCCTCGCTAAGATTGATGAGGAATACGAAGCAAAGGGTAAGGATCTCAAGGAAATCCTTGTTGACAAGCTCATGACTCTTACTGAGGACAAGACTTCTCAGGGTGTCAAGGACTACACAGGTGCTGAGATCATTACTAAGGGTAGCAAGTTCACAGCTCCAGCTATCGCTAACCTTGAGTTCGATGGTATTCAGTCTAACAACTGGACTGGCGACGAGCATACAGATAAGCTTATCCAGCGTCTGATCATGAACTATATCCGCAAGTACAAGCTCCTTGATGCTGAGCTCAAGCGTCGTAAGTTCGCTATCTCTATCGGTGATGACCTCCCATCAGGTGTTCAGCAAATGGCTAAGGTATATATCGCTAAGAAGCGTAAGATCGGTGTAGGTGATAAGCTCGCTGGTCGTCACGGTAACAAGGGTATCGTATCTAAGGTTGTTCGTCAGGAGGATATGCCATTCCTTGAGGATGGTCGTCCAGTTGACTTGGTACTTAACCCACTGGGTGTGCCTTCTCGAATGAACCTCGGTCAGATCTTCGAGGCTGTACTCGGTGCTGCTGGTAGAAAACTCGGAATCAAGTTCGCTACACCTATCTTCGACGGTGCTAAGCTTGATGACCTTAACGAGTGGACTGATAAGGCAGGTCTCCCACGCTACTGCTCTACACACCTTTATGATGGTGAGACAGGTGAGATGTTCGACCAGCCAGCTACAATCGGTATCACATACTTCTTGAAGCTCGGTCACATGGTAGAGGACAAGATGCACGCTCGTTCAATCGGTCCTTACTCTCTCATCACTCAGCAGCCACTCGGTGGTAAGGCACAGTTCGGTGGTCAGCGTTTCGGAGAGATGGAGGTCTGGGCAATCGAGGCATTCGGTGCTTCTCACGTGCTTCAGGAGATCCTCACTATCAAGTCTGATGACGTTGTAGGTCGTTCTAAGAGCTACGAGGCTATCGTTAAGGGTGATGCAATGCCAACTCCAGGTATTCCAGAGTCACTCAACGTGCTCCTCCATGAACTCCGCGGTCTTGGTCTTAGCATTAAGCTTGATTAATTTACAATTGAAAGGATTGTAAGATTAAGTAAATTGTAAATAGTAAATAGTCAAATTGTAAATACATATGGCTTTCAAAAAAGATACAAAAATAAAGAATAACTTCACCAAGATCACTATCGGTCTTGCTTCTCCTGAGGAGATCCTGGAGAATTCATTCGGTGAGGTTACCAAGCCTGAAACCATCAACTACCGTACCTACAAGCCAGAGCGTGACGGTCTTTTCTGCGAGCGCATCTTCGGTCCAACAAAGGACTTCGAGTGTGCCTGTGGTAAGTACAAGCGCATCCGCTATAAGGGTATCGTCTGTGACCGATGCGGTGTTGAGGTAACAGAAAAGAAAGTACGTCGTGAGCGTTCAGGCCACATTGATCTTGTGGTACCTGTTGCACATATCTGGTATTTCCGCAGCCTTCCAAACAAGATTGGTTATCTGCTCGGTATGCCAACAAAGAAGCTGGAGTCTGTTATCTATTACGAGAAGTACATCGTAATCAAGCCAGGTCCTATGGCTGGTAAGGATGGCAAGCATCCTGTACAGGCACCAGACGGTAGCGGTGATCTTAATGGTACACATGTAGGCGACCTCATCTCTGAGGAAGAATACATCAACATCGTTGATAGCTACCTCGATCCAAACAACGACTATCTCGATGATGAGGATCCAAGCAAGTATGTTTGTAAGATGGGTGCAGAGGCTATCTACTACCTCCTGCAGAATCTTGACCTCGATGCACTTGCAGCTGAGCTCCGTGAGAATGCAAACAACGACTCTTCACAGCAGCGTAAGAATGAGGCTTTGAAGCGTCTTCAGGTTGTAGAGGCATTCCGTGCAAGCAAGGATGTGAACCGTCCAGAGTGGATGATTCTCAAGATCCTTCCTGTTACACCTCCAGAGCTTCGTCCGCTCGTACCACTGGATGGTGGTCGTTTCGCTACATCTGACTTGAACGATCTCTATCGTCGTGTCATCATCCGTAACAACCGTCTTAAGAGACTCGTTGAGATTCACGCTCCAGAGGTAATCCTCCGTAACGAGAAGCGTA
>DCJC01000068.1:0-258 GCA_002317355.1 Prevotellaceae bacterium UBA1710 | reverse complement strand
AGCGTGTTGACTACTCAGCTCGTTCTGTAATCGTTGTAGGTCCAGAGCTCAACATGGGCGAGTGCGGTCTTCCAAAGCTTATGGCTGCAGAGCTTTACAAGCCATTCATCATCCGCAAGCTCATTGAGCGCGGTATCGTGAAGACTGTTAAGTCAGCTAAGCGTATCGTTGACCGTCGTGAGCCAATCATCTATGATATCCTTGAGAATGTGATGAAGGGTCACCCAGTTCTCTTGAACCGTGCTCCTACACTTCACC
>DCJC01000053.1:49547-61994 GCA_002317355.1 Prevotellaceae bacterium UBA1710 | reverse complement strand
GAGGACGAGTACGTTGAGGTTACTCCAAACCACATGCGTCTACGTAAGATCATTCTTGATGAGACTGAGCGTAAGAAAGAAGGTCAGGATGGCAGAGAGGACGAGACAACCCGCGCCAAGCTCTTTACTGCAAACAAAGATAGTACCCTGCTCTACCTTCAACTGAACTGCGCCCTTGAGCCTGAGGTCTTTGAGGCAAGTGCAAATCATGAGAAGAGGTACGCCAATGGCGGAAACGTATATGGCGGTTGCTTCATGTCAGGCTTCGTAGAGGGTGACTCGTGGGTAGATTACAGTTGCTGGCTCTCACCTAAATGTACCGACCAGACCTTCTTTGGCAAGCAGAATAACTTGGAGGTATATAAAGAGGTAGCAGACTTGGATCGTAACAACGCAATGAGCGTGTTCGGTGCAGGATTTGGTACTGATACACACTCTATGGGCGATGTCTATCTGCGTATCAAGAACATCGACAATGCTGTACTTGGCGATGCTGATCCGAACGGTAAGTTCCCTTATATCTACAACGCCTTTGGTGGTTCAAACATGGGCGAGGTGGATGGAAACGTCAATGTCTATTACGATACTGGCGCACAGGGTATTTTGCTCGGTTCGCTCTATGGCGGTAGCTATCAGGGCAACATTGGTGGCAACACCTTCGTGGAACTTGCCTCTGGCTTCCTCTTCAACGTGTATGGAGGTAGTCGTAAGGCTAACATCAATGGTGCTTCGCACGTATGGGCATACGATGGATATTATCGTGGTGCTCCAAATTCCAACCACCTTATCGTTTGTAACCTTTATGGTGGAAACGATATTGCTGGTACGATCAAAGGTACTATGCCTATTGCATTTACTAAGGAGAAATGGAATGGATATGCAAAACGTAGTGAAGTAACACTTGCGAATGATGAGACATTCAATACCTACGTGGAAGTATCGACCGACAATGATGCTGAACGTGGTTTCCCTCTCGTGGGTAGTGCATACGCTGGTGGTAATGGCTTGAACTGGACAGAACAAGATGGCAAAAAGCCTGAGGTAGCACGCGCACTTTTGGAGATTGGTGGCGGCTCTACGCTCAATGCCTTTGGTGGTGGAAATATGGCTACCGTTACAGAGAAAACTTGTATCTTTGCTAATGCTGAGGGTAACACCTATGCAAATGTAGAGTTTACTGACTACCAGAAGTATATCATGCAGAATGTGTTCTTCAATGGTATGAAGAGAGGTTATAAGTGGGATGGCACTCGTCTGATCATGGACCCATTCCATGTGATGAACCTCTTTGGCGGTAACAATCTCGCCACTATGGACATTCAGCCAACATGGAATCTGGCTAAGGGACGATTGGAGAATGTATATTCGGGTGGTAACATGGGTGATATGACCTATTATAATTCTGATGGTAAAGCCGCTACGAAAGACGGAGAGGCTGGTTCGACATCTGGCGTAGAGAACAATGCCGACGGTTCCAACTCCAACTACACACCTCGTGGCCTTAGTATCACTATCGACTCCCCAGACATCTTCATTCAGTCTCTCTTCGGTGGTTGCCGTATGAGTAATGTGTCACCAACTCCGAAGAATGGACAAACGTGGCCAACAGAAAATGCCGATGACTACTACGGCGCTACTGTCAACATCACCGACGGCTACATTAACAATATCTATGGTGGAAACGATATCTCAGGAAACGTAGTTCATGGCACGAATGTGAATATCTCTGGTGCTGTGTCAGGCAACGTGTATGGTTCGGGCAATGGTTTCTATCTGTATAAGTTCGATCCTAAAGTTACGAAGGTTACCGAGGTCGAGGATGAAGACTTTGGTATCTACTACCGAGTACCAGAAATGGCGGCAGATGGTGTTACTACTCTTGATAAGCGTGGTACTTCTGGCACCGACACCCACAAGATTCTTACCATCAACGAGGTTCGTCCTTCTGTAGAGAAGGCATTCCTCAATATTGGTGGCGTGGAAAGCTATAAAGATCCAAAGACTGGCGTTACTGGAAAGCGCGTGGCATATGTCAAGGGTAACGTATTCTGTGGTGGTAATGCTTCTACGGTTACAGGTAATGGCGCTGATGGCTTCACTAAGTTCAAGATTGGTTCGTACGTTACTCTCAATGGCGTATTCATGGGTAGTGATGGACTTGCCTATACAGAAAATGACCACATCGCCCAGTTTGCAAAGTTGAATGGTATCACGAATATGGGTGCTGAAACCTCATTCAATTCAGGATATGTGCTTGACAAGCAGCACAACCCAATCCTGCTCAACGCTTATATGATGGCGGTGGACATGAAGTCTCAGCCTCGTGACTTCAACCTCAATCTTCCACTGAAGGAGGCTCACATCGGTACTTACTGCGGTGGTGGAAACCGTGGTTCAATGCTTGTAGATAAGACCGTTGAGCTGCCATTCCATCATGACATCATCATCTATGACAAGATTGTGGGCGCGTGTCTCAACGCCAATGTACAGTACAATCAGAATGGTGAAATCATTACTTCTTATGGTGGCTACACTCGCGCTCTTGCCGATAATGGCGCTAATGGCAACACTAAGATGCGTCTCAACATTGCATCGCAGTTTGTGCCATTGGTGATGGATGTGCCTGCTGACAAGAATTCAGAGACAAAGAATGCTCATGGTGAGAACTTTGAAATGGCAAAGCAGCATGGCTTCCTGTATGACAACAGAACAGAAGGTGTGAAATATACCTATCAAGAGTTCAATGATTTGTTTGAAACTACTTATAAAAGTCAGGAGGAATTCTTGGCTGGCGAGGGTGAAGACCATCAGTGGAAGGAAGCCCCAGGCATCTATGCCCCATCATGCAACATCTATGGCGGTTGCTATCAGTCAGGTGAGGTAGAGGGCGATATCGAACTCAACCTCTACAGCAATATGCTTCGCTATGTTAATAAGGAAGACCTCGACAAATCACTTGCACAGAACATAGCATGCTTCAATGTCTATGGTGCTGGCTTTGGTCAGAATTCTCACGTGTGGGGTAATGTAAAGATCAATATGGATCGCAGCCTTGACACGAGTACAATGGGCAATCCTGTAGCCAATTCCAACATAAGCGCTGAGATTAAGGCGTTGCTTGGTGGAGAAGGCAAATGGGATATCCAGCATAGTACTACTCCAGCAGACAATATGTTAGGCATTGCTAATGCTTATCAGTATCCTTCGTTCAACAATATCGTTGGTGGTGGTCGTAATGGTAAGCTCATCGGCAATTCTACTGTTGAGGTTCGCAATGGTCTCGTCTATTCCGACGTGGCTGGTGGTTGCTATGCTTCAGATATGTACGGCTCAACACAGGTCATCATAGGCTATCCTAAGTATTATGAATGTAATGCTTCTGGCGAGTATGACATGCAGCGTGGTGACACATGGAATACCGGTAAGAAAGATGTATATGGACAGGATGTCATCAAGCATAGTGTCAAGTACTTGAAGGGTGACCTTGTGCCTGATAATGTCTATCAGCAGATTGTGGCTGATAATAGTGGTAATGCCTCTAAATTTGCTGAAGTAGTAGTTACACCTACAACTCGCCATACCTCTGATGGCACAACCTGGGATGATGTCCACATCAAGATTGGTAGAGGCGTATATGGTGGAGGTTACTCACTCGCTAATAGTACCGCTGCTTCTGCTGGTTCTATCACCACACACAAACTGAGTGATGCTACTACCACTGACTTGCATCCGCACAACTTCAACACCCGTGGTTATGATGTGGTAAGTACCGTAGGCTATGGTGGTAACTCAAGCATTATGGTGGGCGATCAGGAAAATGGCGAACATGACCATATCCGTATCTCTACGCTTAAGGTTAAGCCACTTCCAATACCATATACTGCATCTACAAAGATAGGCAAATACACTTTGGAGGATGGTAAATACACCCACCAAGGTGATGGTACACCTGATCCTGCTGTGCAGTATTATGACCTTTCAGGCGATGGTGGTATGTATGGTGATGGTCACCTTACTTTCTGCGAGGGTTTCCGAGCAGCTGACGTTACACGTTATGGATGGGCAGAGGGAACTGCAAAGCACCCAATCTTGATGAATACCTTCCAGCGTATGGACCTGCTGTCTATCAATGACTGCTGCCTCATGCTTCAGGGTGCACAGGACTTTGCTACCGATCAGATTGATGCTACTACCTATAGTATCACGCGTGTCAACGAGCTGCGCATGAACTCTACGCTGGATGCTACGCAAAAATTGGGTGAAATCAGTGCACAGGATGACGAAGGTGGTATTGGTGACGACTTCAATAAGATTAAGCAGCGCAACTACCTCGCATTCTTCAACAATGTGCACTATCTGGGTTCTATTGTTACGAATGATAAGTTCGATGCTACGGAGCACACCTTCCATGGTGCTGACGGTACGTTGGGTACTCAATCATACAAGACGGTAAAGCAGGATTTCATTTCTGCATACACTTCTTCTGCTAAAGATGCCGCTGCTGTAAATGCATTCAAGCAGCGTAATGTAGCTACAGCTCGCAATGCCATTGGCATCAACAATGGTTACTGCTTGCGTATTCAGAATCAGGAATATACGGGAGATGATGGTGCTGCCAAAAAGGCAAGCACATACTACGGCCCTATCGTGGGTGTCTGCGAGGTGAAGCTTCTTACCCTTGTACAGGGTGAGGGTGGTGGCTATGTATATGCCGACAACATACACTCTGATGCGAACAACTTCCTCAATACTTCAGGTAACTTCGTGTTCCCGGGTATCGTACCAACAGAGGGTGATGGTGCTCAATACATCGTCGATGACTGCTTCCTTAAGCATTATGGAACTACTGACAACATAACACAAAAGAATGGTGACCTTGACGAGGCTCACTACTGGTATGTAGAGGGTAATAAGTACTTCTTCAATACCACGCTCACAGGCTTTACATATCAGGATGCGCTCGACTTCAACCTGATTGAGAACGACCCTAACATCATTCTTTCGGGTATGGAAAATGGTAGCCAACTCAACATCAAGAAGATTGAGTGGTTGAGCACACACCGTAATAACTATGAATGCGTGCTGGAGAATTCTACACCTGACAAGATTGATGACTATGAGTTTGATATTGAGGTTGGTGGTGTTGGCAACGATGACTGGAAGTGCGATATGCCTCGTTATACTTCGGGAAGCGATGCCTCTCATCTGACTACAGGGAAGACCATACAAAACAACAACCTGCCACAGTTCAACATCAAGTTGCAGGATAAATTCGACAATAGTGGTGACGCTAATTACGTGAACCACCTTGATGAGCCTGAACTCGTGAAGGTTTATCTCGAAGGTGACAATAACGGACAAAAGTATGAGTACACCATCACGGTGAACATCGTCTATCTGCAAGGCCCAACCTTCGAGGGCGGTGTGAAGATTGAGAACTGTGCATTGCCTGGTGAATGGATTGGTTTCTCTTCTGATGGCTTGAAGGTAAAGACACCAGAGTTGATGCCTATCACTTCTGCTTCATGGCAGATTGTGCCGCTCAAGGAAATCGACGAGCACGGTGTTTGGCACTGGGATATTGAACATGGTACCGTCATTCCGGAAAGTAACTACTCCGAGAATATCGATGGAAACATTGTTGGCCATATCCCTGCTCTCTATAAGCATAATGAGTATAACATTGCCTTCATCTTCACAGCAGGTGGTAAGAACTTCCCTGTAATGCCAAAGCAGACAAATCAGAAGAAGGAGCAGCGCATGATTGTGGTTCACAACTATCATCGTATGAAAGATGTCGTGACACATGATCTGCAGATAGAGACTATGCCTGTAGTGAGCAACAACTCAACTGGTGCTGAGGCTGTACTTCACCCACAGCCTGCGGAGGCAAAACTCTACATCGAGGATGAGGCTGACCTGCGTGCGTTCGTTACATACCTCAACATGGCTACTGAAAGCAATACGTATAACATTCCAGTAGGCCTCACAGGTCTTGATATTATCTTGCAGAAGGATATCACGCTTAATGAGAAACTGCCTACCATCACACAGGCGTTTGCTGGTAACTTCCATGGTGATGGCTATCACATTGATCTTGCTGGCAAGCAGAATTCTCTCTTCAGTGATAAGCTGGAAGGTAAGGTCTATAACCTCGGTATCATTGGTGGAAGTAGCAATTCTGATGCTATTGCAAGCACTGGTACTGTTCTGAATAGCTATGTCAAGGAAACGGTTGATGCCAATGCCCTCGCTTATGGTCGTAAGGCTTATGAGTTAAGTCATTACTTCACCGAAACCAATGATGCTACTGATCGTGATAATTATGTTCATGATTACTATGCTAATGGCGACTACCAGTATGCTACCACCAACCGCGTTTGGTCATTGCGTCAGGCTGCTCCTAACTATGGTAAAGTCAACACTAATCATGATGTTTCACACAAGCATGATGAGAATCGTTGGTCGGATGCTGATGGTGTTGTTGATGTGGATGTACTTGCTGAGGCTGGCACGAACGTTCCTCTTTATGATGGTAATAAGACCATTGAAAATCGCTTTGCCTATGATGAAATAGGTGAGGTTGCTGCAACCTACCATGGCGTTCCTGGAGCCTATGCTAACGACTACCTCTTCTTCGGTCAGCATCTGGATAAGGATAATGATAATGCTGATGCTTATCCTGTTCACATCAACCCAACAACAAAGGGTGACGGCGAGGGCGGTAACCGTGTATTCAAGGCTGCAGGATACTACCAGACTAAGGAAGACCAGCAATTCTTCTACAACAAGGATGCGTGGGCACTCTATCCAGAGCTTACTGCTATCGACTTCACTGCGGCAATAGAAAGCGATGGCGCAAGCACAGTGCCTACTATGTTCAGCGTGGATAGCAACAATGACGGTGGTACTTATAGTAACGCTACTACTGGTCATATCACTCAGAACCTGCTTGTATATAACTCTGGCGAAAGTGTCTTTGACAAGAAGGATGTGGAAAATATTACTGAGGAGAATGTCGTTTATCATAACATCGTTAAGAGTGCTGGTGTATTCTCAACCGACTACTTCCACCTCGTTGATAAGCAGGACTTCAATGCACCTCTTGCATTCGATGTAAAAGAACGTGCATGGTATGAGCGCACACCAAGCTTGTTCCGAAATGTTACTGGCACAGGCGAGAGCTATGCCACTCCTTCGGCTTGGGAAGGCATCTGTCTGCCATTCACCGTCAAAACTGTAACTGCAAGTGAGAACAAGGAGATCAGCCACTTCTATGGTGAGATTCCTGCTGAGGGAGAGAACACTCAGACTCTCCACCACGAATACTGGCTCACAGGTATGGTTGCAGCAGATGGCGAAAAGGCGACATTTGCACGACCTTCGACAGCAAGAACAGGATTGTTTGTTGACGCCACACTAAATCGTCAGGAAAGTGCCACATATTCCTACCCTGCCAACGAATACTTCACAGACCTCGCGAACTACACCAACTATCACGATGATATGACCGACGACGAGTGGGCAAGAACAGATGCAGAATGGTATCTGACTGGCCATGAGTTCGCAAACTATGTCTATCTCTCAAAGTCTGTTCCGTACCTCATAGCCTTCCCTGGCAATGACTTCTACGAATTCTCTTTGCAGGGTACTGACTATAACACAGATACTCACAGCAAGAGTGGAGATGCACAGCTTGTGACATACTCAAGCAATGGTCCTGTGGCAATTGCTATCAGCGATGATGAGACTGGCAATCGCACCACAACGATCGGCACACACAACCATATCGGCACATACAAACATGAGACTGACAAATATGGCATGAATAGCGATGGTTCAGCATTTGACTCTGCAACAAGCATTGTCCTCCCATTCCGCACCTACATGACCACAACATCTTCTGCCAAGCCTCGCCGTATCGTTATTTATGACAGCGACACAGATGGCAAGATTGGCAGCGAAGACGTCGGTGAGCCATTTACAGGTGAGAAATTGACTATTTACACAGAGGGCAATGCTATCATTGTTGAGTCGAACCATGCAACTACCTTGAAGCTCTATACTGTATCTGGTATCTATGTAAGGACTTTACAGGTAAGTGAAGGTGTCAACAGGTTCAATAACATCCCAAGTGGTCTCTACATCATAGGGGATAAGAAGGTGAAGATATAAAAGCCACTAACCCTAACCCTTCCCCCGAGCGGGGGAAGGGAGTAGTTTCCATTGAGCGCGGATGAGGAACGAGGATGTGTTTTCGTGATGGATGGAGAAACTTGCTGAAATGTTTGGCGGTGTCGATTCTTTATTGTAATTTTGCACTTGTCTATTGTTTAATCATGTAATTATGGCAAAGAAGAGATCAAGAAAATCAACTTCAAACACAGGTATTCCCGGACTATCTTTTTCATGGAGGGAGTTCTTGGGAATCACGAAGATGAAAAGAAAGTTCACAAAGGAAACGGGTATTCCAACTACTAAGGCAGGTATCGAAAGAAAAATCGGTAGGGCAGTGCTCGATTGGATTTTCGGGAATAAGGAAAAGGACGAGAAGAAATAATTCTCTACACCCCTCCAAGGTAAGATAAACGAAGACGCCTCTCACGACACCAAATCGTGAGAGGCTTTTTTGCGTTTGACACTTTGACACCAGTTTTACTTGCTTTGATGCTGCAAAGTTACTTCCTTTTTTGCTTTTCTAACTATCTCTGACGTACATTTGTTATTTCGATTTCATTTGGAGGAACTTCATTCAATACTTTTTTATAATTGACTCACATCCCCCTACCATAAACATGGTACGCAATTACCCAAAATGAGTGATTGTGTGTATAACGAAATGTAAGTAATTTTGCACCCAGATTAAAGTTTAGGAAAAATGAGAATAATATCACGACAAAGTAAACTGGCACTGTTGCAGGTGGAGGAGGTGATGAAACGCTTCCCGCAGGTGGATTACGAGCTTATCAAGACGGAGTCGTTCGGAGATAAGCATAAAGAGGTGTCGCTGATGGATAAGTCGGTGGCTGCCGATTTCTTCACACGCGAACTCGATGATGCTCTCCTTGACGGTAGGGCTGACATCGCCATCCATTCGGCTAAAGACCTGCCATATCCTCTCCCTGCGGGCATTGAGGTGATAGCGCTTACGGAGAGTGCTGACAAAAGCGATTCTCTCGTGACTCGTGACGGCAAGACTCTCGCTCAACTACCTGCCAACAGTAGGGTAGGCACGAGTTCGGAACAGCGTAAGGCTGAGCTTCTTGCCTTGAGAAATGACATTGAGGTGGTGGCTATTCGTGGCACTATAGAGGAGCGGATTGCTCAGGTGGATAACGGTACGGTGGATGCGCTTATCGTGGCTACCTGTGCTCTCGACAGACTTGGTCTTGCTCATAGAGCTTCTGAGCGATTGCCATTCAAGACGCATCCGCTGCAGGGAAATCTTGCAGTCACTGCTGCAAATTGCAAATTACAAATTGCAAATTACCAAGTTGGTAACCGCCAACACCCATCACCCATCACCCATCACCTGACAGAACTCTTCTCGCAGATTGACATTCGGAAACGCTATGGCAAGGTGACACTCGTGGGCTTTGGCCCTGGTGATCCCGAACTGATAACCGTCAAGGGATTGAGAAGACTCGAGCAGGCAGATGCCATCTACTACGATGACCTAACCAACGAGGTTTTCCTCGAGCAGTTCAAGGCAGAGAAGGTGTACGTAGGTAAGCGTTCAGGGAAGCATTCACACGCTCAGGATGAGATCAACGAACTGATATACTCCGCTGCCATTGAGGGCAAGCAGGTGGTGAGGCTCAAGGGTGGCGACCCGATGATCTTCGCTCACGGAAGGGAAGAGATTGATTTTCTGAAAGCGAGGATGGTGGAGGTGGAAGTCATCCCTGGCATAAGCAGCGGAATAGCATTGGCTTCGCTTACGCAGATACCACTCACACACAGAGGACTATCGCGCAGCGTGGCGTTCGTTCTCGGACACTCTACGAATCCTCAGACTCCCGAGGCTGACACCCTGCTCTATTACATGGGTGGCGAGAAGGTGAGCGTGATTGCCGAGGCACTTCTGAAAGCAGGAAGAAAGGCTGACACACCTGTGGCACTCGTTACCAATGTGTCATTGCCTGAACAGAGGGAGGTGTTCTCTACGCTTGGCGAACTGAGATATGCCGTGTTCCGCGCCACACCAGTACTGATAATCGTGGGTGAGGTGGTAGGACTTGAGGCACGAAGCCGAAAACAGCGCGTCTTCGATACAGGTACGCAGAGCGATACGCCTCTGATAAAGATTGTGAAGAACGATATTCAGCAGCCAAAGGCGCAGGATTTCGACTGGGTAGTGTTCACCTCACGCTATGGAGTGAGATACTACGAGAATGACCTGAAGGGTGTGAAGGTGGCAAGTGTAGGACCAGTGACGACGGCAGAACTGCTCAAGCGAGGCATCACTCCTGATTATGAGTCGGCTACGCAATCGGCAGAAGGATTGTTAGAATTCTTCAGTCAGCAACCGAAGAGCAGAATCCTCTTGCCTCGATCGAATAAGGGATTGAAAGCGCTGAGCGAAGGATTGCAGAGTCAGGGGCACGAAGTGACCGACCTCCCCGTGTATCGTAACATCCCGAACCCAGATGCCAAGCTGCCAGATCTGAGTGAATATGACAAGGTGGTATTCACATCGCCATCAACGGTGGAAGCGTTTAAGGAATTACAAGGACCCTCTAAATCTCCCTTAAAGGGAGACTTGGCTCGTGGCGGGGCTGACCATGCGTTAGCTTCTTCCCCCTTTAAGGGGGATGAGAGGGGGGCTTTATTATTAATTGCAAAAGGAAAGACAACATATGAAGCGATTCAGACAATATAGAACAACACAGGCAGTGAGAGATCAGTTTGCTGATGTGCCAGAGATACTGCCACAGGACTTCATCTACCCATACTTCGTAGAGGAAGGAGAGGGCATAAAGAGTGAGATATCATCAATGGAGGATGTTTACCGTTTCTCTATCGATAAGTTGCTTGAGGACATAGAAGACACGCTCTCGCTTGGTATCAACAAGGTGCTGCTCTTCGGTGTTATTCCCGACGAGGAGAAGGATGAGCGCGGTAGTGCTGCCTACAAGGAAGACAACATAATCAGTAAGGCGGTGCGAGCCATCAAGGCAAGATTTCCGCAGGTCATCGTGTTTACCGACATCTGTTTGTGTGAATATACCTCGCACGGACACTGCGGACTCCTCTATGAAGATGGAAAACCGATAGCCTATGATGAGGAACTGAAAGTGCTCAGACGCACGGGTTGCTCATGTGGCAAGTCGCATGATAATGTGGTTATCGACAATGATTCCACCCTCCCTCTGCTTGCAGAGATGGCTTATCAGCATGCCCTTGCAGGAGCAGACTTCGTAGCACCATCAGCAATGATGGACGGACAGATAGAGGCGCTTCGCAAAAAACTCGACAGCGATCCACGTACAAGCAAGACAAGGATTCTTGCCTATTCAGCCAAGTATGCCTCTGCCTACTACGGTCCATTCCGTGATGCTGCAGGAAGTGCCCCTGGATTCGGTGACCGCAAGAGTTATCAGATGGACTATCGCACCCACGATCAGGGTTTGGAGGAGATAGCTGCCGACATCGAGGAAGGTACTGACTGGATAATGGTTAAGCCAGCCCTTGCATATCTCGACATCCTCTACAGGGCATCGGTTGCCTTCCCTGAGTATCCTCTTGTGGCTTATCAGGTATCAGGAGAATATTCTATGCTTCTCAACGCATCCCGCCAAGGCTATTTCGATGAGAAGAGAATATTCCACGAGAGCCTCACCGCCATCCGCAGAGCAGGAGCGAAGTATATCATATCGTATTATGCGAAAAAGGCGGTCAGATAACCCGATTAACTCATGCATTTTCTCCCAATAAACATAAACATAGAAGGTAAGCGAATTCTCATAGTTGGAGGTGGGCGCGTGGGACTTCATAAAGCGACGATACTTAGTCGCTTTACAGATGATGCCACCGTTATCTCACCAGAGTTTCGTGATGGATTCGAGAAACTGCCTTTCACTCTGATCACCAAGAACTATGAGGCAAGTGATCTTGATGGCGCTTTCATGGTATATGTATGTACCGAGAATGAAGCTCTCAACCGTCAGATCAAGAAAGATGCAGAAGAAAGACATGTTCTTGCCAGCGTATGCGATAACCCATCGTTGTGTGACTTTACCTCGCCTGCAATATTCCGTGAGGACAACATCACCGTTGCCGTGGCAAGTGACGCAAAAGATGTGCATAGAAGTATGAGAATCCGTGACGCGATAAGAGATAACTTCGATTATCTGGAGGCTAATATACAACCAGAAAAGAGTATATATTAACGTCAGTTCGACGAATTGATTATTTGGCAGCAAGCTGCTTTTAACTGACAATAAT
>DCJC01000053.1:8400-49473 GCA_002317355.1 Prevotellaceae bacterium UBA1710 | reverse complement strand
AAGATTGTGAAGATTGGTAATTATTGTCAGTTAAAAGCAGCTTGCTGCCAACAGATTGAATTCGTCGAACTGACGTTATTTATCATTGAAAATTCCTCCACGAGAAAGACATACCAGCTTCCCCTCCCTTCTAACGGGAGGGGATTGAGGGGAGGGTCTTCCCAATATCACATAATCATGGTATGCGAATACAAGCAACATGGTATTTCATACCTCGTGAAATAGCAGTAATTTTGCACCCAGAATGATACAGACAATATTATACAACAGAGAAAACAAGCCCATCACAGTAGCTGTACCGATAGGTGGAGTACTGTTTGAAACCTGCACTCGTACGGAGTTGTACTGGGGAGATGGCGAATTGTCAGCAGAAACGGCAAGACATCTGTTTCGTGTTGCGTCTGGTTTGGAGTCACCGCTTCTTGGAGAGATGGCTATCCAGGGACAACTGAAGGACTGCTATTATGCTGCAAAGGAACGTTGGAAACTCTCCGCACCTATCAACCGTCTGTTCCAGAGTGCCATCCATACAGGTCATAGGGTGAGAACCGAGACAGGTATTGCTAAGGGTGCAGTTTCATATTCTCAGGTTACGGTTGACATTCTATGTCATGAAACGGATGACCTGACGGGAAGCGTGGTGAGCATCATCGGTGTCAACGATATGACTGAGTCGATACTCAACTTCCTTAGTGCCCGAGGTGCTACGAATATCATCCTTGCCAACCGCAGTTTTGACAAGGCACAGGCATTAGCAAGGAAATACAATGCAGAAGCCATTCCACTTGAAGAAAAGCAGTACTTGCTTAAGGTGTCAGACATCGTGATTAGTGCCACATCCGCACCTCATTCTATCATCCACCGTTCTGACTTCAGCGATGTCATCGGGAAAAGGAATAAGCAGTTGTTCTTCGATCTCGCAATGCCACAGGATATTGATGATGATGTAAACGCTGTGCCTGGAGTGAAGATCTATCGACTTGCAGAAATCGAGCAACGTGCCAAGCAGAACATCAAGGCAAGAGAAGCTGAGGTGACACATTGTGAAGAGATAATAGAAGAGGAAATCAATGAACTGATGCGATGGCAGAGGTACAGGGTGAAGCCCCCCATCCCCCAAAGGGGGAGTCTAGTTATATAGATTTTTCAATGCAAAACCTTTCCCCCCACGATTAGAAATACTATCAAAAAGTTCCCCCTTTGGGGGTTAGGGGGCTTTTAATAATTAAAAAATATCCTTCCTTGATTGATAAATCCGCGAGAAAAGTGTGACTTATCAACTCCTCCCCTCGGGGAGGTCGGAGATTGAGTATCTCCGAGTATGTGTCAGGTCGGGAGGTGAGTCGCTTATGAAAAGAATACTATCAGAGAAGGCCTTTGAAGAGGCTGTACGCTATATACCAGGAGGTGTGAATTCACCTGTCCGTGCATTGAGAGCAGTAGGCGAGAAACCATTGTTCGTAGATCATGCCAAGGATGTGACGATTACGGATATTGATGGTAATGACTATATTGACTTCTGCTTATCATGGGGCGTGTTTATCGCAGGACATGCAAATCCTGTTGTTCAGGAAGCAGTTCAGAAGGCAATACTCAATGGCACAAGCTACGGAATTCCGACCGTTCTTGAGACTCATTTGGCTAAAAGGGTGTCTGAGCTTATCCCATCTATGGAGCGTGTTCGCTTTGTCAACTCTGGAACAGAGGCTGTGATGTCTGCCATCCGAGTAGCACGTGGTTTCACAAAGCGTAACTACATACTCAAGTTTGAAGGATGTTATCACGGTCATGCAGACCACTTGCTCGTGGCAGCAGGATCGGGTGTTGCAACCTGTGGAATGTCTTCATCAGCAGGAGTGCCTGACGGATTCGTTCAATATACTCTCGTTGCACCATTCAATGATAAGGATGCAGTAGAGAAGATATTTGCAGAATATGGAGATAGGATAGCCGCAGTAATCGTGGAGCCAGTACCAGCCAATATGGGTGTGGTTCCTGAAAGAGACGGTTTCCTGCAATATCTCCGCACCATCACGCAGCAGTATGAGTCATTACTTATCTTCGACGAGGTGATAACTGGTTTCCGTCTCACCTTAGGTGGTGCGCAGAAGTTCTATGGCGTTACACCAGACCTTACAACAGTAGGTAAGATAGTTGGCGGTGGATTCCCTGCAGCAGCATTCGGAGGCAGAAAAGAAATAATGTCGATGCTTGCACCTGAAGGCCCTGTATATCAGGCAGGCACACTCTCTGGCAACCCAATAGCAATGACGGCAGGACTTGCCACACTCTCTGTGCTGAGTGAGAAGGGATTATACAATAATCTCAACATCAAGGCTGAGAAGTTCATTGCTGAATTGCAGAGCATACTTCGTGATAAGGGTGTCGTCATCAATAGCGTTGGAAATATGTTCACGCCATTCTTCACGGAAGAAGCACCTCGCAACTTTGACGATGTGAGCAAGAGCAACCAGAAGGAGTTTGCACGATTCTGGAGATATATGCTCAGCAATGGTGTCTATCTGTCCCCATCACAGTTTGAGTCGAACTTCGTATCTATCCAGCACACGGAAGAATATCTCTCTGATGTGCTTGAGATAGTGAGGGGATATTAGTCTTTGGATTAAAGATTAAAAGATTAAAGAATAAAAATACTGCTCGGATTTGAGTATTTACCTATTTGAGTATTTCATCATTCGAGTATTTCAAAAGAAATGAAATTATGGCAAAGATTATCGTAAATGGAGAAGATCAGGAGGTACAGCTTCCTGTAACAGTAAGTGAGCTCATCAAGCTGAACAAAGTGTTTCAGCCAGAAATGGTGAGCGTACAGGTAAATGAGGAGTTTGTTGAGCGTGAGGACTTTGACACTACTCAGATCAATGAAGGCGATAGCGTCGACTTCCTATACTTCATGGGTGGTGGACAGTAAATAAGAAAAGCCTCTCCCCCCGCCCTGACACATACTCCGATGTTATCAACATCGGACTTCCCCCATAGGGAGGGAAGTCGAAGATTGAGTATCTTCGAGTATGTGTCAGCCGGTTTGCGGAGAAGGAGTTCACAATTCATCAATAAACAATCATCAAAAAATAGCCGATAGCCCCCATTATGCGTGAGCTGTTCCCTACGGGGAGGGTGGGGGGAGAGGCCCTTTTAATAATATTATGTTTGATTTTACAGAAGAAGAACTTAACAGATATAGCCGCCATATCCTATTGCAAGATGTAGGTGTGGAAGGTCAGGAGAAGATTCGCGATGCGAAGGTTCTCGTAGTTGGTGCCGGAGGTCTCGGTGCACCAGTATCGCTGTATCTTGCTGCAGCAGGTGTTGGTACTATCGGTATCATAGATGGTGACGTGGTGGATCTTTCAAATCTGCAGCGTCAGGTAATTCATTTCACAAAAGATGTTGACACTCCTAAGGTGCTGAGTGCAAAGGAGAAGATGCTTGCCATCAATCCGAACGTGAAGGTCAATGCCATTCAGGATCTGCTCATGGCAAACAATGCTCTTGACATCATCTCTGAATATGACTTCATCGTTGACGGTACAGACAACTTCCCAGTCAAGTTCCTTATCAATGATGCTTGCGTGATGGCAGGGAAACCATTCAGTCATGGTGGTATCCTCCGCTTTGAAGGTCAGACCTTTACCCACGTTCCAGGTTCTGCCTGCTATCGTTGTGTTTTCGGTGCTCCACCTCCACCAAACGCAGTTCCTACATGTTCACAGGCAGGTGTTCTTGGTGCTATTGCGGGCATGCTCGGCACTATTCAGGCAGCAGAGACTCTGAAGTACATCACTGGTGTTGGAGAACTTCTCACTAACAAGCTTCTCACATTCAATGCCAAGACAATGGACTTCCGCAAGATTAGCACCCGTCACAACCACAACTGTAAGTTGTGCGGTGACAATCCAACAATCACCGAACTCATTGACTACGAACAGGCAGCATGTGATCTTGCGTCACATAAGAAGTAAACAAAACATCCTGCCCCTTTCCCCAACCCTTGCAGCCCCTTTGCTGCCCTGCGGGCATCCTTTCCCCGAAGCGGGGCAAGGAGTTAGATAGTATTTCTCGCGGATAAGGTAATGCTTAGGGAGTTTGCCATGATTAGAAAAAGTGTATCTACTCCCTTGCCCCGTTTCGGGGAAAGGGCAGGGGAAAGGGGCTGTTATATTATAAATTATGACAATCAACAACCCATACGGCTGGATAGACAATGGCAAGGTTATCCGTATCACCCAAGAAGCCTATGACTCGATACTTGCTCAGGCAAAGTCTGATGCACCGATAGAGAGTTGTGGATATGCCCTTGGAGTGACTGACGAGGATGGCGAAACGCTCATCACGGAGAACTACCGTCTCACCAATATCGATCATGCAGAGGAACATTTCTCGCTTGATCCGAAAGAACAGTTTGCTGCCATCAAGTACGCCAGAACCAACAAACTCAAGGTGATAGGCAACTGGCATAGTCATCCGGCATCACCAAGTCGCCCGTCAGAGGAAGACAAGCGTCTTGCCTTTGATCCAAACATACTATATCTAATCATGTCACTCGCCCCCGCAGAGTCAGGACTTCCATACATCACTGACAATTCGCAGCCTGTGCTCAATGCCTTCCAGATAAGAGATGGAGAGGTGGAGAGACTCGGAGTGATAGTCAAGTAAAAAACTCTTACCGATATGAACATAGAACGCATCATCATTGCTGATAACCAGCCGCTGACAGCATTGTCGGTGGAGACTCTTTGCAAAAGGATTATATCCTTCAAGCCTGGCAGGGAGGTGGAAATTGTTTATGCAACAAACAAATATGAACTGGGTGTTTACCTGAAACAAGGCAAGGACGCTGCTGTGATTCTCGACTACACGCTGTTCAACTTTGACAATCAGGAGAACTTCACCATGATGTGCGACTTATACCAGAAATCATCATCATGGTTGTTGCTCAGTGATGAGCTGACACCTGAGTTTCTGCGATACGTTCTCTATCAGACCACCAATGTGAGCGTGGCTTACAAAGATGCGTCTATCGACATATTGAGTGAGTCGTTGCGCTTCGTGCTGAGAGGAGAGCGATATGTGGCACAGCATGCAATGAATATTCTGCTGATACAGGAAACGGAGGATTCTCATGAGAAAACGGATCTCACACAGACCGAACTTGAGGTTCTCAAGGCTATGACGCAGGGAAAGGCAACAAAGGAGATAGCCTATGATCGCGGGTCGAGTGTTCATACCATCAACTCGCATCGCAAGAGCATCTTCCGAAAGCTTAACGTGAACTGTGCGCACGATGCCATAAAATATGCTCTTCGTGCAGGACTGGTAGATCAGGCAGAGTTCTATATCTGATTTATAGCGCAGAGCCGTAAAGGAATATTCATCCTTTACGGCTCTGCGTTTTGTATTGCATGATGTTACGCCCTCGGGGGAAAATTCAATTCTTCTTTTTTTCCACATCGCCATGACTCCCTAATGCCTTTTATACACTTCCAATACATCACCCATTAAATCCCCATTAAACTCCAATTTATTGTAAGTTTAATGGGAGTTCAATGGGACTTTAATGGGAGTTTAATGGGACTTTGAACGAATTTTCTTGGGGCACACATCCTACCATCAACGAAATAAAAGCGTTGGATGGAGTCCAAATCATACAGATGAAATTGTTCGATTTTTCCGTATTCCCAATCACCATAAATCCTTCAACCTTCTTGTCTTTCTTCGAAGCAACTCCAATTCAGTATCAATCCCGAATAATAGAAGTTAGGAGTTAGAAGTTTGGAGTTTTTCTTCCGCGTGGGGCAACTCCTAACTCCTAATTCCTAAATGGAATAAACTCCTAACTGATATTTATTCCTGTGCCGATGCCGCCTGAACGATATCCTCGTAGATGTCATCCACATCTTCAAGTCCAATGGAGAGGCGGATGGTGGTGTCATAGACATCCATTGCCCTTCGCTGTGAACCAGAGAATGGTCCGAAGATTGTAGAGGCTGGATGGATGGCAAGCGTCTTGTTGTCGAAGAGGTTTGTTGCCCTATGCACCACCTTCAGGTTGTTGATGAAACGGATGGCAGCAGCTTTGTCCTCAAGATCTATGGTGAGCATTGCTCCTGCAGTCTTGCCAAACTGCTTCTGCGACAGTTCGTGGAATTTGTTATCGGGCAAGCCTGTATAGTTCACACGCTTGATCTGCGGAACAGTCTGGAGTCGGGTGGCGAGTTCAAGGGCGTTGTCTGCCTGCACCTTGTATCTTGCATGGAGTGTCTCCAGACCGAGTGTCTGCATATAGGCAGCATGAGGAGTCATGTAACCTCCGAGATTGAAGAGAAGTTCGAAGCGTATCTTCATGTTCACCTTCGGGAATGTACCATAGTCGATGATGAGACCTCCGAGCGATGTGGCTCCACCGCTGATGTATTTCGTACTGCTGACTACCTCAACGTCAACGCCAAGTTCCTTGGCACTGAACTCGGTGAATGGGATGAGTGTGCTGTCGGCAATGAGTGGCACGCTTTTGGAGCGGGCTATCTCAGAGAGAGAGCTGATGTCTGCCACCTCCATCTGTGGATTTGTTATTATCTCGAAGAAGATGGCGCATGTGTTCTCGTCAACGGCATTGCGCACGGCATCAAGGTCGAGGAGGTTGATCTCGCGTATCTCTATATCGAAAGGCTTGAGGGTGTTGCGCATCAGGGATACCGTATTGCCGAAGAGATGGTTGCTCGTCACTATGTTCTTGCCTGCTGCGGCAAAGGTGAAGAGGATAGTGCTTATTGCAGCCATGCCTGAGTTGAAGGCAAACACGTTCTTTGCATCGGTTAGTGCCTTGACACGGTCTTCGAAGAAGGTGACGGTTGGATTCATCACTCTTGAGTATTCCGGGTCGAGTACACGTCCGCAGAAGGCATCACTCATGTGCTTTGCCGTGTCAAATTCGTATGCTGCGCAATGATATACCGGCATGCTGAGAGCTCCATACGGATCAGCCTTCGGATAATTGGTTGTAGTTGCTATTGTTTGTTTCTTCATAAGCAAAGGCCCCATCCCCCGCCCTCCCGAGGGAGGGTGCCGCTCACGCATAACGGGGGAAGTGTTGGCTAATTAAATTTGAAAATTGTTGTTATGATTTTGATGTACACATTTCCGCGCACCTTCTCCCTCCCTCGGGAGGGGCGGGGTGGGGCTTTAACTAAACGCTCCATCCAAATATCGTTTGGTGAGATCGTTCTGTGGGTTGTTGAACACTTCTTTTGCTGGTCCTGTCTCTATCACCTCACCAAGATACATGAACACTACATGATCGGCAATACGCAATGCCTGCTGGAGAGTGTGGGTAACCATAACCACGGTATAGTCGCGTTTGAGTTCGACGAAGAGTTGTTCCACCTTCTTTGATGAGATTGGATCGAGTGCCGATGTACTCTCATCGGCAAGTAGAACAGTAGGCTCTACTGCCAGTGAACGTGCAAGGCACAGACGCTGCTGCTGACCACCTGAGAGTCGTGAGGCAGGTGACGAGAGTCGGTCTTCCACCTCATCCCATAGGCCAATGCCTCTGAGATAGTGTTCAACTATAGCGTTGAGTTTTCCCTTACCCTTTACGCCATGTATGCGACAACCGTATGCTATGTTGTCATAGATTGACATAGGTAGCGGACATGGACGCTGTGGAACGAGACCAACATGACGGCGAAGCTCGATGAGTTCTGCACCATGTGCCTTTACTATATTCCTGTCACCCAGGAAGATATCGCCATCGATCTTCACATTCTCGGTGGAATCAATCAGTCGGTTGAAGGTTCGTAGCAACGTACTCTTACCACATCCCGAAGGACCTATGATACACGTTATCTTATTCTTCGGAATATCAACCGTGACATTCTTCAGAATATGAGCATCACCTATCGTGATATTCAGGTCACGCACCTGAATGCCTTGATGCTCAATGGATTCAAATTTCTTTGCTGGATTAAATTCTGCCATATATTTTTTCCTGTATAAACCATTCTACCATCAGCCCCTCACCTGCCCTGTGGGCATCCTCTCCCCGAGGGGCGAGGAAGAAGTTAGTATTTCTCGCTAAAAAGAAATTTCTAAGAGTGCCAATGACTTGAGTGTGATTGAACATTCTAATTATAAAATTGTAACTTTCCCCTCGCCCCTTGGGGAGAGGGTGCCTGAAAGGCGGGTGAGGGGCCGTCTCTTTTTTCTTGGGTGCAAAGGTACTACTATTATTAGTGTCGGGCAATACCATCAATGTGTTATTCGTGTCACTACTATTAGTGATTGTATAGGTAGTGGTTAATGAGTAATTTTGCACTCAAAAACAGGAAAAAATATGGTAAGTATAATTGTTACATTTCATAATGCAGAGAGGAACATAATATCCTGTCTGCAGTCACTGATACCACAGACGGCTCAGCAATGGGAGTGTGTGGTGATAGATAATGCCTCGACTGACGAAAGCGAGTATCAGGTGCGTGCATACCTTTTCGACAGACGAATGCGATTTGTGCACCTTGATGAGAGGGTTTCTACATGGGAAGCGAGAAAAATCGGTCTTGGGATGACTAAGGGCGAATGGGTGATCTTCCTTGATGGCAATGACTATCTTGAGTCGAATGCCATACAGGCTCTCTATCTTGCCGTGAAGAAATTCGGCACGCTTTGCGGTGCTGCCAACTTCGCCGTTGTTCGTGATGGCAAGAAGAAGTTTCACACGCATCTGAATGATTGCAGACTCTCGCCTCAACAGGTGGCTGACGGAAAGGTGGCTATCGTTACGGGTAATTCCATTTTCAGCAGAAAGGTGGCGCATCTGCCTGAGTCATGGCTATCGCTCGACTTCGGCTTCACAAGTCATTCGATTCTCATCAGCGGTGAACAGGAAGCGCCTTTGGTCTGCGTTGAGAAAAAATCATTATGGAGGAGGTGGCTTAAATGGTAGGTAACTATAGAATTATAAAGGATAAGACGGCATCGGGAGTGATGGTCGTCTTCACGATTCTCTCATTGATTCTTGTGGTGGCTATGGCTATAGGGCTGTATCTGAAATCAACGGATATTCTCGCAGAACATACGCTATGGGATTTGCTCACTGTTTCTGAATGGAAACCTATGAAGAATCAGTTCGGTTTCCTTGCCTTTCTCATTGGCACGTTCTATGTCACTGGCGTTGCAATCCTCATAGCTCTGCCTATATCATTGCTGATGGCGATCATGCTCACTGAATACAGCAGGAGCGTGGTGAGAAAATATATCTACCCGCTGCTCGACATTCTGGCAAGTCTGCCATCGGTCATCTTCGGCGTATGGGGAACTCTGGTGGTTGTACCTCTCATAAGTGACTGGGTAGGCCCTTCTGTTGGCACCTCCACATCTGGCTACACACTTCTCTCTGGTGCAATAGTGCTGAGTGTGATGGTGCTGCCGCTGCTGGTGAGTCTGTTTATGGAGATATTCGATAATGTGAGTCGTGAACTGCGTGAGGCTTCGCTCGCACTTGGTGCTACACGCTGGCAGACCACAAAGCATGTGGTGCTTCGTGCTGGTCTTCCCGGTATCATTGCCTCAACAGTACTTGCTATCAGTCGTGCGCTTGGAGAGACGATTGCCGTACTCATGGTCTGCGGAAACCTTGCTGTCATTCCTGGGTCTTTGCTTGATGCCTGCTACCCAATTCCGGCACTCATTGCAAACAACTATGGTGAGATGCTTTCATTGCCTCTCTATGAGTCGGCTCTCATGTTTGCAGCATTCATCCTCTTCTTCGTGGTTCTCTTCTTCAATCTCAGTGCCAGATTGTATCTGAAGAGCCTGAAACCCATCTAAAGACTACAAAAATGAAATTCATAGAAGAAAAAATATTCCGTCTGCTTATGATGCTTTCACTCATCATCGTTGCAGGATTCGTAGTCAGCGTGCTATGGAGCATATTCAGCAAGGGACTGCCTGTCTTGTCATGGGACATGGTATCCTCGCTACCAGGCTCTGGTTTCTATATCGGTAAGGAAGGTGGTTTCCTGAATGCTATAGTAGGTTCGCTGTATATCGTTACGGGTGCCACCATCATCGGACTTGCCGTCAGCATACCAGTGGTGTTCTATCTCAATGTATATCTCAAGAGTTCATCACGCTTCGGCTATATCGCCCGACTTGCCTTTGATGTGCTTTTCGGTATTCCGAGCATCGTCTATGGCGCTTTCGCCTTCACCATTATGGTGGCAATGGGTATCAAGGCTTCGCTGCTTGGAGGTATCATCGTGGAGTCTCTTCTCATCATTCCAATATTAATAAGGAGTATGGATGAGGTGGCACGAACAATCCCGAAGGATCTTCTGGAGGCTGCATATTCTCTTGGAGCAACTAAGATAGAGACCATCGGAGTGGTGGTCAGACAGATTGCTCCGGCTATTGCAACGGCAACGCTTCTATCCATCGGTAGAGCAATGGGCGATGCGGCAGGTGTGATGTTCACGGCTGGTTTTACCGATTTCATCCCTGAATCACTCGATGACAAGTGTGCAACATTGCCTCTCTCTGTGTTTTTCCAGTTATCCGTGCCACAGATTGAGGTTCAGAACAGAGCATACGCCGCTGCTGTGGTATTAACCATTATCGTGCTGATACTCAGTCTCTCAGGGCGTCTGCTTATGCGATATTTCTCTAAGAATAGGATAGCCTAATCACTAATATTAGTGATATGATTACCCCACATGTGGTATTTCATACCTCACGAAATTGCAGTAATTTTGCACCCAGAAAAAAGGAACAGCCCCTCACCCGCCTTTCAGGCACCCTCTCCCGAGGGGCGAGGGGAAAGTTACAATTTTCTAATCAGAATGTTTAATCATACCCAATCCATTGGCATTCTCCGAAATTTCATTTTACCGAGAAATACTAACTCCTTCCTCGCCCTTTGGGGAAGTCGAAGATTGAGTATCTTCGAGTATGTGTCAGGGAGCTGGTGCGCGGAGA
Source organism: Prevotellaceae bacterium UBA1710 (assembly GCA_002317355.1). GTDB lineage: Bacteria > Bacteroidota > Bacteroidia > Bacteroidales > Bacteroidaceae > Prevotella. Next base: position 38,478 of record DCJC01000053.1, on the reverse strand, counting down.
AGGTATAACATTCATCAATTAGTAATTATCAACTTAAAATTAGCCGAGACTCCCCGTTATGCGTGAGCGGCTCCCTCTCTACGGGAGAGGGCGGGGGGAGAGGCCATAGGAAAAAATATATGAGCACAAAAATCACACATTTAAAAGAACTTGAATCAGAGGCAATCTATGTCATTCGTGAGATTGCTGCACAGTTTGAGAAACCAGTATTGCTTTTCTCAGGTGGTAAGGATTCTATCGTTATGGCGCACCTCGCCTACAAGGCATTCTACCCTGCGCCAATTCCATTCCCATTCTTGCATATAGATACTGGGCATAACTTTGTTGAGACTATTGAGTTTCGTGATGAACTTGTCAATCGTCTTGGCGTTAAGCTTATCGTAGGTAGCGTACAGCAGAGTATTGACGAGGGTCGTGCGGTTGAGGAGAAAGGCTACAATGCTTCTCGCAACAAACTCCAGACAGTTACTCTTCTCGATACTCTTGAGAAATATAAGTTTGATGCTGCTCTCGGTGGCGCACGCCGAGACGAGGAAAAGGCACGTGCAAAGGAGCGTTTCTTCTCTCATAGAGATGAATTCGGGCAGTGGGACCCAAAGAACCAGCGTCCTGAACTCTGGAATCTCTTCAATGGAAAGAAGAATATTGGTGAGCATTTCCGTGTGTTCCCTATATCCAACTGGACTGAGATGGATGTATGGCAGTATATCCTTCAGGAGAATATCCCTCTTCCTTCTCTCTACTACACACATGAGCGTGAGGTGTTTGAGCGCGATGGTGTATGGCTTGCACACTATCCATTCATGCAACTCAAACCTGATGAGAAGGTTGTAACAAAACGAGTTCGCTGTCGCACTATCGGTGACATCACATGTACAGGTCTCACTCTTTCTGCTGCCAACTCTATCGAGGATATCATTGATGAGATAGCTTCAAGTCGTGTTACGGAGCGTGGCGGTCGTGCTGACGATAAACGCTCAGAGGCTGCAATGGAAGACAGAAAGAAAGCAGGGTATTTCTAAAGGACAGCCCCCCATCCCCCAAAGGGGGAGTCTTTTATATAGTATTAATCAACAAACCTCTCAGATAAAAAAGTCCGCGAAAAGGTGTGACTTATTTAGCTCCTCCCATCGGTGAAGTCGGAGATTGAGTATCTCCGAGTATGTGTCGGGGGAGAGGAAAGTCAGTAAGATAAAACGAAAAGAGTCCTCAAAAAGGGATAAAAATAATAATTTTAAAAAATACTCCCACGATTGATAAGTCCGTGAAAAAGTGTGACTTATTTACTCCTCCCCTCGGGGAGGCTGGGAGGGGGTCAAAAATATATGAGCAACAATACAACAAATATAAATAAAGGTGGCGATGGCTACCTCAACATGGAACTGCTTCGTTTCACAACAGCAGGAAGCGTGGATGACGGAAAGTCAACTCTCATAGGTCGTCTTCTCTATGATTCAAAGTCTATATTCGAAGATCAGCTTGAGGCTGTAGAGGCTGCATCTGAGCGTCTTGGCAACGCTGAGGTTAATCTCGCTCTTCTCACCGACGGACTCCGTGCTGAGCGTGAGCAGGGTATCACCATTGATGTGGCTTACCGATATTTCGCAACTCCTAAGCGTAAGTTCATTATCGCTGATACTCCAGGACATATCGAATATACTCGTAACATGGTGACGGGTGCTTCTACTGCAGATGCGGCCATCATCCTCGTTGATGCCCGTAATGGTATCATTGAGCAGACAAAGCGTCACTCATACATCGCATCTCTCCTCAATATCGATTACGTCATTGTGGCTATCAACAAGATGGATCTCGTGGACTTCTCCGAGGATGTCTATAACAAGATTAAGGACGAGTATGCCAAGATTGCCGAACTTCTCGGACTCAAGCATGTCTATTTCATTCCTATCTCTGCTCTCAAGGGTGATAATGTGGTGAATCCTTCAGAGAACACTCCTTGGTATGATGGTGAGACTCTCCTTCATCTTCTTGAGCAGGTTCCATTGAAGCAGGGTATTGAGAATCAGCCATTCCGTTTCCCAGTGCAGTATGTCGTTCGTCCTCAGACTGCTGAATGGCCTGACTACCGTGCATACGCAGGTCGTATTGCGAGTGGTACAATCAAGGTTGGTGATAAGGTTACTGTTCTTCCTTCATACACAGAGTCTGTGGTAAGCAGAATTGATGAAGGCACTGATCAGATTGATGAGGCTCAGGCACCACAGAGCGTTAGCATATCACTTGCAGATGATGTTGACGTAAGTCGTGGCTCACAGATCGTGAAGAGTAGTGAAGTGCCAAATGTAGGTCAGCAGGTTGAGATTCTTGTATGCTGGTTGAATCATCGTCCATTGCAGCTTCGACAGAAATATATCATCCGTCATACTACAGATGAACTTCAAGGGTTCGTGACGGCTGTTGACTATAAGGTGAACATCAACACTCTTGAGAATATCCATGATGATCAGACCATCAACATGAATGATATTGCCAAGGTGACTCTGAAGGTATCAAAACCATTGGCTTACGACCTTTATAAGAATAATCGTACAACTGGTTCACTCATCTTCATCGCAGAGGGTACAAACGAGACTGTAGGCGCTGCAATGATTGTAGGATAAAAAAGAGGCCACATATTATGAACAACATCCAAGAACTCAACGAGCGATTTAGCAATACTTCACCTGAAGAAGTACTTGAGTATTTCCTTCCATTATATGGTGAACGTATAGCCTTGGCATCAAGCCTCGGACTTGAAGACCAGGTGCTTACTGCTATGATTGCCTCTATCAATAAGAAGAACGAGAAGAAAGGTCGTATCTTTACCATCGATACTGGACGACTCTTTCCTGAGTGCTATCAACTCATTGATCGTACGAATGATAAATACGACATCAGCATTGAAGTTTTCTCTCCAGAGCATACTGGTGTAGAGAAATATGTGAAAGAGCATGGTGTCAATGCTTTTTACCAAAGCATAGAACTCCGTAAGGCATGTTGTCAATGTCGAAAGCTTGAACCTCTTCGCCGTGCACTCTCTACACTTGATGTTTGGATCTGCGGACTGCGTTCCTCTCAGGCTGTGACACGCTCTGGTGTTCAGGTTGTAGAGTGGGATGCCAATAACAATCTCATCAAGGTCAATCCACTTGCACATTGGTCAGAAGAGCAGGTTTGGGAATATGTCAAAGCGCACAAGGTGCCTTACAACAAACTGCACGATCAGGGTTTCCCTTCAATTGGTTGCCAACCATGTACCCGTGCTATCGAACCAGGTGAGGATATCCGCGCTGGTCGCTGGTGGTGGGAAGACCCTGAGCACAAGGAGTGTGGGTTACATAAAAGATGAGACCCCTCCCCAGCCCTCCCGAGGGAGGGAGTCTTTTAGATAGTATTAATCAATCTTGCCCCTACGCGAGAAGTGTATCATGAGTTCCCCCTTTGGGGGTATGGGGCTTTTAATAATTTAAAAATATCCTCCCTTGATTGATAAGTCCGCGAAAAAGTGTGACTTTTCAGCTCCTCCCCTCGGGGAAGTCGGAGATTGAGTATCTCCGAGTATGTGTCAATTGGGAGGGGGTTGTATTTTCTATGGAAATAAAATTTACAGACGATAATTATAGCGAGTATTTCTCACAAGACCGCCTCACAGTCATTGATTTCTGGGCAACATGGTGTGGACCTTGTCAGCGTCTTGCACCTATCGTGGCACAGATAGCAGAAGAGTACGAAGGCAGGGTGTTTGTTGGTAAGTACAATGCCGAGAATAACGAGGAACTACTCGAACGCTTCGGTGTACGTAATATCCCAACTATTCTTGTTGTTAAGAACGGAGAGGCAGTTGATCGCCTCACTGGTGCTGTCAATGCAGCGAAGATTCGCGAACTTATTGACAAGAACCTCTAGGCGCAAGAAATAGTAAATAGTAAATTGTCAAATAGTAAATTATCAGATGGTGAATTATAAGTTACCGAATACCCTTTCACAAGATATAGGTAAGTTTGGTGCATTAGCCACCGGCTACCAGAATAATACGGTGTCAACCACAGAGTTCAAGGCATTCCGTGTTCCTATGGGTGTCTATGAGCAGCGCAAGAATGAAGTCTATATGGCTCGTGTACGTGCAACTGGTGGTTTCATCACTCCAAAGCAGTTGATCAGCGTTATTGACATCGCTAAGCGCAATGGTTCTAACCTCCTTCATATCACTACCCGTGCTGAGATTCAGATCTTGAATCTTGCACTCCCTGATGTTCAGAATGTTCTCCAAGAACTGCAGGCTGTTGGCCTCGCAACAAAGGGTGGCGGTGGTAATACCGTTCGCAACATTCTCGTAAGCGAATTTTCTGGCATCAGCGAAAACGAGGTTTTTGATACTACTCCTTATGCTATGGCACTTACTGACGTAGTTGTGCCTGAAGCTGATTCATATCTTATGCCTCGAAAGATGAAAATCGCCTTCTCTTCTGATGAGAACTTCATCGACTATGCAGGTATCAATGATGTGGGACTTGTGGCTCAGATCAAGGATGGAAAGCGTGGTTTCAAGGTATATATCGGTGGTGGCGCAGGCAGCAAGCCTACTGTTGGATGGCTCTATAAGGAGTTTATGCCAGTTGATGATCTTTACGCTCTCATCAAGGGCATGAAGGATTTCTTCAATGCCAACGGAAACCGAAAGGACAAGTATAAGGCTCGCATCCGCTTTATATTCTATAAGCTTGGTCAGGAAGAAACATTCCGTCTTATCGATCAGTATTTTGAGAAGGCGAAGCAGACAGGTATCAAGCTCGATGTTAAGGAAGATGCCTACCTCTCAAACGTGAAGAATGCGCGTACCACGGTTCTGCCTTTCACATGGGGTAATATCTGGCTCAACGATGATGAGCAGGTTGAACGCTTGAAGGATATCCTTGAGTTTGCAGCCAAGCATGGTGAGCATACCATTCGCTTCACACCAAAGCAGAATATCCGTTTCCGCAATATTCCTGAGGCTGCATTTGCTGACTTCGAAAAACTGCTCAACGCTTATTCGCCTGCCTACAGCAAGCTTGCTGTGCTCAATAACATCGTGTCATGTACTGGTGCTGACACCTGCCGACTCGGAATCTGTCTTTCCAAGGGACTTGCTGATGCTATCTATAAGGCACTTGAGCAGAGCGGCTTCGACCTTGATCTCCTCTCTGATGCACGCATAAATATCACGGGTTGTCCTAATCTCTGTGGACAACCTCTCTGGGCTGACCTCGGATTCGTAGGTAAGGTTCTTCACACCGATCATGTTTATCCTGCATATCAGATCTACATTGGTGCCAACTACACCATCGCTCCACAGCTTGCTCAGAGCATTGGCAGTATTGCAGCCTACGATACTCCAAAGTTTGTTGTTGACCTCGTGCATAAGTTTACCGAGGTGGCTGAAACAGCAGAGTCTCTCGGTCTCGAAATCAACTTCGGCAAGTGGCTTCGTAGTAATGCCGGTCGTAAGGCAGCCATTAGCTTCATTGAGAAATATAGTCATGTACCACTCTTCAGCGAGGATAAGAACTACTACTTCGATTGGGGAAGTGATGATGTTTTCAATGTAACCAAGCGTGGTAAGCCAGAGTGTTCTGCAGGTCTCTTCGATATGATTACTGTTGACCAGAACGAGATTGCTGATGCCCGTAAGCGTGCTGAGGCTGGTGATGCAAAAGCTATATACGACATTATCTTCCATGCATCACGCATGCTCCTTGTCACTCGTGGACTCGACCCACAGGATGCTGCTGGTGTATTTGATGCCTTCATCGAGAACTTCATCAAGGAAGGCTATATCGCAGAATCATATTCTTCACTCATCCTCAAGGCAAAGGCTGAGGGTGCAGATGCAACTTATGATCTCGCTAATGCCAATGCTCTCGCTGATGCCGTCATCACCCTCTACGAAGGTATGGATGATGCCCTTCAGTTCAAGAAGGTAGCACAGCCAGCCGCAGAAGAGGTAGCCCCAGCCTCTGTTGAAGCCGCTGCTGATCTAGCCACCGTTTCAAGTGATTCATCACTTGAAATCCCCCCTGCCTCCTCAGCAGAGCCTACCCCTGCCATCACCCGAAGCAAGGATCTCCGTGGCGTTCTCTGTCCGATGAACTTTGTTCGCACCAAACTCGAACTTGCCTCTCTGCAGTCAGGCGATATCCTTGAGATTCTCCTTGACGATGGAAAGCCAATAGAGAATGTGCCTGGTTCTGTGCGCCTTGAAGGTCACACCGTACTCTCTGAGACCCAGCACTCAGAAGGTTACTGGCAGGTTCTCATCCAAAAGAAATAAGTGCTTGCACATATATTTTTCCTACTTTAATCGAGGTGTCCCGGATTCGTCTGGGGCACCTTTTCTGTTTAGTGGAAGAAAGTCATGCACATCTATCTTTTCACTAACATTAGCGATATGAATACCCTGTAAAGGGGATTTCCCATGTCTCAGGAAATCAGTACCTTTGCACCATCAAAACAAGTTAAATCATATAGTTAATCAAAAACAGGTAAAAAGATGAATACATTAGGAAAACTTTCGATTGCAGTCGCAACACTGATACTTTCAGCAGGTACGGCAAGCGCACAAAATAATAAGGAGGAAGAGAATTCCGAGTTTAAACCCTCTATCCCTACAGTTTCCGGACTGATCAATGCCAGATACAGTTACGACACTGGCACTACTGATAATAATGGTGATGCATACAATGGTTTCGATATACGCCGTACGCGTCTCGCCGTTTCTGGTAATTTCGGTAAGCGACTGGACTACAAGATCCAGGCTGAATATGGAGGTGGAAAACAAAATTCTGCTGCCAATGTGAAATTGCTTGATGCCTTTCTCAAGATAAAACTTGCAAAGGAATTCAATATTCAGGTCGGTGAGTTTAAGGTGGAATATTCTCAGGAAACACTTGATGGACCAGCTACATGGATTACAATAGAGAACCCTACCGTTGTCAATAAACTGAATGGATATAGTGATGAAAGCGGACAGAGTGTCAATTCACGTGATGTTGGTATTCGTTTTTATGGAGGATTTATCCACAAGGAGGATTATGATGTCATTCAGTATAAGATTGGCATATATAATGGTAATGGAGTGGATTTGAAGGATAATGACAAATACAAGGATGTCGGAAGCCTTTTGTACATCAGACCAATAAAGGAACTTGTCCTCTCTGCTGGTTACTATTCAGGCAGATACACAGCTAATGCTTCTACACCAACCATTACACGAAATCGTTCTTCCTTTGGTTTCACGTTCACACCAGAGAATCTCTTTCTTCGTTCAGAATATCTCTATGGTAAGACTGGCGATCGCACTCATCAAGGTATGTATGCAACGGCTGCCTACAGCCTGTCACACGGACTGCAGCCTCTGTTGAGTTATGGCTACTATCAGAAAGACACTGATCTGAAGACAAACAACAGAAGTGACTATCAGATTGGAGTGAACTGGATAGCAAACAAGAAGGTCAGATTGCAGTTGGCATATACACATACAGATTATACTAACAGCTATAAGGATGACACCAACCTTATAGAATCGCAGTTGCTGGTAAGTTTCTAACCTGTATTTCAATATTCCGTGCATCACTATAATTGGTTACGCAAATACCAAACTGATGGGATTTCACATTACGTAAAATAGCATTACCTTTGCACTTGAAATTAACAGACACAAGTTGGCGCAAATTCATGGATCAAAAGGCAGTCATTCCGTTTCACTTTTATTCCATTAACAACCAGCAGGACTTGTGATAAATGAATGAACAAATTAAAGTATAGGAGATAATTAAATGAAAGAAAAAATCGGATCATTATTGTTTGCAATTGCCATCTTGGCAATAGGATTGACATTCAACTCTTGTGGTAAGAAGAGTAGTAATAATTCTGCAGATGGAGAGGAAATTTTTGGTCGTATATCACTCTCTGGCGCATTTGCCCTCTATCCACTTGCCGTGAAATGGGCAGAAGATTTCCAGAAACTGCATCCAGACGTAAAGATAGAGATTGATGGTGGTGGTGCAGGTAAAGGACTGACCGACGCATTGACTGGTCAGGTGGAACTTGGCATGGTCTCACGCGATCTCTCACCAGAAGAAACTGCAAAGGGTGCTGTTGGCTTTGCTGTAGCAAAAGACGCAGTAGTACCTACAATCAACGAGAAGAACCCTCACTATGCCGAACTTGTAAAGCGTGGCATCACACTCAAAGAAGCGCAGGATATCTGGATTAACGGCACTCTGAAATCTTGGTCACAACTCATCCCATCTGCTAAGGAAGATATCGCAGTCTTCACACGCTCAGATGCTTGTGGTGCTGCAGAGACATGGGCTAAATGGCTTGGAAAGCATCAGGAGGATCTTCTCGGTGAAGGCGTTCATGGAGACCCTGGCGTAGCAACGGCAGTTTCAAAGAATCCACTTGCTATCGGAATTAACAACATAGGCTATGCCTACGACAATAACACCTTGCAACCTTTACCTGGCATTCGTGTTTTGCCACTCGACGTAAATGGCAACGGAAAGAATGATCCGGAAGAGGATTTCTATGCCACCAAGGATCAACTCACAAAGGCAATAGCCGATGGTAAATATCCATCACCACCAGCCCGCGATCTTTACCTTGTAACCAAAGGAATACCTACTGACCCTGTTGTTGTGGCTTTCCTGAAATATGTCCTTGGTGAAGGACAGAAATTAAATGCTGCCGCTGGATATATCCAGATAGCACAGGACAAGCTTGATGCTTCACTCAAAAAACTATCCAAGTAAGAAATGCAGTCTCGTGCTTAATGGCGTGAGACTGTTTTTTCTATGAAATGCTAACCCACATTGCAGGTAGTAAATCACGTAACTCCATCATCATTAGGCGGCTCGTTTTTTGAGTTTGAATTTGTGTCCACACAGATTTTTGGGGGGTGCAAGGCTCATGTGAGATGGATATGTTATCGTAGATTTGGCTGACCTCAGTCGTGGGTTCGGAGCATTGCTCGATATGTATGGGTTCATCCTGCAGGTTCTTGGCTTCGGACGTGACGGATTTCTGCGTGAGCATGATGTCAAGTATCTGTGACCATGTCTTGTTGATGCCTTTCTGGCAGAGCAGGTATCGGATGCTCGTTACCACCCAGTAGGCAAGGATGCCGAGATGCAGGTGGGCAAGGCAGGCTACGTTGCTCTTATGATATACGGGACGCAGGTCAAGATCGGTCTTCATGCAGCGGAATGAGGTCCATATTATCTGATTTACTATTCTCGTATTTGCGGATATTTGGACATTTTGGGGATAGCATTTGGGGTAGCAACCCTCCAAAAACGTATCAAAATAACCTATATATAAGGCATAAAAATCAACAAGAACGAAAGGTATTATCCTATCGTTCTTGTTGTAACCTGTTGATAATCAGTGATTATCTTTCTTTGAATCTGATTAGTATTCTTCCTCGTCGAAAAGCCTGTTAGGCTGTTGATTATCAATCAGATAACTATTTTTAACTTAAAATCGCACAAACTTATATCCTTACACTACTTTCTCTTCTTTTGAGTTTTTATTTAAGGTGGGTTCTATAAATTCCCACCGAAAAATTATTAATCATGGGCTATAGGAGTTTTGTCAATTTATAGCCCCCACCTTTTAAAAAATAGTAATGATGCGATATATTCATTCCGGTGTTTTTTGCTGAAAAATATGTGGAATTAGTTGATTGATTTTGGTTTTTATATGAGAATTACTTATTTTTGTAGCATATTTCATTTTTTATATCGTCATAGGATGAACACTAAAACATTGGTTAATATTCTGATATCCTCTATATGGGGCATTCTCTTCATTCTTCCGCTGACCTTCAACTACTATCTGAGGGTTAGTGAGGATTCTTCCTTTAATTGGCTGAATGTGGGGCATGACTACCTGTATCTGACTGGTTTTCTCGTTCTCTTCGCTATTCATCATTTCCTGCTGTTGCCCTTTCTCTTCCAGCGTCATCATATCAGGTGGTATTCCGTGGCAGTTACGCTGACATTGGCTTGCTTTGTAGCGTTCCTCATCTGTATATCGGTAGCTCCTCCGTCAGATTTTCACCATCATCCTCATCACCACCGATGGATTCTTCCTCCTCCCGACATGGCGCGTATAGTGATTGCTGTGCTGATGTTTGGCGTTGACCTCGGTATAGGGGCTATGGTGAAGGCTTACGAGCAGAGTCAGCGATTGGGTGAGCTGGAGAAACAGAACCTGATGCATGAGTTGGGGTCTCTGAAACATCAGATTAATCCTCACTTCTTTATGAATACTCTCAACAATATCCATGCTCTGATTAGTATCGATCCTGATCGTGCAATGCGCAGCGTTGTGGAGATGTCGAAGATGATGCGCTATGTGCTGTATGATGTTGGCGAACCGATGGTAAAGCTGTCGGGTGAGATTGATTTCATTGAGCAGTATATATCACTCATGAAATTGCGATTCAGTAAGAAGGTGGATATTGTATGCAGGATGGATGATGTTCCTGAGAGTGCACAGATTCCTCCGCTATTGCTTGTTACGTTCATAGAGAATGCCTTCAAGCATGGCATCAGTTATCAGAATGAGTCATTCATCCATGTCAGTCTCGAAATGCTGCATGGAGATAACAGGTTGCGTTTTATCTGCCGTAATAGTCGTCACGAGCAATCTCATGCTCTCTCTGGAGAAGGTGGTATCGGACTGGAGAACGTACGGAAGCGTCTGCACCTTATCTATAGTGACAATTATGAATTGATACTGGATGATAATGTGCCACAGCAGTATTGTGTCACACTTATAATACCTCAAACTATGAATCTGACAGCGCGGTTTTATGAAAAGCAATCTGTGCTGGAACCTGACAACTTTACAATATGAAAATTAAATGTTTAGCCATAGATGATGAGCCATTAGCATTGCTACAACTCAGGACGATGATTGAGAAGACACCGTATCTTGAACTCGTGGGAGCGTGTGAGGATGCCTTTGAAGCAATACGTATCCTGAATGAGGAAGAGGTGGATGCTATTTTCGTGGATATTAATATGCCTGATCTGAATGGATTGGATTTTGTCCGTTCTCTTACCGACAAACCGATTATAGTGTTTACTACGGCATACAGGGAGTATGCTGTAGAGGGCTTTGAGGTGAATGCCGTGGATTATATACTGAAACCATTTGGGGTACCAGAATTCCAGAAGTCGGCAGCAAAGGTAAAGCGTCAGTATGAACTTGAACAGATGGCTCTCAGGGAGCAGATGCTGAATGATGACAACTTGTTTATCAAGGCTGATTACAGGACCGTGCGTGTAAGCCTCAGTCAGATTGTGTATGTGGAATCGATGAGTGAATATCTGCGTCTTCATCTGGACGGGGGTGAGAAACTTGTGTTTCTTATGAGTATAAAGCGCTTGTCGGAAATGCTGCCAAGGAATCAGTTCATGCGCATACATCGTTCTCATATCATAAACATAAACAAGGTGCAGGAGATGTCTCGAATGGGAATACGCATGAGTGACGGCACCGTCCTTTCGGTAGGCGACCTATACAAGGAAGATGTGCAACGATACATTAACCAGAGGATTATTAATAATTAATTACAAGTTACAAATTACAAAATAAGGAACTATGAATTTTAGAAGTCTAACGATTCTGTTGTCTGTAACGATGCTATTTGCTATGTCAGCATCGGCTCAGCGGATGTGGACATTGTCTGACTGTATCAGCTATGCAATGGAACATAATCTGCAGATACAGCAATCGCAGAATGCGCTTAGGAGTGCCGAGGTGGATGTGAAACAATCGAAGGCAGCTTTGTTTCCGTCACTTTCATTCAGTTCTCAACAGCAGTTGGGATTTCAGAAACTGGAATCACAGAGCTATGGCTCGTTCGATTCCAAGGCTACCAATCCTAGCTATAGCGGTTCGTATGGTTTGCAGGGAAATGTTACCATTTATGATGGTGGTAACAACTGGCTGACTGTCAAGAAGAACAGGCTTACTCTTCAGACACAGCAACTTGAAAATGAGAAAACGGCTAATGACATTGTGATCCGCATCATTCAGGCATACTATCAGGTGATGTATGCTCATGAGAGTGTACTAACCAACAAGGAGATTGTAGCCCTGTCAGAGCGTGAGTGCGAGCGAACCATAGCAAGGCAGCAGGCAGGCAAGGGAAACAAGGTGGATGTTGCCCAAATGGAAAGCCAGTTGCAGCAGAACAGATATCAGCTCACTCAAGCCGAAACGACAGAACAGGAGAATATTCTGTCGCTGAAGCAGCTATTACAGCTTGCACCAAGTGGAGATTTTTCTGTCAGTTTCCAGGAATACGGAGACAATGATGTCCTTGCTCCTGTACAGTCATTAGCGGCATCAGAACAACAGGCATTGGCTTATCTGCCTGATATGAAAGTAGCTGATGCCAAAGTCAGGAGCGCAGAGATGCAGGTTAAGATGGCAAAGACAGGTAGTATGCCAACTGTTTCGCTCAATGCAGGTGTTTCAACAAGTAACGGAAACTCCTTAGGTGGAAACTTTGCCACTCAGATAAAGAATCACCTCTATGGTTCCGTGGGATTATCACTACAAGTGCCTATCTATGATCGTCGCTCCACACGCAGTTCTGTGGAGAAAGCTCAACTACAACTTTCTGACACTCAGATCAACCATGAGAATGCTCTACTGGATTTGCAGAACACCATAGCATCATTGCATCTTGACATCATGTCGGCTCAGTCTCGCTATCGTAGTGCAGTAGAAAGTGAAAAGGCTGCACGCTTGAGCTATGAAATGATGAATGAGCGCTATGGCGTAGGTCTGGAGACGCTCATCGACCTTCTGACAGAAAAGAACAACTACCTTCGTGCCAAGCAGGAAACCCTGCAAAGTAAATATATGGCGCTGCTTAATATGGAGTTACTCAAGTGTTATACAGGACAGAAAGAATATAGAAAATAATAAGGAACGAAATATGAAAAAGAAATTATTGTTTATGACCTTTGCTGCCTTGGTTCTCGCTTCATGCGGTAACAAGGAGATACAGACGGAATATAAGACTGAAGTCGTAGAGCAAGGCAGTATCAGCAATTGCGTCACTGCAACAGGTACAATAGAACCAGTAACAAAGGTTGAGGTCGGTACTCAGGTGAGTGGTATCATTGACCATATCTATGTGGATTATAATAGTGAGGTGAAGAAGGGACAGCTCATTGCCGAACTTGATAAGACGAACCTCATAGCACGCCTGAAATCTGCAGAGGCACAATTGTCAAGTGCAAAGAGTGAATACGAATACCAGAAGGTGAACTTCCGCCGTATGGGGGATCTGCACAAGAAAGAGTTTATCTCTGATGATGAATACGAGAGTGCACGTCTTGCCATGGATAAGGCAGAGGCTAACTATCGTGCCCAGCAACTTTCCCTGAATGAGGCACAGACTAATCTTGGTTATGCTTCTATCTATTCGCCTATCGATGGTGTCATCCTGTCAAGAGAGGTGGAGGAAGGACAGACAGTTGCCGCAGCCATGACCACACCTACACTGTTTACTATCGCTCAGGATCTTACCGACATGCGTGTTATTGCAGATGTGGATGAAGCCGACATCGGTGGTGTCAAGGTTGGTCAGAGAGTTACATTCACCGTTGATGCCTTCCCGAATGATCAATTTGAGGGGAGAGTTACACAGGTGCGTCGTCAGGCAACCACAACAAGTAATGTCGTAACCTACGAGGTTGTTATCTCTGCTCCAAATCCAGACCTAAAGCTTACACCTGGACTTACTGCGAGTGTGAATATCTATACACTTGAAATAGAAGATGTGCTATGTGTAAGTACCAAGGCACTTCGTTTCTCTCCTACACAGGAAGAACTGAAATCTGGAGATAAGCTGCAGGATTGCTCTGGTCATGCGAAGGTATGGATCAAGGAAGGTGATGTGCTGAAGGCAATTGCTGTTGAAACTGGCGCAACCAATGGCACTAAAACAGAAATTAGGAGCGGTATAAAGAAGGGACAGCAGATTGTAAATGAGATTGTTGCAGAGATTGTAGGAGGTCCGGAGGACGGTCCTCAGCAACAGAAGAATCCATTCATGCCAGGCCCTCCAGGAAGCAAGAAGAAGGGTAAGTAATTATACCATTTCAGAAAATAAATATCTATTGTAAATGAGTTCAAAAGTAGTAATAGAACTGCAGGACGTACGTCGTGACTTCAAGGTTGGTGATGAAACTGTTCATGCCTTGCGTGGTGTATCGTTTAAGATATACGAGGGGGAGTTTGTCACCATCCAGGGTACTTCTGGCTCGGGAAAGTCAACCTTGCTTAACCAACTGGGATGCCTTGACACTCCTACATCAGGAGAGTATATCCTCGATGGTGTTCCTGTACGAAAGATGGGGCGTAATCAGCGTGCCCGTCTGCGTAATCGTAAAATCGGGTTCATCTTCCAGAACTACAACCTTCTTGCGAAGACAACGGCTGTGGAAAACGTAGAACTGCCATTGATGTATAACAGTACCGTAGGTGCAAAGGAACGTCGTCAGCGTGCTATCAATGCCCTGCAGGATGTAGGTCTGGGAGAACGCCTGTATCATAAATCCAATCAGATGTCGGGCGGACAGATGCAGCGTGTCGCTATTGCCCGGGCATTGGTTAACAATCCTACGATAATTCTTGCTGATGAGGCAACTGGAAACCTTGACACCCGAACATCGTTTGAAATGCTTGTGCTTTTCCAGAAACTGCACCAGCAGGGGCATACAATAATATTTGTTACACACAATCCTGAGATAGCACAGTATTCAAGTCGTAATATCTTTCTCCGCGATGGGCAGATAAAGTCAGATACTCAGAATACTAATATTCTTGATGCAGCTGCCGCATTGGCAGAGTTGCCTATACCACAGGATTAAATTGTACATGACACTATGAATTTCATTATATTAATATCAGTAATAGTTGTACTCGTAGTTCTGTATCATCGTTATCGGGAACAGAGTCTTTTAGGCATGACTTTCAAGGTGGCAATCAAGGCATTGTCAAACAATAAGGGACGCTCGTTTCTCTCAATGCTTGGCATCATTATCGGTGTTGCTGCTGTTATCATCATGATGGCTATCGGACAAGGCTCAAAGGAATCCGTCCGAAAGAATATCTCGCAGATGGGTACCAATATCATAATGATACAGCCAGGAGCTGATATGCGTGGAGGTGTGCGTCAGGATCCTTCATCCATGCAGACTCTAAAACCTGAAGATCTCGAGGCCATACGTAATGGATGCCATTTCATCAAGCTGTCTTCACCAGAAGTCTCTGCAAGCGGTCAGGCTATCTACGGTTCCAACAACTATAACACATCAGCCTACGGAGAGGGACTTGAGTATATGGATATCAAGCAATGGCAGATAGAAGACGGCACATGCTTTACCGAGCAGGATATACGCACTGCATCAAAAGTATGCCTTGTAGGTAAGACATTGGTGGATAACCTGTTTCCTAATGGAGAAAGTCCTGTGGGAAAGACCATTCGCTTCAAGTCGACACCTATACGCATTGTCGGTGTGCTGAAATCCAAGGGTTACAACTCATTCGGTATGGATCAGGATAATCTTATGATAATGCCATACACGACAGTCATGAAAAGATTGCTGGCACAGACACACTTCTCATCAATCAACTGCTCTGCACTAAGTGAGGAATGCACAGATCAGGCAATAGAGGAACTCACTACCGTGCTGCGCACCTCGCATAAGTTGAAGGACGAAGCCGACGATGATTTCACCATCCGCTCACAGGCTGAGATGATGGAGACAATGTCGAGCACGATGGATAGCATCACCATCATCCTTGTTGTGGCAGCAGCTTTCTCACTCCTTGTGGCAGGTATAGGCATCATGAATATCATGCTTGTGTCGGTAACCGAGCGTACAAGAGAGATTGGACTCAGAATGTCGGTAGGTGCACGAGGTGTGGATATTTCCATTCAGTTCCTTATCGAGTCGGTGCTGATAAGTGTTACTGGAGGATTGTTAGGAATACTTCTGGGATATGGAGTGTCTGCTCTGGCAAGCAGTTTTGGCTTGCCCACTTCCGTACCGGGATGGGCTGTCATTCTCAGTTTCGTGGTGTGTACGATCATAGGTGTTGCCTTCGGATACATACCTGCCAAGAAAGCTGCAAGCCTTGATCCTATTGAGGCTATTAGATACGAGTGAAAAATAAAAGAAATGAAGAATCTTACTATTTCAATCATCACCTTATTACTTTCCGTATCTTGTAACAACGCTGATCCATGGGGCGAAATGCCAGGGATGCCAGACAATGGAATGCAAGGAGGTATGCAAGGTGGCAGTACTACAGCTTCAATCGAAGGACTGACAGACTTTGATGTGTCTTTCAACTACAATGCTCTCAATGAATCGGAAACAATCCCTTCTGACAATGAAGATTACATTGAGAACAGTGACTTTACCACTATTGTATCTGTAAAATATAATGGTGCAGGTCAACCAGAGATTACAGGTATCACTTCTGATGTCAGTATCACGACTGACGGAGGCAATGTTGTAGCAACAGCAAAGAAAAGTTGTAAGTTCATTCTGAGTGGCAGTAGCAACAATGGACGCTTCAAACTCTACAGTGAGAAGAAATCTGCCATTGTCCTTAGTGATGTAAGTCTTACAAATCCAACAGGTGCAGTCATCAATGTCCAGTCGAAGAAGCGTACCTTCCTTGTTCTTGCTGATGGAACTGAAAACACCCTCACAGATGGTAAGGAATACGTAACGGAATATGATCCTTCTGATGCCACATCAGCAGAGAAGCAGAAAGGAACCTACTACAGCAAGGGACAGACCATCATCTCTGGTAAGGGCATTCTTACCATCAAGGCCAACTATAAGCATGGTATTGACACAAAGGATTATCTGCGAATACGTCCAAACACGAATATCGCCATTACAGCGACTCAGGGCAATTGCATAAAATGCGAAGATACCAATGAAGGAGGCGGAATAATCATCGAAGGAGGAGTACTGAACCTCGATAATCAGTCAACAGCAGGTAAAGGACTTTCTGGCGATGGTGAAATCACAATCCATGGCGGTCGTCTCACTGCCATCTGTACAGGTGATGGCGAATGGGATGGTGATGATGCTGAGGTCAAGGACGTTAGCGGTGCATCATGTATCAAGTCTGATGGAAAGATAACCATCGATGGTGGCGATATCTGGCTGAAGAGCACAGGAAAGGGAGGTAAGGGCATCAATAGCGACAGCGACATAATGCTCAATGGCGGAACCATCCATGTCAAGACAACAGGCACAATCTTTTCATACAAATACAGCAACCTTACGTATGACACAAGTCCTAAGGGAATAAAATCTAATAAGAACATAACCATCAATGGTGCAGAAGTATATGTTCAGGCAATAGGCGCTTCAGATGGAAGTGAGGGCGTAGAAGCCAAGGAAATCTTCACGCTCAACAGCGGAAAGGTAAAAATCTATGCAGCTGACGATGGATTGAATGCAGGCTACAGCAGTGACGGGCTTCGTGACAAGCAGAAATTAGGTCAGGACATCACAGGACTGAAGGCTAATGCAGGTCAGGTCGTCATCAATGGTGGTGAGATGTTCTCCTACAGCACCAGTAACGATGGCATTGATGCTAATGGTACCATAACCATCAATGGAGGAACGGCTGTTTCTTTTGGTGCTAATATGCCAGAAGAAGGCTTTGACTGCGACAATAATACATTCACTGTTACAGGAGGCCTGATTCTTGGATTCGGTGGTGCATCGAGCACACCAACAGAGAATACATGCAAGCAGCCTTGTGTTCTTGCCTCAATGTCTTTGCAGAGTGGTAACACATACACCCTGAAAGATGCATCGGGCAACGAACTCGTCTCGTTAACCATGCCACGCACATACAGCGGTGCTGTAGTACTGCTATCGTCACCTTCATTCGTCAAGGGCAATAGCTATACCTTTGGTAATTCAACCATCACATGTTCATCATCATTATGGGTAACAGGCTCTGGTGGTGGCTTTGGCGGTGGAATGAATGGAGGCGGTTTTGGTGGCTTCCCTGGCGGCGGTTGGTAAAAACTCAAGAGCATTGACCTTAATCCCAAATAGGTAATTAGACCGCAAATAGTTTTTATTGTTTTTTTCTTTTTACCGGACAGTTATAAAGCAAAAATGGGATTGGCATTCAAGGCACGTTTGGAGTGCTTTTGAATAGCACAAAAATAAAAGGCAATGAGGTGAATTACTCATTGGCTTTTAATATCTTAATTTCTTGTGAGCAATCTCACCAGCATAAACATAGAATCCAGAGAAAAGTAGTCCACATCCAACGATAATGAGGTCAAGTCGTTTGTTTAAATCCAGCACATTGAAAGCAACAAGCAAGAGCATCGAAATGAACAACGTGATACCTGCTATCCAGAAGATTTCTCGCTGTTTCTTCTTGTAAATGCTAAGAAATACCATTAGTATTATTGTGAATGCCAGAAATCCAAAGAAAACTTGAGTCGTCTGTGTAATCTGTTGTTGGTAAATATCTAATATACGTTCTTTGTTAGTCATCGTTATATGCTAAATTTGTTGAAGTCACTTTGTAGTTTGTCAAGTTCGGATGCTAAAGTCTCAGGTAGGAACTTCGCATATACACGCTCAGTTACCTCTGTACTGCCATGACCAAGAAGACGGCTTACTACATTGAGTGACATTCCTTTGTTGAGGGATTGGACTGCAAATGTATGGCGTGCTACATGCGCTGTAAGAGGAAAATCGAATCCCAACTGTTCACCTACCACCTTCAGCGATTGGTTAATACACTTTGTCGCATTGGTCCGAGCTCGGTACAGCTCATCTTTGTTATCAAGGTCAAGGGAGTCTTTGACAAGATCAAATACAAAGCGGCAACCTAATCTGTATTCCTTCCACTTGTTGAGAATTGCAAGAGCCTGATCGGTAAGAGGTATTATGTGACGTTTGTTGACCTTTATCATCACTTTTCGAATAGTTTTGTCATCGAAGTTTATGTCGCACCAACGAAGAGTCATAACATCTATGATACGAAGTCCGCAAGCGTGAAAGGCAAACATAAACATTTCAAGAAACTCTTTTCGTCTTGGTTCCTGGCATGTCTTGTAGTACTCCATCACCATTGCCATCTGGCGCTCAGTGAGGAACTTTACATCATCATCTTCAGTATCTTCATTGAGTGATTTCTTGATAATGATACGCATGTTCTGGATCCTGTTGTTTATGGCAGGTTCGATATACCCCAGTTCACAAGCATATTGACTTGCTTTGAGTATTGGGGCAAGAGCATGATTTATGGTTTCATCACCATTCTGCTTAACGTCCCTTCGCCATGTGATATAATCGTCAACAAGCTCTGGAGTAAGTTCACCTATGTATAAACCATCAGGTTTGTATGTACCTTTCTTTTGGGAACGTAGGAACTCTCCGAAGATACGCATACAACTCTTGCCATTCTCATATCGGCTCTTACCAATACGATTACGGCTATAGTCTGAGTTAAGACGTTCCATGGTGAATTCGCCAAGATCTTTTCCTTCGTCAACGCATGACAATGGCTTATCTTGCAGAAAACCTGTTATCACTTCACCATTTATCTGGTTTGGATGCTTCTGGTTATACTCTGCAAGTTTTAAGTCTGTGCTCTCCACCTTTTCTAATAGGAAAGCATTGACACGCTTATATTCAGAACCATAACTTGCGCGCACTTCACCACGTCCGTGGTTTCCTTCTTGGTTCCAATCGGACGGATTGATGACTATGTTAACTGATTTACGGTAAATCTCCTATTCCACGTGTATTCTAAATCCAGTGGATAAGCCTTTCCTGACTCTGGAACTCGCGGCAGTCTTAACCTGTACTTCCCTAAAGGATATTGTCTCTTTGTTCTTCCTATATACTTCTTCTTTTGATAAACATTGAGGATTTCTTACATTAATCTGTATCTTTTAGGAGAGCAAAGTTACAAACTTTTACACAAACAAATATACTTTTAATGGTTAAATATTGCAAATTACACAAACAAATAAGGCTGTAAAACGCCATAAAAAACCAACGATACAAACAAACGAAATTAGTTTATATCGCTGGCTATTAGTGAGTTAAGTATTATTCCGAAGTTTAATACTCCTCTTCGTCGAATAGGAAGTCTTCCTTTGATGGGTAGTCTGGCCAGATATCTTCGATAGATTCGTAGATGTCGCCTTCGTCTTCAATCTCTTCGAGGTTTTCGATTACCTCCATAGGCACGCCTGAACGTGTGGCGTAGTCGAGCAACTCTTCCTTGGTTGCAGGCCATGGAGCGTCTTCCAGTTTTGATGCTAATTCAAGTGTCCAATACATTTTATTTTAAGATTAGTAGCCCCTTTGGTGAGCCTTGGTTTTATGTTTGTGTGGCTTGCCTTGGGGGGAGGTTATAAATTTGCGCGCAAAAGTACTACTTTTTTTTGGAAATGCAAGTTTTTTTCCATATTTTTTCGTCTTTTCCTACAAGAAAATTGAGTTTTCGTGCCAAAACGAATAGATAATCGCTTAATCGGTTGACAAACTTAATCGGTTCGTCGGCTACTTCCGACTCTCTTGAGAGTGCTACGATGCATCTTTCGGTGCGTCGGCAGACGGTGCGGCATACGTGGCATTGTGATGCTGCGATGGTGCCTCCGGGGAGTACGAAGCTATGGAGTACGGGTAGGGTAGGCTGTATCTCGTCTATCTCCTGCTCGAGCGTTTCTATTTCTGCTGGGAGCTGCGATAGTATGCCGTTGATGTGTCCGTCGAGCCATTCGGGTTTCTCCTCGAAGAGGGAGGCATCGGTGGCGAGGTATGACCCTACGTTGAACAGGGTGTTGTGGACGCGTGAGAGAATCTCGAGGATATGGGCATCGTTGATGTCCTGCTCGATGTAGGCGATGAGGAGCCCGATGTGGGATGAGAGCTCATCTATGGTGCCATAGGCATCAAGGCGAGTGGCGGATTTGTCGATTCGTATTCCGCCTACAAGGGAGGTCATGCCCTTGTCGCCTGTTCGGGTGTAAACTTTGGTTATTTTCATAGGAGAAAGCCCCCTAACCCCCGAAGGGGGAATCTTTTGATAGTCTTTATCACGGTGGGGGGATGTTTATGATGATGGTTGATGAAACTTTGTCGGAAATGCCCTGCCAAAAATGGCAGGGAACGGTGGCGGGCTTTCTCTGCGCACCGGCTCCCTGACACATACTCCGATGTTATCAACATCGGACTTCCCCTCGGGGAGGTTGGGAGGGGGCTTCTCTAATAGAAGTTAATGATATGGCCTTCGGTATATCTCTTCTCGTCGTGGAAGGCGATGCCGAGGTAGTGAAGGTCATAGGAGATGATGTGGTCGCGGGAAGTGTATTCCTGCCATTGACCGTTGAGGTCGGTAGTGATGACGAGGGGATATTTCGCCTTGTCGTCGGCTTCGATATGTTGTATCTCGCTCTTTCTGCAACCAGCTTTGAGATGGGCTTCCATGATGGGAGGAAGATCTCCGATAATGCCGATGGTGGATGCCTGGGCATAGTTGGATACGCGGAGGAGGAGTTGGGATAGTTTCAGTAGGAACTTATCTGCGTCCATGAATCGGGCTTCCAGCTCTGTGTATGAGGCGTATGGCCATCGTTCGTAGATGACTTCACGGACGAAGGCGTAGTCGGTGGGCGACTGAACGCCGAAGCCGGCACAATGGCGGATGCGGGAGAGGAAGATCAGTCCCCTGACCCAGAAACGGCAGCCGCCCCTCAGCCGCCCTATGGGCACCCTCTCCCCTAAGGGCGAGGGGAAAGTTACATTTGTCTGGCGAAGGGGTTTCATGTGATTGCTGATTTTCTATTGTTATTGATATTACTAACTTTTCCCTCGCCCATTGGGGGAGTCGGAGATTTTATCTCCGAGTGTGTGCGAGGGAGTTGGGGGGTGGTTCATATTTTCTTTTTGAAGGGCTTCGCCTTGCTGATGTGATGGAGGGGAGCCATGCCTTGAAAGGCATGGAACGGTGGCGGGAGAGGGCGGGGGGAGAGGCTTTCTACTTATTCAGCTCGGGATAGGTGATTCGGGTGTGGAACATACTCTTGAGCTTCTCAATAAGCACGCGCTTGGCGGTGCCGATGTCACGGAAGGTGATTGGGCATTCGCGGAAGTAACCGTCGGCTACCATGCCGTCGATGATGCGGTTGACGAGAGTTGTGATGCTCTCTTCCGTGTATTCCTTGAGTGAGCGTGAAGCAGCTTCTACACCGTCGGCCATCATGAGGATAGCCTGCTCACGTGTGAATGGGTTTGGTCCCGGATATGTGAACGGAGTCTTGTCGATCTCAACGTCAGGGTGGGCATTCTGCTCGGTGATGTAGAAATATTTTGCCATGCCTTCGCCGTGGTGAGTGCGGATGAAGTCGCAGATTACATCAGGCAGTCCCTCTCGCTCTGCGAGACGGAGACCTTCGTGCACGTGGTTGACGATAATCTCAGCGCTCTCGATAGGAGTGAGCCTGTCGTGTGGGTTGTTGCCTCTCTGATTCTCGGTGAAGAAGGCAGGAGCGGATATCTTACCGATGTCGTGATAGAGGGCTCCTACGCGGACGAGGAGAGACTTCGCACCAATCTTTGACGCTATCTCTGCGCCGATGTTTCCAACGGTGATGCTATGCTGAAGAGTGCCCGGTGCAACCTCTGAGAGGCGGCGGAGAAGGTCTTTGTTGGTGTCAGACAACTCGAAGAGAGTAACGGCAGAGGTAAAGCCGAACACCTTCTCCACAAGGAACATAAGAGGGTAGGCGAGCAGGAGCAGGATGCCAGAGAAGATGAAGTGCATGACCATGGAATGGTTGATCAACACCTCCTCGCCAGGCTGCATAAGTTGCAGGGCGTAGTGGGCTGCGAGTGCCGCTGCTGATGTATATACGGCTGCCGTGAATATCTGTGCGCGCTTTGAGAGTTCGCGAAGCGAGTAGATAGCCACCAGACCAGATGTGATCTCGATGAGGAGGAAATCGTATGGCATGGTGAGCACGAGCGAGCAGATAAGCACCATGACGATATGGGCTATGAACGCAGTTCGGGAGTCGAGGAAGACACGCACGAACATAGGAAGCATGGCGAGTGGCAGTACATAGACAGAGAAGAGATTGTACTGCACCATGAGTGAGACGAGAACTGGGAAGATGGCTATCAGGAAATATACCATTGCCAGCGAACGTGGCTTGTTGAAGTAGTCGGCACGGAAGAGGTTGAGGTAGATGGTGAAGATGCTTAGCATGATGACGATGAACAAGACACGTCCCCACATGGTGGTCTGCTTGCTTCGGTCGCTGAGGTTCTTCTCCATCTCTGCTGTGTAGGCGTTGAGCTTGCGTAGGGTTTCGTCGTTGACGATGTCGCCGCGGTCGATGATACGCTCGCCTTTCTTCACCTGTCCGCATTTAGCGGCTATGAGTGCGATGTGGCTGCTTAGCTCGTCGTTGCTTCTTATGCTATCGTATGTGAGGTTGGCAGAGAAGTAGTCGTTGATGTTGCATTTCATCAGCTGTACTCTTGCCGAGTTCATCTCCGGATCGTTGAAGAACTGCTCGTATGCCATCATTGGAGTGAGCAGACTGCGCACGTCGCGACTTGCTGACATCTTGCCGGTGACGACGCGGATGTAGGCAGAAGTGTCACGACTCATGCGGGCATAGTCAGCCTGTGGGATTATGCCTTTCTCATAGAGCGCAGAGAGCTTCTTTGCAACGAGTGAGACGTACGACTTTGGCAGTCCCTCGATTCCGTCTTTGTTGTGAATCAGGAATCGCTTGACCTGTGTTTTTGCCGTAGTTTCATGATTGATGTAGTATGGTGCGAATTTCTTTCGCACGGAGTCGCACTCAGCCTTGTATGTGGCTGAGTCTTTTGGTATCTCGAAGTCGAAGGTGGCTGTGACTGCTGCCTGTGTCCAAGGAGAGCCTTCCTTGGCATTGTACTGCGGTGCCGAACTTTGTGGCATCGCAATCACGATAACTATGGTGCATATTATGATGATGCCGATTCGCATCAGAAGCTGTTGCCATGACAGTTCGTCGCGTGATTGGTGTGTTGCCATATTTTTATAATTACAAATTACAAGTTACAAATTACAAGTTGTAAATTACGAGATTGGAAATCTCCGAAATTTCCATATTTCTCAGTATTTTGGATGCGAAAATACTAAAAAAAAATAGCAAAATGCCGAAAATATGAGAAAAAGTTCGCTAAAGTGGGATTAAAATGTTAATTTTGCACGAAATTTTGAAATATTTAGACAAACAATGGATAGAAAAGTAAGGGTGCGCTTTGCGCCAAGTCCTACAGGTGCGCTTCATATTGGAGGCGTTCGTACAGCGTTATACAACTACCTTTTTGCCCGTCAGCATGGCGGTGATCTGATTTTCCGTATTGAGGATACCGATTCACATCGTTTCGTTCCGGGAGCAGAGGAATACATCATTGAGTCATTCCGCTGGTTGGGAATCAAGTTTGACGAGGGTGTGAGCTTTGGTGGAAACCATGGCCCATATCGTCAGAGTGAGCGTCGTGATATCTACAAGACATACGTGAAGGAACTCCTTGCCAATGGTAAGGCTTATATCGCATTCGATACACCAGAGGAACTTGAGGCTAAGCGTAACGAGATTCAGAACTTCCAGTATGATGCCCATACCCGTATGCAGATGCGCAACTCGCTGAGCATGCCTCGTGAGGAGGTGGATCAGTTGATTGCTGACGGAAAGCAGTATGTTGTCCGCTTCAAGATCGAGCCAGGCGAGGAGGTTCACGTAAACGACCTTATCCGTGGTGAGGTTCGCATCAAGAGTGATATCCTTGACGATAAGGTGCTCTATAAGAGTGCTGACGAGCTGCCTACATACCATCTGGCAAACATCGTTGACGACCATCTGATGGAGGTTTCACACGTTATCCGTGGTGAGGAGTGGTTGCCAAGTGCTCCGCTTCACGTTCTTCTCTACAAGGCATTCGGCTGGGAAGACACAATGCCACAGTTCGCCCACCTTCCACTTCTCCTGAAGCCAGAAGGTAAGGGAAAGCTCTCAAAGCGTGATGGTGACCGTCTCGGTTTCCCTGTATTCCCATTGGAGTGGCACGACCCTAAGACTGGTGAGATAAGCTCTGGCTATCGTGAGAGCGGTTATTTCCCAGAGGCTATCGTTAACTTCCTTGCATTGCTCGGCTGGAACCCAGGTACAGAGCAGGAGGTGTTCTCTCTCGAGGAACTTGCGAAGGCATTCGATATCTCTCGCTGCTCAAAGGCAGGTGCTAAGTTCGACTATAAGAAGTGCCAGTGGTTCAACCATGAGTATATCCTCCGTAAGAGCGCAGAGGAGATTGGTGAGCTCTTTGCTCCTATCGTTGCAAACAATGGCGTTGAGGAGACAATGGACCGCATCGTGAAGGTTGTTGCGATGATGAAGGACCGCGTGAACTTCGTAAGCGAGCTCTGGGATCTCTGCTCATTCTTCTTCATCGCTCCAGAGAGCTATGATGAGAAGACCGTGAAGAAGCGCTGGAAGGAGAACTCAGCCGAGGTTATGACTGAGCTTGCAGATGTTCTTGCCGGTATCAGCGATTTCTCTATCGAAGGTCAGGAGCCAATCGTACTTGCATGGGTTGAGAGCAAGGGCTATAAGCTCGGTGATGTGATGAACGCATTCCGTCTTGCACTCGTAGGTGAGGGTAAGGGCCCTGGTATGTTCGATATCTCTGCTTTCCTTGGTAAGGAAGAGACACTCGCTCGATTGAAGCGTGCTATTGAGAAGCTTGGATAATGTATAATATATTAATGTACATAGTGCAGCTGGGTGTTGCCATCGCCAGTCTCTTCAGCGAGAAACTGAAGAAGATGCGTGATGGTGAGCGTGATGCTTTTCGCGTGCTAAGCGAGAAGGTTGACCCAGAGGCACGCTATATCTGGGTGCATGCTGCATCGTTGGGCGAGTTTGAGCAGGGCAGACCTATCATAGAGTACATTCGTGAGCATCATCCGGAATATAAGATTCTCCTCACTTTCTTCTCACCTTCAGGCTATGAGGTGAGAAAGAACTACGAGGGTGCTGACATTATCTGCTATCTTCCTATTGATACGGCAGCGAATGCCCGTCGTTTCCTGAAGGACATACATGTGGAGATGGCTTTCTTCATCAAGTATGAGTTCTGGTATAACTTCATGCACGCCCTCAATAAGCGTAATGTGCCCGTGTATAGCGTGAGCAGTATCTTCCGTAAGAATCAGATTTTCTTCCGCTGGTATGGTAAGGGCTATGCTCGTGTGCTGAAATGCGTCTCTGCTTTCTTCGTGCAGAATGAGGAATCGAAGCAACTGCTTGAGAATATCGGCATAGAGAATGTAACGGTGACCGGTGATACGCGCTTTGACCGTGTTATACAGATTGCCAATCAGTCAAAGGTTCTTGATATTGTTGAGACCTTCAAGGATGGAAAGAATGCCTTCGTGGCTGGTAGTTCATGGCAGCCCGACGAGGAGATATTCATACCTTACTTCTCTCAGCGTAAGGATTGGAAACTCATCATTGCACCTCATGTGATAGGTGAAGATCATCTGCAGCAGATTGATGCCTTGCTGAAGGGCAGAAACGTGGTGCGCTATACCGATATGGTGGCTATGCAGGCTGATGGAGCTATGACACCAGAGCTTGCAGAGCGTTTGAAGAATGCAGAGGTTATTATCATCAACTGCTTCGGACTTCTTTCATCTATATATAAATATGGTGAGGTGGCTTATGTTGGTGGTGGTTTCGGAGTAGGCATTCACAATGTGCTCGAGGCTGCGGTATGGGATATGCCTGTTATCTTCGGTCCGAACCATAATAAGTTCCAGGAGGCAAAGGCACTCATAGCAGCAGGCGGTGGTTGTCCTATCAATAATGCGGATGATTTCGCTAAGGTGATGGATGGCTTTATTGCTGATAAGAATGCTCTTGAGGAAGCAAGCAAGAAGGCTGGTGACTATGTGAAGAGTACATCGGGAGCTACCATGAAGGTGCTGGAGGCGATAGGGATGAATTGAAAATGAAAAGTGAAAAATGAAAAATAGGTAAACGCCACTCGGGAGGATTCCTGGGTGGCGTTTGAGGTTTTTCTTTCTTTTCGAGTTCTCGAGTTATCGAAGTTTCGATTGATCGAGGGGCTCGTTTTTCGTTGGGGCTCTCCCTCCCTCGGGAGGGTAGGGGTGGGGCCCTATTCCCTCTTCAGCCATTTGAGATATTCGTCTATATCCTCATCGTATGATCTTGCGGCGTTGAGAGGCTTACCCTCATTATCAAGAAGAACATAGAATGGCTGGGTGTTAGCACCAAACTTAGTGCGCTGCAAGTAACTCCATTTATCGCCTACGGTGCGTAGCTTGCGTGGCTGCCCGTTCTCGATGACCTCGATAGGCTCTGAGAGTAGTGTCTTATCGTCAACGTAGAGCTGAATGAGCACATAATCGTTGGTGATGATGTTCTTGACGCGTTCATCAGTCCAAACGGCAGCCTCCATCTTACGGCAGTTCACGCATCCGAAGCCGGTGAAGTCAATCATGACAGGCTTGCCTACTGCCTTTGCTGCCTGCATGCCTTCCTCATAATCCTTATATTTAGCCTCTATGCTTTCGCTCTTGGCGAGGTTGAAGTCCTGAGTGCTCATAGGTGGCGCGAAGGCAGAGACGGCCTTGCAAGGAGCGCCCCAAAGCCCCGGAACCATATAGATGGCAAAAGCAAAAGAGCATACAGCCATGAAGAATCGTGTCACTGATGTACGAGGGGTGATAATCTTCTCGCCCATGTCATCGTATTCGTCCTCGTCGTGAGGGAAACGTATCCAACCGATAAGGTAGCAACCAAGGAGCATGAATAGTATTATCCAGAGAGAGAGGAATACTTCGCGGTCGAGTATGTGCCAGCCGTATGCAAGGTCGGCTACGGAGAGGAACTTTAGTGAGAATGCAATCTCTATAAAGCCGAGTGTCACCTTGATGTTGTTCATCCAGTTGCCTGACTTTGGCGCAGACTTAAGCCATGTAGGGAAGATGGCAAAGAGAGTGAAGGGTAGTGCGAGGGCAAGGGCAAAGCCGAACATGCCGACTGTCGGACCTATGAAATTGCCTGATGTGCCCATCTCTACGAGCAGGAATCCGATGATTGGACCTGTGCAAGAGAAACTTACCAAAGCCAGTGTGAATGCCATGAGGAAGATGCTGAGCAATCCCGATGTGGAGGATGCCTTCTTATCTACCGCATTATTCCATGAAGATGGAAGAGTTATCTCGAAGCCGCCAAGGAAGGAAGCACCGAACACCATCAACATCAGGAAGAAGAATATGTTGAAGACGGCATTTGTAGATAGTGCATTAAGTGCAGAAGCTCCGAAAATGGCAGTGACGACAAGTCCGAGTGCGAGGTATATGACAATGATGGATATACCATATATAATAGCATCTCTTACACCTTTTGCTGAGCGTACAACCTTTCCCTTAGCTTTCTCTTCACCGTTTCTCTCAGCCTCTTCCTTGCTTGCACGCTTGAGGAAGAAACTCACGGTCATAGGGATTATTGGCCACACACATGGGGTGAGAAGTGCTATCAATCCACCAAGAACACCAAGAACGAAGATGCGCCATATAGAAGAGGTATCTTCACTCTTGTCTGTAGAGAAGGCATTGAGTTCGCTGATGACTGGAGTCCAAAGCGAATTTATTGATGTTGTGTCCTTTGACTTGATATTTGCTGTGTCAGCAACAGCTGATACAGTGTCTTTCTTAGGCTCTTCTACCGTTGGAGTTGTGGCGCTTGCTTGTGGCTCCTCGTTTTTTTTTTCGGTTTTGTTAGCTTCCTTCGGAGCTGTTACAGTACCGCTATAGTTGAAGTCAACACTTGTTGGAGGAAGACAAGACTCATCGTTGCAAGCACCATATTCGAAGTAGCCTTCAATCTTATATTCCTTACCAGTAAGTTTGATTTTCTGAGAGAAGGTGACATTATCTTCATAGTATGAAACGGTTCCGTTCCATACAGCTTCAAACTTCTGTGTGGCAGGTTTGTTGGCTTTAAGTGCGCCTTCTACTTTTGCGCCCTCTATCTTATCAACATTAAAGGATGCAGCTATTGGTCCATGCTTCTCGGTTGGGGCATAGACATGCCAACCCTTATTCATGGTTCCCGTGAAGGATATGGTTATCTCATCAGGTGCAGTCTGTTGCATTGATGCAGTGAACTTCACCTGAGCATGGAGTGCTATTGCCAGAAAGGCAAGGATTAGGGTAGAGAATAGATTTTTCATAATAAAAAAGCCCCCCAGCCCCCGAAGGGGGAGTATTTTTTGATAGCATTTTTACGTAATTTGGCAATTTCTTTTCTAATTATTGGAAATACTATCAAAGAGTTCCCCCTTTGGGGGGTAGGGGGCTGTGGTTTATTTCAAATACTCCTTTGAATACTCAACATAATGTGCGGCGAAACTCTCTGCCTGATCAGGCTTTGTCTGCTTGATGAACTTGGCAGGAACACCGCCCCATATCTCGTGAGGACCGATCTTAGTGCGTGAGAGAACGAGAGCGCCTGCAGCAACGACTGCGCCTTCGCCTACATCTGCACCATCGAGTACGGTACTACCCATGCCAATGAGGCATCCTTTTCTTAGGGTGCAGGCATGAACGGTAGCGTTATGACCGATAGTAACATCGTCTTCCATCACGGTAGGGCCAGTTGTGTTGGTTACGTGAACTACAGCACCATCCTGAACGTTGCATCGGTTACCCATAGTAATAGGTGCAACATCACCACGAACGGTAGCGCCAAACCATACAGAACACTCGTCACCCATAGTGACATCGCCTACGATAGCGGCATTCTCGCTGAAATAACATTCCTTTCCCCACTTTGGAGAAAGACCTTTGTATGATTTAATTATTGCCATGTTTGAAAAATACCAGCCCCTCACCCGCCTTGCAGGC
>DCJC01000053.1:0-8321 GCA_002317355.1 Prevotellaceae bacterium UBA1710 | reverse complement strand
CTGGTTTAAATTGTTTTGAAAGAAATACTAACTTCTCCCTCGCCCCTTGGGGAAGTCGAAGATTGAGTATCTTCGAGTATGTGTCAGAGGGTGCCCGCAGGGCGGGTGAGGGGCTTTTTCTAAGCATCAAAAAACACCTTGCCGTTCATATCCTCTGGTCTTGCGATGCCAGGGTACTCACAGCAGAACTCTTCCTTAAGTCGCTTAACGTAGCGACGTGACTCATACTTAGCCATTGGGAGATCGTGCATGAGATAGTTGCCGCAAGTGGCTGCGGTAGTACCAGGAACCTCATCGTTATAATCTACTACATACTGGAAAGCTGAAATCATAAGGTTGCGGATTTCCTCACACGAGTACGTACCTTTTACTATAAGATAATTACCAGTAAGGCATCCCATTGGCCCCCAGTAAATGATATTCTCTTTCCATCCATCGAGATTGCGAAGGAAGGTTGCAACGAGGTGCTCTATGGTGTGAATGGCGGCTGTATTGAGGCAAGGCTCATGGTTAGGAGCTGTCATACGAATGTCATAAGTAGTGATGGCTGCACCATTAACTTCATCCTGACGAGAGATATAAATGCCAGGTTTGAGGTTTGAGTGGTCAACAGCAAAGCTTGGTATCAAGTTCATAATTAGTGAATTTTGAATTTTTTGCAAATTTATGAAAATTTTTTTTAACAACCAAAAAAAATAGCCTTTTTGATATTGAAAGTTTGTTAAAGGGTATTACTATTTCTTATAATCAACGTAACAATTTGGTGGTTTCGAATGGATTTCATAACTTTGCACCCGAAAACAAGATTGGACAAATTGACGAATGACAATCTTTCAATTTGGATAACGCGATTGGGGGTACTCATCTAAACGTTATATCGAAAGGCATTTTGTCAGATTCTCGGTAAGTCCACTTGTCAGGTTAACAATCGGTATATAATTTATTCACCTAATATAAAATTAAAATGCAAACAAAGAATTTACTTTCAGTTGCAGCATTCGCATTGGCTGCAATGGCACTTGGTTCATGTGGTAACCAGGCTGAGCAGACACAGAAGCAGCTTGATTCACTCCGTAATGTAGTAGCTGAGCAGCAGAGCCAGCTCCAGTCAGACGAGGAGTTCACAGATGCTATCAATTTCTCAATGGACAGCGTTGTAGCTGCAGAGGGTATGATTATGAAGAATAACGAGGGTGGTGTTCCAAACCGTCAGCGTCTCAAGCAGAACGTAGAGGCTTACAAGCAGATTCTTCAGAAGTATCGTGAGCGTATCAACAAGCTTCAGGCTAATCTTAAGAATCAGAATAGCGCACACGCTGCTAAGATGAAGGAAATGCTTGAGAAGATGCAGGCTCAGCTCGATGAGAAGGATGCTGAGATCGAAGAGCTCAAGAAGCAGATCGAGGATAAGAACGTAAGCATCGCTCAGCTCACAACTCAGGTTGAGAACCTCGGTAACAACGTTAAGGAACTCACAGACCAGAATACAGCACAGGCTCAGACTATCACAGCTCAGACTGACAAGATGAATGAGGCTTACTACATCATCGCTACAGGTAAGGAGCTCAAGGAGAAGGGTATTCTCACAGGTGGTGGTCTCTTCACAAAGAAGAAGCTTGACCTCAAGAACGGTGACCTCACAAAGTACACAAAGATCGATATGCGTGCTAAGAAGTCATTCTCTATCCCAAGCGCTAAGCCTAAGATCCTCACATCAGCTCCTGGTGATTCTTACAGCCTTACTAAGACTGGTGACAAGTCATCTACTTTGACTATCCTCAACGCTGAGAAGTTCTGGAGCATGAGCAACGTACTCGTTATTCAGTACTAATCTTCGGACTAAGTCACATAAAAACTAAATATCGGCACTCGTCATTTCATAATGGCGAGTGCTTTTTTTGTTGTAAATGTTTGCATTATTAAATTGTCGAATGTCTGTTTAAATTACCTTTGCTATAGCGGGAATGCTAAGATTTTTACATTTTTTATCATTTTTTGTCATATTCCTTTGTGTCTTTGAAAATTATTTGTATCTTTGCATCAGCAATAAAAACGGTTTAGAAACTATAACATAAATTAATTACTAAAATAATGAACAAACGTTTGCTTATTTCGTGTGTGCTTGCAGCACTATGCTCTTTCGCATTCTCTCAGAAGAAATTCTCTAAGATTACGGAGGCTGATTTCGCACTTCCTGCTGAGGCTTCAGACTCTTCTGTTGATGCAGTGTATATCTATAGAATTGGTGATACTCATTTTGAACTCAACGAATCGGGTACCTTCATGCAGACAGATACCAGAGTGCGTATTCAGATCCTTACAGAAAAAGGTAAAGAGTATGCCAATCAGGCTATTACCTATTATTATAATGAGAAAGGAAGTCAAGCTAACAACGATAGGGTGCTCAGTTTGACTGCATCTTCATACAATCTCGTTGATGGTAAGGTTGTGAAGACAAATATGTCAAGTAAGTACCAGTTTGTGGAGAAGGTAAATGATTATTCAAGACGCACAAAGTTCACCATACCAGAGGTAAAGGTCGGCTCAATTATCGAGTATAAGTTTACGATTCAGAGTCCTCGCTATACAGTGATTCCTACATGGTATTTGCAGGAGGACGATCCTGTAAGATACAGTTTTTATTCTGCTACCATTCCTGAGTGGTTCAAGTATCAGGTTGAGCAGCGTGGATTTGCTCCAATGAAATATGAAAAGACCAGAACCACCATTCAGGTGCCTATGAGAGGTGATATCGGTAAAATTGACGCGACGAGGTATGTCTTTGAGGCTGAGAATCTTACATCTTTCAAGAATGCGAACTTCCTCTATAGCAAGAAGGACTATATGCAGCGCGTTGAGTTTGAACTTAGTGGAATAGAAATTCCAGGAGAGGTGTATAAGAACTACACTCTAAGTTGGGCTGATGTACGTAAGTCGCTGGACGAAGACTACAACTATGCTTCTACCCTCAAGATGAAGAACCCATATGCGGATGAGATGGCTTCATTGCCACTTGAAGGCAAGCCTGCAGCCGTTAAGGCCTCACTCCTTTTTGCTTTCCTTAAGAATAAGCTGAAATGGGATGAGTCATATAAGTTTACTCCAAAGCCTTCAAAAGCTCTGAAAGATGGAAAGGGCTCGAATGTTGACCTTAACTTTATCTATCTCTCTATGCTGAGAGATGCTGGCGTTAAGGCTACTCCATTTGTCTTGAGACTTCGTAGTCAGGGACGTTTACCTTTGACTCATGCTAGTATTGATAAGCTGACTACATGTGCTGTGGCCATTGCTGATGAAAATGGTTCACTTCTGTTTGCCGATTGTTCTGCAAACAATGGTGATATCAATATCCTTCCTGTTAAACTCCTTAATGATGGTATTCTCTATGACCCTAATATCACAGAGACTTCAGCTACAGGTGGCACTCGTGGTGAGATTTATGATCTTACGGGTATTATGGGTAATGCTACAAATACACGTATCAATGCATCCTTTAATGAGGAAGGTGACCTCGTAGGTCAGCGTATCGTTACTCGTACCGGTTTGAGCTCTATGCAGTATAAGGATGGTTATGCAGAGAAGGAAGATAGTATATCTTTCATCGAAACAAAGGAGAAAAACCTTAAGTGCAAGATCTCATCATTCAGATTGAGAAATGGGGAAGGTGTAGGTCGTGCTTGTGAGGAGCGTATCCGCTTCACAAAGGAAAACATGAAGGATGGCGACAGAATCTACTTCAATCCTCTTGTATTTGCTGATGAGACAACCAATTATTTCACCGATGCAGAGCGCTTGGTACCAGTTGAGTTCCCTGCTTTGGAAACAACATCTATCACATCAGTAATTCCAATTCCTGAAGGATATGCAGTAGAGGAGTTGCCTAAGGCGGAGACTATTATGCTTCCTGGATATCTAGGTGCTACTATCTCATGTGAGGTGCAGGAAAATTCTCTTGTGACCAAGTATCAGTTTGAGGTAGGAAAGGCTCTTGTGCCAGCTACTGAATATGCTAAGCTTCAGGAGTTCTGGAAGGATGTACTGAGAATCAACTCATTGATGGTTTGTTTGAAGAAACAGTAGGATAAATTACAAATTACTAATTACAAATTACCTAATTACATTTTTAATGTCTCCATATATCGGTGATATGACTGCCTCTGGCTCTAACTAGGTAATTTGTAATTAGTAATTCGTAATTAGTAAATAGTTAATGCTTTTTTTAATGAAAAAAATACTTTCCGCTATAATGATTTTATCGGCTTCGGCTGTTGCAAGCGCCCAGACTGCGTGGACAACTGCCAATATTGCTGATTCATTGAAGAAGGATGCATATTCCGTAGTGCGTGACTATAAAGTTGAGGTTACGGCCACGTCTCCTATGCAAATGACTACGCGCTACCATAAAGTGGTCACTATCCTTAATAAGAAGGGAGATGATCATGCACAATGGAGCTATCCTACAAGCAGTTTCACGCAGATAACATCATTCAGTGGAAAGATATACAACGAAAACGGAAGTGTAAGAACCAAGCTTAAGCGTGGTGATATTCATACGTCTCAATTGTCTGAACATCTTGCTTCGGACAACCAGCATAACTACCTTGACCTGTCGGAACAGGATTACCCTTACACCATCGAGCTTGACTGGGAGGTGAAGGCTTCAAAGGGCTATATGGACTATGAGTATTTCACTCCTATTGGGCATGACAGACAGTCTATAGAGAAGGCTTCTTTCAAACTCTCAGTGCCAACAGGTACGCGGATTCGCTATACAGGTCTGCCTAATAAGTGGGAACCTCAGAAGCAGACAGCTGCGAAGAACGATGTCTATGAATGGAATATGTCACCTATGAGAGGCCTTGTGGATGATGCGTATGACGATAACTACATGTTCATCGTTCCTGCCGTTATTGCTGTTCCTTATGAATTCAAACTTGGGGAGTCAACAGGTACACTCGAAAGCTGGGAGACTCTTGGCGCATGGTATTCCCGACTTGCAGAAGGCAGAAATGTGCTTCTTCCTGCTGATGTGCAGAAGGTAAAGGACATAACTGTTGGTTGCAAGAATGACATGGAGAAGATTGCCGCTATCTATAAATATCTTGCGGAGAAAACCCGTTATGTCAGCATTCAGCTCGGTATTGGCGGTTGGCAACCTATGCCTGCAGAAGAGGTCGGCAAGACTGGATTCGGCGATTGTAAGGCTCTCACCAACTATATGCAGGCACTGCTGAAGGAGGCAGGCATAAACTCATACCAGACCATCATCAGCACCCAATACGATCATCTGCTCGATGGCTTCCCTAATATGTTCCAGAACAACCATGTTGTTCTCACCATTCCTCAAGCTGATGGCACAAATATGCTTGTTGAATGCACCAATCCGCAGTTGCCTTTGGGATATGTATCAGGAAGCTATGACGGGCATCAGGCTCTTCAGATTGTTGATGGCAAGGGAAAACTAATCCGTATTCCAGAATACAATGCCGACAACAGCTATGAGAATATCGTGGCAGAGGTGAAGTTGCAGGCTGATGGCAAGGCTACTGTTAAGTATTCTGACGATCATTATGGCGAAAGATATGGAGGGGTTAAGAGCCTTGTCTTTGAAGACCCGAAGAAGCGCAAGGATATTGTTGCAAAATGGATACATCTTCAAGATCCGGTTGTTGATAACGTAGTAGTCAATGATGTAAAGACCGGTGTGCCTCATATCGATGTTCAGGCTGATCTGAAAGTCACTTACGGAAAGGTGAGTGGCAACAGGATATTGCTAACGTGCAATCCATTCCGTTCGGTGTATGAACCACGTTTCCGTAACGACCGAAAGCGACCTATCATCGTCAGAAGTGCATATTCGCTTAATGATGAGATACGTATCACATTACCTGAAGGCTATGTCTATACCGTAGGCGAGAAGACTGATACAGCTTCAAATGAATTTGGAAGCTATGAGATAACGATAAAGCAGGATGGTCAGACGCTCCTTGTAAAGTCAACAATGCGATTCCATAAGGGAAGGTTTGATATAAGTCGTAAGAATGACTTTGTTTCATTCCGTGAGAAACTCTCAAAGTTACTCACCAGTTCTATTATCCTTGAAAAGAAAGCAGAGTAAAATTGGTGGCTTGGTGTTATAATCGGCAACGACCGGCACCCCATACCTGCATTATTCATGCAGAAATTGATAATTGAGTAGTTACCAAACCCCATCAAATATTCTTCGGATCGTTTTGCCCGCACAAATTATTCATTGTAAATTATTAATTATCAATTAACCTGAATTTATGAATAATTCAGGTTTGGTGCTTGCTCGAGTCTCTTTGCCGTGAAATAAAGTGTGTACTTTGTGTACTTTCGATAAAAAAAGGCTCGCGATTTTATTAGTGAGGAGTTAGGAATGAGAAGTTCTTCTTCCGCATGGGACAACTCCTCACTGCTAACTCCTAACTAATTACATACAACTCGTAACTCCGAGAGTTGTCGCTATCGCTGTGAGAATTGATGCCAGCGTCTGCAGAATGAATTTCCATGTTTGAACCAGAGCGCGAGTTGTAACATATTGATAGCCAATGTTGTATTGTTCTTGATTTAATTCAATGATACCAATATGTTCCCAAGTATATGTAAAGACAGTAATTCTTTTCCATAATCAGCGTTCTTCCTATAACGACATGCAAAAAGAGAAGAAACGACGTTTACACTTTTTGACATTATTGTCACATCAAAATCGAATATTACAAAGACCTGTCGATGTGAATTGGTTCACTAACGACAGGTCAATGTATTTTTGAAGAACTCGGCAAAGTGAAGTTGGAAATTTGCAGTTGTCCTTTTGACTTTCGTCTTTTGTCTATTGCCTTTCTTTCTAAGCTGCTCCAATCCAGCCCCAATTCAAGTCCAATCTAAGTCCAATTCAGCACCAATCCCAAATTGGAGATGGATTGAAATATTAATGCTTCAATAATGGAATTGTCAGAAAGTGCTTCACAACTCTGTACCTGACCATTTTCTTGTAACAGAATTGTACGTCAAATCACCATCGAATCCGAAGCAAAAAAAAATTTCGTACTGGTTGTTGTCAATTTTGTTGTAATACGGACCATTTCCTGTCGACTCTGGGCGGTTTAAATCACCAAGTGTTTCTGGAAGTTTTTTATTTATGGATTTGTATACCTCTATTTCTTCAATGAGTCCTTCACCTATATCTATATATTTATTGGTTTCTCTATGCTGAAGAAATTTTACTAACATAAAACCAACAATTAATAACAATATTGAATATTTAAGAAACTTTCGCATTGTATTTCTATTTTATGGGTTGGAATTTGTATAAACTGGTTTTGTTGTTTTATTCGTACGTGATGGCCTGTCTGATTCCGTTGAAGGTAATAGTCTAAAATTAGGAGCATTGTCTGGTGTTGTCGCACCTAATGAATTTAGGTAATTTATTAATTGTTCGGAGAAAGTCAATTCACTATTAGGATCAAAAAAATCAGCGCCAAAAATAGCACCTAGTTTATCAGAAGGCAAATCCTCGTAGCTATAAGCTGATTGCTTTGCAGCATATGAATCCGATAATTCTTGATGATATCCATCCTGTACGGCTTCAGAAACCGGATCCATATTTGCTTGTTTCTCAAGTTCAGACCTTACTTCTGCCAAACACCAAGAATAAGAACTATTTAGGATCGCTTGTGCCTGTTTTTTTTGTAGTTTATAATTGTACGCTTTTCCTGCGTAAAACATAAAATGCGCCATATCTAACCATCCTCCTTTTTTAGTATATATATAGCGACCTTTTTTTTGATTGAAATATGGTGTTTGAGTTGGAATAGGTCTGCATTGCGACCATTTCCATTCTGTATCACTAAGCGATTTTATATAATCAGCAGCTAATTGCCCTCTAAACTTACCAACTTGTCGAGGACTGTTATTTAGTAATTGTGCAAAATCAGACACTGTGCCAACCAATTTCTTTATAGGCTCCATACCATCCGGATCAACACACCTAACAGGGTTATTCACACAATACGCATATGGACTTGTGCTATAATACTTCTCACAGAGCGGGTCAATCCTATCCCATCTTCCGAGAATAGGGTCATGCTGACGAGCACCATAGTCATATGTATTTAATCCATGCATTCTGTCAAGTTCCTTGCCGTTGTACTTATACTGTTGAAGGTCTGGACCCTTCACTGCAGTAGCATCAGCGTATGGCGCACCAAATGGATAGTAGTTGGTAACCTGAACAACTTGCCCCCCTTCATCTACAACTTCTCTATTATTTCCGAGATGGTCTTGATTGTAATAATAGA
>DCJC01000065.1:39932-82680 GCA_002317355.1 Prevotellaceae bacterium UBA1710 | reverse complement strand
ACTAATTGCCCGAAAACTTTCTTTTCAAGCACACACTTTCAACTGTATGGTTTTACCCAAGCAGTTTCGTCTTGTCAATAGGTCAACCCAATATCAGGTGGTTATTGCGGCAGGGTTCCACCTCTTCCCATTCCGAACAGAGAAGTTAAGCCTGCTTGCGCCGATGGTACTGCAATGCAATGCGGGAGAGTAGGTAGCCGCCTCCTTTCAAAAAATGCAGAGAGCTTCATGATGAAAGTCGTGAGGCTCTTTTTTTGTGTGCCTATACACAGGCCCTTTCCTGACGGAAATGGAACGGGGGCGAGAGGGCTCGAGGTATCTAAGTATCGAAGCCTCGAAGATTCGAAATTTCGATATCTCGTAATTTCGATATTTGGTATTTATTTAGATTGTGTACGAACACAAATATTAATGTATAAAAATGCAAAAAATTATAAAATGTAAGTTTTTGTGCTTTGACCAATATCAAAATACCTCTTTTTATACCCTAAAAAGTCTTAAAAAGTTTCTAAATGTCAGTTTTTTGTTGTATCTTTGCAAATGATAAAGGTTATAAGATTGCGTGTAGGATAATATTTTATACCATAGTATGAATTGGAACCTGATAAATTGTAACACTACACAATAGTTACATTTGTCAAGAGTGCAGTGAGCCTGCCTCCATGTATTCTTCTTATAAAGAATCATGAAGAGAGTGTAGGCAACGCAATAGCTACAAAACTCCCCATTGACGAGAAGACGCTCACTGCAAGAACTCAAGTTCCAGAAAAACTTAAGTTATGTTTGAATCAAGGATTGCAAAGATTTTAGTATTTACAGTATTAATCGTTTTTGTTGCCGTAAAGGCAAGTGCATCAGAGGGAGGTGATTCGATGTTCGACTGGGAGCCACTTATGGAGGCTATTACCCAAGTTGAGAGTGAAGGTAATCCGAAAGCCCAGAGTGGTAATTGCTGTGGTGCTATGCAGATTAAACCAATTCTCGTAGAGGATTGTAATTTGATTCTCCGTAGTAGGGGATCTAAAAAGAAATACACATTGAAAGATCGTTTCAATGTGAAGAAAAGTAGAGAGATGTTTGTACTAATCATGAGCAAGTACAACCCTTCAAATGACATTGAGCGCGCTATTCGTATTTGGAATGGTG
The DNA here is from genome assembly GCA_002317355.1 of Prevotellaceae bacterium UBA1710. Taxonomy (GTDB): domain Bacteria; phylum Bacteroidota; class Bacteroidia; order Bacteroidales; family Bacteroidaceae; genus Prevotella. The sequence goes on along the minus strand of DCJC01000065.1, from coordinate 81,534 downwards.
GTGTAAATTATACAGTAAAGAGTACGCAGAAATATTATCAAAAGGTAATGGCTGCTTACAACAAATAAGATGTATCAACATTTAGAATGTTTTTTACTCTTTGATTAAATCTCCGGAAAGATATTAATTTTTTCCGGAGATTTTTTTGTTTTTCTTTTGATAAGTCAAAATTTAATATTATATTTGCATCAAATTTGATAAACCTAATATAATTAAGACTCATACAAAATGAAACAAAAGAAATTCCTCCTTCAAGAGAATGAACTTCCTACACAGTGGTACAATATTCAGGCTGATATGCCTAACAAGCCACTTCCTCCTCTTAATCCTGCTACTCATGAGCCAATAGGTGTTGATGACCTCGCACACATCTTCCCACGTGAATGTTGTGTCCAGGAGCTCGATACAGAGCATGCATGGATTGATATCCCAGAAGAGGTTCAGGAGAAGTATAGATACTATCGTTGTACTCCACTTGTTCGTGCATATGCACTTGAAGAGGCTCTTGATACTCCAGCACACATCTATTTCAAGAATGAGAGTGTGAACCCACTTGGTTCTCATAAAATCAACTCTGCTCTTCCTCAGTGTTATTACGCTAAGCAGGAAGGTACAACAAATGTAACAACAGAGACTGGTGCTGGACAGTGGGGTGCTGCTCTTTCATATGCTGCTAAGGTTTATGGACTTGAAGCTGCAGTATATCAGGTAAAGGTTACAATGCAGCAGAAGCCATATCGTAGCAGTATCATGCGTACATTCGGTGCAGCTGTTACAGGTTCTCCTTCAATGTCAACACGTGCTGGTAAGAATATTCTTACTGCAGATCCTACACACCCAGGTTCTCTCGGTACTGCTATTTCAGAGGCGGTAGAGCTTGCTACCACAACTCCTAATTGTAAGTACACACTTGGTTCTGTATTGAATCACGTTGCTCTTCATCAGTCTATCATTGGTCTTGAGGCTGAAAAGCAGATGGAAATGGCTGGCGAGTATCCAGATATCGTTATCGGTTGTTTCGGTGGTGGAAGTAACTTCGGTGGTATAGCTTTCCCATTCATGCGTCATAACATCAAGGATGGCAAGACAACAGAGTTTATTGCTGCAGAGCCAGAGAGCTGTCCAAAGCTCACTCGTGGTAAGTTCGAGTATGACTTTGGTGACGAGGCTGGTTATACACCACTTCTCCCAATGTACACCCTTGGCCATAACTTCAAGCCTGCAAATATCCATGCTGGTGGTCTTCGTTATCATGGTGCTGGTATGATTGTTAGCCAGTTGCTCAAGGATAAGATGATGCATGGTGTAGATATCCCACAGCTTGAGACATTTGAAGCTGGTACTCTTTTTGCTCGTACAGAGGGTATCATTCCTGCACCGGAGAGTTGTCACGCTATTGCTGCCACAATCCGTGAGGCACTCAAGTGTAAGGAGTCTGGTGAGAAGAAGGTTATTCTCTTCAACCTCTCAGGTCATGGTCTTATCGATATGCCATCTTACGATCTCTATGTAAATGGCGAGCTTCGTAACTATGCAATTTCTGATAAGGAAATTCGTGATAACCTCAAGGAGATTGAAAAACTCCAGAAGTAATATATAAAGAATAAGGGAGTAGCGATTCGCTACTCCCTTAATCCTATTTGTCTGAGGACCCAAAGTTCGTTTTCGAGCTTTGGGTCTTCTGTGCCTTCAGCCTTTTCCTGTCCGCCAAGAACATCATAGTAGAGATGTAATGCAATTGCTGGCTTGTATGTAAGGTCGTGGAAATGTCCTAAAAGGAAATCCTTGCGCTCATTCATGTATTCCTTCCAGTCTTTATTATCCATAGAAGCCAGAAGGTCATTGAAAGACATATTTGAGACACTATACATATTCCATGTCTTTTGTCTCATGGCCTCTGCTGGATTCATAAAGAAGAAAGGTTCGTCCTCGCTCTCTATTTCAAGTGGCTTTGAAGTATCTACCATTCTCCATCGATGTTCTCTTTTAAGAACAGAACGATCAATAGCTTGATATCTTATTAGTTCATGATAAGGGAAACGGAAAGAGTTTACGTTGCCGTCAACAAACTCCTTCATGAGTCCTTTTCTCTCCATCTTAAGATATCCCTTGTATTCGGAATTATTGATATATGCCTGAAAGAAATTCTCAACCGGTTCCGACAACCTGCGCAAAACTCCAAGCTGATCGTCCAATTTCTCGAAATCCCTCTCAAGTGCATCGTCAGGATAACCATTCATAAGGTCGAAGAGAAGCATATAGGCATACTCATCATTGTTTGCGAGATAGCAAAAATGTCCATTGAGAAAATCCTCACGAATTTTCTGGTAGATATCAAAGTCCACATAGTCGATAAAACTCTCAACCCTTGTTGGACAATAGAGATGCTTGTGAGGCATCTTTAGATAATATGGATGCAAGTGCTTTCTGCCAACGTGCTTCCACTCGTGATTAGGATTCAAGAAACGGAATGTTCGCATATTTTTCTATTTTAGGGTGGGGGAGAGCCCACGGATTTTATTCCAGTTCTACGACTGTGATACCAGCACCACCAAACTGCACATGTTCATCTCTTGCTGAGAGAACGTTAGGAACGGTGTTGAGATATTGTCTTATTAGCTGACGCAAGATACCATTGCCTTTGCCGTGAAGGATACGAACTTGAGTGACTCCAACAAGAATGGCATCGTCTATGAAATACTGAACAGCATTCATTGCTTCATCACCTCTCATGCCTCTTACATCAATCTCCTGTCGGAAATTGGAACGACGATTATCAATTGTCTCGCGTGTTGTCTTCTCAAGAGAAACATTTAGCAGATTAGCATGCTTATTAGTTGAGTTATCGGTAGAAGGTGCAGGAGCATCAGCATGTTCCAGACGCTCAGTCCTCATCTTTGTCCTCATGTCGCCAAAGATAACTGTTGCCATCTTGCCATTGCCTTCAATAGTCTCAATCTTTCCGACAGACTTAGTTCCTTTGATTCGTACAGAATCACCTTCTACAAATTTCTTTGTAGAAGCCTTACTTTCAGTCTTGGTTTCAACTATAGCATTATTGTTTGAAGAAGCCTGAGGAGCATTAGCTGCATCTTTTTTCTTCTGAGCCTTTCTTTCTCGTCTTGCCTGAATCTGAGCAATTTTCTTTGCTATAGCTTCATCATTGGCAGTAGAATCAAACTCGCTAACCTCAGCTTCGAATGCCTTAATATCCTCGCGTAGCTTGCGTGTAGCCTCTTTTTCTGCCTGAGCCTCACGAATCTCACGGATGGTATTCTCGATACGCTTATTTGCCTCACGAATAATCTCCTGAGCCTGTTCCTTTGCATGACGAAGAATAGCCTTTCGCTCTTGCTCTACCTCTGTAAGACCAGTTTCGTATTTGGCGATAGTCTTCTCAATATCTTTCTCGCGCTGGTGTACTGCCTGACGCTTTGATTCCCAATAGCGCTTATCGCGAACGATATCCTGAAGATATTTATCGCTCTGGATATAATCTTGTCCGACAATATCAGAAGCGGCCTTGATGACATCCTCTGGAAGACCTATTTTACGGGCTATCTCAATGGCAAATGAGGAGCCTGGACGACCAATCTGCAACTGGAACAAAGCCTTCATTTCGTGTCTATCATAAAGCATCGCACCATTAGCTATACCTTCGTGAGAATCAGCGAAATGCTTCAGATTCTGATAGTGTGTGGTGATAACTCCAAAGGCACCATGTTCGCAGAACTTCTCAAGAACGGCTTCCGCAATAGCACCACCAATTCCTGGTTCGGTACCAGTACCAAACTCATCTATCAAAATCAAAGTATGGCGACCTGCCTGACGTATCATATTCTTCATGTTGAGAAGATGTGAAGAATACGTAGATAGGTCATTCTCAATAGTTTGCTCGTCACCAATATCAATCATGATATCAGAGAAAACTCCGAGTGTACTTCTTTCGCTAACTGGTACAGAAAGACCACTTTGCAGCATGTATTGAATCAAGCCAGTTGTCTTCAGACACACCGACTTACCACCAGCATTAGGACCAGAAATGATAAGTATTCTCTTCTCACTTGTGAGCTTTATTTCCAATGGAACAACCTTCTTATTCTGCTTCTGAAGAGAGAGTTGAAGGAGTGGATGACGTGCTTCAATCATATCCACCATTGGCTTCGTTTTTATCTGAGGCTCAATGGCTTTGAGATATTCTGCAAGCGAAACTTTAGCATTCACAAAATCCATTTTGGCAAGGAAAGTGTATGAATCGAGCATCTCCTTCCACCAAGGACGAATCTCACCTGCAATTTCCTTAAGAATGCGAATAACCTCACGACGTTCATCGTTCTCAAGTTCACGCACCTTGTTATTTGCCTCCACAACTTCTGCTGGCTCAATATAGACTGTTCTACCAGATGCACTCTCATCGTGCACGATACCACGAATCTTTCTCTTAAGACCTGGAGCTACAGGAATTACCAATCTGCCATCTCGCAAAGCAGGAGCAGCATCCTTTTCCACAAGTCCTTCAGCCTGAGCTGAACGCAATATTCCACCGAGAATACGAGATATACTTCCCTCTGTCTGAGCAAGTTCACGACGAATGCGTTGAAGGGTAGGAGAGGCAGAATCACGTACCTTACCGAATTTATCTAACGTTCTGTCTATCAGCCTTACAATCTCAGGAAAGGTAGCCACACCATCTGCCATACGATAGAGTGCAGGATATGATTTTCCATATCCCAATGCCTCTTTTGGTGTCAAAGGTTCATCGCCTTCCGTTTCCTCAATATTGTCATTGCGAACTATCTTGATTAGAGCATCAATAGTATCGAGAGATTTCTTCAGATTAAACAGTTCTTCTTCCTCCATGTGAGTGCCTTCAAGTCGCATACGGGCAATACTATCACGCATGTCATAGAAATATTGCAATGGAAGATCATCGCGCTCCTCTTTCATCTTGCGAAGATCGCGAATCTGACTAAGCCATTCGCTTATTTCTCCTGCATTGTCCGTGAAGTGCATTTCTGTTACCTGTTCTCTTCCGAGTGACGACTGGCATCGCTCGTTAAGTAGAGTTCTAATCTCTGTAAATCCTATTTTCTGTTCGAAGTTCTGTGGGTATATCAAGATTTTAATTGCTTTATTTATTAATAATGTGTACAAAGTTACTCAAAAAGAAACGAATATCCAACTTGAATGAATAAAAACTAATGATTTCTGCGAAAATATTTTGTTTCATGAACGAAATAGACTATCTTTGCACACATAATCAACCATTAACACGTATTTCATAGTGAGAAGAAATCTACTTTTCATATTGCTTTTATGTTTTTTATGCACTCTTGATTTGAGTGCTCGAACATACTTTGTTGCTCCCAACGGCTCTGATGAATATAAAGGTAATAAAGCACATCCATTTGCTACTATAAATCATGCAGCATCGGTTGCTCAAGCTGGAGATACCGTTTATTTCCGACAAGGAATTTATCATGTTTCAGAATCGTTTCCAGATCCTCGTGATAAGCGATATAATATTATATGTCATTTCACTCGTTCGGGTAGGGAAGATGCACCAATTGTCTTCTCTGGATATAAGAGTGAAAGAGCCGTATTTGATATGAGTGCCGTTCGACCAGATCATCGTCGTGTAGTGGCATTTCTTCTTAGTGCCGACTATCTTGTATTTCGTCAGTTGGAGATAGTCGGAGTACAAGTGACTTTCGAAGGGCATACTCAAAGTGAGTGTATTCGATTTGCTCATGCAAATCATTGTGTAATAGATGATTGCTCGTTTCACGATGGAATGGCTATTGGCATTTATATGATAGCAGGAAGTGACAATTTGATACTTAATTGTGATGCCTATAACAACTATGATTCTGTCTCAGATCGCGGATATGGTGGTAATGTAGATGGCTTTGGTGCTCACCTCAATTCCGCAAAATACACGGGTAATGTTTTCCGTGGTTGTCGTGCTTGGTGGAATAGTGATGATGGCTTTGACTTGATCAATTGTCTTGCACCTGTCGTTATTGAGGATTGTATAGCTTTCTATAACGGATATCGTCCTGGAACTTTTACTCGTGCAGGAGATGGAACAGGCTTCAAGGCAGGAGGTTTTGGAATGAAGACAAATTCGAAGATGGTGCGTAGGGTAGAGGAGGTGCCTTGTCATGTGGTAAGACGTTGTATTGCTTATAAGAATAAGAATAAAGGCATTTATGCTAATCATCATCTTGGAGGTCTATTGTTTGAAGACAATATTTCTATTGCTAATCCTCGCAACTATAGTATGGTTTGTCGTAAATCGGCAGAAGAAAATGTTGATGTTCCAGGTTATGGGCATGTTTTGAGGAATAATATTTCTATTCATCCTTCTAAAGAAGGGGATGACTACACAGATTATGATAAAGAAAAATGTAGCATGGAAGGTAATGTTACGGAAAAGACAATGGAGAAAGGCAAAACTCCATACTTTGATATGAGCAAGTTTAATCCAGACGATTATATAGCTCCAAGAAGATAGAACCTAAAAAGTGATCTTGCTATCCTATCGCTATAGTTAGGGGGTAAACTCAGTGAAGCTCCGTTCTATGTATGCTTTTAAAGCAGAGCTTCACTGAGTTTACCCCCTTGTCATAGTTGAGGATTTACGGAGTTTTATCTTGCCATCATAGAAGTTCCTATGTGCTTCCTATATGGTTCCCATATGATTCCCATTTTCTATAGCTCCTAAAGTGGTACTTGTATGGTAGAAAAACGACCTTGCTTTAGAGGATTGATTCTTAAGTAGTAAGAAAGGAGATTTGAGTGTTTTGGCTAAAAAATGATTTGAAAATGTCGTTTTTTTATGGTGTTTTATTGTGTTGTTGTTAACGCAAACAACTCATGGAAAAATACGTTTTTGTTTCATAAATCGGGCTAAATGTTGCATACGGATGTTACTTGTGTTAATTAGTGTTAATATTTTGTAGAAATATGCTTTTTTATTTGTCTATTTTAGCAAAAAATAATACTTTTGCATCAGTAATTTTAAGTAAAGAGTCGCTTGGTTGCTACATAATTAATAAATAGTGACGGTGTAAAACAAGTTGACTTTATTGATGTGAAAGGTGTAAATATTTTTTGGACAAGAAAGGGGGTCTGTATTGTATTCAACCATTCCCATCAGATGTAAGACGGTAATAATGAATCTTTAAATTTATAACAACGTGAAAAAAATCTTTATTGCTTCAATGCTTTGTGCTGCAAGCGTTTCTGCTTGGGCACAACAAAACACAAGGCATGTTTCATTGGAATATAAAATGTTCCAGAGTAATGGTAAGGCTGATGCTGTGACTATTAAAGCTTGTGATAGCTCATGTGATCATTCATTGGCTTATATTATGAGTGAGGCTGGCATTACATCAAGCAGGTCTTTTGACTTGGTTAAGGTGGTTGATCTTGACTATTCAAAGAATAAGGTTGCTGAAGGTGTTGCTACCCTTAATTCTTATGCTCTTGATTTGTCTGGTGTAAAAGGCATGAAGGGTGTAGATAATCTTAAGAATAAGTATGCATGGAATGTTATCCTTCCTAATACTATAGGTCAGATTGATAACGAAAAAGCAGAAGTCTTTAAGACAAACTTTAATCTTGGAGTGTTGCGTAATGTTATTACTGCAACAAAAGATAATCAGGGATTTATAAGCCTTGATGTGTTCATTAATAAACCAGGTCTTCTTGCCAATGGACTTCAGTATGTTTCTGAGTTGAATCCATATGATAATGGATATTTGGCTCCTTGGTATAATAATGATAATCGTCATAATAAGAAGGGTTATGGCTATAATGCACAGAATGTTCGTAAGATAAAGGTTACAGGTTGTGTGTTTGCTCGTGACTTAAAGGCTACATATTCTGACAATGTAACAGAGGATGGACATCTTCGTCCTGCTGCTGAGGAAACTGTTTATCAGAATGCATATTCTTATAGACCTGGTTATTGCGATTGTCACATGGCTCCAAGTAAGAGTGATCCAAATGTTATATGGTTTAACGATAAACCTGCTACATATGGAGAGGGCAAGGGTGCATTGCTTGGTGCAAAGATTACTCATTTCGATTTCACAAATGCAGAGTTTGGTGAGTATGTAAATGGTGTATTCAAGTACTATCCTGCAGATATGACAATCTCAGAGTTGCAGTATCTTGGTCAGTCTCCTTCTCTTGAGGTAGTAAAACTGCCTACTTCCTCAACTCAGTACATTATTCCTGATGGATTCATTCATGACTCTAAGTTCATTCACCAGATTAATATACCTTATAATTATAAGGAGTTCCACAGATTCGCATTCCTTGGTTCATCTATAAATGACCAGAATGGTGAGGGAGGTATCTCTCGCTATACAACAGTTGCTACAGAGGATAATGAGCAGTTCCAGGTTGCAAAGGATAGCATTATCGATAACGGTCCAAAGACATTGACATTGCCTTCTACAACAACATACGTTGGCCGTGGCGCATTCAGCGGATATGGTGGTGCAGCTCTTATTGAGGATGTATTCGTTCTTGCAAAGGAAGCTCCAATATGTGAGTTCTATGCATTTGACCAGAAGTCATACGTAGGTCAGGACTCTCACAAGCAGGATCACCTTATCAAGAAGTATAACTACGTAAACCCTCAGAATGGTATGGCTATGCTTCATTTCCCATACGAGATTGATGATCAGGAAATGCTCAACTATTCAGACATGACTCGTAGATATCGTCTGTATGATGAGACTGGTAAGTTCGACAACTTGGGTAACATCCTTGTATGGCCAACACAGGCACAGTACAACCGCTCATTTAACCAGGCTCTTGCTGGTGTGACATGGGATGCTTGGAAAGAGACTCTTGATGGTAGTGATGATCCAGAGAAATCATATGCAGGTGACTGGGTTGCTGGTAGTGGTGATGCAAAGGCTACACACGATTTCATGTTTACAAAGGCTGCTGTAGATAATGCATTCACAGTTGATTGGAAGAATGTGTTTGGTAGTTTGCCAAGTTTCAGTTCTACAATCGCTGGTAACTTTAATGCTGAAGGAAGTTCTGATGCTAACATGAGAACTTGGAATGAGAAGATGCTAAGTAAGGCATACAAGACTAAAGTTAATGATCGCAGTGAGCGTCCTCTCACATACGACTATGTAAAGTATGGTGGTTGGCATCAGTTTACAATCGCTGAGCTTTACGACTTCATGTTGACTCTTCCAAATGACACCAACAGCTATTATAACTTTGGTAGATACGACAAGAATATCTGGTATGCTGTGTGCTTCCCATTCAATCTAACAAAGAAGCAACTTTTGAAGGCTCTTGGTAATCCAGAGACAGGTGAGATGCCATATGTGTCAACTCTTGCAAGTGTAACTCGTTCTTCTGAGGATTTGAAGGTTACAATCACAATGAGTAAGAACCTCGTTAAGAACAAACTTGTTTACGAAGCAGAGGATGGTGCTCATAAATATACTGTTAAGTGTGATAAGTCAACAGGCTTCCAACCTGCATATGAACCACGTACTTTTGAGGATGATGATGTTGTAATTGAGGCTAACATGCCTTACTTCATTCTTCCTTGTCTCTCAGAAGAGGAACTTGCTAAGGCTGCAGAAAGAGGATACAGAAGATGTGAAATTACTCTTGCATCAACAGATGATAAGACTGTAATGTTCCCAATTGCTACTCACGTTCACGCTGTGAATAAAGCAAAGAATGCATATGTTGGTATCAGCGATGTTGCATCAGATGATACCCTTGGTGTTTTCAACTATTATTTCGTTGGTAACTACATTCCACAGCAGATGCCAGAGAATTCATATTATCTCTATCCATGCAAGAAGAAGGATGGTTCAGATTGGTCTTCATTCTATCGTAACAATCCTGTAAAGAAAAATTTCTTGTGGGAGGATAATACCTCAATAGTTATGGCTGTTGTCAATAATGATAAGTATGAATCTGGTGCTAAACCTGATTTTGGCAACACAGATGGTCATCTTCTTGTACAGGAGAATACATCAGCTTCTAATGGTAAGACTCAGAACTACACATGGAATGCTGCAGGTAAGGATGACTTCGTATTCTTCGAGGGAACAAGCAAGCAGGTTTACTCAAAGGTGAATATGTCAAGACCTGATGACGATGAAGAGGCTACAATGATCATGACTCCTGATTCATTTACAGTTCTCACTTCTGATAAGATTTACAATGTAAATGGTCAGTTCGTTGGTCTTGATGAGAATAAGCTTCCAAAGGGCTTCTATATCAAGGGTGGTAAGAAGTTTACTGTAGAGTAAAGAATTAGAACTGCATTTATCTAACATAAATACGACAAGATGAAAAAAGAATATTCTGCGCCTATAGCAGAGTTATTTGAAGCTGAATTGGAAGGAATGATCGCGGTATCAAAACCTGGATATGATGTTGACATTCAAGATCCTGAGATTGATCCTCCATTTGCAGAATCGAAGACAAAAGGTTATAATCCAATCTTTGATATGGAATAATTAATTTGTCTTTGAATTCAATAAATACGTAAACAATAAAGTACACGTAATATAAAGATTCTACGGGCGGCATGCTGTGAGGCATGCCCCCGTTTTTTCGTTTATGTCAAGCATTGCTCATAAATCCAATCAAATGTTTGGAGGTGTCATGAAAAAGTAGTAACTTTGCAAACGAAAAGATATAGTATCAGTAAGTTGGTATTTTGTATATTTAGGATAACAAATAGCAAATGGATTTTCAAGTAATAGCAACAACGATGTGCTCGTTGTTCATCATTGTTATAGCAGGATTCTTCTCTCATAGACGTGGGATAATAAATGAGGAGTTTGAACGTAAGTTGTCGGGATTTGTCATAAAGGTGACTTGTCCAGCATTGCTTATTTCCTCTACTATGGGAGATAAGATGCCTGATAGAGAACATATTCCAATGCTATTGCTTGTAAGTCTTCTTACCTATGTTATCTTGATTCCGCTCGCATACGTGCAACCTGTGATTATGAGAGTGAAGAGAGATCTTAGAGGTATGTATAGTTTTATGCTGACTTATAGTAATGTTGGATTTATAGGCTATCCTGTAGTTGCATCAATATTCGGATCAGATGCTGTGTTCTATGCTTGTATCCTAAATGTGTTTAATACAATCACGGTGTTCATCTGGGGAGTGATGTTTATTTCTGGAGAGAATCTGAAAGAAGGTTTTCGCTTTAAGCTATTCGTTTCGCCTGCAATGATAGCAACATATATTTCCGTTGTAATTGTATTGCTTAATCTTCATACACCAAAGGCAATAGCAATGCCTTTGACGATTCTTGGTAATATGACTGTACCTTCTTCTTTGATTGTTATTGGTGCTGCCTTGGCTGAAATTCCAACACGCAAGATGATAGGTACACCGCATATATTCATAATGTGTTTCCTTAAGCTTCTTGTATTGCCACTTCTTGTTTATTATACAATGCTGACATTCGGAGTTGACGCGCGGATATCTTCTATCAATATGATATTGATAGCAATGCCTGTTGCGAGTTTCGGAACTATGTTCTGTATGCAGATGGGAAAAGATGAAACAACGATGTCGCAAGGCACTTTCTGGACGACTCTTCTTTCTGTTGCAAGTATTCCTTTGCTTGCAATGTTGATAGCCTAAATTGTTATTTCTCCATCACTAAAAAGAACGACCCCACTCACAAATAAGTGTGAGATGAGGTCGTAAATAGTTTATAGTTAGTTTAGTCTGGTTTACATACAAGTGTAACCTCCGTCAACAGGTAGGATAACACCATTCACATAAGTGCTCATTGGTGAAGCGAGGAAGATAGCAGCACTATCAAGTTCGCCTTCCTTACCATAGCGTGACATTGGAATCATTGTGCGAGCATAGTTCTGGAAGAACTCTGACTGCAATGTCTCCTTTGTAAGAGGAGTCTCGAAGTAACCTGGACAGATAGAGTTAACGGTAATGCCCTTCTCACCCCATTCGCCAGCAAGAGCACGAGTTAGGTTTACAACACCGCCTTTTGCTGCATGATATGGAGAAGCTGGTGCAATCTTATTTCCTACCATTCCGTACATAGAAGCAATATTGATGATTCTGCCATATCCTGCAGGAATCATTGCTTTCTTGGCAATCTCACGAGCCATCTTAAATGTGCCGAAGAGGTCGATGTTCATTTCCTGAGCAAACTGATCGTCAGTTATATCCTCTGCAGGAGCAACCGCACCTGTACCAGCATTATTGATAAGAATATCGATTCTTCCAAACTTTTCCATGATCTTATCTACAGCAGCACTAACCTGTTCGGTGCTTGTGATGTCACATGAAACTGCTAATGTGTCAACTCCATAAGTGTCATGAAGTTCCTTGGCAACTTCATCAATAAGGTTCTGCCTACGAGCCAGAGCTACGATATTAGCACCTTGATTTGCCAAAGCCTTAGCCATTTGTACACCTAAACCTGTAGAGCATCCTGTGACTACAGCAACTTGTCCTGTTAGATCGAAATAGTTTTTCATTTTTTTTATTGATTGGGTTATTATTTTGTATAAAGTAGATTAATAGAGATGTTTTTCTCTTGAGGGCAAAGGTAATATTTTTTCCTGAGAAAGAAAAATTTATTGTAGAAAAAATGATCCTTCGACAAGAAAAAATTATAAGGTGGCAAAAGGTGGCAAAATTTATCTTCCCTTTCTACTCCTATTTAGTTCCCTTATGATTCCTATGTAAGTCCCATTTTGAGAGCGGAGTTACAGCGGACTTACAACGGAGGATGAACGGAGGTAGAGCGAAGGTGATTTATAAGTTATTTTATAGCATTTCTAAGTGATTCCCACTCCGAGAATGCATTGGTGGTAAACTCTGGAATATTGTATGATTTCAGGAGTTTCTTATCATGAAGCGGTTTTGATTGTGGAATAGGAGAGGGCTTGCTGAATTTCTTTCCATCCCAATGCATGATGAATGGACGAGTGTAGAGCCCATCTTCTCTTCGTGAACTGAATACAACCCACTTTCCAGTGCTGCTCCAAGTGTGATAACTATCGCTTCGAGGTGATTCAAGTTTCATGATGGATGGATTATCTTCAAGGTTTGTTGATTGCATCCACAAATCTGCCTCCTTATGCCAGATAGAGAAATTACCATACTCGTGGTGTGTGTACATTATCCATTTTCCATCAGGTGATTCACGTGGAAAAGATATGCTACCACCATGAGCACGAGCGCTATAGATGGTGTCAACCTTGTCTCCAAACTTACCTGTTGTTTCATCGAAAGAAATACGGCAAAGGGAATAATGAGCCTTGTCGTAGGCTGCTGGAATCTCTACGCTATCAGCAGAGCAATAGTATAGGCTTTTTCCATCAGCACTCCATGAAGGGAATGTCTCAAAGGCTAAAGGTGAGTGGATAAGAGGACAAGAGAGAGTTTCGCCGGATTCTGTATCATATACTATAATGTCAGAACGATAGTCGAATACCTCAATTCGATTTATGTCCGTAGTGTGAAACATCTGCTTCGTATCATTCTGAGAATAAGCAATATATCTACCTCCAGGATGCCATGAAGGATATACGAAGGCTGGTGAAGGTGATATTTTCTCGGTCTTACCATTCTTTACGATATATGTTCCGCTATTATTTTTGCGAAGATGAAGTGACATTGTAGAAGCATCACGATTGCAGAATGAGTGGCAGTTCATGCAACCTCCATCATTTGCTTTGTTCGTGAGAATCGCTTTTTCGTCATAAGTTTCAAGATTGCGTTGAAATATGCCCATCTCATTCCATATCTCATAGCCAGGTTCGATGAGTCTATATGAGAGATATGAGTCAATTGTGTCTGTTGAAATAGCTATTTTGAATGGATCATATTCTACCCATTTCTCTCCGTCATATCCTTGAATTGTGATGGTAATATCACCTGCGGATTGCGTTAACTCATACCAATCATTGAGTGAGATACAGAAACCTTCTTCTCCTTCATTGTCCACTATGACTGTTCTCTCGCCTTTTTGAAAAACTGCTTGAAGGTCAGTTAGTTGGTGTAGTGAGTCTCGAACTATAAATGTAGGCGCAGCTATATTACATGGCATAGTAACCTCACTAAAGTCAGGATAAATATTCGCCTTGATATGAAGAGGTGTGGCGTCTTGTTGACTAAGTGAGCATGATGCCAAGAGGCATAGTGCAGAGATGTAATATAGAGGCTTCATCATTTCTTAGTTAGATGGTTATAGTAACTCTGAAAATACTTCGGCATCGGTTTTGGAAGGTCTTTTGAACCACTAAATTCATCTGCCATTTTTACAAACAAACTGTCGTAATTTGCGAGCATGTATAGTGAACCGAGATATTGTAACGTAATTTGGCATTGACGAGTACCACGTGTGTTGCGAGCAACTTGTAGAAGATCGTCATCCAATCCCTTAATACCAGAAAAACGATTGTCATCAAAAATACACTTCCTTTTTTCGGCAATCAAAGTCTCTGAAGGTTTCCAATCCTTATAATATAAGGTTTTTGAGAGAATAAGTAGATATTTGTCAGCAACCTCCTTCTGTCCATAGATAAGATTTGTTTCTATGAGTCTTTGGAGTAATCGTGGAGATAGGTTGTACATTTTCTCATTTGTTTCAAAGGCATAACGCTGACTCTGGGCTATATGACCAAATGAAAAATACAGATCACTTAGCAGACATGCGATTTCAGGAGATTGTATCTGATTAATATAGATACTCGTAATGTCTTTTACAGGCTCATTTGAGAGTTTGTCACCAAGTTGGCATTTCTCTGCAAGTGCCATGTTAAGGCAGTTTTGATGAAGGAGGTTGGTAACAGGGCTATTCTCATTGCAAAGTTGTATTACCTCATTCCATTGCTGATGACGGATATAGTTGCTAAGTTGCATATATATCACGCTACGTTTTTCCCCCTCACTTCCAAGTCCTATAAGATCGCGTGAAGGGACATTTGTCATCCAACTGGTCAAGGAAACAGCTGTGACAATACAAATGACAGCACTTATTATGGTGATGTAGGATTTCTTCTTAAATATCTGTAAAAGAGTATTAACGACAATCATGAAGATAAGCATCAATAATGTCATGAATATTGTGCCGTGCCAAGGATGGGCGAAGAATTGTAAAAGGAATGCTTTGGTACACCCCAAGATTCCAATTGATGAATGCATCATTGCGAGATAATCACAATCGTAATAGAATGTTTGCCATCCTTCGGCATATTGCAGTACGGGCGTTGCTACATACCCAAAGAAGAATAGTAGCAATGCCACGTAGACGATGTATGTGCTTATTGATTTTACCATTATTTGGTATTTACGATTTCATTATTTACGATAGATGAACTAATGAAATTGTCATGATAGACAATTTAATAGTTGATTTTCATAAATCGTTAAACGGTAAATGAACTTAGCGCTGTTCCTGATCCTTTACATATTCAGAAGGAGAAACACCATAGAGTTCCTTGAATGCCGTTGAGAAATGGTTTGGTGTACGATAGCCTACGAGATAGGCAACCTCAGATATTGAGCATTTCTTCTGGCGAAGGAGTTCTGCTGCCTTAGTGAGTCGGATGTTACGTATATAGTTCGTTGCCGACTGGTTGGTTAGCTCTTTGAGTTTACGATAGAGGTGTACTCGGCTAAGTCCGACCTCAGATGCAAGGTACTCAGATGTGAGGTCTGGATTGTCCAGATTATCGTTGATACACTTCACGAGGCGCTCAAGGAGTTTGTCATCAGCAGACTGGATTTCTGGTGTTGTAATCTGATCTGTTGGGAGTTCGTTACCCTTGAAGGTGTTGCGAAGCTTCTCCTGACGAAGCAAGAGGTTGCTGACGATAGTCTGAAGCAAAGCAAGGTTGAATGGCTTTGTGACGTATGCGTCTGCTGTTGCTTGAAGTCCCTCGATTCGGTCACGATCAGAGCCCTTTGCTGTGAGCAGGATAATTGGCAAGTGACTGATGCGAACATTCTGACGAATGAGATGACAAAGCTCAATACCATCAATCTCAGGCATCATAATATCACTAACAACAATATCAATACGCTCCTTGTTGAGTGTCTGATAAGCGGTCTTACCATCTGCACAATCGATGACATTATATATTGATGCCATTTCTTCGCAGAGGAATGAACGAATCTCATCATCATCGTCAACAATAAGGATTGTCTTACGAGACTTAAGCATATTACGTTCGTCACCTGTATCTGGTGCAGAGATGATACTTTCTGAACTTTCTTGTGGGAGCAGTTCTCCTGTTGCAACTTCTGTAGAGCCAACCTTGAGAGGGAGGACAACAGAGAAACTTGCACCATGACCTATAGGGTTATCGCTTACGCTGATATTACCATTATGGAGTTCAACGAGTGCCTTTACGAGGTTGAGACCAATACCTGTACCCTTGACGTACTTACCATTGGTGCGAACCTGATAGAAGCGAGTAAAGATATTACGCTTCTCTTCGTCAGGAATACCAATACCTGTATCGGTAACATTCAGAAGAAGATTTACTTCATTGCCTGCCTGAAGATCTGTCTTTGGATCAAGATCGATGCTTACAGTTACACTACCATTTTCTGGAGTGTATTTGAGAGCATTGCTGAGGAGGTTCAAGAGAATCTTCTCAAATGCGTCTGTATCAAGCAGAATATTGGTATGGCCATTAGTATTATCGACAAATGTCAAAGTCTGGCGACGGCTTTGAGCAATATCCTCTGTGTAGGCAACCACTCCTTTGACGAATGGACTGAGTGCCACGTCAGAATAGGTGAGCTCCATCTTACCACGATCAATCTTACGAAGGTCCATAATCTGATCTGTAAGACGAAGCAGACGATCTGCATTACGGCTCATTGTGTTATAGAGACGTTGACGCTCTGTATCAAGGTCTGTTGAGAGCAGCTTCTGGAGTGGGGTAGAGATGAGTGTGATTGGAGTACGGAGGTCATGAACGATGT
The DNA here is from genome assembly GCA_002317355.1 of Prevotellaceae bacterium UBA1710. Classification (GTDB taxonomy): domain Bacteria; phylum Bacteroidota; class Bacteroidia; order Bacteroidales; family Bacteroidaceae; genus Prevotella. Next base: position 64,535 of record DCJC01000065.1, on the reverse strand, counting down.
TCATGAAGAACTGCAGTTTATGTTCTTTTGCCTCTTCTTCACGCTTGTGCTCAAGAATACTCTGATGCAGTTTGCGACGACGCTTCACCTCTAACAAAGACATAAAGATTATGCCTGCAATGATGGTCATCCAGATAAGAAGTGCCCACCATTTGAGATACCAAGGATATTCTATATTGATGCGTGTCTCTGTGACTTCAGAATCGTGTCCATCAATGATTGTCTTTGTGTAGAGTACGTGACTTCCACTTGAAACGCCGCTGAACACAACTCGGTTTTGTGGCATAGGAAGTGTTTCCCAGTTGCCGTTGTCGAGCTTATAGCTGTATGCAATGCGGTGTGTCATGTAGAGAGGAAGTGCTGCAAACTCAACGGTGAAGGTATTATCTCCAGCCTCAAGTTCGTATGTCAGCTCATTGTTTGGACCAATGAAACGCTCATTTGCACGTACTGCGACAACTCGTGTGGTACATTTTGAACTTCTCTGCCCAATCTTGTTTGGGTAGAAGAAGGTGATACCATTGATACCGCCAAACCAAAGTCGTCCGTCAGCAGAGCGAAGACTCGCATTCTTGTAGAACTCATTTCCCTGAAGGCCATCACGTGCTGTGAAAGTCTCGCTGGTGTTGTTCTTTAGGTTGAAACGGATAAGGCCAGTACTTGTACTGAGCCACAGGTGTCCATCATTACCCATCTGAACAGCATATATAGAACTATTTGGGAGTCCATTCTCCTTTGTTATTGAGCGGAACTTATTAGTGGTGGTGTTGAGTAATGTTACGCCCTTTGATGTAGCGAATGCAAGTGTATTTGCATCAATAGGGGTAATGCTATAGATAATCTCGGAGTCACCTATGCGGTGAGTCACCTTTTTGGCATCAGTAGCATAGAACCATACGACACCATCGTATGTACCAGTATATATCTTATCGCTCTTTGCGTCGTAGTAGATGGAGTTTGTCCAGCGTGTGCCATTGGCATCAAGATACTGCTCCATCATGTTCTTCTGCTCATTATAGCGGAGGATACCTTTACCCATTGTGGCAGCCCAGATTACTCCACGCTTATCTTCTACATATCCATAGATACTCGTCTTACGACCTGGGAGACCTTCTATGGATACATAGTTTGCCTTACCGGTTGTGGTGTTTACGGTTCCGCAACCATGGCTATATGAACCGAACCAGAGACGGTTCTTGGAATCGCAGAAAAGTCCCTGTATAGTGGTTGGGAGATCATCATTGCCATTTCCGAGCTTGAAGCGTGAAAGTTGCTTCAGATCCTTGGTGAAGCTATAGAGACCACCATTATCTGTTGCTACCCATATACGGTTATCCTTTGTCTCGAGGATGTATGTGACGCATCGGTCATCGATAAGGTCGTTCTTGAGCGAACGGCGACCAATGTATCCGAAAGGTGCAGAACTGTTGGATGCCATGAACACACCTTTCTCATAGAGAGCCATCCAGATATCGCCCTGCTTGTTGATGTAGAGGGAGTGTGCCTTCTGTGAAGATATATCGACAAATGGATCATCGAACTGATGAGAAGTAACAAACTGGTGAGTGCGGGTGTTGAAGATCATAACGCCGCTTCCATCAGTGGAGATGCAGAGATTATCGGTTTTTGGCATCTGCTTGATATCGCGGATCTTGATGATGCCTTCCGTTCCTTGTACTATGTCAAAGTGACGTGTCTTCTTGTTGTAGAAATACAATCCGGATTCAACATCTCCTGCATAGACAAGTCCATCGCGACCAACGCAGAGACTGGAGAAGTTGTATTTGCTGCCGTCGTAGTTCTTAACGCTGTCAATCTTTCCGCTGGCTGTTGCATACATCACACCATCAGCTTGGCGTGATACCCAGATGGTTCCGTCTGGGGTCTTTGCTACGCGATGGAGATCGGGTGCCTTACCTGTGAAGACATTCTTCTTGACGGTAATCTCACCGTTCTTCTCGAATTTGACGTTGAATGCATCTGTACCAGCGATGAAGAACTCACCTTCGGCAAGTTTCATGATTGCATTTACGTTGGCAGGCTTGATACCAAGTTCCTTGGAAGAGATGCAAGGTGTGAAGTCGTCCTTCGTGATATCGTATGCTTGAACACCATTGATAGTTCCGACAAGTACGTTACCAAGTTCGTCGGCACAGACGGTTCTTACGAAGTTGCGACTAAGTGAACGGGGATTATTTGGGATGTTGCGGTATGTAACGAACCTTGCACCATTGTATCGGCAAAGTCCGTCCTCTGTTGCAACCCAGATAAAGCCATGCTTATCCTCCTCGATTTTGTTGACCAGACAGTTTGGCAGGTCACTATCCGAGGTGAAGAGCATGTTAAACTGTGCATTGGCGCATAGCGACAACGCAAGCAATGCAGAGGTTAGGATAGGTTTAATCTTCATATACGTGTTTATGGGTTAGTTTATAATTAAATTCATTTACTGTTATAGTCATTTGATGGAGTAATTAGTTATTTCTTAGGGGATTGAGTCCTTGCCATCATGTTTTGCACATCCCTAATCTTCAATGTTGCAGAAGTATCGCCTGATGCCTCTGCAAGTTTAAGGTAATGGATTGCCATTTCTGGGTCAGGAAGTGTGCCTGCACCTTCGAGGAAACATGAGGCTACACCATTATATGCTTCTGCGTCACCTGCATCTGCAGCTTCCTTGAGAAGCTTGAAACCGAGTTTGTTGTCACGATCAGTTCCCTCGCCCTTCAAATAGCAGCGCGCAAGGAATTTCTTAGCATAGATATCACCTTTTTCTATAGCCTTCTCTATATAAGCTACACCAAGTAGGGTGTTTTTAGGAAGAATACGACCTGTGATGTATGAGTCACCGATGTATGTCATTGCTTCTGCAACTCCAAGATCTGCAGCCTTCTTGAGATAGTTCATGCCTTGGATAGAGTCTTTCTTGACTCCTATGCCATCCATAGTGAGCATAGCGTACTTATAGATAGCATCTTTATTGCCAAGAGCAACAGACTTTCCGATATATTTAGCTGCTTTTTCTACATCACCTTCATAGGTGTAGTGATTGGCAAGATCCTGATTTGCAAAATCATATCCATGATCAGCTGCACGATCCCAAAGTTGGAGGGCGCGAACTGTATCTTTCTGAACTCCCCAACCATTGAGGTAGTAGTGACCAAGGTTCAGAAGAGCATAGTCAGAACCATTCTTGGCAGCTTGGGCATAGAGTTGAGCGGCTTTGCCATAGTTTTGCTCGGTACCCTTACCTTCTTCATAGCAATATGCAAGGTTTTCGAGAATCTCATTGTCGTTCTTATCAGCCTGTGCTTCGAGAAGTGGGAATGCAGCCTCATAGTTGCCGTCGAGGAAGAGGTTTACAGCTTTCTCGCATTCTTCGCTACGCTTCTTTGTGGCAATAGCAGGTTCTGCCATTGCAATATCATACTCGTTAGCTGCATTCACAATATGTTTGCCGTCGAAATCTGTAGGGGTAACTACATTAACAGAATCACCATCAGTAAACCACACCTTATCATCGAAACATACGTAGGCATAGTTCTGATCCACACATATTGATGAAACGAAATGTGGGTCGGTATCATTTGTCAGATTCTTCTTCCATGAACGGCTGAGCTTGTCATCATACTCCTGAACGGTGTTGTTGTTTGATACGGTCATCAGAGTACCAGCCTCTGTGATAGAAGCAAACGAAACGTCTGGCATTGTCTGCCAGTTGATATTGTCGTAACTTGTGATGTAATAGTTTCCGAACGCACCACCTTGCTTCACAACATAGAAACGGCCGATACGCATAATCTTTGATATAGCGTCGTTGCCAGAGGTGTTACGCTTTACCTTATCGAATGGGGTAGAGACTGTCTGGAAGTTTTTACCGCCATCCAAGGTGCGGAGAATCTTATTGGATGAAACACCGAACAAGCCTTCATTAGCACTCATCATACAGATATCTGTGATGTAGGTAGAAGGCAGGGCTGGAGTATGATATGTCTTCCATGTTCTTCCCTCATCCTTTGTGTTGAGGATATCTGTGTCAGAGAATGAAAGCCACAATCCGCTCTCTTCTGAGAAGAAAGCGGCAGAGCAAGGCTTGGAAGCAATCTTCTTCAACTTCCAAGTCTTACCATTATTTGTAGATATATAGAGTCGTCCCTCTCCATCTTTCTCCACGCAAGCAGCGAGAGTCTTTGGAGCTATATAGTCTATCCATGTGCAGTTGCCTCCTACTGGTGGTGCAAGGGAAATCCATTGTGATGATGGATTATTCGCATACCAGATGGAATTGCCGTTTGCTATGCACATGTGACCTTTATTGTCAATGCTCATATGTGACTGGGCATTGGCATTAAGTGACATTGCTGTGGCAAATGCTGTGGTAAGAATTATGTTCTTTAGCATATAGTTGTGTAGTTAGTTTTCTTTGTGAAGTAGGTTTCTCAACCCACCTTTATTTATTTATCTGAGGTCAATGACTTCTGCCTTTGGATAGTCCTTGGCATTGAAAGTGAATGCTGCATCTGAAAGTTTTGATGACTTTACGTTAGAGATGCTTATTGTCATCCAACCTGATGCCTGACGCATTTTAACCTCTTTTATGTTGGAGTTGGCATCAACAAGAATATATGCTTCTTTGATACCAGACTTCTGATTCTGGGCAGTAAGATGAACCTGATTGCCACTTGCAGTCTTCTTAAGCTCCATATTATAACCTTTCTTATAAAGTGAAAGGAATGTGTATGGATTCATGCTTGCCTGCTTTGCGGCATTTGGGGTTGATACGTTTACTTCTTCATTCTTCTTTACGTATGTCCATTGTGTCTTGCCATTGTACCATACGATAGCGCTTGGAGTTGTAGCTTGAAACTTGTTTCCCTTGATGGAGATCGTTCCACTCTGCTTAATCTTGTCGCTTGAGATTGTGAAGTTTGCGGTAGTACCGCTCTTAATGTTGAATTTAGCTGCTGCCTGATCAAGAACTTTCTTGGCGGCAGAAGATGAATTGTTTGCTGCAGTTGAAGTGATGACTGCTACAGCCATCAGAACAATGATTGTAAGAATCTTTTTCATTGCCTTTTATTTTTATTAGGCGTACCTTGTGAAAGGAAGCGCCTTCGTTTATGTATTTATTGCCGTTAGTTTTATAAAAACTATGGCTTCGTCTTCTTTACTATTAAACGATTATCTCGTGTGATAGTTTAATCTGAATTCCTACTTTACATTTACTTCCGTTCTTCCTCCTATGTAAGTCCCATTTATAGGATGGGAACAGGAAGGGAACGATAGGGGAGGTTATACGGCCCTTCCTCTGACAGAAGCAATGTGGTTGTCGAGAGCCTGCTCGTCGGCAAAGAGAACCTCACGAGGCTTAGATCCGTGAGCAGCACCTACGATACCTGCCTTTTCAAGCTGATCCATGAGTCGGCCTGCTCGGTTATAGCCGATAGAGAACTGACGCTGAATCATAGATGTAGAGCCTATCTGTGTTCTTACAATAGCGTGAGCTGCCTGAACAAAGAGAGGATCCCAAGATGAAACGTCAGCTGCTCCTGCGCCACCTCCTTCACCACCTTCTTCGATTGGCTCTGGAAGATCCATAGGATACTGAGGTGTAAGACCTGCCTTCTCCTGTTCATTGACATGCATAGCGATAGCTTCAACCTCTGGGGTATCGAGGAATGCACATTGTACACGAACTGGCTCATTTCCGTTGAGATAGAGCATATCACCCTTACCGATAAGCTGATTAGCACCTGGGCGGTCGAGAATTGTACGTGAGTCGATCATAGAACCAACACGGAAGGCTACACGACCTGGGAAGTTTGCCTTAATGGTACCTGTGATGATATTTGTTGTTGGACGCTGAGTAGCGATAATCATGTGGATACCAACGGCACGAGCCAACTGAGCGATACGAGCAATTGGAAGCTCTACTTCCTTACCAGCTGTCATGATAAGATCACCAAACTCATCGATGATTACCACAACGTATGGCATGTATTCGTGAAGTGGATTGCCATTCTCATCTACAGAACGCAGACGGTGGTTGACAAACTTCTCGTTGTATTCCTTAATATTACGAACACCTGCAAACTTGAGCAAGTCGTAACGATGATCCATAAGTGTGCAGAGGCCCTTCAGAGTACGTACAACCTTTGTTACATCTGTGATGATTGGATCCTCATCAACATCTGGAACCTGTGCCATAAAGGCATTTGCAATAGGATTATAGATAGAGAACTCAACCTTCTTAGGGTCAACGAGTACGATCTTGAGCTCGTTAGGGTGCTTCTTGAAAAGCAAAGAACCGATCATCGCATTCAATCCAACTGACTTACCCTGACCAGTTGCACCAGCCACGAGAAGGTGAGGAATCTTTGCAAGGTCAACCATGAACACCTCGTTGGTAATTGTCTTACCAAGAGCGAGAGGCAGATCCATCTTTGTCTCCTGGAACTTACGTGAGTTGAGGATTGACTCCATGCTGACAATGGAAGCGTGAGCGTTTGGAACCTCAATACCGATAGTACCCTTGCCTGGGATAGGAGCGATGATACGAATACCGAGTGCTGAGAGGGAAAGAGCGATATCATCCTCAAGGTTACGGATCTTTGAGATACGTACACCCTCGGCAGGAGTAATCTCGTAGAGAGTGATTGTAGGACCTACAGTTGCGGTAATCTCGCGAATCTGAACACCGAAAGAGTTGAGCACCTCGATGATGCGCTTCTTATTTGCAAGAAGTTCCTCCTTGGTGGTATAGTCCTTGTTATCTTCGTATTTCTTCAACAGATCAAGTCCTGGGAATGTGTACTTTGTGTATGGCTCACGAGGATTGATTGGAGTTGAGAGAATCTCTTCTGTAGAAAGATCGTTGCCAGTTGCTGCCTCTTCCTGAACGCCCTCAAGAACAGTAAACTCTGGGTCGTCGTTTGGTTTGCTTGGCTTTGTATTGATGTCGCTTACATCATCATTTGTGAGGTCGATAGTATTTGCCTGCTCGTATTCTGCTTCTGGCTCTTCTGTAGAAACAGGGGCATTGTCTGTGTCAGGATCCTTAAGCAAGTCATCCATTGTTGGCTGAGAAGGAATTGTAGCTGCAGGAGCAACGATAGTGCTTGTTGCCTGCTCTACTTCATTCTTTTCGTTTACATTGAATTTGATTCTTCTTGAGATGTATCCATAAGGATTCATCGCCTTACGAACGTAAGTGATTGTCTCACTTGAAACAAATGTGAGGAAGATGATGGCTGTAACGGCAAGAATGCCAATAAGTCCTGGAGTTCCTGCCAATGATTCGAGATAGCGACAAACATAGTCACCATGACCGCCACCAGCATTATAAACCTGACCTGAGAGCAAAGGATTGATGAACTTTGCGCAAGCCACACTACTCCAAATCATGGCGAGCATGCTTCCGAAGAACCATTTTACGAGATCCACCTTATATGCTCCCATCAATCTTAGAGATGTGAAGATGAGGAAGGCTGGAATAAGGAATGCTGGGAAACCGAAACAGCAGGTGATAAAGAAATATGCAACGTATGCGCCAATAGAGCCGCAAGTGTTTGAAAATATCATACTCTCATTTCTCAGATCACCAGCGATAGGGTGCTGAATGATGCTCTGATCGTTCTGTCCTGTTGAGAAGAACGAAATGAAAGATATGACCATGAATACAGATATGAAGAGAAGCAGAATGCCAACGGTGAAATTTGTCTTTTCGCTATTGACGAAAGATGGAATGCCGATAGCTTCGCTGAATGATGTTTTCTTTTTTGTTGTTTCTTTCTTTTTTGCCATATATGTTGATGGAGTCAAAACTCCGGGTTAATTCGTGTAATTTTATATGCTTTTTTACATTTCATGTGCAAATTTAATGGAAAAATCTTAAATATTTGCCGAAAATGCGAGAGAATATTCGAAATGTTGTGGTTTTTTCATCTTTTTTTTCTAATTTTGCACTTGTTATTATAAAAAGTGAGCCAAATAAGGCAAATATTGTATATTTTCACTTCTTATAAATAATGCGTATTTTCATATATGAATAAGATAATTTACAGCAAGTTCGACAAAGCAAAAATCGCGGAACTCCCGAGAGTAACCTTTCCGGGAAGGATTGTGACAATCCTTTCTGCCGGTGAGGCGGAGAAAGCCGTGGATTTTCTTTTGAAGAGCGATATCCTCGGATTCGATACCGAAACACGACCATGCTTCACCAAGGGAAAACGCAATAAAGTAGCGCTACTACAGGTGAGCAACAGGGAGATTTGCTTCCTATTCCGACTAAATATGATTGGGCTCGCGCCAGCTATCGTTCGATTGCTCGAAACTGAAGGACCTTTAAAGATTGGTCTTTCATGGCATGATGATATCCGTTGCTTGCACGAAAGGGGTGACTTTGAGCCTCGTGGCTTTATTGACCTTCAGGATCATATGATTGAGCTTGGAATCAAGGATATGAGTTTGGCGAAACTCTATGCTAATCTTTTCCACCAGCGAATCAGCAAGCGCGAGCAGTTGAGCAACTGGGAGGCAGATGTCCTCACAGATAAGCAGAAGATGTATGGCGCTACAGATGCTTGGGCTTGTATTATGCTCTATGAGGAGTATATGCGACTTAAGGAATCAAATGACTATTTCCTTGAATATGTTCCTGAAGTTGATCCTAATACAACTCCAGCTCCTGCAGAAAACAATGAAACTGCGGAAAAGCCAAAGAAGAAGCCTGCAAAGCGTAAAAAGCCATTCCAGAAGCGTAAGCCAAGAGTAAAGAAGGAAGATGCTGGGAATGAGAGCAATAACGAAAATAATAGCGAGAACACAAACGCTAGTCAAAACGAAACAAAAACAGAAAACGCAGAATAGTAAATGTATAAGAACGTATATCTGAAAAAGGGTAAGGAAGAGAGCATGAAGCGCTTCCATCCATGGGTTTTCTCTGGTGCTCTTCATCATATGGATGATGGTATTGAGGAAGGCGAAGTGGTTAATGTGATAGCTGCTCATGGTGAGTATATTGGTCGCGGACACTTCCAGATTGGTAGTATTGCCGTTAGAATCCTCACCTTCGATGATGAACTTATTGATGATGCGTTCTGGCATACAAGACTTAATGTGGCTCTTCAGATGCGAATCAGCATCGGAATAGCTGACAATCCTCAGAATAACACCTATCGCCTTGTTCATGGTGAGGGCGATAATCTCCCAGGACTCGTTATCGACTGCTATGGCAAAACTGCTGTTGTTCAGGCACATAGCGTTGGTATGCACGAATGCCGTATGGCTGTTGCAAAGCAGCTCATGGAGGTAATGGGTGAGCGTATTGAGAATGTATATTATAAGAGTGAGACAACTCTTCCATATAAGGCTGATCTCGGTCAGGAGAACGGTTTCCTCTTTGGAGGAACCGATGAGAATGTAGCTCTTGAGAATGGCTTGAAGTTCCATGTTGACTGGCTTCGTGGTCAGAAGACTGGATTCTTCGTTGACCAGCGTGAGAATCGCTCGCTTCTTGAGCAGTATTCTAAGGGTAAGAGCGTGCTCAATATGTTCTGCTACACAGGTGGCTTCTCTTTCTATGCTATGAGAGGTGATGCCAAGCTCGTTCACTCTGTTGATTCTTCTGCTAAGGCTATCGAACTTACAAATGCTAACGTAGAACTCAACTTCCCTGGTGATCCTCGTCATAAGGCTTTCTGCGAAGATGCGTTCAAATACCTTGATGCTGAGGGAGATAAGTACGATCTTATCATTCTCGACCCACCTGCTTTCGCAAAGCATAGAGGTGCGCTTCATAATGCCCTCAAGGGATATACTCGCTTGAATGTCAAGGCTTTCGAACATATCAAGCCAGGTGGAATCCTCTTCACATTCAGTTGCTCTCAGGTAGTAACAAAGGATAATTTCCGAAATGCGGTATTTACAGCTGCTGCTCAGTCAGGTCGTAAGGTTCGTATCCTTCACCAGTTACATCAGCCAGCCGATCATCCAATCAATATCTACCACCCTGAAGGTGAGTATCTTAAGGGATTGGTACTTTATGTAGAGTAAGAAAGTGAAAAGTGAAGAGTGAAAAGTGAAGAATTTGAGTTACACTATTTCATTCTTCATTTTTTCTTTATGGGAGTTCAAGCTATCAATATTAAGGTTATGAAGTTCATAGATAAGATACGCCAATTCATACATGATAATTCCCTTATGGTTCCTATGTGGTTCCCATGTGGTTCCGACTCCCTCTCTACGGGAGAGGGTGGGGGGAGAGGCCGTATTTATCTCGTGGCTCTCTCAGGAGGTGCTGATTCGGTTTGTCTTCTTCTTGCTATGAAGCAACTTGGATATAATGTTGAGGCTATCCATTGCAACTTCCATCTTCGTGGTTCCGAATCAGATAGGGACGAAGACTTTTGCAAACGCCTTTGTGAACGCGAGAACGTGCCTTTCCATACCGTTCACTTCGATACCAAGACGTATTCAGAACTTCATAAGGTTAGTATTGAGATGGCTGCTCGTGAACTTAGATACAACTATTTCGAGCAGTTGAGAAAGGCTATTGATGCTGAGGCTATCCTTGTGGCTCATCATAAGAATGATGCTGTTGAGACATTACTCATGAACCTAATCCGCGGAACTGGTATTCATGGACTTCAAGGCATCAAACCTCGTAATGGAAGAATCATTCGTCCGTTGCTTGGTGTGAGTAGAAAAGAGATTGTTGAGTGGCTGGATTCGATAGGTCAGGATTACGTTACCGATAGCACTAATCTTGAAGATGATGTTACTCGAAATAAGCTTCGTCTAAATATCATTCCTCTTCTTGAACAAATCAATCCTGCAGCATCTGATAATATCGCTCAAACTGCTTTGCGAATGGTTGAGGCAGGTAAGGTTTTTGATAGCGCGATGGATGATGCTGTTGCGAACGTAACTGCTGAAAGTACAGATGATTACATTCGTATTAACAAGGAATTACTTAATACCGTAGCATCAAAAGAATATACCCTTCATACTATTCTTTCCCCATATCATTTTTCTCCAAGTCAGATCGAGGAAATCTCACAATCTGATTTCTCTCAATCCGGTAAGTTATGGGAGAGTTCAACGCATCAGTTGGTTGTGGATAGACAAGCGCTTCTGCTTCGTAAAAAGCAAGAAAATGCGCGTCGTTCTTTCCGTATTCCAGAAGCAGGTACTTATGTCGTTTCTGAGACGAAAGATCATACGGAGAAGATATCAATTAAGAGCGTAGAAGTTGATGAGAACTTCAAGATAAGTAAGGAACGTGATACCGTCACTCTTGATGCAGAGAAAGTGAAATTCCCTCTAACAATTCGAGGAATAGAGCAAGGTGATCGTTTTGTGCCATTTGGAATGAATGGCTCAAAACTCGTAAGCGACTATCTTACAGATCGAAAGAAGAACGTATTCGAAAAGCAAAGTCAGCTTGTTTTGGTTGATGCCTCGGATAATGTTCTTTGGCTTATTGGAGAGCGTCCTGATGCTCGTTGTTGTATAACGGATAGCACAATAAAAGCGCTTGTTATTCGTTATAATAAGTAATGAAAAAGCTATTCTACATACTATTATCTCTTATTTTATTTACGGCGTGCAACGACGATGATACGTTTAGCACATCGCAATCAAATCTGCTTTCTTTTACTACCGATACTATAAAGATGGATACGGTTTTTGCCCGAATTCCAGCTTCTACTCATACTTCTATTGAAGGTATTTGGGGATATAACAACTCCAATGATGGCATTCGTTGTTCTAATGTACGACTTCAGAAAGGCAATCAATCAGGATTTCGTGTTAATGTAGATGGTATCTATCTTGGTGAAAAAACTGGTTACCAAACCAATGATATCGAAGTAAGAAAAGGTGATAGTATTCGTATTTTCGTTGAATTGACTGCTCCTGATAATGGTTCTGCCGTCTTTAAGCAGATTGAGGATAACCTCATCTTCCGACTTGAGAGTGGGGTAGAGCAGGTTATCAACCTCAATGCATGTGCCTGGAATGCTGAGATTGTCAGAAACCTTGAGATAAAGAACGATACAACTATTGATACAACCATCTCAGGCAAGGCTCTTGTGGTGTATGGAGGTATTACGGTTGATTCGCTCGCAACACTTACTATTGCTCCTGGTACAATGATTTTCTTTCATGATGATGCGGGAATTGATGTTAAGGGTAAGCTTATTTGTCAGGGAACTGCCGAGAAGAACATCTTGCTTCGTTGTGATAGGTTAGATGATATGCTTGACAATGTTCCTTATGATTTAATCCCAGGTCGTTGGCAAGGAATCCACTTCTCAGGTGATTCCTATGATAATGTAATTGACTATACGGAAATCCATGGAGGTTCTAATGCCGTTGTCTGTGATTCAAGTGATGTGACTCGTAGAAAACTCACAATCAACTCTTCTACAATACATAACTGTAAAGGATATGGATTGGCTCTTGTTAATTCTAATGTGTATGTCGCTAATACACAGATAACAAATAATTTGCGTGATTGTGTCTCTGTATGGGGCGGTGATCTTTGTTTTGTCCATAATACTATTGCACAATTCTATATTTTCGATTCTGGGATAGGAGCGGCTCTAAGATTTTCAAATACTGATGGAATAAATAATTATCCGCTTGTTAATCTTGAAGTCAAGAATTGTATCATAACGGGAGAAGCAGAAGACAACATAATGGTCGGGAAAAGTGATTCCGTTGCATTCAACTACCATTTCTGTAATTCCATCTTACGCACTCCGGAAGTTGAGGATACTGCTTTGACTCAATATTTTGATAGTATTATTTGGGAGACAAAAGCGGATACAACTTGCATCGGGAAAAAGAATTTCAAGAGAATTGATGATGTTGGTAATTATAACAATCATGATTATATATATGACTTCCATCTTGATTCTATTTCCAAGGCAAATGGTGCCGCAAATCCTCAATGGGCTCTCCCTTTGAATCGTGATGGTCTGCCTCGTGATGAAAAGAACATGAATATAGGATGCTATTAATTAATGAAGAAATGAATAATGAAAAATCATTAATTCAAGTTTCGCAAGCTCCACTTGGAAGTATAAGGAGTACAAGGAGTTCAAGTAGTACAAGACGAATGTATGGATATAACGCCTCGCGTACAGCCTTCCGCGATAAAGGGTATCGTCTTGTACTCCTTGTATTCCTTGCTACTCCTTGAACTCCTTAACTAAAATAAAATCATTATGAAACCAATCTCTATTGAAGTAACATGCCTGTTGGCTGAGTATTCTGAACTGACCACAGAAGACCGTGAACTCGTGGATAAGGCAATGCAGATGACAGAGGCATCCTATGCACCTTATAGTAATTTCCATGTAGGAGCTGCGTTGAGGCTCGCCAATGGTGTTGTTGTAGGTGGATGCAATCAGGAGAATGCCGTATTTCCACTTGGACTTTGTGCTGAACGCGTAGCGATATTCTCTTCTCAGGCGCAATATCCTAATACAGCTATTATGTCGCTTGCCATTGCTGCAAGGAATACTGAGGGAGAGTTTGTATCCGAACCTGTATCTCCTTGCGGTTCTTGCCGTCAGGTTATTCTCGAGCATGAGATGAAATATAATCAGCCAATCCGCATTCTTCTCGTTGGGCAGAAAGACATACTTGTATTTCATAGTATAAAGGATCTGCTTCCATTCAGTTTTACGGCAGAGAGTCTGAAATGTTAGTTAGGAATTAGGAATGAGAAGTTAGGAGTTCTTCTTCCGCGTGGGGGCAACTCCTCACTCCTCACTCCTAATTCCTAACTGGAAAAACTTCAGATTTCCATTGCACACACCCATAATAGTGTGCGCAAGAATGTGTACGATAATGATACCGATTCCTTAAAAAAACTAAAAATCTGTAATCTTCTTTTTCATTTTTTTGTCCATTTCATCGATATTTGACTAATTTTGCGGTGCATTTTAAACGATATGATATGATTAAAGAGTTCATGAATAAAGCTGAATTCTCGTCTTATGAGGACTTCATGCAGAGTTTCAAAGTTAATGTACCTAATGACTTTAACTTCGGCTATGACGTAATAGATAAATATGCTCAGACGATGCCTGAAAAAGAGGCATTGCTTTGGGTAAACGATAAGGGCGAGGAAAAGCGTGTCACTTACCGCGCCTTCAAGAATGTCAGCGATCAGTGTGCTGCCTTCCTTCAGGGTATTGGTGTCAAAAAGGGAGATAGAGTGTTGCTTATCCTCAAGCGTAGGGTAGAGTGGTGGTACACTATGGTTGCCCTTCATAAGCTTGGAGCTGTTGCTATTCCTGCAACCCACATGCTCACCGAGAAGGATATCATCTACCGCTGCCACATGGCTGGTATCTCATGCATAATTGCGTGTGGTGATCCTATTATCCTTGGAAATGTTCAGGGAGCACGCAAATATTGTCCTACTCTCCGTCATTGTGTTTCTATAGGTCCAACTATACCTAACGGATGGTATGATTACTGGCGCGGACTTCAGGAAGCAGATGCATTTGAGCGTCCTGAGCGCAATGCTGTTACCGATGACTTCCTCCTCTATTTCACAAGTGGAACAACAGGTGAGCCAAAGATGGTGATGCACGATTTCTCCTATCCACTCGCTCATATCCTTACAGCTAAATATTGGCATAACGTGCACGAGGGGTCACTTCATTTCACACTTGCCGATACTGGTTGGGGAAAGGCCGTTTGGGGCAAGTTCTATGGTCAGATGATATCTGGCGGTACTGTCTTCATATACGACTACGAGGGACAGTTCAAGCCTGCTGATCTGCTCAAGATTATGCAGGACTACCACATCACATCCTTCTGTGCTCCTCCTACCATCTATCGTTTTCTCATTCGTGAGGATATCAGCTCATACGATCTCTCTTCTCTCGAATACTGCACCACAGCTGGTGAGGCGCTCAATCCAAGCGTGTTTGATGAATGGCAGCAGAAGACTGGCATCATGATATATGAGTCATACGGCCAGACAGAGACAACTCTCGTTGTAGGAACCTATCCATGGGTTAAGCCAAAGCCAGGTGCTATGGGCGTAAGAAATCCTCAGTTTGATATCGATGTTGTTGATGAAGAAGGAAAGAGCGTTGCCAATATGGAGCATGGTGAACTCGTAATCCGTATCGGTGAGAAGAAGCCTCTCGGTCTTTTCAAGGGATACTATCGCGATGAGGAAATGACTAAGGAGCGCATCGTTAATGGAATCTACTATACAGGTGATATCGTGTATCGTGATGAGGATGGCTACTTGTGGTTTGTATCACGTGCCGATGATGTCATCAAGACATCTGGCTATCGCGTAGGACCTTTCGAGGTTGAGTCAGCTCTTATGACTCATCCTGCCGTTGTAGAGTGTGCCATTACAGCCGTACCAGACGAAATCCGTGGTCAGATTGTCAAGGCAACCATCGTTCTTGCTGACGACTACAAGAGTAAGGCTGGCGATGAACTTGCTAAGGAACTGCAGAATCACGTAAAGCATGAGACTGCTCCATACAAATATCCACGTGTCGTAGAGTTTGTTGATGAGCTTCCTAAGACTATCAGCGGTAAGATTCAGCGTTATAAATTGAAGAAATAACATACTCAAAAATAAAGCGCCCTCCGATATTGTTTCGGAGGGTGTTTTTGTTTGTTATGAAGATGAATCTGTATTATTTGCGTAACGTAACGTTACGCTTGGGGGTGAATTTCATGTTGGTACCGTGAATCTATTTGTTCAATGATGTGCCACTATATATGAAATATCATATCTGTCTGTTAATGAGCTTTGTTCATAGAATGTATGTGAGTTAAAGTCTGTAAAATCAACTCGTTTGCCAAATCTTTTTCGTACTTTTGTAATGAAATTCATCGAAAGGTAGTATTATTTAATAACAAAACAACATCAAACTTATGGCAAAAACAAACGATTCAGGAGAGGGAAAGAAAGTTTCTGCAAGAAAACTGAATAACTTGAAGAGAAAGGCTGAGTTTGGAGATGCCAAGGCCCTGAATGAACTTGCATCACTTTATTATAGTGGTGAAATCGATGATGAGAATCCCGTAGAAAAGACTATTGAACTGCTTACTAAGGCGGCTCAGGCTGATGACGAATATCTTCTGTGTCTTGCTACCGTCTATGATAACGAGCAAAACTATGTCAAGGCATTGGAGTATTATGAGAAGGCTGCCAATATATTTTGTTATGAAGACATACGGATCAAGGTTGGTAGCATGTACGAGCACGGCATTGGTACAGAGAAGGATGAAGCCAAGGCACTTGAATGGTATATCAGGGCATCAGAGAAAATGACGACTGTAAACGAATTTACCTTTTATTACCAGCTCCATAACATTGTTCACGATGAGAAGAATGAGGAAAAGGGTATAGAATGGTATATCAAGATTGCAGAGCAAAATCCTATCGCCCAACTAAGTCTGGGAAAAATGTATGAAGATGGAATTCTTGTAGCCAAGAATTATGATGAATCCTTTGACTGGTATCAGAAGGCTGCCAAGTCATTCATTAAAGGTACTGTGCAAGGGGATCCAAAGTCAATGTTCAATCTCGCTGTCATGTTCTATATTGGTAAAGGTGTACGCAAGGACAATGACAAAGCGATGGAATTGTATCGCAAGGCAGAATCTTTAGGTTGTTCTGACATGATGCTTGAAATTAGTATCAAGACAAACAAGACAATGTTTGTTTTCAAAGACATACTCAAAATATAAAGTGAATAACTGCTTCTGTTCATTTTGGAACAATTATTTTGCATTTCCTATTATCTTGAACTTATTCCAGAAATCAGCTGCCTTGTAAAAAATACAAAGCGTAACGTAACGTTACGCTTTCGTTACGCTTTGTGTTGGTTAGGGGGTAGAAGTCAAGAGAGAGGAGTTCATGCCTTCGCTATGCCTTCGTTCTGCCTTCGCTATGCCTCCGCTCTAAGTCCGTTGTAGTTCCTATATGATTCCTATGTGACTCCCATTTTATAGTGGACCTATAGCAAGCCTACGGCAAGGGCACATACTTCTTACTCCTAACTGAGAAAAGCGTAACGTAGCGTAACGTTACGAAAATAATGTAGTTTGAATCGTTGCAGACTTACATTCTGCTCCTTACATCCTGTCCTGCACCTGTTCCCTTGTACTTGCTCTTAGTGACATTAAACTTATATCTCAGGGAAAGAGTGAGGCGCTGGAGGTCGTAGAGGTCGCGACTCTGTCCGAGAATACGTGTCTGGCGCATAATGTAGTTGCCGAGGTCTATGCTAATGTTGTGGTAGGCTGTATGGAAGATGTCGCCCATAGATAGGCGTACGGAGAGGGCATCGTTCTTGAGGAATGACTTCTGAACGGAGCATGAGAGATTCCAGAACCAGTTGTGTAATGTGGCATTTCCGAAGTTGCTGTTGGAGAGGAGTTCGGAATTGAGTTCAAACAGCCACTTGCCTTTGTTACCAGAAGTTGGGATAGAGAAAGCGTTGTTGGTGTTGAAGACGAACATCGGCTTGTTGTAGGTCACGTTACGAGTGCCTGATGTGGTACGTGGGTCGGTAAGCTCGAAAGAGAGCCATTGCTTCTGTATGCCGATGGTGTAGCTTGGTTGCCAGATGCCAATCGTTGGAGAGGCATTGATATAGGCGCTGAGGCGTTGCAAAGGCTTGCTGATGTTCACCCATGAGATAAGCACCTTACCATCGTCGCTATATGGGTATGTCCAGTCGTAGATGCCATCTATGTGATAACCGTAGTTTACTGCCATAGCGAGCCACTTATAGCGTGCGTTGAGGCCTGCCTCGTGGCGAATCTCATTCTTCAGCTTTGGGTCGCCAGTAGAGAGTGTGAATCGGTTGTTGTACTCGATATTGCTACGAAGAGTTTGATAGCTTGGTCGGTTGGTGCGTACGGAGTAGGAGAGGGATGCCTCGATGTTGCCGATTCTTGTGCCAAGACTTGCGAATGGAAAGATATTGTCGTGATGTCGCCCTAAGTTCAGCGAGAGGTCATTCTTGTTCTCGTAGGAGAAATCTACATGCTCATAGCGGACACCAACATTCAGCATACCAAGACGAGGGATGAATTTTCCGTAGTCGAGAAAGAATGCGTAGGTGTTCTCGCTTATGTTAGAACGATCTGCGTTGATGTAGTTTAATGAGATGTCGTACTTGTTCTTTCTGTGTGCGAGAATGAACTCTAAGCCATACTGAAGTGTTCCATTATTCCGTTGGAGCGATGCTACTAACTTGGTGGCAAATAGATTATTACGTGCTTCGTTTGAAGCGTTTATTTGCTTTGTTCCCGAATATGATTCCTCTGTTGTGTAGGCTTCGTTCCTATAGTTGGTGTGATAGAAATCGATATTCCAGTCGAGTGTGGTCTTGCCTATCTTTCCGTTGTAATAGGCATTACCGAGCAAAGAGTTTGTGCCATCTACATCATTATGGGTATAGGTATAGAGATGGTCTTCGAGGATGTTATTCTTCAAGGCATCTTCATCCATAGTGAAGTTGTGGCGACCTTTCAGATTGTCGGTTTTCTCAAGCTTGAAACCAAGTGAATGGTTCTCTCCAAACTGCCAGTTGAGGCCGAAGTTGTATCTCATGTAGTTGTATTGCTGCTTGAGGTTTGTGCTGCCTTGCTGACAGAAATGGTCTTTGCCAAATGACTCCTGCCCAGCTTCCGTCCTATAGTTGTTGAGGTGGTTATTATCGTATGACGCGCCTCCGAAGATATCCATGTTGTTATGTCGGTAGTTCAGATTTAGGGTGCTTGAAAAGCGGTTGTTGCCACACGAAGGAGCGTTCTCCTCACTACTATCAAAAGTGATGCCGATGCCCTCGCCCTTGCGACGGATTGTCTGGATGCGCACAACGGCATTTGTCTGGGCATCATACAAGGCTCCTGGATTGCTGATTATCTCCACATTCTTTATATCGTGACTTGACAGATGCTGTAGTTCGGTATTATCCTGCACCTTCCTTCCGTTTATGTAAAATATAGGAGTTCCTCTGCCTATGACTTGCAGCTCTCCGTTCAAGGTCATCATACCAGGGATGCGTGAAAGGACATCGAGGGCTGTTCCTGCTGTCGCGATAGATGTTCCTACCACACGAGTGAGCATGCCATTTCCTTTCATCTTTGTCTTGGCTGTCATTGAGACTTTCACCTCGTCGAGCATGAGTGACTTTGAGATAGAGTCGTTAGGATTCGTGTTTTGTGCGATTGCACTTGTTGCGAGCATCGAAGCTGCGATTGTTGTAAAGATTTTTGTTGTCATTGTTGAAATTATTTTGTTCTATGTTTCAAGTATATTTTTATCACCAGATTTATGTTTGATTTATCATAGATTCAAGGCTGCAAGCCGCCTCTCTAAAAATCGTCAAGATAATTTTTATGCGTAATTTATTATCTGATTTATTTTGAGATTTAAATCTTTTCGTAAATCATACCTATATCTTGCATAAATGATTTAAAACGCCTTTTATTAAGGCGCTCGTCCCTCGCTTGAAGGTTCAGCTCTACGGCCGAAGGGAGATTTGTCGAAGACCCACTGACCATAGGGAAGTAAAGTCAATCTGGCTTAAATCTATTTATAAATCTATGCTTAAATCCTTTTTGGGGAATTTGCAAAACGCGAATAATGTTTGTTTTGCGTTTCTTTCTGACAGCAAAATTATATAATGGAATTGAGATGTACAATAGTTGGGGATAGACGGACGGGAAAATGGGATTAATGTGCTCTGGATGGGATGAAATGCACTTTTTTGTGACGAATGACATGAAAAATATTTGGTTTTGTGATGAAAACATAGTACCTTTGCATCGCGAATTTCATGTGGTCGCAAAGACAATCTAATGGAATTTCAACCCTTTTGAATAACAAAGAAACAAACATCAGAAATGAACGATTTGCTCTATAATTTGAAGAAAGCTTTCAAGTGTGGTTTAGGCGTTTTGCTATTCCTCTCACTTATCCAGCCTTTCGGTATTGGAACCTTGCAGGAAGGCCGTTTGGGGTTTATCTTGGGAGAGACTTTAATAGCGATGTTCTCTGTCTTTATATCGCTGTGGTTTGCATCTGTTGTGCTGCAAAGATATAACAGGCAGAATGGCTCTATTCGTGATTTCCTGGTGTATGAGGCAGTAGTGAATATTGTGGATATCCCGATACTTTCAGTCTTGCTTCTTGCATTTAATGATTGGTTTAATAATGTTCCGATGTTCTCTTTCCTCTTTGGTAGGGATGGCAATTTCACTTTGCAATATGTCATAATGATGTGCGGATATGTGGCTGCCGTTAGTGTCTTCCTGTTTTTCTGGGAGTTCTATCAGTATCGGAATGACCAACTATGTCGTGAACTTGACGATGTGAAGGCTATCAATATGCTGCTTGAGAAGCGACAGGAGGAAATGGAAGAGCATGTTGAGGAAGAAGATGATGTGAAGGTGGTGATTGAAGGTCAGGGACAAGGTGCCCGACTTGAGGTGGATCCACGAGATATACTCTATGTTGAATCGATGGCAAATTATGCTGATATCTACTATATCTCAGATAATGAGCCAAAGCATCTCACGCTTCGCATTACGCTAAAGCAGATTAAGGAAACGCTTTCAGAATTTGCGTATATCGTGCAATGTCATAGGGCGTTTCTCGTGAATATCAACTATGTTGTCTCTATGACGGCAAGGAATCCTGGATATCAGTTGCAGCTGTTTGGTGTTGAGAAGCAGTTGCCTGTATCTCGTGCCAATAACGAAGTGATAAAACAGACGTTGAGTGGGAAGTGATAATTAAAGGAGTAATATGGAGTACAAGACGAATGCCTGGATGTCACGTTTCGCCTATGTATGTACCATAAACGAACAATACTATCGTCTTGTACTCCTTAAGCTTCGTAGAAGCGTTGCTCCTTGTACTTCTTGTACTCCTTTGTTCTTAATGATGAAAAAAAATTAAATAATTTGGTAGTGTGCCGAAAAATGTGTACTTTTGCACTTAAATTTGAAAGTTTAATATTTTAAAATTAGATAAAAGCAAAATGAATTTGAAGATCGCAGTTCTGGCTGGTGATGGTATCGGACCAGAAATTATGGAGCAGGGCGTTGCTGTAATGGACGCTGTTGCAAAGAAGTTTGGACATGAGGTTAGCTATAAGGAGGCTCTCTGTGGTGCTCACGCTATCGATGAGGTAGGTGATCCTTTCCCAGAGGAGACTTTCAAGATCTGTGAGGAGGCTGACGCTGTTCTCTTCGCTTCTGTAGGTGATCCTAAGTTTGATAACAACCCATCTGCAAAGGTTCGTCCTGAGCAGGGTCTTCTCGCTATGCGTAAGAAGCTCGGTCTCTATGCAAACATCCGTCCTGTAACTACTTTCGACTGCCTCGTTCATAAGTCACCTCTTAAGGATGAGATCGTAAAGGGTGCTGACTTCATCTGTATCCGTGAGCTCACAGGTGGTATGTACTTCGGTAAGAAGCAGGAACCAACTATGAATGCTGAGATCGGTACTGAGGATGCTCTCGATACAAACTACTATACACGTCCAGAGGTTGAGCGTATCCTCCGTGTAGGTTACCAGTATGCTCGCCAGCGCAACAAGCA
The DNA here is from genome assembly GCA_002317355.1 of Prevotellaceae bacterium UBA1710. GTDB lineage: Bacteria > Bacteroidota > Bacteroidia > Bacteroidales > Bacteroidaceae > Prevotella. The sequence continues at coordinate 42,916 of DCJC01000065.1, read as the reverse complement.
CCTTACTGTTGTTGATAAGGCTAACGTGTTGGCTTCAAGCCGTTTGTGGCGTAAGGTTGCTCAGGAGATTGAGAAGGAGTATCCAGACGTAACAACTGACTATATGTACGTTGACAACGCTGCTATGCGTATGATTCAGGATCCTAAGTTCTTCGACGTAATGGTTACTGAGAATACATTCGGTGACATCCTTACTGACGAAGGTTCTTGCATCACTGGTTCTATGGGGCTTCTCCCATCTGCTTCTACAGGTTCTTCAACTCCTGTATTCGAGCCAATCCACGGTTCTTGGCCACAGGGTAAGGGCTTGAACATCGCTAACCCACTTGCTCAGATCCTTTCTGTAGCTATGCTCTATGAGTACTTCGACCTCAAGGAAGAGGGTGCTCTTATCCGTAAGGCTGTTGACGCTTCTCTCGATCAGAACGTTCGTACTCCTGAGATTCAGGTTGAGGGTGGCGAGAAGTATGGCACTAAGGAAGTTGGTGCTTGGATCGTTGACTTCATCAAGAACGCGTAAGTTCTATCCAGGAGATTAAAGATTAAAGAGTAAAGGGTAAAGAGTAATGTAGATAGTATAGACTACATTATAAATTACGCTTTTTGCTAAATAAATGATTAAATCAGTAAATTGATTCCATGTATGGGGCGATTTGCTGATTTAATTCGTTTTTGGAGTTTCGTTTATATAAAATTATGTTTTATATGATAAAATTTCAAAAATGGAATTTGCTGATTTAATTTTCTGCTAATTTACTTTCTTAAAAAAAGTAGGAGTGTAAACCTCATATTAATTTGTTTTCTTAATGAGAAAAATATTTGTTTTCTTTGCTTTGGCATTTTCTCTTTGCGTTGAGGCTCAGACTCAGCAGCAATGGAAGGATTCTATTTCTGTTCTTACAAAGATGATAGAGCAGGATCCTAGGTCGTTGGAGTATCGTATGCGAAAGGCAGAGTGCAATATTATGCTGGAGCAATGGAAATATGCTTTGGATGAGTATAGTAGTATTCTCGACATGCATCCAAAGCATATCGGGGCACTTTATTTTCGTGCTTTTGTAAATCATAAATTGCGTAGGTATTCATTTGCTCGTGCTGACTATGAGCAGGTGCTGAATTTTGAGCCAGACCATAAGAATGCGTTAATCGGTCTTATCTTGACTAATGTCGATGAGCAGAGATATGTTGCGGCTTATGATCATGCCAATCATCTCGTTGAACTCTATAAGGATGATGCTGCCTGTTATGCTGTTCGTGCTCAGGTGGAGGAGGCGAGAGGTATGCTAGACCTTGCTATTGACGATATTTCTACTGCAATCGACCTTTCCGCTTCTAAGCTATCTCCAAAGCAGCGAGTTGGCTACGAAGACGAATATACTCAATATGTTCTTCAGCGTATAGCTTTGTATCGCAAGCAAATGGCTGGTTTGAATGGTAAGTCAAAGTCGGATAAGGGTATCCTTGACAAGATACAGGCAGATCAGGCGCTCCTTGTTAGCAAAGGAATGCCAAGTGCGGCTGTAAAGAAGCTGAGTAAATAGTTAAAGTGTAAAGTGAAGAGTGAAAAGTGAAAAAAAGTGAAGAGTGAAGAATTGGAGCTTGTAATTACGCTTTAGGAAAATGTCCATAGCGATAGCTTGTAATTTTAATTCTTCACTTTTCACTCTTCACTATAAGCTTTGCTATTACTTGCAAAGCTTATAAATCTCCTTGCAGTCTTTCATAGTGAGGCTTACATATCCACCAACAACCTCACCCTTATTTCCACGAAGTTTCTCTACTAGAGCATTTATATCAGGATTCTCAATTCCGAGTTCCTTCATTGAAATAGGCATTCCTAATGATTTCCAGAATGCCTTGAGGCGCTTGATGCCTTCCTTGGCTGCTGCAATATCATCTTTATTATCTACTCCGAAAACACGACGAGCAAATTGTGTTATCTTTGTTGCGTCTTTCTTCATTACGTATGTCATCCATGCAGGAACGACTACGGCAAGTCCTGCTCCGTGGGTTACACCGTAGATAGCGCTTATTTCGTGCTCCATATGGTGACTTAGCCAATCTTCTACTCTTCCAACGCCACAGATGCCGTTGTGGGCCATTGTTCCGAGCCACATGATGTTTGCACGTGCCTCATAGTTGTTTGGATCTGCTATTACCTTAGGACCTTCGTTTACGCAACTGATAAGAACAGCTTCACACATACGGTCAGTTGCCTCACAATCGGGAGTAGGGGAGAAGTATCGCTCCATAGTATGAACCATCATATCCACGATGCCAGCCGCTGTCTGATAAGGTGGAAGCGTCATCGTCAACTCTGGATTCATAATAGCGAACTTAGGACGCATAACGGACTTAGTACGGAAGGATAGCTTCAGCATTCCGTCGGTCTTTGTTATTACAGAGTTGCCTGAAGCCTCACTACCAGCAGCAGGAATGGTGAGAACAACACCAATAGGAAGAACGTTAGTAAAGTTGTCCAGGTTCTTCTTTCCACAGTAGAAATCCCAGAAATCTCCGTTATAGTTAAATCCTGCGCTTATTGCCTTTGCTGTATCGATAGCACTTCCGCCACCAACAGGGAGAAGGAAGTTCACGTTCTCCTTGCGAGCGAGTTCTATACCCTCATATACTTTTGTGTCTTCTGGGTTTGGCTTTACACCTTCAAGTAGGCAGTAGAGGATGCCTGATTTATTGAGAGAATCTGTTACTCGTGCCAGCAAACCACTTTTGCGTGCGCTACCACCGCCTATAACTATCATAACCTTGCGAGCACCATATGCCTTGCAAAGTTCACCACATTGACTTTCTGTACCACGTCCGAAGACGAACTCTGTCGGACTCTGAAAAACGAAATTGTTCATATTTGTATTCGGTTTGTTTTTATGTTAGGTGCAAAGATAGTGTTTTTCCATGAGAAAACAAAAAATCCTAATCAAAAATTTGATTAGGACTTCTTGAAGTACACCCTCAGAGGCTCGAAC
>DCJC01000065.1:0-39790 GCA_002317355.1 Prevotellaceae bacterium UBA1710 | reverse complement strand
ACCAACTGAGCTAAGGGTGCATTTTTAAGTGCTTCATTTCTGAATTGCGGTGCAAAGGTAGTCATTATTTCTGAGAAAAAAAAATTTTTGAAAGAAAAAATCAATAAAAACTTTTCTTAATTGATGTATGTCAACTTACCTGCTGAGATGAGCGCATTTTACAGGTCAAATAGGTATGCAGCACGTATTGTGATGGTTTGGTGATTTGACCTACTAAAATAATCACGTTTGGAATCGTAGAAGAGATTACCAAGACCGTAGTAGTAACGTCCAGACAGCTGAAGGCGTCCTATTGACTTAATGTGTAGCTCAACACCACCACCAGCTGCTATTCCATAGTCGAATTTGTTCTGGATTTCTTTTTCACACAATTCACTATCCGTTTTTGCATTTCTCAACTCTTCGTTGATAGTTGTTGGGGTGAAGTTGGTGTCTATTTCATCATTGAGATAAATGCCAAGGGCAGGACCAGCCTCAAAGAAGAGGTTTACTCCTTTCTTCTCTTTTCCCCAAGCGAGATGTGCGAGTATAGGAATCTGAAAATAATTGATTGTTCGCTTGTATCTCTCGTTGCCGTCTCCGTTTGTGGCAGGTACGGGATTATTATTGCCATCTATAATGTCCTCATCCCAACCAAGCTGCGAGTAATTGAACTCCATCTGAATAGAGCAAATAGTCTTGAAGTATTTCTCGCACGTATATCTAACCATTAATCCACCTTCCATTCCTTGAAACATCTTTTGGTTGACATTAGGAACGAATGATACGGTATTTAGGTTTAGTCCGCCGTGAAGACCGATAGCAAACTGATTTCTGTGCTCACCAACCTGAGCAGAAGCCCAAAATGGGATTGCGCATAGGATGATGAGTATATATTTCTTTATCATATATTAATATGTGAAAGTCTCTATTCCCCCATTTGTCTGATAGTGAATAAGCATGAATGCATCATTTCGGAAACCTCCGTTAGGGGTCTTACCGAAGTGATAAGGTGTCTGGAGTGGGGTGTTGTAAACCTGATTACGTGCTCCCATGAATGCGCTCTTAAACTTATTGATACCTCCGATGAAGAACACGCCCTGATCATAGCCAGTCAAGGCGAAGTGTGGAAGAGCATTCATCATTTCAACTCCAAACTTGCTCTTGTATGCTTTGTCGAAACTTTGTACATAGCTTGACTGCTCGTTGTAGAAGTATGAAGATGGAATATATACATCATACTTATGGAAGTATGTCTGGTTCTGATTGTACTTTTCGTACATCTGCCACTCTGTATAACCGAACATAGAGATCATGTAGCCAGGAGATGCTGCAAGAAGTGCGTCAAGCTTGTGCATTGCCTGAGTGAGTTCGGGAGAACGACCTGTGTTGAGAATTATTACATTTCTCTTTGTTGTGACAAATGCCTTCTGGAACATCTCTATAGATGAACGAAGATTTGAAATACTATACTGTATTCCATTCTCTTCCAGCTTCTTACGAAGTGCGTATGTGAAACTTCCTTTGTTAGAGGTGGAGTCGTTACAATCAACGATGATCGGATGGCAGTTGCCGAAACGCTCAACGAAAGCATTTACACTCTTCTGGTTGAATGTCTCTGGTGTCTGATATACCTGATAGATAAACTCGTTACGGTTCACCTCATCGCCATTGATAGAGAACGGAATGACCATGCGTATTGAGTTCTTCTTACAGAAATCACCAAGAGCTCTAACCTGCTTAGAATACAAAGGACCGAATATCACATCGAGCTTGTCTGCTCCTGTCTGAATTAGGGTAGCGTTGATATCGTCTGTTTGAGAAACATTCCACGCTTTCACATTCACGTTAACGCCATCCAACTTCAGTTTTTCAACAGCCATGAGAAGTCCACGATAGTACTCAATCATTCTGCGACCATCACCGTCAACATTGTGTAAAGGTAGCATAATACCAACATCGATGTTGTTCTTTACAGGTGCGACTGGTGCAACTGGCTGTGGAGCAGTCGCTTTTGGTGCAGGAATTGTGATTGTTGTACCCTTCTTAAGCTCATATCCTGGCTGTTGCATCTCAGGATTGGCGCTGATGAGTTCCTCTATTGTGATATTGTTATCTCGTGCAATACCGAATATAGTCTCTTTTTTCTTAACCTTATGAAGCGTAACTGTCTGGTTCTGCTGTGCATCTATCTCTAAATTGAAAGAAAATAGGGCAATCAAAAGCAGGATTATGTATTTCTTTTTACTCATTTTAGTGTGAAATTTCAATTTGCGATGCAAAAATAATAATTTTTTCGCTATAAATCAACATATTTTACTTATTTTTGCGTTATTTCATATATGAAAAAACTTTTTTCAATCATCTATATATTGCTCTTTGTCACAATCTCTCAGTTGATGGCACAAGACATGGAACCTCAGGAACCAACAATTAATCCTTTGGCAAAAATCATTACAGAAACTGGAGAAGAAACAGAGAACACCAATTACTCTGGTTCTGCGCCTCTTGTTGTGCATTTTGATCCAGGTATAGATAATCCCGAGAACTATTCTTCGTATTTCGAATGGCGTTTCTATGAGAATGAAATCGTGGAAGGTCAGCATGTGCTTGTTCGTCATGAGAGTGAAACAGACTTCACTTTCACAAAGGCTGGTACGCATCTCATTTGTCTCATTGGTTATTTCTTGAATGGTAACGATACTATTATGACCGTTACCGAAGAGGATTATATCACAAAGACTCGTGAGCCGATAAGCATTACGATCAGCACAAGTAAACTGGATTTCCCTAATGCTTTCTCTCCTAATGGCGATGGTGCCAATGATATCTACAAGGCTAAGATTGGCTATCAGTCTATTGTTGAGTTCAAGGCAACTATTTACAATCGTTGGGGACAGAAAATGTATGAATGGACTGATCCTGCTGGTGGATGGGATGGCACATACAAAGGAAGTAATGTGAAAGAAGGAGTGTATTACGTTCATGTTCAGGCAAAAGGCGCTGATGGGCGAAAGTATAACATTAAGCAAGATATCACTCTTTTGAGAGGTTATACTGAGACTGCTTCTGGAGATAATTAAATTCTTCACGTTTCGTTTTTCGTTTATAGAATATGATAGAGATATATGGTGCCCGAGTGCACAATCTTAAGAATATTGATGTTAAGATACCACGTTATTCGCTAAGTGTCATTACCGGACTTTCTGGTTCGGGAAAGTCATCACTTGCCTTTGACACCATCTTTGCTGAAGGACAAAGACGCTATATCGAGACATTCTCTGCCTATGCACGTAACTTCCTTGGTGGTATGGAGCGTCCTGATGTGGATAAGATAACAGGTCTTTCGCCTGTTATTAGTATCGAGCAGAAGACAACCAACCGAAATCCTCGCTCTACAGTAGGCACTACCACTGAGATATATGATTATCTTCGTCTTCTCTTTGCTCGTGCAGGTACGGCTTATAGTTATGTGTCTGGCGAGAAAATGGTGAAATATACTGAGGATCAGGTTACTGAGATGATTCTCAATGACTATATCGGTAAGCGAATCATCATTCTTGCACCACTCATCCGTAATCGTAAGGGACATTATCGCGAACTCTTCGACCAGATGCGTCGTAAGGGCTACCTTCAGGTGCGTGTTGATGATGAAATCCTCGAACTTGAAAGCGGAATGCGTGTTGATCGCTATAAGAATCATAATATTGAGGTCGTTATTGATAAGCTTGCCGTAAAGGAAAGTGATGAGGAGCGTCTTCGTAACACCATCCGTATAGCTATGCGTCAGGGTGATGGTCTTATTATGATCTACGATAAGGATGCAGAAGAAGTGAAGTATTTCTCTCGCCGACTGATGTGTCCTACAAGTGGTATCGCTTATAAGGATCCTGCTCCTAATATCTTCTCTTTCAACTCTCCTGAAGGTGCATGTCCTCATTGTAAGGGACTCGGTCTTATCAATGAGATTGACATGAAGAAGGTCATTCCTGATGCCTCTCTCTCTATCCATGAAGGTGGTATCGCTCCTCTCGGAAAATACAAGAACCAGATGATATTCTGGCAGATAGATGCTCTTCTTGCAAAGTGTGACTGTACCGTAAAGACTCCAATCTCTGATATTCCTGAGGATGCTCTTCGTGAAGTGCTCTATGGCTCTCTTGAGCGTGTGAAGATTTCTAAGGATGTCGTCAAGACAAGTTCTGATTACTTTACTGAATATGAGGGCGTTGTGAAATATCTTCGTCAGGTCATAGAGAGTGATGATTCAGCGTCTGCTCAGAAATGGGCTGATCAGTTCATGGCTATGGTGAAATGCCCTGAGTGTGAAGGTCGTCGTCTTAATAAGGAGGCTCTTTCATATCGTATCTGGGATAAGAATATCAGCGAACTTGCTGATATGGATATTGACCAGCTATACGACTGGCTTGCAGAGGCTCCAAAGCATATGGACGAGCGTCAGAATAAGATTGCAGTAGAAATCATCAAGGAGATTCGTACCCGACTCAAGTTCATGCTTGATGTTGGCCTCGATTATCTCTCGCTCTCGCGTCAGTCAACGTCTCTCTCGGGTGGTGAGAGTCAGCGTATCCGACTTGCTACCCAGATTGGTAGTCAGCTCGTGAATGTGCTCTATATCCTTGATGAGCCTTCTATCGGACTTCATCAGCGTGATAATGATCGTCTTATCAATTCCCTGAAGCAGCTTCGTGATATTGGTAATACCGTTATCGTCGTAGAGCATGATCAGGATATGATGATGGCAGCCGACTATATCGTGGATATCGGTCCTAAGGCTGGTAGAAAGGGTGGGGAAGTAGTGTTCCAAGGCACTCCTAAGGAGATGCTCAAGCAGCATACCATCACTTCTGATTATCTCAATGGTACTCTAAAGGTTGAGGTTGACCGTGATCGTGAAGTTCCAGAAGAAGAACTTTCTTCTAAGCCAAAGAAGAAGACTGCAAAGGTTGCTAAGGAAATCACAATCCATGGCGCTTCTGGTAATAACCTCAAGAATGTAGATGTGTCTTTCCCTCTCGGTAAGCTCATCGTGGTTACTGGTGTTTCAGGCTCAGGAAAGAGTACTCTCGTCAATGAGACTCTTCATCCTATTCTCTCTCAGCATTTCTATCGCTCTCTTAAGAAGCCGATGCCTTATGAGTCTATCGAAGGCATTGACCTTATAGATAAGGTGGTAGATGTTGATCAGACTCCTCTTGGTCGTACCCCTCGCTCTAATCCTGCTACCTATACTGGTGTTTTCGCTGATATCCGCTCTCTCTTCGTGGCTCTTCCTGAGGCGAAGATTCGTGGTTATAAGCCTGGTCGTTTCTCTTTCAATGTGAAAGGTGGACGATGTGAGGGTTGTTCTGGAAATGGCTATAAGACCGTTGAAATGAACTTCCTTCCAGATGTCATGGTACCTTGTGAGGTATGTCAGGGTAAGCGTTATAATCGTGAGACCCTTGAGGTTCGCTATAAAGGTAAGAGTATAGCCGATGTGCTTGATATGACTATCAATCAGGCTGTTGAATTCTTTGAGAGCGTACCTAATATCCTTCATAAGATTAAGACTCTTCAGGATGTTGGCTTGGGCTATATTAAGCTTGGACAGCCTTCTACCACTCTCTCTGGTGGTGAGAGCCAGCGTGTAAAACTTGCTACCGAACTTGCCAAGCGTGATACTGGTAAGACGCTCTATATTCTCGATGAGCCAACTACTGGACTTCATTTCGAGGATATCCGAATCCTTATGGGTATTATTCGTAAACTTGTAGATAAAGGCAATACTGTCATAATCATTGAGCATAATCTTGATGTCATCCGTCTTGCAGATCATATCATCGACATGGGACCTGAAGGTGGTCGTAACGGTGGTATGGTCGTTGCTACAGGAACTCCAGAGGAAGTAGCCAAGCAGATGAAGGGTTATACTGCAAAGTATATCTAATATATAGGTGCAGCATAGAAATAGAAAAACCAGTAAGCTAAAACTTACTGGTTTTCTTTTTCCTTTCTCCTTGCTTCAAGTACGGAAGCAGGCGTATGTTTCTTTTGCTTTGCAAGCCATTTGGCTTTGCGCTGCTCATATTCGGCGCGATGATTTTCAAGAAAATTATCAGCCATAATATTTATTTGTTCTTGAACTTACTATATATGCAATTAATCTTGATTGCATTTGGATTATTCTTTCCACCTACAAGTTTGGTACTTGTTAAACTCATATCGTGAGTTACACGGGAAAGAACCTCAGTTGAAGTATAACTGGAAGTAACAGTGGTCTTACTTGTTATAACAGGAACTATGAGTGCTTTGTTCCATTTTGGGAAGAGAGTCTCATATTGTTCGTCTGTTGTACCAGGATGTGCAGCAATATATTCGTCCTTTGCTTTCTTCATCAAGCGTAAAATACCGCTGATATTGCTGAATCTGTATCCATTGAGACGCTCGGTTGCATTTCCGGTGTTATCTTTTGTTTCTCCGATATATGTTGCTATATAAGAGTCTCTGTTGTCCGCAATTTCATTCTTCGCAAAGAATGCTTCGGCTCTATCTGCAGGAAGGATAAGAAGCGTAGTCGGAATTCCGAATGTATTGCTATTAACTTCCTTTTCGTTGCTTTCGCGCAAAAGGATCATACGAGCTGTATTCAGAGTGTCATTCTCATGTCCTTTGTACACCTCATCAACTGGAAGTGTGATCTGTGTGCAAAGGCCTGCTGGTGTTTTGAGGTATGTGTAATCACCCTCATTAGCCATCTCTGTGAGCTTGTCGTTGTCTTGGCTTATGTTGGTTCTCTGAACAACCTCCTCTGTACCATTGAAGTATATAAGAGAGTCGCGCATTGTTCCATTCTCCTGCTTGCATTTTGCGTGTATTCTAAGCTGGGTGATAGAGATGTTTGCCATACAACCGATGCCACCAGTACTCTCAATAAAAAAGCCTGGACATACGTTGTGGACAAATTTATATGAGTTGTTTATGTTTGAACCATCACCTTCGTAGCACTTGTTCAATATATACGAACCGTAGTTATTGTATTTGTTGCCTTTTGTGTCAGTATATTCATTATTCAACTGGATTCTGATACAGCGTGCTGATTCTGTGTCTTCAGGAATACTGTTGTCTTTAAGTGAATAAGTCGTTGACTGGCTTATACCATTACTGCGTAGATATCCATTCTCAGCGGTTGGCTTGAAGTCTGTGGTATATGTCTCTGTCTCGCTCAATGGCTTTGCCATTTCTTGCAACTTACATTTCATAGGGATGTTATTGTCACCTGATGATGTATAGTAGTAAATTCTCACTTCGCAAGAATCTGCAATAATCTGACCATTATCCTGTGCGAAATCAGATTTTGCAAGATGGTCACCATTCTCCATTGTACGGAACTGAGTGGTATAATTGCATGTAATATAAGAGCCAGTCTCTGGATCCTTCATCTTACCAAGGTATCCTATTGTAGAACGAGATACGATGTTTTCGAGTTTTACGGTTTCACTGCTAACATTAAATGTTCCGTAATCAACATCCAGTCTGTCTGTTGGCTCTGTGAGAGAGAAACCCACTGCATCCGTTGTTTCGTCGCATGAAGTGAGAAAACCTACAGCGGCAATAAGTGGGAGAATAATATACTTTTTCACAATCGTTTATTATCAATTTTCTTTTATGGATTGTAATTGTACAATTACAAAGTGTCGTAGAAGTTGAGGTATGCATCCTTAAAGTCCTCACCTGGATAAGCAAGGTACTTTGTTCCTGCAGCCTCTACCTCCTTCATGATGCTTTCCTTGAGGTCAGCAGAACCTGCAATAACACCATCTGAATTCTGAATAGCAAGACGAGCAAGGTCGTTCATAGTGAACTTATCGCTATACTCAGAGAGAGAATCTACTGTGATATCCTTGAATGCAATGCACTGCTTCAAATCATCCTCAAGAATTACGTCCTGAGTGCTGTTGAAGAGAGAAGACACAATCTTCGCATTACATACAGAAGGCTCGTCCTGATAAGCCTGCTTGATGTAGAGAGGCACGAAAGCGCTCATCCAACCCTGACAGTGAATGATATCTGGAGACCAACGAAGCTTCTTCATTGTCTCAATCACACCACGTGCAAAGAAGATAGCACGCTCACCGCAATTTGTTGTTGGAATTTCATCTTCGCCCTTAGCCTTGATGAAGTATTCTTCGTTATCAATGAAATACACCTGTATCTTTGTCTGTGGAATGCTTGCCACCTTGATGATAAGTGGGTGGTCTGTATCATTGATAATGATATTCATACCAGACAGACGCTGTACCTCATGAAGCTGACCGCGACGCTCGTTTATATGGCCCCATTTTGGCATGAATGTGCGAATTTCGCATCCGCTATCCTGAATAGCCTGTGGCAAACGGCATCCCATAACTGACAGCTCTGAGTCAGGTACGAAAGGAGAAATCTCATGATTGATAAAGAGAACTTTTTTCATTTCTGTTTTTTAAATTTGCAAATTATGGTGCAAAGGTACAAAAAAAAACTCGAAAAAATAGCGAATTATCCCTCTCTTTACGGATAATTAACTCAAAATTAAGAAAAATATCGATATAATGCAATCCTTTGACCACATTATACCGATATTTTACGATATGTTACAATGCTTTCTGCATCGCCACAGAAACGAACTTTCGGCTTTATTCGAAAGTTACGAGTGGAGTATTCTCCTTAATAGCTTCACCTTCCTCAACGAGGATCGACTTAACGATACCATCACGCTCGGCTGTGAGATTGTTGTTCATCTTCATAGCCTCAAGCACAACGAGAGTGTCGCCTTCCTTCACCTGCTGACCAACCTTTGCAAGAACTTCGATAACGGTTCCTGGGAGTGGAGAGCGCAATGCGTCCTGCATCTCGTCTGCACCCTCTGATGGCTTTGCTGCAACAGGCTTTACTACTACTTTCTTCTTCTCTACTACTGGTTCTGGCTCACGCACTACAGAGTAGGTCTCGCCATTAACTGTAACGGCGATTGTTCCGTCAGCGGCAGGAGTCTCTACTGAAACCTCGTACTTATTGCCGTTGATCTGATATTTGTACTGCTTCATGTCTAAACTTTTGCTGTCATCTTTGCTGCCTTGGAAGACCATTCTGAATCTCTTGCCACGATAGTGAGCTTTCCTGACTCACTATCGTGCAAGTTATATCCGAGGTCGTCATGCAATGCCATAGCGATGGCAGCATAAACTTCGTTGTTCATTGTTTTGTTGTTGTTTTCTTTGCTATATTGTCTCGCTAATCTAGAGTTTCTAGCTAATCTAGACTTCCTAGATTTTCTATACTTCTAGTATATCCACAATTACATAGGAATACATCCGTGCTTCTTAGCTGGCAATGACTGACGCTTTGTAGCGAGCTGAGCCAATGCGCGGCAGATGCGGAAACGGGTGTTGCGTGGCTCGATGACATCATCGATGTAACCGAACTGTGCTGCCTGATATGGGTTAGCGAAGAGCTCCTGATACTCTGCCTCCTTCTCTGCGAGGAATGCCTTCACATCACCACCTTCTTCCTTGATCTGCTTAGCTTCCTTAGCCTGAAGAACTGCAACAGCACCTGCTGCACCCATTACTGCGATCTCAGCTGATGGCCAAGCGAGGTTGATGTCGGCACGAAGCTGCTTACAGCCCATTACGATGTGTGAACCACCGTATGACTTACGCAATGTGATTGTTACCTTTGGCACTGTAGCCTCACCGTAAGCGTAGAGCAACTTAGCACCATGGAGGATAACTGCATTGTACTCCTGACCTGTGCCTGGGAGGAATCCTGGTACGTCAACGAGGCTGACGATAGGAATATTGAACGCGTCACAGAAGCGAACGAAACGAGCACCCTTACGAGAAGCGTTTACGTCGAGTACACCTGCGTATGCAGAAGGCTGGTTAGCGACGATACCAACAGACTGGCCGTTGAAGCGAGCGAAACCGATGATGATGTTCTTAGCGAACTTAGGCTGTACCTCGAAGAACTCTCCGTTGTCGGTAATAGCCGCAATCACCTTATACATATCGTATGCCTGGTTTGGATCCTCAGGAATGATCTCGTTCAATGAGTCATCCATACGATCTACAGGATCATCACACTCCTTACGTGGAGCCTCTTCCATATTGTTAGATGGGATGTAAGATACGAGAGTCTTGATCATCTCGATACCTTCCTCCTCAGTCTTTGCTGTGAAGTGTGTTACACCAGACTTGCTTGCGTGTACGCTTGCACCACCGAGGTGTTCTGCATCTACGTTCTCACCTGTTACGGTCTTCACAACTGCAGGACCTGTAAGGAACATGTAAGAAGTGCCTTCCATCATGAGGGTGAAGTCGGTGAGGGCAGGAGAATATACAGCACCACCAGCGCAAGGACCATAGATCATAGAGATCTGTGGGATAACGCCAGAAGAGAGGATGTTACGCTCGAAGATCTCACCATAACCAGCGAGAGCGTCGATAGCCTCCTGAATACGAGCACCACCTGAGTCGTTGATGCCGATACATGGAGCACCCATAGTCATAGCCATATCCATAACCTTACAGATCTTCTCAGACATTGTCTTAGAGAGAGAACCGCCGTTTACGGTGAAGTCCTGTGCGAATACATATACAAGACGGCCATCGATAGTACCAGAACCTACAACGACACCATCGCCGAGATACTGCTTCTTGTCCATGCCGAAGTTATGGCAACGATGGAGCTTGAATGCATCATACTCCTCAAATGACCCCTCGTCGAGCAGCATGTCGATACGCTCACGAGCTGTGTACTTACCACGAGCGTGCTGTTTTTCGATAGCCTTCTCACCACCGCCAAGACGAGCCTGCTCACGCTTTGCTAAAAGCTTCTTTATATTTTCTACTTGCTTTGACATTATATTTAGTCTTTACACTTTACTCTTTACTCTTTACTCTTTATACTTTTCACTTTACGCTTTACCCTTTACTCTTTACCCCTTCTTAGGCTCACAGAGCTCTGTAAGGATACCTGCGGTCATCTTAGGGTGGAGGAAGCCGATCATCATATTCTCAGCACCGAGGCGTGGCTCCTTGTCGATAAGACGGATACCCTTGCCCTCAGCCTCTACGAGTGCCTCAGCAACACCATCTTCTACTGCGAAAGCAACGTGGTGAACACCCTTGCCGCCCTTCTCAAGCCACTTAGCGATAGCGCTCTCAGGACTTGTTGGCTCAAGGAGCTCAATCTTTGTCTCGCCAACCATAAGGAAAGCGGTCTTAACCTTCTGATCTGCTACTTCCTCAACGGCATAGCATTTCAAACCAAGTACGTTCTCGAAATAAGGAAGTACCTCTTCTATGCTCTGGACGCCAATGCCCAGATGGTCAATACGTGAAATCTTCATTTTAGTTATTTGTTTGGGTTATTATTGTTTAATGTAAATTATTAGTCTAAAAACGTTGCAAAGATAATAAAATCTTCTGAAACAAAGAAAATATTATCCCTTTTTTTTGAAAAAACAGCCCCTTTCCCAAACCAATGCAGCCCCTTTCCGGCCCTTTGGGCATCCTTTGGCTTTCTCCTGCGGACCTTCGACCTCTTCGACGTTCTCCCGAAGCGGGGCAAGGAGTTAGATAGTTTTTCTCGCGGGAAAGGAAAGGCGTAGGAGTTCCTCTTGATTAGAAAAGTGTATCTACTCCCCCTGTGGGGGTGAGGGGGCAGCTCCCTCCCTACGGGGGAGTCCGATGTTGGTAACATCGGAGTATGTGTCAGGGCGGGGGGAAAGGCTTCCTAAAACTCCACAATCACCTTTCCATTAATCTGCCTTCCCGTCAGATAGTTTGGCACGGCATACTGAGTGTTCTGCACATCAGTCACCCAGTAGTACGAGTTCACGTTATTGATGCCAAAAATATTCAGACAGTCCAATCCCAACCAGATATTCTTGAAAGGACTCTGTGTCTCGCGCTTGTCATTCTTGAATGCACGATAGCTCATACCTATATCTGCACGACGATAGGCTGACGCACGGAAATTCAACTGCTCCAAAGGCTTGTGAGGTGCTGCAAATGGCAGACCATCAGCAAATGCCAACCTCAGTTGCATCTTCCAGCGGTCGGTATTTGGGAAATAGTCAGAGAAACTTACATTTACGGAATAACGTTGATCAGTAGGCAATGGAATGCTCACACCATTAAGCTTCATTCTCGTATTCATCAGCGAAAGGGTAATCCATGAGTCGGTACCAGGCACGAACTCTCCATAGAGTTTGAAGTCCACGCCTGCAATATGTCCATAAGCCTCGTTCTGACCATAATACACCACCTTAACGTTATTCACGCTATAAGGCACGAGATTCGACAGCGCCTTGTAGTAAGCCTCTGCAGAGAACTTGAAAGAGCGGCCCATCATCTTGAAACGATAGTCAAGCGCTGCAATGAAGTGGATAGATCTTTGCGATTTTATCTTGCTGTTCAGCTCTGCGTATGTTGTGCCGTCTATCGTTGTGGTATCACGAAGTTCCTTGTAGAAAGGTGCCTGATAATAGATGCCCGCAGCAAAGCGGTACATCAAGTCCTGATTCCATCCTGGGATAATAGCCAATGACGCACGTGGAGAGATGATGCTCTCGTGGGTAAACGACCAGTTAGAGAATCTCAGGCCGTAGTTGAGAGTGTATAGGGTAGGGCGCTCTATCTCCTTGTCGTTCTCGTCTTTCTTACCACCACGCTCAAACTTCCACGCATCTTGAATATAGAACTCAGTCCTGCGGGCATTCAGTTTGTTCTTGGCTGAAAGAGTGTAGATCATATTCAGCGTATTGTCTGAATGATGGAATCCGTTGCCCGTATTCTGAATGACAAAGCCAGCAGAATCACGCATCTCATACTCACGCGACTGCTCTTCTATGTTCTCCCACTTCATCGTCAGTCCCGACTGCACGTTATGCATCTGAGTCTTGTGCTCGAGCATCAGTTTCAGACTCCCCACATTTGCCTTGAGGTAGTTGCGTGCATGCTCTGCGTATGTGCCATAGCCTTTATCTGCACTATAGTTCTCTCCTTGCGAATCACTTAGCCAATACTGTCCCTGAATATCGTATGTCTCTCTCTCGTTTGTTGAGAAAGCCGAGCCGATAAGCGAGATCTGGGTATTGCTTGTAATGTTTCGCTTGATGTTGAGCGTTCCGAAATAGGTACGGAACAAATCCCTCTCCCAACCGTCAAAATACATCAGGAAAGAATACACGTTCTGCAGAGTTCCGAAATCTGTCTTACGATTGGTAGGGTAGTAGTTATACTTCGATTGGTTGATATTTCCTATGAAATCCACCTGCCAGCGCTTGTTTGGCGTGTAGCTCAGGTTTGTCTGGTAGTCGATGAACTCAGGGTCATAGTCTCCCTTTGTCTGAAACGACTTCAGCAACGCCTTTGTCGTCTTATAGCGCACACCGTTTGCCCATGCAAATTTCTTGTTGCTGAAACCTATATACGCACTGGCACCAAGAAGACTCGCCTGCGCGTTTGCCTCAAACTTCTCTGGACGGCGGTAGGTGATATCCAGAGCCGATGACATCTTATCGCCATACTTTGCCTCATAGCCACCTGTAGAGAAACCTATGCCGCCTACCATATCAGGATTGATGATTGACAATCCCTCCTGCTGACCGCTTCTTACGAGAAACGGACGATACACCTCCACATTATTTATATATACGGAGTTCTCATCGAAGGCACCTCCACGCACGTTATACTGAGACGACAGCTCGCTATGCGTGCTCACACCCGCCTGTTGCTGTATGAGTTCCTCCACGCCATTTCCCGTAGTTGATGGTGCAGTCTTTATGTCCTTAGTGTTGAGCTGCTCGGTTGTAGTAGTACTTCGTCTTACGACTGTAACCTCCACATCACCAAGAGATTGCGCATCTTCGTACAACTGAATCTGTAAGTTCTGTCTTCCTTTCGGACGGCGCAGCACTCTCGTCTTAGTCTTATAACCGAGCATTGAGAAACGTATCACTACAGAGTCGGCCGACTTCAGCGAGAGAGAAAACTCACCGCGAAGGTTGGTCATCGTAGCCTTGCCCTGTTTCGCGCACACCACAGATGCAAGTTCTATAGCATTCTCTTGCGCGTCCATCACCTTGCCAGTCAGCACAAAATCCTGTGCCACAACCGACATACAGCAACATACCGCAAAGATATATAGTGAGAAAATACGTTTCATAATTATATATAAAACGTAAGGAAAGGTGAATTATTGTAGAAAAGAAGCCACCATCTTTTCGCAACTCTTGCCCCGCTTCAAGGAAGGTCGCAGAGCTCGGCGACCGCAGCGAAGGGGCTGCTCTTTAATTAGCCAATGCAGTTACCCCATGATTTGAAAAGTGTATCTTGCTCCCTTGCCCCACTTCGGGGAAAGGGTAGGGGAAAGGGGCTGGAATGGATGCCCGTACCGCAGCGAAAGAGTTGCTGAGGAAAGGTGCTTTATAAATCAAATACCCAATCATCCCTCCCAGCGTGTTATTAATCACATCATTAGTCTCGCAGAAGCCCTTCTCCAGAAGATACTGAGACAGCTCAATAGTGCATGAAAGAGCCATCGAAAGAAGGATTATCTTTGTAGCAACAGGGTGCTTGAGGAATACGCTTGAGCAGAAACCAACTGGAACAAACATAAAGATGTTAACCAACCATTCCATCAGCACATCCATAGTGAAATATGTATAGTTCCAGAAAGGCATGAACTTCACGCCAAGATAGCATGTAGCATGATCCCTGAAGATGATTGTAGAGCACAGCAAAAGCAGCAAGTACTCCACGTACATCACTCCAAGCAACCTTCTAAGCTTAATGCGAATGACATTTTTCACAGAGAAAATCCAAATTGCCACCACGCAGAATATGAGTAGAAGAGTCACATAAAACCATTGTGGAGCAACTCCACATGCGTAACTAATGAAATTATTCATAAGAAAATAGTTTGTTATACACAATTAAAATCCCCTTTATATATAGGATATATCGTCGCTTTCGGCGTGCAAAATTATACCTTTCCTATAAATAAAAAGAAAAATCGAAAAACTTTTAGGAAACCTTTCACACTTTAAACACTTCTTCATACAACCGCCCAATAATGTTAAAAACGTTCAAATCCCCGTATGTTCTTGATATATATTAAGCCTGGTGCATCTGTAAGGTAAGCCCCATTTGCGTCGAATAGAGGGAAGCACCTCACTTATTATTCCATAGCTTGAACTCACGAGCCTTAGGATAATCTGCTTACGCATTTTATCTCTTCTGTAGTTCTTTCCATCGGAATTTCAACTGCATCATACTCAATCTGTTGCGCGCCAGAATCCTTTGTTGGCTCATCCTCGCAGACAAGCTCTACAGCATCATCTTCGGCAGTTTGTATTCGTATGTTTCAGGTTGATTTTCCATAGTGTATAGCCAGGTTTCTATCATTTGCAAGTACACAATTAATTCGCACGCCCCCAAAATTCTCCCCCGTATTTTTCATTTGTATTTTCCCCTCCCCGTCATTTCCGTCATTTTCGTCATTAGTCATTTTCGTCATTAAGCGAATTAATGACGGGCGGAAAAATTCTATATAGTAATATAAATTATAATTTATATTACTATATAGAGGAAAATCCCCCACTTTTTTTTCTCTTAATGACGAAAATGACTAATGACTAATGACGGAATTAATGACAAACGCAAAAACACAAAAAATAAGAGTCTGAAATGTATATTATTTATTATGAGCGTGTTGTATATGTAAAAATAATTATTTTTTGCTATTTTGCATGATTTTTCTCGTTTGCTTTATTTTATGTTCCTTTTACAAGTTGTTTCTTTTCATCCCACTCTGAAACTTTTACCTTTTTACCTGTAGAATAAGAGGTTCGCTCTCCATTTACAGCTATCCAAGCATCAATAGGAGAGTCACCATTTTTGTCCTTCCTGGTCTTTTTCAACAGGAAGTAAACGGTAGTACAATGTTTTTCCATTGTTTGTTGTTTGTGTAGGCGTATCAGTTTAAAACACAGCTAATTACTTGAAAAGTGCAGCCACTTTTTATAAATAACTAAAAGTGGCTGCAAAGTGGCTGCAATTTTATCGAAAAAACAGGGGAATTTTAAGCATTACAGATAATAACATGACAGTAGGAGAAGAGCTAATGTTTTCGGCAAATTTTATACCGTTAGCATACCATCATCAGAACCATGTAAATACAAAAATCTCCTGCAACCATTACGATTACAGGAGACTGTTTATATTGAACTAAATCTCTTTATTTCAGGGATTTACTTCTTGTTGAGAGCGAGGTCAACGTTAACGGCACAAGCAACAGAGCAACCTACCATTGGGTTGTTACCGATACCGAGGAAGCCCATCATCTCAACGTGTGCAGGAACTGATGAAGAACCAGCGAACTGAGCATCAGAGTGCATACGACCGAGAGTATCAGTCATACCGTAATTCTCTTGTTGCGTCGCTTTATAAATAGTCTTCTAACGTAATGGTTATCAGTTATATATAACAAACTGAGATACCTTACAAGTTAATAAATTAAAGAACTCATTCACAAAATGGCTGCATCTTGTTCTATACACCATTTTTCGGGGAACAAAGGTATTATAAAAAACTGAAATTTCCAAATTTTTTCCATACATTTATATGCGATTTATGGACATTGGATATTATGTTGTTCATATATATATTATTGATATCTTTTACCCTTACATCCGGCATCAAGAAGAATAAGCAAAGCCCCAAAAGACTAAAATCATTTAAAATAGATTTCTACAGTCCGTATTGTCTGATGCAAAATTTACGAATTTGCAGTGTTCATCCCCTCAAAATCTTATATGTGAGAAGTATGAAGAGTTCATCAGTGACGATTGAGCTAATTTTCAGACATTCAAAATTACATTTGAAAAAAATGAACATATTTCAGCAGTGGCTTTATGGTGAGGACAGAGCGTCGGTGATGTCTCCTGTCTATCAGGAAAGAGTTATGCCTGATACCACATACGAAAAAAAATTAACTAAAGAAACGGACTCTGCAACGGGGAAGCGAGGAAAGTCTTTTGCAAGCAATGACGTTGATGTATTGCAACAGACTTATGGGGAACTTAAATCCGGCATGGTCATAACGATTGAATTGGAGAAGGCTGTAAAACTACTTGGACGAACTCGAGTTAGGGTAGATGCATTCTCCAGACTGAAGAAGGTACTGCATGAGCAGTACAATGTTGAACTAATTATAACATCAAGAAAGACACATGGCACGAATCAGCAAAAACGTAGAGAAATCTAACGGTAAGTATGTAGGTTACATCTACGGTCGACAACTTGTTGCTCCAGGACCCGACAAAGGCAAATGGTATGTCGGAGAGACTACAGACAAGAAGGGGCGAGAGTCAAACTGGAAAAAGACTCACAACGAAAGTTATGGAGGTCAGAAAATAACAGAGGCTCGGAAAACATACAGTAACATCGATACTGAGTGGTGTACCGAGTGGCTTGAACGTGTAGAAGCTGATAGTAAGGAAGACCTATCAAAGTTACTGGATGAATGTGAAGACTCATGGATGGTCAAGAAGGACTCTGTAAAAAACGGCTTTAATGACTACAAGAATTCTGGACGGCACTTCTCTGATGAACACCGCAAGAATATTTCCAAGGGACATCGGAATTATCAGACTGATGAAACCAAGGAAAAAATCAGACAGGCGACCCTCGGAAAAAAACATACAGCCGAAACAAAACAGAAGATTTCTGATGGGAACAAGGGTAAGAAACGTACACCAGAACAGAAAGCAGCGCAAAGCACACGTATGAAAGGAAAGGAGCCTGTAGCGGCTAGTGAGGGGCTAAGGAAATACATAGAAGAGCATGGTCATGGTCCAACTAAAGGCGTAAAACAGAGTCCAGAAGCCAGAGCGAATATGAAAGCCGCACAGCAAACACGTGGAAAAGATACCATAGCAACATTTCCTGATGGGCACGAAAAAAGATTTTCTACGATGCTTGACGCAGCTAAGGCTACAGGTCATAATATCGGGTCAGTCGGTAACTGTGTAAAGAGTGGTGGAACAACAAAAAAAGGCTATAAATTCAGAGCAATATGATATTTATTAAAGATTTAAAATGGGCTTCCCATGTTTCTGAGAGATTCAGGGATGCTCTCGAAGACTTTCTCCCAAAGTGGATAGAGTCTTTGCTACCATACTATCAGGAGGGTAAAGAACAAGGAGTTGATTTATTCAACATTGTCAACTGCTTACCTAACGGTAGAGCTAACGAAGAAATAATGTATGAACACAATGGCATTGCTTATTATCAGCATCATTGGCCTAGTTCTTCAATTACGACTCTTGGCTTTGATTCCCAAAAAGGTTATAGGAAATGCAACTGGCTCGAATGCTTCTGTGAGTTCATCCCCGGGGGCTACGATACAGCCTCTCGGGAAAACTTGGATAACTACCTATGGTATAATACTTCATTCTATCGGTGCTATAATCGGAAGCCTGAATACAGTGATGTAGCCAAGCGATGCGATGAATATTTCAGGCAGTTGACAGGAGACCCGACGGTCGGATTATCGCTATCGGGCACTTCCATGATTTACTATAACGACAGCGCCAAGCTCTATATCGATAGGTATTGTGCGTTAGAGTAATGTTTTTGGAGAGTAAAATCGAGGGCGTTATATGCCTGACGATTGGATATAAGACTAAAGTACCAGAGGTAAAATCTCTGGTACCTTTTTTTCGTTTGGTCTAAGTTGCTGTGTATTAGAATCTATATATGAGAAGTGTACAGTCGCAGTTCCATATTTATGTATTGAATGGAAGGAAAGTTTCTTTATATCTTGTATGCTAAGATACAAAAAAAAGGAGTTCGTTTCTTTCTTGACATTTTTATATTTTTAAATCCAACTTTTGTTAAATATCTTGTTATTTCCGTTGGGGGGTATGTCTGCATTCCCTCTATATATCTATCCCAAGTCCACCCACCTTCTTCTGCATCTGCACCATTAGCGATTAGAAAAACACCTTGATTTGACAGAATCTTATATATACCTCTAAATGATTGTTCTATATCTGGCCAATAGTAAATAGTTTCAAAAGCAGTAATAATATCAAATGTGTTTTCTCGGAAAGGGAGACATCTAACATTACTCTTATATATTTTACATTTTCCATTCTTTATCGCTTTTGAGTTGTGCTTTTGGGACAAACGTACAGCTATGGCTGAATAGTCCACACCTATCACATTGGCTAATGGATATTTTTTCAGAAGTCGAGCAATATTTGCACCACCGCCACATCCAACGTCCAATATGTTTTTATTTTTTTCAACCTCAATACCATCGATTGCCCACTCAGCTAATTCTTTATGGGCAAATCTGTTCATAAATTCAAGTACACACCTTCCCAAAAAACCTTTTGGTTTGCGAGCGTTATCAAGGACTTTTAAATATAAGTGGGACATAATATCGATGTGTGATTTTACGACACTTCATTATAATATAGTTAAGAGGGTGGTATCACGTATGGATACCATCCTCTTTATAGCTAAAGTTTGTATCATAAAAGAAGGACAACGACAGCGGATAATGCACCTAAACCTGTAAACATCAAGAAAAAAGTCACCATACATCCTGCGCCTTTTGCAGCCTCTTTTGCTACATGCATAGCTGCATGTTGGGCGATGTGTTTCAATGTGTCACTCATAAAGCAATGATTTTAAATTTGTTAAATATTTTTGATTGTTATTTTATTGCAGCGGTTAAATAGTTCAAGTCAAACTGTCCCTTTGCACTGTACATTGCAGAAAGGGCATTTAAATATACATATGCAGCGCCATATATAATGGCTGTCGTCGTTACTGTACTAATGCCTGCACTGACTGCCCATCCGACAAATGGTATAAACTTTGCACCTTCACTTATTGTTGTTGCAACACCTTTTGCGGCAAATGAACCAAGATTTGTAATAACGGCAGAAGCTAAACTTTTCCCTGCATTTTCGCTAATTTTGATTCCAAGAACACCATTTATGTCATAGTACATTTTCCATAGTGAAACTGTAGCTGCTGCCATAGCTGCAACACCAGCCCCTGGAACGAAACTTTGTGCCAAGCTTGCTCCCAACTGAATCTTCTTGTGTCTCTCAACGACATTTATTAATTCTTTTGGAATATTCTTGTTCATAATTTGTGATGTCTTTTCTCCAGCGTAATATCCAATTACGCCTCCATTTACAAGTCTGCCCAATTTCGTGGCGACGTTGATTACATCGTTTTTGTTGTAACTCATAGATTATTTATTAATTGGGTTAATTTATGCTTTATGGTCTTTTGCATATATCGAGAGATGCATATTATCTATTTCTGAAGCACTCTGATATGATGCAATACTCATACATCCTTTATAAAATGTATATAGTCCTCCGACAAACATAACGAAACATGAAAACATAAATGAATTAGTATATACTTCCATTCCAAAAATACCTTCAGTTTTATGCTCACAAGTATTGTATATGAATAGGCCTAACAGGAAAACACAAGCACCAACAAATGTTTTGAAGAGTTCGTGGTTTGCTTCAGACCTTAGGCTATCAACCTCATCATCCTTGACTCGCTGGAGCTTCTGATTATAAGTGTTAGCCAATTGTTTGGCTTTTTCTTCTAACATGGAATACTTCCCAGAATCTATATCATATTTACTTGCATGAAAAGTTCTATGACAGTAATCACATACTTGCTGAAAAGGAACTGCTTCTTTTATGATTTCATTCTCTGCTCCACCAGTTAATCCACCATAATCCCCTAATAGGGTGGATTTAATTGCTTTTGTAGCTCCCCATGCAACAACATGTTCTGCTTTTCCTCCTATAGATTTGTGAACTTGCTTGCTACCACAGTTGGGACAGCAAAATTGTAAGCGCTTGACCGCTATTGTTGAAATTTCGGTATTAGGTTTCATATCTAAACTATTTTATGGATTATTAATGTTTGCATTCTTATTGGTAATTACTTTTTCTTTTTTGACATAAATGAGCCTATGTTTATTTTTTTTGTCATTTCTAATCCTTTTTCGAAAATGGCAGTTGTATTAATAGTGGTGGCCTCAGCCCCTTTTTCTATCCATGTCGTACTCTTCTTAATAATGTCATGTTTGTTTAGGGCCTCCAAATGAAATGTATTGCTCCTTAAATTCCTACACATGTCCGTATTTTCCCACATCAAAGCTTCGTATGCTCGTACAGGAGAATAAGGATGGTCTGCATCAGAGTTTGCCATCCAGTGAACAATTTTGTTCCAAGCAGTGCCATCTTTCAATGCTTCGTACTCTTTTCCTTGCTGTGCCCAAGACTGAATATCCATAGTATCAGCTATATATTTAGGTATCATTTCTAAACGTGCTAAGACTCTAGCAAGAGTTTCGGCTGGTGTAAATATGCAAGCTACCCTGTCGGCGGATAATTCAGATGCTCGACTCCAGGCTATCAGTGCTTGACGGATAGGTTTCATAGCAGCATTGCCGACTATTCCAACAAGAGAGTCGGACAACGAATCTCCGAAAGTAAAGATTGCATTAGCTAACGTTTGATATAGTACATGCTGACACAATATGTGCCCACACTCATGAGCTAATACAGCATCAAGTTCCTCACCTTTTATTCTCTTTATTAGACCAAGTGTGAGTACTATATAAACTTTACTATGTCCAGATGTCCATGCATTCACGATAGGAGTCATTTGGAGGTATAACTCGGGGACAGGTATTCCTAAACGTTCACATATAGGTGGCAGGCGATTGTATATCTCTGGCATCTGTGTTTCCGAGAGACGTAAATTAGTTGTTACGTTCTCACTCCATGAGATTTCGTCATAACCTAATTGAAATACTTTTTCCATTAGTTTTGGTAATGCAGGGATGCTCATAAGTGTTTTTAATGCACTGGCATCATCTGGATGTATAAGTTCCTCTATTTTCATGGTTAACCTATTCTAATTGCGTTAAGACATGAGCCGTTAAGAGCTCCCATTTTCTTTAAATCCACACCTCTTTGGTACAGAAAAGCATTTGCTACTTTCTCCTTTTCATTATAAATTGGATTTGCATAACTATATGTTTGGATGTCTACATATAGGCCTTTGTCTATTCTTTGTCCATTGGAAATACGTGTAGAGATTACTGTAATACGATAGATTGGCATAAGCAAAAAAGGATTTTTAATGTTTAAATACTCTAAGCCTTTGGCTATAGATTTTATTCTGCATTATGCGACTTATTTCATTTTTGCATTTTTATAGTATTAAAAGGTCGCCTTCTCCGCCCCACTAAGATTTGGCGTTATTCATAGTATTGAAACAAAAAAGGATGGAGCTTCATCACGCCCATCCTCTACACGGCTCTGGAAAAACCTCAAATGAAATGAACAGTAACTTGCATCCATCCGTGTACGATATACTAAACCTCGACAGTGCAAAACTATCGATAGTTACATATACAAATACACTAGATGGCATTTCAGTTTCTATCCCTCATTTGTTTAAAGTTTTCCAGACTTTTGTAGAGAGGAAAGAACAGCGATGCCTTCTTTGGCGAGTGGCTAATCTCAGGTGTGAGTCTCCACTCTGCAACTACAAAAGTAATAAATTATATTTTAAACAAGAAAACAAAATTAAAAAAAATGTAAAAAAATGCTCGAAAATCTATAATTTTGTAAACTCAGAGTTTGCAATTCGGTAATTATTCGGAGATTTTTTTGCATTATAACAATAAGTCATAGCAAAAAGATAAAGAAGCCTGCCTAATGCAGACTTCAGTTCAGTATCAGTTCTCATCCTAATGCAGAGCCCAGTTACAAGCCTGGCCTCCCCCCCGATAGGTTCAGCACAAGCAGGAGAGGTAGCCTAAGCATACCTTCTCCTGCTGTAGCCATTAATCAATCTCTATGAATTCATGGAAGGAATAGAAAATATCATCCTTCTCATGTTCCTCGAGATACTTATCAAGAGCATCCCTGATGACATTCACATCTTCCTCGACTTTATAGCCGACTATACTACTGATAGTATCGACAGCCTCTGATAAGGTCTCAAAGTAAAGTGGTTCTTCATACGAGTCTAAGAAATAACGCTCAGGGAAGTATTCAAACGAATTGGTTGAGTATACATCACAGCCGGGTTCTTCTTGTCGGTAGTAAACCGTTATTGAAGGAAACTTGAGTTGGATAACCTCTCTGAATCCCTCCTGTTCGCACCAAGCGGTACTTTGGTAGATAACGAGTTCATCGCCATCCATCTGATAATCGATAATTTCACCTCGGCATCTATACTGCTCCCAGGAATATCCGAGTTGGTCGATGATGTTACCGAGCCATAGTTTACCGAATCCATTCTTAACTCGGGATGTCTTACGATTGTCATTACATTTGATGACATTGTAGAGAGACCTTACTTCCTTCGGGTCGCCTACACATTTATAAGTTGTGTCGCACCAGTTAGGCATACATTATATAATTATAGGATTAATACTAGTCTCGTATTCTCTCGCTCCGCACCAAGTGTATATGCTGAGCAAGCGGATAGAGTCGTTTGCACTTACTATAGGCACTCGCAGGATTCATAGCATTGATATGAACCTTCTCACGAATGCCATTGGTTGTTACGTTGAAATGATAGCGAATCATGGTTTTGATGTCTTTATGATTAGCTGACAGATTTCTAGTTGCTCCAGTTCGGGAAGTTCAGAAAGAAGGAAATCTCCTGAACTCTCATCTGTATTGAAACCAATCTCATCTGCTTCTTCGTCCCAGTAGATGTTTTCCATCCGTTGACGTTCGCTTTTCATCTTATTACCATCCCATACCTCTGTTGTTATAAGAGGCCAGGGAACTAAGATAATGTCATCAGCTCTCTTTATGATTGCTTCTGCCTGTTCGATTAACTTGCTGAGTTCAGGGACATCTTCTTCTTTCCCAATCTCAGCGGAATCAAGTTCGAAGTCATAGTCTGCAAGGTCAAGTTCATTTTGTCTTGCTTTCTCGAATGCTTCTTCTCTTGTCTCAGCCAGTACTTCTATCGAAGCGACTGCTGTAAAGTTGTGGATGATTGTGTACTTCTTCATACCATTTTAATAAAATAGGTAATTGTATTAAAGTTAGAGGAGTACGGATAGGCTGTGATTATCTTAAACCCTATTCCATATCTTCCTCGGTATTTCTCTAAGTTCCAGTGCTTCCTTGAACAGTGTCCTTTCCCCACCGCCGAATGGTGAGGAAAGAAGTTATGTCTGATTAGTCTCTGGATTGTGTCTCGTTCCTCTTCCGTATAGATTGGAGCTTTCGGAACGTAGTCAGGACGAATAACATTGATGTACCTTCCGTCCTGAATGAAGATGTTTCCATTGTTCTTGTTCATTTGTAATTGATATTGTAGCGTTGGAGAAGAATTTTGACCTGCTGGGCAGTAAACTGACCGCCCTTGCTTGTTGAGAATCCTTCCCGGTTCAATACTCTTGCCATTTCCGAGAGGTTGGATGTGTTATTTGCCAAAACCCTGAGCATGGCTATTGCTCTTTTATTGTTTGGATTGGAGTCTGCCTTTGCCTTTATTGTCTTTCGGCTATTGGCAACTGCTTTATCCTGATTGTTGATGAAATTCTCAGGTTTCCCCAAAGGCTCTCCCCTTGCCCTTTTGGCCTCAAGGGCTTGTCTGGTTCTTGTCC
The DNA here is from genome assembly GCA_002317355.1 of Prevotellaceae bacterium UBA1710. Taxonomy (GTDB): domain Bacteria; phylum Bacteroidota; class Bacteroidia; order Bacteroidales; family Bacteroidaceae; genus Prevotella. The sequence continues at coordinate 15,064 of DCJC01000065.1, read as the reverse complement.
TAATGAGGTTTGCTTCATACTCTGCTATACTGGATATTATGTGAAGCACCAGTCGATTAGCTTCTGGGAAATCACAGAATTTAATTTCTACATCTGATTCAAGTAGTTTGCTTGTAAAGGCTACATTACGACTGAGCCTGTCGAGCTTTGCAACTATCAAGGTCGCTTTTTCCTTACGACACATCTTTAATGCTTCCTGTAGTTTCGGGCGGTCATTATGTCTTCCGCTTTCCACCTCAACAAAGGATGCTATCGGTTCGACACCTTTCAGGTAGTTCCTGATGATTTCTTTCTGAGCATCGAGACCTAAGCCTGATGCACCTTGTCCCCTCGTTGAGACACGAAGGTACTCTATGAATTTTGGTTCTTCCATGCTATTTCAAATAAGTCGAACGGTCGTTGAGTATTCTTTAAGCCGTCCGAAACGAATGAAAAAGGAGAATACCAGATATGCCAAGTTCTTTGAAAGTTCTTGATTTTCTGATATTTTCCAATACGAGAGATTTATGTTTATACAGCAACCATCAATTCTGTAGGTTCTGTATTCTCTGTCAGTATGCCTTGTGATAAAACTCTGTCTATTGTAGAAATGAGTTTCTCCTGTGTTACTGACTGATAGGTAAGTTCACTTCCAAAGGTATCTGGCTTTATGCCGACCTTAAAGGAACCATCTGATTCTTGCTGGATTCTAACCCAGCCTCTGACGAACGGAGAGTTAACCCGAAAGGTAGTTCCGTTCTCGATGACTCTGATACTACTAACGTCAAATCTCCATCTAAGAGGAGATTGAGAGTTTTGTAGGATGTCATGCCAAATATATTTGGCGATAGATTCATTCTTGTTCATTGTTCTAAGATTTGTCGAATGTTTGACACTTGCTGGTCTGTTTCGGCTTCATAGATGATATAAGCATCATCATCCGATTCGCCACTCCAGACTGTTTTTATAACTTTGCCGCCATTATCAATGATAAGCGACTCATAATGTTGGAGGTCTCCTTCATGCTCGATGTCGGGAACCCTGAAAATGGATTTAGCCATAGTACTCTTTCGTGTAGCACCTCTCACAGAGGCTTCCATAGTCATTTACTTCTGAGCGTGTCAGCGATTTGCCACAATACTCACACTCTGCTACTATTTCACGATGAACGTGATGAAAGACTTCTGCCATCGAAGCCCCTCGGTAAGATACTGTGACCTTACTCTTTGTTGTCTTCTTTGTTGCCATCTGAAATTTTATTGATTACTTGATGGAAATAACACCAATGACCATTATCCAAATCGATAACACCATGATGCTTCTTCACATCTGTGGTCTTTACTGAATATCCAGATTTCTCACCTTGACGGCAAATCTGAATATCTTCTACGATGCCAGTAAGGACTTCGCCCCCAAACAGGGAATGACGAATCTTATCTCCGATTTTTACTTTCATGCTGATACCTCCTTTAGTTTGTCAGCATATTTTGTGTAAACATACTCTTCTAGAATACTTCGGATGACTCTTTGCTTATCCCCCTCATCGTAGGTAGCATAGTAAGTTCTTGGATTGCCGTAGCGGTCGTCTCGTGTGATTTCTGCTCGACTGTCTCCTCTATTCAAGAATGATGACATTGATATTGAAGTATTGCTGTCTGTGTTCTCAAACTGCATATATACATCAAGACTAAGCTTGCCTTTAATCAGGTCAACAGCTTCGATGGTTGAGTTCCAAGAGTTGCCACGTCTGCGTTCTCTTGATATACGAAGTGTCTTGTTTCGACTCTTCCACATGTTCTTACCTGCCTCCTTTACAATTCGTGTAAGGGTAGCGGTAGTAACGTTCATTAGTTCTGCTGGAGTAAGTTTTTCAATCATTTCCAGCTTCTTCTTTGGAGCATATCTCTTGAATAGCTCCATGTTGATGTTAGTTGTTGCCATTGTCTTCTTCATGTTTACCATTAATGACTGCGAACTTCTGACGTATCTCATGGACAGCATCAGCAAATTCGATGAACTGTGAGAAATTCATAGTTGTGCCGAAGGATTTAATCTCGAAAGTTCCTCCATCGGCGGTGTTGAGAGAAAGAGAAACTTCTTCGTTATCTCTCTCGTCGGTAGTGATTGTGATTTCGTATTTCATTGTCGAAGAGAATTAGAAAGGCCAGGGAATACACACATTATATATATAATTAGGTATTCCCCAGCCTTAGTTAATGTTGCCGAGTTGTTAAGCGGTCAGGATTTTCAGTGAACCTGCCACATTTGACTTCTTGATATAGTCATCATACGGAAGGTCAGGAAATGCCTTCTTGAAAGATGCTAAATCAAAACTGCTTCTTGTAGAATCTGCGGTACGAGTGAAGCTAATGCCGTCACCCTTCCATGAATCCACATCGAGAAAGAGCATAGTAGAGAGTATATCCTTCTTTATCAGAGTGAGTTCCTCTTCTGCTTCTTTCTTTGTCTGAATGAGTTTGATGATACGCTTGCACTTCTTCTCAACCTCCTTTGGCAGTTCGTATGGATTGTTGAACTGTTCTCCGTTACGATCTGCTTCGAGCAGTGCCTTACAGATTTCAACCGGGATTCGCTCTATAGGTATTAGTTCTGCAATGTGATTGATAGAACCATCCTTCTTTGTCTTGTTGCAGATATGGATGACAAAAAGCTCTGTCACTCGTGCATCCTTATTCTGCAGTTCAAACATATAAGCATAACATGACAACTGGTATTTAGCCTTGGTCATTTGTGCCTTAGTGAGTTTTGTATTGCTGTATGTCTTTACATCAGCCAAACCGAACTCTGCATCACCGAGTCTTGTAACGATGTCGATGTTACTGGAATAGTATTCACCATCGGTTACATTATACTCGCTAACCTCGATGTTCATGTCGGTAGTGAGGTTTCTGAAATCCTCTGTCTCGACTGTACCATCATGTTCGAAGTCGTTAATCAATTTCTCGATTGACTTGTGAACCGATGAACCATATTCACCAGCTCGTTTGATTAGATACTCAGGACAGCCATCGTATTCATGTCCGGCTACCTGTCTCTGAATAGCTCCGGTGATTCCGAAAAGTTGTTTATCACCTAGCCAATACTCGTGTTCTTCTTCCTTGAAGAGAACACCGCTATTTACAAGTTCTATTCTTGCCATAGTTGTAAAAAGATTGTGGTGGTATAGAAGTCCTGTTGAGAGATATACTATACCACCTGGTTAATAATTAGAGTGACTGTAGAGCCTTCTTTCTGGTGCTAAGAAGAGTCTTAAGTTCTGGATTACTCTCTATGACTGATGTGTTGTCAAGATAGAGAGATACGAGAGAAGCAACATCCGTGGTAGAATTAATTCTTGCCATAAGTGCTGCCGTATCAGTAGAAGGCTGTGCCTGTGGCTGAGCCTGAGCAGGACGATTGTACTGCTGGCGTTGATAGTTTCCGCTGTTCTTCTGCTGATAACTGCCATTGCTGTTAGAGGTTGGCAATGATTGTGGCTCTCCATCCTCGTTGATATGGTCAAAGCCATTATAGATGTAGAGACCTAAGCCATGTCGGGCGATTGCTCGCACCATTGACCTCTGGATTGATGAGTTCACATCAAATGTAGTAGCGGCTTCGATACGTTTTTCAACGTACTGCCTGCTCTGTTTGTCAAATACCTGTACTGAGTAAGGTATTGACTTCATAGCACGATTGGCGTAATCCATAACAGGTAGCCAATCCTCATAGGTAATACCATCTGCCTCGACAGCGGTATGTACCATAAGACCAAGTTCACTCTCGAATACTGGAAGTCCAGTATTAGGATTAGTGAAAATCTTATAGGTAGCGGAAGGATAGAATTGCTTCATCAGCTTCCATGCCTGACTCCATGAGAGGTAGGTCAGATTTGATTTCTTTTCAGTTTCCTCTGAGAGGTCTGCTGAATACATAGCATCGAACATAAGAGAACGACGCTCATCTGCTGTAGCATCAGCAGGAATGATTGGTTTCGTGAATTTACACATAGTTGTAATTGTTTTTTGTTTGTGAATATATAGGGGTGATACAAACGAAATTGAGGAGCTACCAACTCAAATGTATGTTTACATTATATTGTCGATAGCCCCTCGGGGTTATTCCATTCTATAGCTTTCCAGAGCCGATGAATGGGTTTAGTTAAGGAACCAGTCATAGCCGTCGGTGTCTTCACCGTTAATGGCTTTCTGGATTCCGATTGCGAAATCTGTTGCTTGCTGGTTGCGGTCTATGAATCGGTCAATGTAAGCCGACTGTTTGACTGCTTCGTTAGCATTCTGCATAAGATTCCAACATGTATAAGTTTCACCCTCCTTCTTACCGAAGTTGGGGTCTGATACATAGTTCTTCACCATCGTGTTTACGGCTTGGTCGCCGATGGTAAACGATGGATGTAGTTTCTGTTCGGTTACTGGCAGGTTTTGCAATAAGCGTAATCTGCCAACGATATTACAGAATTGTGTCTCAGAGATAGGAGTACTGTGTAAGTTCTCCAAGAGACGTAGTGTGTCTTCTTTGTGAGGGTTGAAAGCGGTAAAGAGTTCGAGAGACTTCTGCATTATATCTGCCTCTGTCATGCACTCTATGGTTCCGCTGTTTCCGTCACAAGTAAGCATTAAGTTACTACAAACTCTTACACGCCAACCCACAAATACATGAAATTTCTGTGGGCTCTGACGATTATAGAGTTTATCTTCCGAATAGGCACGAACACCACCGATAACGAGGTGTACGGTTTGCCCATTGATTTCACGAGTGATATTCTTGACACGACAGCACCAAGCCATACGCTGGTAGAATACTGTCTTCTCTTCGTCAAGAAGTTCGTTCGCTTTTTTATGCTGAGCCGATGGTACACGTCCGATAATTGGATGTGAAACACGAATCTCAACAGGTGTAAGTTCTCCGAATACTTGTTCAGCCATCTTAGCTACAGCACCGATAAAGTTTGGGTGCGAAAGCGTTAAGGTGTTGTCACTGAAAGTAGGAATAACGTTCTTTGTGGTCAGTTCCTCAAGTGTGATTGCTGAGGTATTTGACTCTATGAAGTTAGGATGATTATCACCCCAATCTTCTTCTTCGATAACTTCGGCATCAATGACTTCGATGTCATCGTCTACGCCGAGTGTTACTTCTGATACGACCTTTGCCTCAATAGGGGCTACGGTCATCGTTGTTGTTTTTTTCTTTTCCATAATGTTAGTAAATGGATTAAGATGTTAGTTACTTGTGGAATGACAATGTCTTGCATATCTGCGGTTAAACTTGTCGATTTCCACGTTGTTGTTGGATGCATCTCCACCAGAAAAACGGTGGTATGCAATTGTAAGGATTGTGGCTGCCAATAGCAGACCTCCTCCTATGATTGTTCTTGTTTTCATATTTTTTTTAATTAGTTTCTTTATGTACAGGCTTTACATGACTCTTCGTCTATGCTATGCCTGATGTTGTTAATTGAAAGGGCTGGATGATTCTTCACCTTCCAGCCCAGGGATTATATATTGTAGGAGGCTCTTCGCCTCCGTAAGAATTATTATTGTTATTGTTAAATCATTTGTTTTTGTCTACTAATAAGGGGTTTAGGTACTCTCAGACGGTATTATTTTGAGGCTATACAACCGGCATCTGCATCAAGAATTATAAGGGTAAAAGCTTAAAACCCTTCAAATTCTTATATGTGTCAGAGGGACACTAAAGTCCATTTGGCAAGAAACAATGAAAAAAAAATTTGGGTGATTCAACAGAATTTATTAAAAGATTTCAATGGGCAAGCATTTGCCTACGGTAACACAAAGATTCCACGTTCAACTCTTATCGTAAATCTGACATCTGCACAACATTGTCCAAGTAAGGCGAAAGGCTTGTGTCAGGTTGCGGACTTCTGTTATGCGAAGAGGTGTGAAAGGATATACAAGGATTACCTGAATAAGAATCTTGTTATGGAAAGATGGTTGGCGACAGCATCAACAAAAGACATTATAACCTTGATGGAAGCATATATAGATAATGCTCCCGAACAGATAAGGTATATCCGTCTTGATGAAGCAGGAGATTTCAGAGACCAGAACCAAGTTATCCAATGGAATAAGATAGCACGGTATTTCTGGGACACAAGACAGATTGGGACTTACACATATACAGCAAGAATAGACCTCGATTTTAGTAAGGCTAACTATATTTGTGTAAATGGTTCATTACCTGGAATTGAAGGTGCAGCACGAGAGTATAAATGTGTACCGCATGATGTGTATGACAACATGACTCCGCAGAACGGTGTACACTTATGCCCTGGAGATTGTCATAACTGCAATATGTGTTTCACTGATAAATTTTCTGGAATTATATACTGCAGAAAACATTAACATCCTACTGGGTGGTATATCTGTAGTGAACTGAGCAAAAGCGAAGGGAACGAAAGATATGGGTTAGGGTAGTAGGTTGAACAGAATATTCTACTATCCTTAACTTGAAAAGAGAAATTGATTAATTCTACATAAACTCATTGGACGAAATATAGCGCAGCGAAATTTCGTTCAAGTCTTCTGATGATTAACCGAGCAAAGCGAAGGGTGATTATCATGAGGGGACATGAGCCCCCTTTACGCTACGCGTGAAGAAGTCTCAGTCTCTCGTATTTCTCCAGACGCTTCGCTATCCTGGAGAAATATATACTATATGTATGTGGGATTTTTTTTCTTTTTATGGGTATTTTTTTTATATATAATCTTTCCTTTCTATAGGACAAAACATCATTTCTTGACAATTAAGGAATTGAGTGACTTGGTATGCGGTTTAACGGACTGTAGTATTTGTGGAAGAAAAAAGCAATCAGCATACCTCTTCGGTTGCTGATTGCTTTTTTCGAGTTTTTAGAGATACTTTCATCCAATAAGCACATAAGGCTTAGGAATACTTGTAAGTCCTCCACTCAGACACTTCCGAAACTTATCTCTTCGATTAGTTTCCTCCATGCCTTTGTTGTCCGACATTATTATTTGTTATAGCAGACCTCTATCGGACTGGTGTCTGCTTCTATTTTTTTCACCCAATAATAATTGGGCTATATCTATACATAAGGAATTGAAGGGTTCTGATACGGCTTGTTGACCATCGGGGAAAGTGATTTGGGAACTATCCATTTCTGTTAAATTACCATGAATATCATGCAAAACGTGCTCACTTATCGACAGGACATTTAGCGGACATTTGGTTCTTTCTATATCTTTTCTCATATGTCCACTAAATGTCCATCCAATCATCTTGCCATATCGATTGATTATCAAGGACATAGATACAAATCGGACAATTGACATTTAGAAAAATACACACTATCTTTTCATTCTAAAAATACAATTTGTCATTAATGAAATATTGGATTTCGCTTTCCGAATCCCCTCAAATTCTTATACATGAAACATAAAAAAATAATATAGTATGAAAACTAAATTACAACATATACCAACAGGAATGGTGTATGCAAACAGAAAAGACGCAAAATTGAAAATGGGTCACAGTAATTACAACAAGGCTATTCGTAACGGACAGATGCTTTTCGTAAATACCTATGACCTCAATGATGTAGTATTTAACTAAACCCAAAAACATGTGCAATCTATGTTTAAACTTGAGAATTTCAAATTTCAGACTAATGTTAGTTGTGAGGGGTATCAATGTAAGAGCGACGCATCTGCATGTCTAAGTACCCCAGGAGCGAAAGCCATTGGAAAGGAGACTATGGCATTTGTACGTATGAGAGTCAACATATCGGAGTTCCTTGGATATGCTACAAGTGGTCATGCGTTCTGTAATCTATTCAATTATGATCCGATGAAAAAATAGCCTTTTCAGAAGTCAGATGGTACGTGGTATTATACATATCCGACTCACCATCGCGGAAAACATAAGGGTGCGATGAAGGTTTGCATGAAGTCTGACAAGTATTTCGAAGGAGCGCAAACCATATTCGTTGACGTTGACTTTACACGGTTCAGCGACGTTCGAGAGTACCTTACAACACTAAGCTACCCTCCAACCTGTGTATATATGTCCTTTTCTGATGGACTTGAAAAGAAGGGCGTGACTTCACGACGTTTCAGAATGGTTTACGTATTCAATAGAGTGCTCAGCGATAAAGAGTTCCTGCATGTATCACAGACAATTAACGACCAGATTGTGTTTGATACTGCCGAACCGATGGACGATGACTGTGGTACACGTAGGAGTCAGTACATGAATGGTGTGTATGGGAATAATGAAACTTACGTGACTAACCTCATTTATGACATACAAGACTTCCCCGAGGAACCTCCTATGCAGACCGTAGCCGTACAAACGATAGTTGATACATCCGACTCACAGGAGATAATCTTTGACGAGAGGATGCTTGCAGACATGAAGAGTATGGACTACCAAAATTTCATGCACTATTATTCATGGCAGCATCAATACAAGTATCGCACAGAGTATGGCGATGTTTGGATTGATGATTTATATCAGATGACAGATGAGAACTATCTACAATTATGGTGGTATCGAGAACGTCAGGTAGATGGACAACACAGGCGACGTAAATTACACAAGAACGCTTGTTTGCGCAGACTAATGTTTCCTGATATGAGTCCTGATACAGCTTTGTTTAATCTGTATGTTGACCTGGCACGTTTCTTCGACAACAGCGACGGAGTAATCACACTGGACACCCTGATACGAAAGGTTAAGCACACTTTCAACAACTCCCTTGAACAGTTAGCGGCGTACTGTAGTAAGGAAATAGAATATTGGCGCGACCACAGACCGCAATTCATTGTACGCTCAGGAATACAGGTGTCATGGGGCTTAATAAACGATATCAAGAGTCGTATTCGTTACGCCGAGCTGGATGCTATGTATAACCGTTCGCTATCTGTACAGGAGAATATCGCTGCTGGCATAGATATTCCACAAACGACCTTGTATAGATATTGCAAGGATAGAGGAATAGACACGAACCCTAACAGACAAATGACAGAGACAGAGAGACGTGCAGAAGCAAAACGCAAGAAACAGGATGAGGTTAACCTTTTCCGACGTTTATACGACCCATTGCAGTCCGTGCGTAGTAATCAAGAATTACTGGCGCGCAATGGTTTAGAATTGTCGGTAGGCAGTATCAATAATTGGAGTAAGAAATATTATGATGCACAGCCTACACCTCAGGAAACTCCAAGTTTCAATTTCTCACCGATAGGATATGAAGCACCTGCTTTCATGCCACATTTCCCACCCGAGGAACTTGTGGAAGAAACTCCTGTTGTAGAAAATGAAAAATTAGAACAATATTCTTCTTTGCAAATACCAAGATTCGAATGGCATTGGTAAATGCAAGTGAGAGAGAACACTGTTAATACGGTGTTCTCTCTCGCTTTTTTTCATTAATCAGTTAACGTAGTTATTCTGATAACTACTACTTATTATAACTATATGGAAATAACTCGCAATAATTGAACAGGTAAGAATTGAGTAAAAACTACATATATAAAAGGAGGCACTCTCTCTCGCTTTTTTTCATTAATCAGTTAACGTAGCTATTCTGATAACTACTACTTAATATATCTATATGAAAAAAACGCAAATAATGAACATTATCCCCTCCCAGCAGCATGAAGAAGATGATGAGTGTGTGAACCCCTCACACTCTCCTCCTTATTATATCTATGTGGTAAATACTTACAAAAACTGAACACGTTAGGTATTCATACCACAACACAAAAAAGAGGAGGCGTGATACCTCCTCTTTTTATCATACACTATTCTCTGTTTTTGTAACGAGATATTGTCTTAGAACAAACCCCAAACTTTCCTGCAATCTCCTTCTGTGATACACCTTTGTCGAGCAGTTCCTTGATTTCCTTCTCCTTATCAGAAGTAATCTTCTGGTTGGGAGCCCGAGGTGTGTCGGTAGGAGTATCTACAGATTCTTGTGATGTTTCTGTAGCTTTTTGTTTGAGAGGAAGTGCCTCTGCTTCGGGCTTAATGCTATCGAAACGAAAATGTACATACTGGTTCGACTCATCAATTTTTTTAGTTTCCAACTTCACAACAAGGGTGTTATTTTTTTCTGATAAAGGGTGTTTATAACCCTTTGGAGCCTTGAGACACTGTAGAAATCGATGGGCTTCAGAAGTGCGCTCACGACGTATAGCTGTGACAGAACCTGCTTGCTGTATTCCTGTGTCACCACCTCTGATGGTGTCATTCGTAAGAAATATCCAGTCTTTAATCTCCTCATGATGAAGTGAAGCGAGGATAGTAATAGTACAACCATTTCGTTTTGCAATATTCCTGGCTTCGTCTACACCCTTGATAAAACTTTCATGCCTGTAACCATATAGTTTTGTGGCAGGGTCTATACACACCAATGTATCTTCCTTTACTTGGGTTGCTACTGTCCTTAGGTGAGAAGTGAAGGCCTCAAGTGAGTTGTCGGATGAATTGTCGGATGAATAATCCTCCGGTGTAAACCACTCAATATCGGCATCATCGAATACTTTACCGCTGCCGTATTTCCCTATAATTTCGTTATCATAGTCTTCTACTCTATAAAAAACTACATGAAGTTTAACAGATTTGCTAGCCTCCGGAGGAAGAAATGCAGGTCTATCTCCATGTGCTACTGCTAAGGCTATCTGATAGAGAAAAATACTCTTACCGACACCACTACCAGCGACACAAAAATTTACCAATCCACAGGCCATATACCCATCTACAATCCACTTGTTGTAATTGTTATAGTTGACAAGCTCGCTGAACTTTTTTCCATGAAAGTTGACACCAATGTCACCAACTCCATCATGGGAATCTGGGCATTTATCCGCTCTTGTGAAAGCTGATTCTTTACCGTGTGTTGTTTGACTCTTCTTCAACTTCTCGTACTCAGCGCGTGAAGACATCTTACGGATGTAATCGTCAGTCTCTTGTCTTTTCTCCTCCATAGAGTGTTTATGCTTGATTTCTTCTTTCCAATACCAAAATCCAAATGTAATTGCAGAAATAACGGCTGAAGAGAGAATTTCAGGGAGAATAGAGATGATGATACTTGTAAAAGTACCTGTCTTTCCTGTTGTTGTTACTTTTTTCATGTCTTTGTTTTTTAGAGTGGGTCTCTCTCCTTCCGAGAGAGATCCACTGTTATTATAATATTTTTTTGATTATGATAATTTAAGTTTAGCAATGCGAGCATAAATAGCACCAACGTTACGTCCCATGGCTTGTGCCATTTGTTCCACTGGTACCTTTTGAGAAACGAGAAACCTCAGTAACTCCTCTTCTTTTGGAGTCCATGGAGAATATGCATTCTTATGCATAGCTTTCTGTTCCTCCATGTATGAAGAAGGTTCTTCCACTTGAAGGAGAGACTGGTCAAACGATGACATATAGGGTGAAGAGTAGCTTTGAGTCACAGACGGAAACTCTACTCGCTTAGTTGCGAACAGGCCCTTTGCCAATTTTTCCATCTCTTCCGGTGATACCAATATTCTACCATCACCCTGACTGATTGCCACACCTTCAGGTTCTATATCTATCGATATTCTACCATACGAAGAATTAACACAATGTTTCTTTTTCTTCATGACTTATAAGAGTTGTACTTACAGGACTAGCACCTGTACTTGCCTGAGCATCGGTCTCCTGCTCAGTGGAGATTAAATTCTGAGGCTCTACTACGCTAGCCTCACTCTGCTTTACCTGAGCGTCATCTTTAATGACTTCAGGCGTTGAATTTTTAATCGTAATTTTTTATTGAAAATCATTATACTTGTTTCGTACTCCTAACAGTCTGACCGTCATGATTTCGGTCTGTGAGAGATACGCCCTGAGGCGGAGAGTTATCTGCATACAGTCATCAATACGCGCGTTCTTCATTTAGATACAAGAGGCTAAACCGACTTGTACAGAGAAGCGGAAGTTGACTTCAAGAGGACATTCACTGCACCACGTACATTGAGTATACGTTTCACATCTTCCTTAGCCTCGTCAACTGCGCGTCCGTATGACATAGCCTTGGCAAGAAGTATCTCATCGATGCTCGCCGTAGGTGTTCCCTGCGTATTAACAGCCTCAATGAAAAGAGCGTTCAGATAGGCTTCGTATGAAGCCTGATTTGTTATGTTTTTATTCATATTTTTTAATTTTTGAGACAAAGGTACTGATTTTCTCTGATAAATGCAATAAGAGGAAAAAGGGGGATGATATTTAGATGATAAGAAAATTACCAATAGTAACAAAGCACTGATTGTCAGTGAGTTAATACTAGATTTTGTAAAAGGCGGATTGAAGGCGGATTGTGAAAATAAAAAAAAATAAGAGCAGCACCTTCATTGCTGCTCTTTTTGATTGTTTATTGCTATCCAAATCTTATCTTGTAATGACTTTTGCTTCGGACTGTCAGAACGAGCTTTAATTTGGGATTCCATTATGGCTCCTTCTGCGCATATTATGTGTTGAGCTATAATAGTACGATTAGCTTGGTTCATTTGTACACCCAACGTCGAAAAAATGGTATAGATAGAGGCGAAACTTGCTTGTTTGCTCTTCGTACCTGTATCTTCCCACATTATAGTTCCTTCTGCCGCGGAGTGAGTAACATCAAAAAGTGAAAGGAAAATACGCAGATTTTCTTCGCTATCTTTACAGCACTTAAATTCCGTCGCAAAAACAGAAAAGGCATTTTTTAACTGTTGGGGGGTCTTGTCGGTTCTAATGGTAGTCCTAATGACAAATGAACTTTCGAGATTAATACCGTAGGAACTACATTTTTTTTCTACAGAAAAATATAGTGATTCCATATAATCTTCATAGCACAAAGCCATCTCACCTTCTTTATGATAAGCTTTATAGTAAGCTAACAGTAAGGGAGTGTTCTTTTTGCTAAACTCTTCATTTAATTCATCCATTCCATAGCGTTTTGAACCGGATTGATATTTTGACAATATGTTTTTCACACCTTCAAATGATAGGTCTTTAGGTATAGTATCAAACAAATAAGTAGGATGAGCAAAGCACCAACACTTATGTAAGAGACCGATAATATACACTACATTGTCATAATCTTCTAATTTTCTGAAATATCGTTCAAATGTACTTATTTCAGGGAATTTCAACGACATGTCAATCATTGCATTACGCAAGTCGTAACAAAATGACTCTACTTTAGAGAGGTAATACTCTTCTTTTGATATGGTTAAGGTTATTTGCTCCATTTTTACTAAAAATATTAATTATGTGCTACAAAATTACAACAATAATAATAATTCCAACAAGAAAAAAGATAAATAAATACGTATTGTTGTGTTTTTTAACAGTACCGATTACAGAACTTGTAGCGGAGTTCTAGTTTTCCACCAATTGCCATATGTTTAGTATATGGCAATTAGTGGCACTGTAGAAGAAATGTATGTTACTAATATTAATTATCTTTTTCTACAAAAAGGTTTTTTATATTATCCATCTGTTTGGCTATAGTGTTATCTACGAGTTTTGCATATCTGGCAGTCATTCTTGTATTGGTATGTCCCATCATCTTTGCGATAACTTCCATCGAGATATTGTTTGCCAAGGTGACAGTAGAAGCAAAAGTATGACGAGAAGTATGAAAAGTTACATGCTTATTGATTCCGCAAAGACTAGCAATGTCTTTCAAGTTTTCATTGACATCTGTTGCGTCTTGAATAGGCATAACAGCATCACCTCCCCAATCCTTATACTTTTCCAATAGAAGTTTAGCCATAGGTAAAAGAGGTATGCGTGAGAGAATCCCAGTCTTTACTCTTTTCTTCTTTATCCAGATTCGCCCTTCATCGTCTGTCTCAAAATGTTCCTTACGAAGAGTCTTGATGTCTATGTAAGCCAAACCTGTAAAGCAACCGAAGAGGAATGCGTCTCGGGTTCTCTCGAAGCGTTTGATTGGAGTGTCGAAGTTTATAATCTTGCGAAGTTCAGTGTCGTCAAGGAAATCAATTTCTACAGGTTCTCGTTCCACCTTATATATGTTAAGGGGGTTGAACTGTATATAACCATTTGCGACGGCGATATTCATCAACTGCTTTAGGAACTTCAAATGTTTGGCAGAGGTGTTCTGTCTGTTGTTCTTCTCCGCTAACAAGAAAGTATGAAAGCCTTGGATGAAACCAATTTTAACCTCATGTAGATATATATCGTTACGATGGTACTGCTTCTTCATAAATTCTTTGATGTATCTACCTGTCAAATCATTGTCCTCATAGGTGTCTTTGGCAATCTTCTTTCCAATAAGTGGCTTGCGCATTGTTTGGAAATCGTTGAACACTTGCATTAGCGTTTTTTGATTGACAGCCTCTACATGGTCATTAACAGCATCCTTTAACAATGTGGGAGTGAGCATAAAACCTTTCTCCATCAGTTCAATCTCCTTCTGAAAGATTTTATTACGAAGCTGATAAAGATACTCGTTAATCAGGTTTGCATTATCAGACGTTCCTTTTACAAGTTGTTTCTTCTCATCCCACTCAGACACTTTAATCTTTTTGCCTGTGTAGTAAGATGTTCTATCGCTATTAACTGCTATCCAAGCAACAATAGGCGAATCTCCATTTTTGTCCTTCCTCGTCTTTTTAAGAGTGAAGTAAACGGTTGTACAATGTTTCTCCATTGTTTTAAAGTTGTTTTTGTGTAAGCTATCCGTTTGATATACAACTTGTTATCTGTGTTTTGCTGCCACTTTTTTTGTGATAGCCAAAAGTGGCAGCAAAGTGGCAGCAATTTTATCGAAAAAACAGGGGCATTTTAAGCATTACAGATAATAACATGATAGTAGGAGAAGAGCTAATGTTTTCGGCGAATTTTATACCGTTAGCATACCATCATCAGAACCATATAAATACAAAAATCTCCTGCAACCATTACGATTACAGGAGACTATTTATATTGAACTAAATCTCTTTATTTCAAGGATTTACTTCTTGTTGAGAGCGAGGTCAACGTTAACGGCACAAGCTACAGAGCAACCTACCATTGGGTTGTTACCGATACCGAGGAAGCCCATCATCTC
>DCJC01000056.1:89026-109740 GCA_002317355.1 Prevotellaceae bacterium UBA1710 | reverse complement strand
TTGCTGCCAACAGATTTGAATTCATCGAACTCGCGTTAATTTACGAATAAATTCGCGGATAATTCACGGCAAATTTTCGTTCGCCGAAGGCAAAAACACAGATACCAGAGTAGTTACTTCACGCATTTTTTCGTACTTTTTCGTATCGAAAAGTATTAAAGTATCGAAAAGTATTTTTTCGTATTCTGAAAAATATTTTTTTTCGTACCTTTGCATCAGGTTAAGTGAAAAGTGAATAGTGAATAGTGAAAAATACCATTCGGCAACCGGGCCCACTCGCTGAAAGATCAACCCGCCATCACCTAACCCACCATCACCCATCACCCATCACCTAACACCCATCACCTAACACTAACACCCATCACCTAACACCCGAGCCCCCCACTTTGATAAGCAGAAGGCCGATGGCAGTCCAGATGAGTTCACGGATCCTGACAAGAAGCGCAACGAAAATGGCATTGCTCGACGAGATGCCAAAGGCGGTGATTGACATCATGAAACCACCTTCCCTGCCTCCCAACTGCAGTGGGATGAAGAACAGGAGATTCGCAAAGAGTGAGGTAAAGGCAAGCACAAGGATACACTGTATGAAACTTACCTCAGGCATCAATACAAGAAGTATGAAATAGATCTCAAGGGAAGACACGATTCTACAGATGAGCTCGAGCATGACTGCCGTTACAAAGGTCTTAGGATTCTGTGCATGAAGAGCAGAAATCTGACTATCAATAGTATCTAATTGTTCCTTGTGTGATTCCACGAACGGACGAGCCCATTTCTTCAGAACGGGAATATGTCTGGCGATGCCTAACACTCTATTCGCCAATCCCTTACGGTAACCAGCCATAAAGAACCAGAGTCCGAGGATACAGAAGCCTGTGCATAGCGCAAGGAGTATGGATAGTTCGGTGGTTATAGTCTGGGTGACAAGAAACAAAATGATACTTATAGTCCAGAACCAGAAATGGCTGAACATGTGGGTCATGGCATAGAGGATTACAGATGACGATGCCTTCTCAGTGCCAATAACAGGCGATATGGACATGATGCGATAAGGCTCTCCACCCATCAAGCCTCCGGGAGTGGCATAGTTGAGTGCGAAACCTGAAACCGTGAGGCGGTAGATGTGCGAGAAACTGAGTCTGCGGGTTTCCGGGCTGCCGTCCGAGCGTATGATGATATACCATGCAGAGGCGTTGAAGATATAGAGAAACGCCCATAGTACAACTACAGCGACAAACCAATAGCCTGCATGACATATTCCATGCCACGATTCCTCGAAATCAAGTTGTGAAAGCATGATTGCGAGGACGGCAAGTCCAAAAAGGAGAAAAATATTCTGTGCTTTTTTACTCATGAATGCATTTACTATTTACAATTTACCATTTGGTCATTTCAGTTCAATGAATTCATTGCTCAATGTGAATATGCACCTTTGGTGCTTGAACTGACAATAATTTCCAATCTTCACAATCTTGATTTTGTGAGATTTTTGCTCTGCAAAGGTAAGGAAATAAATGCAAAGTACAAAGTGCAAGTCGAAAAAATAGAGATTTACTTTCCCAAAATATGTTCAATTTACTTTCCGTCAATTCAAAATCCTGATTTTTATGTTTTTTTCTACGAAAAGTTCGTTAATATTAAGTTATTTTATTAATTTTGCAACAAAAATATTGACACAACAAAGAAGATGACACCATCAAATACAAACCAGACGCTCATCGAGACTGTTAGCCGACTCTCAGACAACGAGTCGCTCAAAGGTCTGTTCCACCAGCATCAGGAAGGCAATCCGCTGCCTTCAGGAGATGCTTTATCTGAAATCATCCAGCTTGCACGCGCTATTTTGTTCCCTGGTTATTATGGCCAGTCATCGGTCAATAGACACACCCTACCTTATCACATCGGCGTTGACCTCGAGAGATTGCACAAGTTGCTGTGCGATCAGGTGATGGCAGGCCTATGCTTCGTTGACGAGGACTGCGAGAGCGAGTCGCCATGCCAGGAAGACAAGCTGAAGAAAGCGAGAGAGATAACCAACCAGCTTATTGCACGCCTTCCGGACATCCGCAAGGTGCTTGCTACCGATATTGAGGCTGCATACAACGGTGATCCGGCTGCCGTCAACTTCGGTGAGATCATCTCATGCTACCCGGTCATCAAGGCACTGGTGAACTATCGTGTGGCTCATGAGCTTCACGTTCTCGGTGTGCCTCTCATCCCACGTATGATTTCCGAGCTTGCCCATTCAGAGACAGGTATCGACATACACCCTGCAGCAAGCATCGGCCATCACTTCACAATCGACCACGGCACAGGTGTCGTAATCGGTGCGACATGTATCATCGGCAACAATGTGAAGTTGTATCAGGGCGTCACACTCGGCGCACTCAGTTTCCCTCTCGATGAGAACGGAAACCCAATCAAAGGAATACCTCGTCATCCGATTCTTGAAGATGACGTGATAGTTTATAGCAATGCGACAATTCTCGGAAGAATAACCATAGGCAAGGGATGCGTGATAGGCGCAAATATCTGGATTACCGAGAATGTAGCACCAAAGACAAAGATTTACAAGAGTTTCCGCGACAACGCAGGAACAAACGAGAATGGTTATGGAATTTAAAATGATAGCAAAGACCTTCATGGGTCTTGAAGAAGTACTGGCTCAGGAACTGACAGAGCTCGGTGCCAAGAATGTAGAAAAGGGAAACCGCATGGTAAGCTTCACCGGTGACAAGGAGATGATGTACCGTGCCAACTTCCAGTTGCATACCGCCATCCGTATTCTCAAGCCGATTGCCACATTCAAGGCATCGTCAGCTGAGGATATGTACGAGAAGGTGCAGGAAATCGACTGGAGCGAATATATCGAGAAGGGAAAGACATTCTCTGTGGACTCAGTGGTCTATTCAGAGGATTTCCGCAACTCACGCTTCGTTACCTACAAGGTGAAGGATGCCATCGTGGATCAGTTCCGTGAGAAGACCGGTGAGCGCCCAAACATCTCTGTTGCAAATCCTGATGTTCGCATCAACATCCATATTTCAGATAATGACGCTACCGTGGCACTCGACTCAAGCGGTGAGTCGCTGCATCGCCGTGGCTACCGTCAGGAGAGCGTAGAGGCACCTCTCAACGAGGTTCTTGCCGCTGGTATGATTCTCATGACAGGCTGGAAGGGTGAGACTGACTTCATCGACCCAATGTGTGGTTCAGGCACTATCGTTGTCGAGGCTGCACTCATCGCACGCAATATCTCTCCGGGTGTGTTCCGCAAGGAGTTCGCCTTCGAGAAGTGGCCTGACTTCGATGCAGACCTCTTCGACCAGATATATAACGATGACTCTCGTGAGCGCGAGTTCGAGCATAAGATCTACGGCTATGACATCGATATGAAGGCTGTGAACACAGCTGCCCTCAATGTGCGCGCTGCAGGTCTCAGCAAGGATGTCATCATCGAGCAGGCTGACTTTGCCGACTTCAAGCAGCCAGCGGAGAAGGCTATCATGGTGACAAACCCACCATACGGTGAGCGTATCTCTACACCAAACCTTCTTGCTACATACAAGATGATAGGCGACAAGCTGAAGAACTGCTTCAAGGATAATGAGGCATGGGTGCTGAGCTATCGTCAGGAGTGCTTCGAGCAGATTCGCCTGAAGCCAAGCATCAAGATTCCTCTCTACAACGGTTCTCTCGAGTGCGAGCTCAGAAAGTACTGTCTGTTCAATGGCCGTTTCAGCGACTTCCGTGCTGAAGGTGGCGTGGTGAAGACTGAGGAAGAGAAGAAGCAGATGGCTGAGAAGCACAGATTCAGAAAGAACCGTGAGTTCAAGCAGCGCATGGACGAGCAGGAGGAGAACGAAGAGCAGGACATCCGCTCATTCAAGTTCCTCTCACTGGAGCGTCGCCGTGAGGCTGAGAAGCAGGAGCGCGAGCACAGAGAGCATAAGAACTTCAAGCGTGAGGATCGTGATGGCGACCGCAAGGGTGGCTACAAGGGCAAGCGTGATGATTTCAAGGGTAAAGGCGGCAAGAAGTTTGACCGCGATGGCGACCGAGGCGGCAGAAAGCCTTACGGCAAGCGTGACCGTGACGACTTCAAAGGCGGCAAGGGCGGTAAGCGCGATGGAAAGTTCAGAAGGGACTTCATGGACGACGATGAGGATTAATCGTCTTATCATATTATTCCTTACACTCTTAACCCCGATGATGATGCAGGCACAGGATAAGAAGTTGTTTACACTGGAGGACTTGAACTTCGGTGGAACTAACTATCGCAATATGCGCCCTGAATCTCGTTTCACCGAATGGTGGGGCGATGAACTGATTCATCTTGATGTAGAAGAAGTTTCTATAATTAATAAGGTAAAGGGAGACGAAAAGTCTCTCTTCACACTTTTCGACATCAACCAATGGGCCGGACTCACCGGTGCTGACATGCTGCGTTCCGTGCTTAATGTCGAGTTTCCCTATGCAGACAAGCCTTATGTACTTGTAAACAACGGCAAGAAGAGAATGCTCGTTGACTTCAAGGCGAGGAAGCTTGTCTGGAGTCAGGAGAATGACGGTTCTCTTGAATGGAATGCGGCAAGCAAGGCTGATGCCTATCTTGATGGTGGCAATCTCTTCGTCAGAACTGCTGACGGTAAGACAACACAGCTGTCAACCGACGGAAGCAGGGAGATAGTCTATGGTCAGAGTGTGCATAGAAACGAATTCGGTATCGAGAAGGGTACATTCTGGTCGGAGGACGGCAGGAAACTCGCTTTCTACCGCATGGATCAGAGTATGGTGGAAGACTATCCGCAGGTTGACCTCTTCCAGCGTGAAGCGAAACATGCGCCTGACAAATACCCGATGGCAGGAATGACGAGCCATAAGGTGACGATAGGTATCTATGACATTGATTCACAGAAGACTATCTACCTCAACGCAGGAGATCCGACTGACAGATACTTCACCAATATACAATGGTCGCCTGACGGAAAGAGTATCTACCTCTTTGAGTTGAACCGTGACCAGAACAACTGCACTCTCGATGAATACTCTGCAGAGACAGGCGAGAAACTTCGCACTCTCTACACCGAGAAAGACGATAAGTATGTTGAGCCTCTGCACCCTGTGTCTTTCCTTCCATGGGACAGCCAGAAGTTCCTGATGTGGAGTCAGAAAGATGGGTTCATGCACCTCTACGTAGGAAATGCTACAGGTGATATCAGTCTCAGGCAACTCACCAAGGGCAACTTCGTCGTTGATGAGATACTCGGTTTCTGCACCAAGACAAAGAGCGTGATCATCAAGAGCAACGAGTTGAATCCTCTTCAGATGAATATCTGGAGCGTGAACATAGAGACTGGCAAACGCACCTTGCTCGACAACGGCAAGGGTGTTCACAGAGGCAGTCTGAGCGAGTCTGGACTATATGTATCAGACACATACTCAGAGCCTACCGTTCCGCGCAACATCGATATCCTCTCAACAACAAAGAATAAGCAAGTACGCTATCTCACATCGAGAAACCCTTGGGATGGATATCAGGTTCCTGAGTTCCTTAATGGAAGCATCAAGGCGGCAGACGGTGTGACCGACCTCTATTGGAGAATGGTTCGCCCTGCGGATTTCGACCCAAACAAGAAATACCCGACAGTGGTGTATGTCTATGGCGGTCCGCATGCGCATAACGTGGATGCATCATGGAACTGGGCTTCACGTTCTTGGGATACATATATGGCTCAGAAAGGCTACATCGTCTTCATCCTTGACAACCGCGGCTCAGAGAACCGTGGCAAGGAGTTTGAGCAGGTGACATTCCGCCACCTCGGTCAGGAAGAGATGAAAGACCAGATGTGTGGCGTGAACTATCTGAAGTCACTGCCTTATGTGGATGCCGACAGACTTGGTGTCCATGGGTGGAGTTTCGGTGGCTTCATGACGATATCTCTCATCACCAACTACCCGGATGTGTTCAAGGTAGGCGTTGCAGGCGGACCAGTGATAGACTGGCAGTGGTACGAGGTGATGTATGGTGAGCGATACATGGATACTCCGCAGACTAACCCGGAGGGCTACAAGCAGACATCACTTCTCGATAAAGCAAAGAATCTCAAGGGAAGACTGCTGATAATAACCGGCATGAATGATGCTACGGTAGTGCCGCAGAACTGCCTCATGTTCCTCAATGCATGTGCCGAAGTAGGCACACAGCCCGATTTCTTCGCATATCCGGGCGAGGAGCATAACATGAGAGGTCACAAGAGCGTGCATCTTCATGAGAAGATAACGAGATACTTCGAGGATTTCCTGAAATAAAGGAGACCTTTCGAATTATCGAGTTATCGAATTATCGAGATTTCGAGTTCTCGAGATTTCGAGTTTTCGAGTTCTCGAGGCATCGAATCAACAAAAACGAAACAAAAAAAACAGAACATTAGATATATGAAGATTTTACTATTAGGTTCAGGCGGCCGTGAGCATGCCTTGGCGTGGAAGATTGCGCAGAGCGCACAGTGTGAGAAACTATTCATCGCTCCTGGTAATGCAGGAACTGGTGAGGTAGGCGAAAACGTAGCTATGAAGGCAGATGACTTCGAGGCTATCAAGAATTTCGTTGTAGAGAACAAGGTAGATATGGTTGTGGTTGGTCCAGAGGATCCACTGGTAAAGGGTATCTACGACAATCTCCTCAACGATGATCGCACAAAGAACATCCCTGTCATCGGTCCATCAAAGGCTGGTGCTGTGCTTGAGGGTTCTAAGGATTTCGCAAAGGCATTCATGAAGCGTCATAACATCCCAACAGCTGCATACGAGACATTCGACGGCAATCATGTTGAGGAAGGCTGCAAGTTCCTTGAGACACTCAAGGCGCCTTACGTGCTTAAGGCTGACGGTCTCTGCGCTGGTAAGGGTGTGCTTATCATCGACTCACTCGAAGAGGCAAAGAAGGAACTCCGTGAGATGCTCGGTGGTATGTTCGGCAACGCATCTTCTCGCGTTGTGATCGAGGAATTCCTCTCAGGTATCGAGTGTTCTGTATTCGTTCTTACCGACGGCAAGAACTACAAGATTCTTCCAGAGGCAAAGGACTACAAGCGTATCGGTGAGCATGACACAGGCCTCAACACAGGCGGTATGGGTAGCGTAACACCTGTTCCATTCGCTACTAAGGAGTGGATGCAGAAGGTTGACGAGCGCATCATCCGTCCTACAGTGGAAGGTCTTGCAGAAGAGGGTATCGTTTATAAGGGCTTCATCTTCTTCGGTCTTATCAACGTGAACGGTGAGCCAATGGTTATCGAGTACAACTGTCGTATGGGTGACCCAGAGACAGAGAGCGTGATGCTTCGTCTGAAGAGCGACATCGTTGACCTCTTTGACGGTGTAGCAAAGGGCGACCTTGACAAGCGCACTATCGAGTTCGACGAGCGTGCTGCCGTATGCGTTATGCTCGTAAGCGGTGGCTACCCACAGGAATATAAGAAGGGCTACCCAATCACAGGCATTGAGAATGTAGAGGGCAGCATCGTATTCCACGCAGGTACTGCTGAGATGGACGGTCAGGTAGTTACTGCCGGCGGTCGTGTGATAGCAGTAAGCTCTTACGGCAAAGACAAGGAAGAGGCACTTCAGAAGAGCTTCGCCGAGGCACAGAAGATACAGTTCACAGACAAGTACTTCCGTTCTGACATCGGTCAGGATCTCTAAGGGTGTATCTACAGGATAACACCAACAATACATGAAGAGATTTCAGAATAAAGTAGCAGAAAGTTCACTATCCCTACCAGTATCTGTAATAATTTGCATACTGATATGGTTTGCAGCAGGATTGGTTTCCCGGAAAATCTGGGTACCATTTCTGCTGACGGGCTTTACTACTTATCTGATAGCGGAGATGAACAACCGCAACTCACTTCTCAGAATCAGATCGAGAATGATGTCATGCGTGTATATCGTCTTTGCAACCCTGCAGGCTATATTTGTAGCTAATTGGCAGTTGGCTGCAGTTCAAACCATCATAGCACTATGCATATACCTGCTATTATCGTGCTACAAGGACAGGACTGCTGTGTCAAGTGTATTCGCAATATCTCTTCTTTTAAGCGCAGGAAGTATCTTATGGGTAAATATTCTATATTTTCTTCCTATCGCCATAATATTGCTTTGTGTGCCACTATATGCCATTTCGTTAAAGGCGGTCAGTGCCACAATCATGGGATTACTACTACCCTACTGGTCGCTAATCCCGTATTTTGTCTATGAAGGCAACACGTTGTGGCTGCAAAATCATTTCAAGCCTCTATATGATGGTTCTGTGCTATTCAACTACTCCACAACAACCTACGGTCAGGTAATTTACTTCTCACTTTTAGTATTACTATTCCTAATAGGATGGCTTCACTTTGTGAGAACTGCCTACAAAGACAAGCTTAAGACGAGAACTCTATACGATGTTTTTATAACTCTGTCATTAATAATCGCAGCCGTGGTGCCAATAGTTCCTGTACATGCAGACTATACACTATCCATGCTTACATTAGCTGTAAGTCCAATGGTTGCACATTATTTCTCATTGACAGAAACGAAACTAACAAACATCGTATTCATCATAACTATAGCTATCATAGCAATAGCGTCGGGCATAGCTTTGAGTACACCATATTTTGAACTCCAGATTCTGAGATAACAACAATGCTTGATTTTCTTATAGAATACGGCCCTTGGGGCATGTTAGTTGCCTCTTTCATTGCAGGTAGCGTATTCCCATTTTCCTCCGAAGCTGTGATGCTTGCAATGCTTGCTGCAGGCGTAGATCCATGGGAGATGGTGATATTTGCTTCTATCGGTAATGTAGCAGGCTCTATGTTCAACTATGGAGTCGGCAGAATGGGAAGACTTGACTGGATCGAGAAATATCTGCACGTAAAAAAGGAAAGCCTCGACAAAGCCCAGCGCTTCATGGGCGGCAGAGGTGCATGGATGGGTTTCTTCACCTTCCTACCAATATTGGGAAGTGCCATTTCCATTCTCCTTGGACTTATGCGAGCCAATATGTTCATCACTCTGATAAGTATAACGCTTGGCAAAGTCATGAGATATATGATATTAGCGTGGCCTTTTATATAGAATAGTTAAAGAAAACAAAAACAGCGGGTATTTCGCTAATTATTAAGTTTTCATTCTTTATTCTACACTATATTTAGTAATTTTGCACAGTTTTAAGATATATATCATTTTATAAAATACTTAAGTAAATAAATGAAACAGTACAGACTGATAGACAACGTACTTGGCTGGGTGGCATTCTTCATTGCAGCCTTTGTATATTGTTCTACCATTGAACCTACAGCCTCATTCTGGGATTGCCCAGAGTTTATCACTACTGGCTACAAACTTGAAGTTGGTCACCCACCTGGCGCACCATTCTTCATGCTCACAGCAAACCTATTCACACAATTCGTAAGCGACCCATCTGATGTGGCACGTATGGTAAATACTATGAGTGCTCTATTGTCGGCTACATGTATTATGTTCCTGTTCTGGACAATCACGCACCTCGTGAGGAGACTGCTTATCGACAGTTGGGATGAACTTACGACTTCAAAGACTATAGCTATCCAGGCTTCTGGCTTGGTTGGAGCACTCATCTACACCTTCTCTGATACATTCTGGTTCTCAGCTGTAGAGGGTGAGGTATATGCATACTCAAGTGCTTTCACCGCTGTAGTATTCTGGATGATTCTGAAGTGGGAAGACCACGCAGATGAGCCACACTCAGACCGTTGGCTGGTACTTATCACATACATGACAGGCTTGTCAATCGGTGTACACCTTCTCAACCTGCTCTGTATTCCTGCCATCGTGCTTGTTTACTACTACAAGCGCTATCCAAACGCAGATCTCAAGGGCTCACTCATTGCACTTGCAATCAGTATCGTTATCGTAGCAGCAGTACTCTACGGCGTTGTTCCTGGTATCATCACTGTAGGCGGCTGGTTCGAATTGTTCTTCGTAAACACACTTGGCATGCCATTCAATACTGGTGAGATTGTATATATCGCTCTGCTTATCGGTATTGTTGTCTGGGCTATCTACGAGAGCTATGTTGACAAGAACATCAAGAGAATCAACATTTCATTCCTTCTCGCTGTTGCTATGCTTGGTATTCCATTCTATGGATTCGGTTGGTCAGCAGCAATCACAGGTGTTGTAATACTTGCAATTCTTTATTTCGGACTTCAGCTAAAGAACAAGAAGACAAAGGCATATTATGTGACATCACGCATCAAGAACACAGCGCTCAACTGTATGCTGATGCTGATGATCGGCTACTCTACATACGCACTTATCGTTGTACGTTCTGCAGCCAACCCTCCAATGGATCAGAACTCACCTGAGGATATCTTCACACTGGGTAACTATCTCAGCCGTGACCAGTATGGTGACCGTCCATTGTTCTACGGTCCAGCATATTCTTCACAGGTTGACCTTAAGATTGAGGGCAACATGTGTAAGCCAAAGATGTCGGAAGGTGCACCAATCTACCAGCGTGTAGAGAAGAAATCTGCTGATGAGAAAGATGCATACTTCGTAGTTCGCAACAAGGACTCATACGTTTATGCTCAGAACATGCTCTTCCCACGTATGCACGATTCAGGTCATGCCCAGTCATACGAGGATTGGATGGGAGGAGTTGACACCTACCCAGTAGATTATGACCGTTGCGGAGAAATGATAACCGTGAATATGCCAACCATGTTTGAGAACATCCGTTTCTTCCTCTCATATCAGTGCAATTTCATGTACTGGCGCTACTTCATGTGGAACTTCGCAGGTCGTCAGAATGACCTTCAGGGCAATGGCGAACTCGAGCATGGTAACTGGATTACAGGTATTTCATTTATCGACAACGCTATGCTCGGTGACCAGAGTCTTCTTCCTGACGAGCTCAAGAATAATAAGGGACATAATGTATTCTACTGTCTCCCACTTATTCTCGGTCTCATCGGACTCTTCTGGCAGGCATATCGTGGTAAGAAGGGTATCCAGCAGTTCTGGGTAGTATTCTTCCTGTTCTTCATGACAGGACTTGCCATCGTCTTCTACCTCAACCAGACTCCACTCCAGCCACGTGAGCGTGACTATGCTTACGCTGGTTCATTCTACGCATTCGCTATCTGGTGTGGTATGGGTGTTGCTGCTATCATCGACCTCATTGCACGCAAGACAAAGAAGGAGAATGTAGCACTCGCTGGCGTAATCAGTGTAGTTGGTTTACTCGTGCCTATACAGATGGCATCACAGACATGGGACGACCACGATCGTTCTGGCCGCTACTGCTGCCGTGACTTCGGTCAGAACTACCTCAACTCAATGCCGGAGGAATCAAAGCCTATCATCTACACAAATGGTGATAATGACACTTTCCCACTCTGGTACAACCAAGACGTTGAGGGTGTAGGAACTGGAGCACGCGTCTGCAACCTTTCATATCTGCAGACAGACTGGTACATCGACCAGATGATGCGCCCTGCATACAACTCACCTGCACTTCCTATCACATGGTCACGCCTTGACTATTGCTCAGGTACAAATGAGTATATTGAGGTAGCACCAGAATTGAAGAGCCAGATCCAGCAGTTCTATGCTGAGAATCCTGAGGCTGCTAAAAAGCAGTACGGCGAAGACCCATTCGACATTCACAATGTGATGAAGTACTGGGTTCGCGGTGGCAAGGGTGAAATGCATGTCATTCCTACCGACACACTCTTCCTCAACATCGATGCAGATGCTGTCAGAAAGAGCGGTATGATGATACCACGTGACACTGCAGGAAATGAGATTCAGATTCCAGAGAAGATGGCTATCTCACTCAAGGGTAAGCGTGCACTCTACAAGAATGACCTCATGATGCTTGAGATGATAAGCAATGCAAACTGGACACGTCCACTCTTCGTTGCACTCACAGTTGGTGCGGACAACTTCATGAACCTCGGTGACAACTTCATCCAGGAGGGTCTTGTAAATCGTATCACTCCATTCGCAACAAACGACCAGACAAACTTCGACACAGAGAAGACATACGATCTTATCATGAACAAGTTTAAGTTTGGTGGTATCGATAAGAAGGGTATCTACCTCGACGAGACAGTAACACGTATGTGCTTCACTCACCGTCGTATCATCGGTATGCTCATCACTCACCTCCTTCAGGAAGGTAAGGATGACAAGGCTGCCAAGGTTCTTGCATATACAGAGAAGGTAATGCCAATGGAGAATGTACCTATGAGATATCTCAGCGGAGGTACAGACTTCCTTCAGGGTTACTATGCTGTAGGTCAGAAGAAAAAGGCAGAAGAGGTATTCAACTCTATGTGGAAGAACAGCCAGCAGTATCTCTCATGGTATCTTTCACTTAACCCGAACCGCTTCAGCCAGTCTCAGCGTGACTGCATGCTTCATTTCTATATAATGCAGCGTATGCTTGAGATTACAGCACGATACGATTCTGCCCTCGCAGAGAAGAAGAGTCAGGAATTCCATAACCTGATGAATGTCTATCAGTCAAAAGGCGGAAATTTCGGCGAATAAAACATGATAATTGAACAACCTACCATATGGCTCCGTTGGATCTATCCCAAAGCATTTTGGAGAATGGATCCAAAGGAGCATTCTGTATATCTAACATTTGATGATGGTCCGATTCCAGAAGCCACACCCTTTATCCTTGACACATTGTCAAGATATGGGGTGAAGGCAACATTCTTCATGGTGGGTGACAACGTGCGTAAATACCCGGATTTATACAAGCGAATAGTTGAAGAAGGTCATCAGGTTGGAAATCACACATTCAATCATATGGGGTGTCTCCGACATACGCTAAACACGTATGTTAAGAATACCAATAAGGCAAACGAACTTATTCATTCCAAGTATTTTCGTCCACCTCATGGATGGATGCGACCTGCTGCCTATATCTGGCTAAAGCGTAAGTATAAGGTTGTAATGTGGGATCTTGTTACTCGTGACTACTCTAAACTTCTTACGGCTGATGATGTGGTCAATAATATCAAGACTTACACGCGTAATGGTTCAATCATCACATTCCACGATTCATTGAAGAGCATCGACAAATTAAAGACTGCCCTTCCTGAATCTTTGGAATGGCTTATTTCACAAGGATACGAATTCAAGATTTTCAAATGAACTCACCAAGAATAATTCCTGCATTAGTACGAGGATTCTTCACTTCATTCGTTGAGGGAATCGTAGAAGGAAGCTTACCTGAGGCTGATGGCCCACAGAGCGTGGAACCACGACAGATGAAACAGCTTCTTCTTGAGCATTATGAGGAGATGGCACAGTTTCTCTATGAGAGTATCTTTGACGCTATAGCCATCGTGAACTATCCTTCACACGAACAACTCGAACAAAGACTCAGAGAGGCAGATCCTTCCACTCTCAATGCCATGTCATTGATGCAGCATGTCTGCCGTACAGACAAGTTATTCAACCTCATGGCTGATGAATATCGCAGGAACTTCTACGCAGTTCTTCAGGGACACGTGATGAGTCTCGAAGAATATTTCGAGGTTATCAATGAGGAAATGGCACCACTTGAAGCAGGAAAGGTGTCTTCAGAAACTGCAGTAAGGGCAATGGTCATTGCTGTGATGAGAGGATATCAATCAGGCAGAAAAGCTGTAAATGCTCATACCAAGCCTGCAAATGTGGTTTGCATCTATCGTCTGCTTGTGGATAATATGCAGACTTTGCTTCACAACGAGCCAGTCAAGACTTCTGATGACATAGATCTCAACGATCTCTTCCTTGCAGTTTGCAAGACACCAGAAAACATGAATACTATGCTCGAAAATATGCAAAGGGTAATGCAATCATTAGCCGAAGAATAAAAAATTCAATGATTCCTATTTGGATTATTGAATTATTTTATTACCTTTGCACCAAGAAAAATAAACATGCATTTGGCATATAACACTTATATGCTCAGATGCACACTTTAAAGAAATATTAGGTCGCACCGGTTCGATCGGGATACTCATCAAATAATTCTGAAAACCGAGATCGCTTCTTTTGTTAATGGCGGGCCATTATGCCTGGTGGTATAAACACTTCGGGTGACATCACACCGGGTAAGCTGAAAAGCCGATGGATTACAAAGACGGGGAGCACTCAAATCTTTTTTACTCGGAGTTTTCATCACATCATCGGTGCGACCATTTTTTATAATCCGCCGATTGTATGTTTTCATCCAAGGAAAATATCAACATACTAACCTCATTGCTTATAGACTATGGTGTAAGGCACATTGTTGTGTGCCCTGGTAGTCGAAATGCACCTATCGTCCATAATTTCAACGAATCTACAGATTTCATTTGTCATCCCGTGACAGATGAACGTTCTGCAGCTTTTGTGGCATTAGGCATAGCTCACCAAACTGGTGAGATTGTGGCAGTATGTGTTACATCCGGCTCGGCACTTCTTAATACACTTCCTGGCGCAGCAGAAGCATCATACCAAAATCGCGGAATTATCGTCATATCAGCAGATAGACCACAAGCTTGGATTGGTCAGCTGGACGGACAAACTATGCCTCAACCTAATGCATTAGGATCATTTGTAGAGAAAAGTGTAAATCTTCCTGAATGTAAGGATGAAATTGAAAACTGGCAATGCCGACGCCTTGTCTGTGAAGCTATGCTCACATTAATGAGCACAAAGAAGTCTGTTCATATCAATGTTCCTATTACCGAACCTCTTTTCGACTTCACCGTAAAAGAACTACCAGATCTACAAGGTGTGTACCCTCTAAGATGGCATGATGATCTTGAACAGAAGTTCTTCCTTGACCTATTATCTCAATCTCAACGCCCTATGTTCGTGATAGGTCAGTGCCAGAGATATGAGATTCCAGCGGACGCGATAGCAAAACTACATGAAGGCATCACAATACTCTCAGAACCTCTTTCCTCCGACGATCCTTCGCCAAGTCTCGATGATACTTTTAAGAAAATGGGAGCAGCAACGGAAGAATATAAGCCTGACTTCCTATTATACATTGGCAACACAACCATCAGCAAGCGATTACGCCAATTCCTCCGTACACTTGAAGACTGCACAATCGTAATGCTCAATGAGCGAATGCAACTGGAAGACATCACCCAGAATGCGAATTATGTTCTGCAAGGCAATGCGACCACGGTTCTTGAAGATTTATCTTTAATGCTCCAGCTTGAGAAGAACGCCTTTGGAATGAACTGGGACAGACTTCTCTCAACCGTTAGGGAAGACTCAAAACTTCTTCCTAAGACAATCACAGAAATGGCAGTACAGGAGCTCGAGAAACGCATAACAAAGGAAAAAGACATTTACTATGCCAATTCCACAGCTATCAGACTTGCAGCACGTCATGCTAATCACTTTGTATTCTGCAACCGTGGTATCAACGGAATTGAAGGCTCACTCTCCACAGCTGTTGGTGCATCATTAGTCAGCGAAGATAATGTGTATTGCGTAATTGGTGACCTAAGTTTCTTCTATGACCAGAATGCGCTTTGGAACCAACACATAAAAAGTAATCTACGCATTCTATTGCTCAATAACGGTGGTGGCGAGATTTTCAAACAACTACCAGGACTTGAAAATTCTCCTGCACGCGATGAATACGTCATGGCATCACACCATACAAACGCATTAGGTGCATGTCACCAATACGGAATCTCAAGAAAAGTAATCAGTAAGGCAGAAGACATCGCCAAGGCAATAGACTGGCTTATGGAAGAAAACTGTAATGCCGCAAGATTGCTTGAGGTTATAACAATTGATAAGTAGGTGTGCAGAATTATTTGTACAATCCTTGTATCGCCTACTGCGCATCTTCAACACCTAAAAACAATCGAGTAGGAGTCACTACACTCATTTATTTTAGGCACTGAAGCTGCATCATTAATCAATGTAATCATTATAAAAATAATTTTGCACACCTACTTAACATTTGATAATTAACAAAATGAACTGGACAATCCTACACCCTTTCGAGGAAATCATCCTTGAATATGCAGAGGGCATAGCAAAGATTTCTATCAATCGTCCTCGCTATCGCAACGCCTTCACACCACTTACGACAAAGGAACTCTCAGAGGCTTTTGCCATCTGTCGTGAGAATCGTGATATTCGTGTAGTTCTTCTCACTGGTGCGGAGACACCACGCAAAGAAGGACAAACTGACGAAGAATACCTTCGTCAGCAGGCATTCTGTGCAGGTGGAGACATGAATGTGAAAGGCCGTGGTGGCTATGTTGATGATGAAGGTGTACCACGTCTCAGCGTACTCGATGTTCAGATGCAGATTCGTCGTCTGCCAAAGCCTGTCATTGCTATGGTTAATGGATTTGCCGTGGGTGGCGGTCATGTGCTTCACCTCGTATGCGACCTTACCATCGCTGCAGAGAATGCCAAGTTCGGACAGACTGGCCCTAAGGTAGGCAGCTTTGATGCTGGTTTCGGAAGTTCATATCTCGCTCGTATCGTAGGTCAGAAGAAAGCACGCGAAATCTGGTTCATGTGCCGCCTCTACACAGCCAAGGAGGCAGAGGATATGGGTATGGTGAATAAGGTTGTGCCTTTCGATCAGCTCGAAGACGAGTGCATCTCATGGGCAAAGACGATGATGGAGCGCTCACCAATGGCACTTCGTATGATTAAGGCAGGTCTTAATGCAGAACTTGATGGTCAGGCTGGTATTCAGCAGCTTGCAGGTGACGCAACCCTACTTTATTATTTCATGGACGAAGCACAGGAAGGTGGCCATGCATTCCTCGAAAAGCGTAAGCCAAACTGGGGAAAGCCACTGCCATAATGGCAATTGATAATTGACAATTGATAATTTGCCCTCCGTTACTCAAGTGTCAACTTGAGTCATGACAATATGGAATTAAGCATTTCAAAAGATACACTTCACTTCAAGAAGCCAGCACGTACATCTCGTGGAGCATACTCACTCCATGAGATGTATCTTATTACGCTCAAGGACGAACTGAGTGGCAGACAAGGTATTGGTGAACTTGCACCTCTACCTGATTTGTCATGCGACAGAGCAGTTTACCCAGACATTGACACTGTACGTTTATTGGCAGAAAAGGCATTACCATCTGCACTCAAAGGAGAATGGCCTGATGATATGCTTCAATACCCAGCCTTACGATTTGCTTTAGAGTCTGCCATTGCGGAAGTAAGAGGAAACAACCCAAAAGAGAGCATATCAACACCTATCAACGGTCTTGTATGGATGTCATCATTTGAAGATATGCTTGAGCAGGTTAAGGCTAAGATGGCGATTGGATTCCGCTGTATCAAACTCAAAATTGGTGCAATCGACTGGCAAAAGGAAATAGATCTGATACGTTACGTACGCTCATGTTTCCCAAAGGAAGAACTTGAATTGCGTGTAGATGCCAATGGTGCTTTTGCTCCAGAATGGGCCATGGATCGTCTTACAGAACTTGCCCAATACGATATCCACTCTATAGAACAACCTATCCGCCAAGGGCAATGGGATGAGATGGCACGACTTTGCAAAGAGTCACCACTTGCCATAGCACTTGACGAGGAAATGATAGGCATAAACAATCCTGAGGAGAAAGTCAAACTACTTGACACCATCCATCCACAATACATAGTATTGAAGCCTACTATGCACGGAGGTCTCTCAGGCACTCGCGAATGGATAGCACTTGCCCGTGAACGAGGCATCAATTCATGGATAACATCTGCATTGGAGAGCAACATCGGACTACGCTCAATCGCACTTCTTGCACATTCGGTTTATGGCCCGGACATAACTTTCCCACAAGGCTTAGGCACTGGTCAGCTCTTCACTGACAACATAGAATACGGAGTTCATATTGAAGGAGCAAACCTGGTAGTTGACAAGAAATGACATTAGAAGAATTCATATCAGACTTTCTCTCCCCTTCCCCACTTCTTGAAGTAAAGACGAGTGGTAGCACGGGCACCCCCAAACAGTTGCTCGTGGAAAAAAATCGTATGCGAGCTTCTGCACGTATGACTTGTAACTTCCTCAACCTGAGCGAAGGCGATGGTGCATTACTATGTATGCCTCTCGACTACATTGCTGGCAAGATGATGGTTGTCAGAGCTATTGAAAGAAATCTACGACTTGTCAGCATAGAGCCATCAGGCCATCCATTCAAGGATATCCGCACAAAACTCCAGAATGAAGGCATTGAGAGTCTGGCATTTGCAGCAATAGTACCGCTCCAGCTCCACAATACGCTTCTCGTACCAGAGGAGAAAGATGCACTTATGCAGACACGACATGTCATCGTGGGAGGTGGAGCCATAAGCGATGAAATGGAAAAGCAGTTACGCACATTTCCAAACGCCATTTGGAGTACTTATGGCATGACCGAAACGCTCTCTCATATCGCCATGCGCAGACTATCTGGTAAAGATGCCACCGACTGGTACACCCCAATGCCAGGAATCAATCTGTCACAAGACAAAGACGATTGTCTTATCATCGATGCACCGACCCTCAATCCAGAGATACTACACACCAACGACATAGTACAACTACGCGAAAACGGAACATTCCGTATCCTTGGAAGACGCGATAATGTAATATGCTCTGGTGGCGTCAAACTTCAGATAGAGGAAATAGAACGCGAACTCTCCAAATATCTTTCATTTCCATTCGTAATAACCAAAGCAAAGGATGAGAAATTCGGTGAAATCGCAGTTCTTCTTACCGAAGGTAGCACTACTCTGGCTGAAGCCGAAATTCCAGAACTGAGCAACAAATATTTCAGACCAAAGAAGATCCTTCACATAGACAAATTACCACAAACTGAAACAGGAAAGCCTGCTCGTGCAAGAGCAATGGAAATAGCAAGTAAGTTAATTTAAGAAAAATAATTTGCATATATGAAGACTTATTTGTAATTTTGCAGCATATTTTGCAAGACAAGAACAAATTTATGACATACGATAGCGAAAAAAATATAGTCGTAGAGCGTCCAGACGTTCTTGAATGTGACGTCGTCCGCTTTCAGAACAACAAGGAAAAGTGGGTTGCATTCGTAGGCCTTCTTGAAGGACGGCCATACGAAATATTCACAGGTATTCAGGATGATGAGGAGGGTATTGTACTTCCTAAGACAGTTACTACAGGTAAGATTATTCGTCAGGCAAATCCAGACGGCACACACCGCTACGATTTCCAGTTTGAGAATCGTAAGGGTTACAAGACTACCGTAGAAGGTCTTTCTGAGAAGTTTAATCCAGATTGCTGGAACTATGCCAAGCTTTTCTCTGGTGTACTTCGCTATCACATGCCAATTCCGTTGGTTGTAAAACTCATCGAATCTCTCACCTTCAAGGAGGAAATGCTAAATATGTGGAAGAGTGGTGTTGCTCGTGCACTCAAGAAGTATATCCCAGGTGAGGTTGTAGAATAAGGATTTAGAAACAAAGATAATAGAGTTAAGGTAGAAAGAGTAAGGAGCTAGGAGCATGATACGCAAATCTCTAATCTCAATCATATTTATACTTTGTGCCATAGTAGCAATGGCTGCTGGAAAGCACAAATTCACACTCGTCATAGATGCCGGTCATGGTGGACACGATGTAGGTGCAATGGGAAAATTCTCTAAAGAGAAGGACATCAACCTGCGTACAGCCCTAGCTTTCGGTAAATATGTCGAGCGCAATTGTAGCGATGTAAAAGTCGTTTACACCCGCAAGACTGACGTATTCGTAACACTCCACGGACGTGCTAATATTGCCAACAAAGCAAAGGCTGATCTTTTCATTTCTATCCACACAAATTCACTCCCAGGCAAGAAAATTGCCCGTGGTTTCGAGACCTACACCCTCGGTATGCACCGTGCGGCAGACAACCTCGATGTGGCTAAGCGAGAGAACTCGGTAATCCTTGTCGAGAAAGACTATAAGAAGCACTACGAAGGTTTCGACCCTAACTCTTCTGAGAGTTATATCATCTTCGAGTTCCTTCAGGATCATAATATGGCAAAGAGCGTAGAACTTGCAAAATTGGTGCAGAATAATGTATGCTCTACTGCCAATCGTCCAAACAAAGGTGTAAAACAGGCCGGTTTCCTTGTACTTCGTGAAACCTCAATGCCAAGCTGTCTTATCGAGCTTGGTTTCATATCTACAAGTGATGAGGAGAAATACCTCAACGAGGCTTCCAACATCGACAATATGGCACGAGGCATTTATCAGGCCTTCGTAAAATATAAGAACAAATATAACGGTGGTTCATCGCCTTCCTCGTCAAAGGCACTTGCTCAGACAGAAGAACCTCAACAGCAGGAGCCCGAAAACGAGATAAAGGAGGTCGTAGATATGAGAGTGGCACTTCCACCAATCGACACAAATCAGGATCTGGCAGCAAACAACGCAGCAAAACCAAGCGTAAAGCCACAGATAGAAGCTCCAAAGCCAAAAATGGAGGCTCCAAAACCTCAGGCAGAAGCGCCAAAGCCAAGAGCGGAAGTTCCAAGTCAAAGTCCAAGACAAAATCAAAGTCCAGCTCAAAGTCAGGTTCAAAGTCCAGCTCAAAATCCTCAGCCAAGAAGAGAAAGTGAACAGCCTAAGCCTGTTCAACAGCAGACTCAAGTAGCTCAGCAGACTCCACAGCCTAAGGT
>DCJC01000056.1:88875-89005 GCA_002317355.1 Prevotellaceae bacterium UBA1710 | reverse complement strand
AGGTAGAACAGCCTAAACCTGCTCAGCAGCAGACTCAGGCAACTCAGCAGACTCCACAGCCTAAGGTAGAACAGCCTAAGCCTGCTCAGCAGCAGACTCAGGCAACTCAGCAGACTCCACAGCCTAAGGT
>DCJC01000056.1:0-88856 GCA_002317355.1 Prevotellaceae bacterium UBA1710 | reverse complement strand
AGGTAGAACAGCCTAAACCTGCTCAACAGCAGGCTCAGGTAGCTCAGCAACCTAAGCCAGAACCTGCCCCAAAGGCTGAACCAGCTCCAACGCCAAAACCTGCGACACAGTCAACACCTAAGGCACAGGCTAAGACGAACAATGCCCCAGTCGGTGCACCTGTATTCATGATCCAGATATTCATCTCTGATAAGATTCTTGATCCAAAGGATGCACGTTTCCAGGGTGAGACAGCCAATTACTACAAGGAAGGCAAGGTATATAAATACACACTCGGTGCATCAACCGACTACAATGAGATAGTCGAGTTACGCAAGAGCGTTGGCAGCAAATTCCCAGGATGCTTCATTGTTGCATTCAAGAATGGCGCGAAAATCAACACCAACGATGCTGTCATCGAGTACAAGGTAAACAAGGCGAAGTAAATTAATAAAGAAACATATACTACAGTGAAATATTTTACAAAAGAAGTTAGAATTGCCCTCGTGGCAATCATTGGTGTGGTTATTCTATTCTTTGGATTGAATTTCCTGAAGGGGCAGTCCCTTTTCGCATCAGATAATATCTACATCGTAGAATTCAATAATGCAGAAGGCCTCACTGGCGCTGCACCAATCTATGCAGATGGCTATCGTATCGGTACTATTCTCGATGCAAAATACGACTATGATCGCCATGTCATCATCGCAAGAGCTGATGTTGACAAGGCGCTGCACCTTCCAGTTGGAACCACTGCAGAGATCAGCTCTGACCTCATGGGCAACTCTCGCGTCAACCTCCTTCTCGCAGGCTCACCAGACAATCTTCTCAGACCAGGCGATGTAATCAAGGGTATAGCTTCTGAAGGTGCTATGGGGGAAGTTAAGGCCATGATTCCTGCAGTTGAGAAGATGCTGCCAAAGCTCGATAGCATCCTCGCATCACTCAATTCCCTATTGGGCGACCCTGCTCTTGCTGGTACTCTGCATAATGCCGAGACCGTATCACAGAACCTTACAGTCACAACAATGCAGATCAACAAGATGCTTGCAGAGCTCAACGAGCGCATACCGGGACTCGCAGAAAAAGCTGATGCAACACTTGCAAATACAGAGAAGCTCACAGGTAATCTCGCTGCTTTAGATCTCGCTGGCACTATGTCAAAGGTTGACAAGACTCTTGCCAACGTAGAAAAGCTCACCAACAGCCTCAATTCACGCGAAGGCTCAGTTGGTCTCCTTCTCCACGACCCAGCTCTCTACAACAATATGACAGCCACAATGCAGGCAGCAGACTCACTGCTCATCGACCTGAAGGCTCATCCAAAGAGATACGTACACTTCTCACTTTTCGGCAGAAAAGATAAGTAAATCCTTTTCAATTCTTCGACTACTCGAAATTTCGATAATTCGAGACTTCGACGACTCGTAATTTGTAATTCGTAATTAATAAAATTTTCCGTGCAAAATCCTCGAGCCTTATGGGCAAGTTGCCAGAAGTACTTCCAGCAGAATATCGAGGCGAACGAATACCAGACTTGGTTCTCACAGGTAGAATTTGAGACATATACTCCTGCTACATGCACACTTATATTGAGCGTGCCAAGCGATTATGTGGCTCAGTACATCGAGAAGAACTATATCGATCACCTACGCACTGCTATAAGCAATACTTTTGGTAGAATAAGACTGAAATGGCATACTATCATCGTAAAAAAAGAAGATAGTGTGACCACAAATACCTCTGCGCCTCAGACAAAGCGTGGAGGCAAAGGCTTTGGATACACATACGAAGGAGCTGTAGATACAGAAAGTGGTGACGGACAGGCAAAAGCTGCTCTTGCCACAAACAATCAGCAGGAACTCATTCAGGCTCCAGGCTCTGTTATCACAACTCACCTTCCTGAGATTGACTCACAACTCAACCTGCACCAGACATTCTCAAACTACGTAGAAGGCGCATCCAACAAGCTTTGCCGCTCCGTAGGTCTCAGCATAGCCGAACACCCACAAGGCACTCAGTTCAACCCATTGTTCATCTATGGCCCTTCTGGCTGTGGAAAGACTCACCTTGTCAATGCCATCGGTGTTCGATGTAAGGAGATGTACCCAAACAAGCGCGTGCTCTATGTCAGCGCCCGCATCTTTCAGGTGCAGTATGTCAATGCAAACATGCAGAGCAAGATCAATGACTTCATCGGCTTCTACCAGACCATTGATATGCTCATTGTCGATGATGTGCAGGAATGGCTCAACTCTCCAAAGACACAAGAGACATTCTTCCATATCTTCAACCACCTCTTCCGCACAGCAAAGCGCATCATCCTCGTCAGCGACCGACCTCCAGTTCAGCTCCAAGGGATGATGGATCGACTCATCACACGTTTCTCATGTGGTGTAGTGGCTGAGATGGAGAAGCCAAACGTACAGCTCTGTGTGGATATCCTGAAGCGTAAGATTCAGCGTGACGGACTTCATATCCCTGAACCTGTCATCCAATACATCGCAGAGAATGCCAACGGCAGCGTGCGTGAAATTCAAGGCATCATAAACTCCGTGATGGCATACAGTATCACATACAACTGCAACATCGACATGAAGTTCGTTGAGCGCATTGTGATGCGTGCCGTCAAGATAGACAATCAGGCTCTTACCATCGATGACATAATCCGCGTCATCTGCACACACTATGATGTCACCGAACAGCAGATTAAGGGTCGTACACGCAAGCGTGAGATAGTTTTTCCACGACAGGTCATCATGTACCTTGCCGACAAGCATATCCGCATGCCAGCAGCACGCATTGGCAGATGCATCGGTAATCGTGATCACTCAACGGTTATTCATAGCCTCAACCTCATAACTGAGAAAATCAAGAAAGACAAGGATTTCAGCAACGAGATTCTTGCCATCGAGCAAGAACTCGGAATTAAGGAATAACATAACAAGGGATTCACACATCAACGTGTGAGTCCCTCTTTTTTATCCTCATCTCTCATAACCACTATTCCTCCATATTAATTCCAATGTTACTCCCATACCACTCCCATGTAAGTCCCATATACCTCCGCTCTGATTCCGCTACAATAGCGGAGGTAGGAATCTCTATCGTTGCCGATTATAGAACCATAAGTACCATGGTTGTGGATGGAAAATTCGGGAATCAGATACTCCAAAACCCAAAAAATCCCTAACGTTTCCGAATGGTTGCGTTAGGGATTTCCATATATCCTATTCTCCGAAGAGAGGGGATGATTACATGTTCATACCACCATCGATCTGGATAACCTGACCGCTTACGTAGCTTGACATATCAGAAGCGAGGAATACACATACGTTAGCGATATCCTCTACCTGACCACCACGACGAAGTGGAATCTTCTTCATCCAATCCTGACGGATCTCCTCAGGGAGCTGAGCTGTCATAGCTGTCTCGATGAAGCCAGGAGCAACTGCGTTAGCACGTACACCCTTAGGACCGAGCTCCTGAGCGATAGACTTAGCAAGACCAATCATACCAGCCTTAGAAGCAGAGTAGTTACACTGACCTGCGTTACCATGAACACCTACTACAGATGACATGTTGATGATAGAACCACCACGCTGACGGAGCATGATTGGTGCACAAGCGTGGATGAAGTTGAATGCTGACTTAAGGTTTACGTTGAGAACTGCGTCCCACTGAGCCTCGGTCATACGGAGCATAAGACCGTCCTTTGTGATACCAGCGTTGTTAACGAGTACGTCGATAGAACCGAAATCAGCGTGAATCTGCTTTACAACAGCCTCTGTCTCTGCGAAGTCAGCAGCGTTGCCAGCGTATGCACGACATGTTACACCGAGAGCTTCGATCTCCTGGCGTGTAGCCTCGAGACCAGCCTTCATCTCATCATTGAGTACGAGGTCAGTGAAAGCGATGTTTGCACCTTCCTGAGCGAACTTCATGGCAACAGCCTTACCGATGCCACGTGCAGCACCAGTTACAAGTGCTGTCTTACCTGTTAATAATCCCATTTTTAATTTTTATGAATTAAGTATTTTAATAATTTATAATCTTACCAAGTGCACCGTACACCACTTTCCTAACGATAGGACGTGTGGCATCATCGGTCATTCCCTGACCTATACGTCCGTAAATATAAGGAACCTCAAGTCCCTTGACACAATAGTGTGTGATGTCAGCAACGAGATTCACGTTGTCAATGTCAAACTCGCCATACTGCACACCACTCTGGTAAACCTTACGGAAAAGCGCGATCTCGTCAGCATCAAACTTCTTTCTTACCTTCTCTACCATCCAGATATTACGGAAGAACTCAGCTCGGAGGTTACCATTTCTCACCACAGTCTCACGGATCATATTAAGATGTGTGTAGATTAGTTCGATGATTTTATCCTGCGGACGGATATTCTTGGCAGCCACCTCATCAAGTTTCTCAGAAAGACGCTCAAGTTCCGACTCAATAACAGCCGAATAGATATCCTCTTTCTTACTGAAATAAGTATAGAGAGTACGGCGACCCTTTCCAGACTCGCGTGCTATATCGTTCATCGTTGTACCTTCAAGACCGTTCTTGGCGAACAACTGTCGAGCAACGTCCACAAAGGTTTGTTCAGTTTTACTTATTGACATAATTGCACATTCGTATTTTCATGTGCAAAGATAGAAAATTTTCGCGTAAATTCCAAAAATATCACCATTTTTTGGGATAAAAAGAAGAAAACAACCCCTATATTTCAAAAAAGTGGCCGATTTTCTTGGCAGTTTCAGAAAAAAGTAGTACCTTTGCATCCGCAATTGAGAAACATTGCTCATTTGCCTAGATAATAAATATCGCGGAGTGGAGCAGTTGGTAGCTCGCCAGGCTCATAACCTGGAGGTCGTTCGTTCGAGTCGAGCCTCCGCAACTAATAAAAGCAAGTCTTTTTGAGACTTGCTTTTTTGTTGCAGGCCCTTGATCTCACTCACTCCCGGTCGTACGTTCTTCGCCAAAGGCTCAGGCGCTGCGCGGAACGAGTCGAGCCTCCGCAACTAAGAAACCTCATCCAAATGGATGAGATTATTTTTTGCCCATACTGAAAGCGAATGTTATATGGAAAGTTAATCGAAAGAAAATTATATCAGTAAATTACTTTCCCTTCATTGTCAATTTCCAGCGGCGAATGCCGTCTAATAATTTACTGATTTAATTTACTCCTAATTTACTTTCAAAAACAAAACGAGCAAAGGCCCACCGAGGTGAGCCTTTTAATTTTTTATTTCACTTTCTATGTATATTGATAGTCCACTACACGGACTGGATGGATGCACTTCCGAAGCATTTACTTTCGTGGAGTTACCCACAAAAAAACAGCAATTATGATAAGGGATTTGAAAATCCTTTACAATCTTTCAATTTTAATATAGATAATAATTTATCCTGAATTTCCTCTCAACCGAGGTTATCAACAAAGTATCATTGTTAAATCGGATACAAAGTTACAAATAAAAACTAAAACAGAGATAAAAATTTTAATTTTTCCATTACAACCACAAATTTAGTAACAATTTGTTATCCTTATATTGCAATTATAATACAAAAATTGCGACATCCAACTGACATTTTTTGAAAAAACAAGAAAAACACTCAATAACAGCCCCTTTTCTGTCCTATGGACATCCTTTCCCTGAAACGGGGCAAGGAATTAGATACATTCTTCAAATCATAGGGAATCTTCACCGAGAGACCCACAATCCGACTCCCCCATACCCAATTTCTGGGGAAGGTTTCGTGAATTTCACAACTCCAACTGTTCGATATTCCTACTTCGCAATGGGTTCGCAACACCCCCAATCAACTCACAAATCATAACCGATTAAATACCAATTCACCTCCAATTAAAATGGCATTCAATTGGAGGTGAATTGGAGTTTAATTGGACTTTAATTGGACTTTGAGCGAAATATCTCCCAAATAACAACCTACCATCAACGAGACACACACCTTAGATTGTTTTTAAGTTGAGCTGTTAAAATTGTTCGATTTTTCCGTATTCTCCAAATAAAGCATAAAGATTATTTCTCCTTTGAAACACTAATACCCATTTATCAAACATTAATTACTCGTTAATCTTTTTCTTGAATTTATGAAACCGCGGAAGTTCAGTAAGCACAACTATTTGCTTAAACATCATAAGGGCGTATCACAAACAATTGACACGCCCTCATAACTTTTATGTATTTTCTACATCATTCACTTAGCATTACCACACCAAGCTGCTTCATGCCATCCATCATTATCTTTAATGGCTTAGAGAAACGT
The DNA here is from genome assembly GCA_002317355.1 of Prevotellaceae bacterium UBA1710. Taxonomy (GTDB): domain Bacteria; phylum Bacteroidota; class Bacteroidia; order Bacteroidales; family Bacteroidaceae; genus Prevotella. The sequence continues at coordinate 82,576 of DCJC01000056.1, read as the reverse complement.
ACATGACGCACGTACTTTGTTTCCTCTACAGCAGGCATCGCATCAAGTATCTCCTTGCGGAAAATACCCTCACCACGATATGGATTAATGGTGAAGTAACCAACGCCAAGTGAGGTGAGGTTCTGGAAGAAGTGAGTACCCTGCGAAGGATCAACACGATAGTTGTCAAGCCCTACCTCCACAATGAGCTTTGAAGCGCTGATATGAGGCCACTTGACAGGGACACCAAGCCAATAGTCGCTTGAGCCCCAACGACCAGGACCTGCAAGGATATAGTTCTCACCTCGCTCAAGGAACCCACGGTTGATGCGCTCGATATCATCAGCTACATACGGATTATTAGATGCTGTGAAGTTCTCGTCTGTCTTGACATAGACAACATCAACGACATCCTCAGAGATACCATGACCAAGCGAATTTGATGTGCGGATAAGACACTCCTCGTCTGGGATTTCCGTGAGGTCTTCATTGAGTTCCTGCTTGGAATCCACGATAGGACGAATCTGAAGCAGATAGAAATCCACGGTCTTATCGCCATTGATATTGGCAGCAAACTCTATCTCTACAGGGCGACGCATAGCCTCCGAACCGAACTTCATTGCCATCTGCATCAACTCAGGAATCGGAGCAGCACCATTCTGCAAGACTCCAACGAAAGAGATGAGCTTTCTGCCACCATCATACTGACCATCACGAATAACCTGATCATACAGGTCGAAGGTAGAAACGATATGGCGCATAGAGCCATCGTCATAGTCGGCTTCCTTCACTCTTACACGCTCGATATTGAAGCCATCGTCAACCTTGAAGTTCTCATCAGCATTACTCATATCGAGGGCATAGAATACAGTCTGAGTCTCCTTCAGAGCAATCTCCATCTCACTCATCTGAAGTACCTGCTGAGGGTGATAAGGGCACACACGGAGGGTTCTGCCACCATCTACGATATATTTACCCAATCCCATAGCAAGTGATGCGATACCCTCTTCCGAAGTCTCATCACCAATAGGATAATAGTTGAGCGAGCGAAGCACACCCGACATATTCGGATAATACATCTGCTTACCATTACAAAGGTGAGGCTTACCCACCACCTCCTGAAGCACAACCGCCATCTTCTCCTGGTCAATGACATTCGAAGTAGCAGTCATATAAGCCTTTGAGTCACGATAGAACACCGAAGCATACACGCTCTTGATAGCCTTTGCAAGCATACGGAGCATCGTCTCACGGTCTTCAAGGTAAGGAATCATGTATGTAGAATAGATACCAGCAAAAGGCTGATAGTGGCTATCCTCAAGAAGCGAAGACGAACGAATGGCGAGCGGACACTTGGTTGCATTGATGAATATCTCGCAGTCGTGACGCATATCCTCAGGGAACTGTGCCTCAAGGAATGCCTCAAGGATTTCCTCATCAGAAGCATCACTCAAGGCTATCGGATAGAGGTCATTCTCTTCCATAAACTTATCGAAGACATCGGTACAAAGCACCACGGTCTTCGGAATAGAGACCTTCACACCTTCAAACTGATGGAACTCCTCCTTACTCTTTATCACGTTATCGAGGAAAGCAAGACCACGGCCTTTACCTCCAAGAGAGCCTTCACCGATACGGGCGAAGTGACTATAGGCATCAAACTTCAACCTGTCGAATACTGCCACCGTACCTATATTCTTCATGTGACGATACTGCACAATGGCGTCAAAGATAATCTGTCGGTGGGCATCCACATCCTGAAGCTTATGCCATGTGATATGCTTAAGGAAGGCAGACACAGGGAAGATAGCACGGGCAGAGAGCCAACGAGATACGTGGTTTCGTGACACGTGATAGAGCATCGACTCACGAGGCACGCTGAAGATATGATCCTGAAGTTCCTTGAGCGAACGCACACGATGAATCACCTCATGTGTCTCTGGATCACGGAAGAGGAAGTCACCAAATCCCATGTGCTCTTCCATCTCCTTACGAAGGTCAACGCTTATCTTCTTTGAGTTCTTATCAATGAAGCGATAACCCTTTGCCTTTGCGATAGCCTCATTCTCCAGTTCTGCGCTCTCCATTATCAGAGGCACATACTCATCCTGAGTACGGATATAGTCAAGCAACTGGAAGCCTGCATCTGCCACCTTCTCGCTCTCACCATTGAGCTGGGTATAGCCAGTTATAGGGAAACGTGCATCAGAGATTACTCCGAGCATGTTCTCCTTATACTTATCATAAATCTCCACAGCCTCTGAGTAGTTACGTGCAAGCACCACCTTTGGTCTTCCACGCATACGAAGAGCAGCCGCATGAGGGTTGAGCGCCTCTGTAGCAAAGCGTTGGCTCTGTGCAAGGATGAAGTTATAGAGATGAGGGAGAAGTGACGAATAGAAACGAATGCTATCCTCTACAAGCATAATAACCTGAACGCCTGCCTCCTGAATATCATGCTCAAGGTTCATGCGATCCTCTATGAGCTTGATGATAGAGAGGATGAGGTTAGTGTTACCCAACCAGCAGAATACATAGTCGAACATTGACAAGTCCTCATTCTGCATTCTTCGGGTAATACCATGGCTGAATGGTGTCAGTACCACGCAAGGCAGTTGAGGGAAGTCGGCCTTCACCTCACGAGCCACATCAAAGGCATCATTATCCACGTTACCAGGCATACAGATTACGAGGTTCACATCAACCGATGTGAGCACGGCACGAGCCTCTTCTGCTGTACTCACCTGAGTAAACGTAGGTGGATAGCGAAGACCAAGTTCTGTATATTCATTAAACAGTTTCTCATCAATACGACCATCATCCTCGAGCATGAAGGCGTCGTATGGATTAGCGATGATAAGCACCCTGTAGATGCGTCTAACCATCAGATTGAGAAAAGTAACGTCGCGTAGTGGAGTAGAATTCATATCTTGAAGTTCAAAGTTTTCTGTTGTTCAACAACCTCAGCAAGTACATTACCCTAAAACAAATAAAAAGACTCCCCCTTACTTCAAGGAGGAGTCTTCTTATTGCATTTTCCTTGAGATTATTGGTTGTTTACGTTTGCTGAGTGCAAAGGTAACAAAAAATAATCAAAATGCAGTATGTTTTACAGTTTTTTTGTCGAAAATAGCTTTGAATGCCTACTTCATTTTACTTGTTCGGACTTCAATAGACACTTCACTACCCTGAACTCTGCCATCAAGTGATACCGAAGCCTCAAAACGAGCCTTGCCATCCTTCAATTTTCCATCAGACAGCACCATAGCTGTATAACGGAGAGTCTGGCCAGGAGCAATATTTTCTATACGGGCAGAAGGCGAAATACGAATATGACTATTGCCAGAAGCCTCGACTACGGAAGGAATCAGGTCATACTGCACCTGAGAGGAGACATTCTTGATCTCAAACGAAATCTTTCCGACCTCAGAGCGCTGAAGTACACCATCATTATTTGAATCCGAGAAACGAATATTCTTCAGTTCGAAAACCTTAGAATTAGAATCTGCCACACTCGACTCAAACTCAATGACATCATTGCCTGAATTGGTTGAATCGAATCTACTATCGTAGTCATCATCACGACCATAGCGCTCTACACCTCTGCGTCGCATACGCTCATGATATTCTTCCAAACGCTCAGCATCACGAGCCTCTATCCTCGCACCATTAGCAGCACCTATTGCAGCACCAGTAGCCATACCGACTACAGTACCGACATCATGGCCATAATGGCCACCAAAAATGCCACCTATAGCTGAACCGAACCAGCCACCGAACATAGCACCATTCAATGCACCACTACCAGCTGTTGAGCCACAAGAAGTGAGCATCAACAAGCCACAAGCACCAATTACAATAGTCTTCTTCATAATACTTGAAAATTACATACCTTTTTGTTGTTCTGGGTGCAAAGTTAATAAGTATTATCAAGATAAAAAAGATATAATCCCGAAAGTCAGGTAGGGATTTCCCTATTTCCTTATTTCAGTCTGCTAACGCTACCATTCTTCTTGAACTGCAATGTGCATTTTTGCAAGCTGTGGGTAGCATGGTCAAATACGTATGCAGGATCAAAGGCACGACCGTTGATGCGAGTCTCAAAGTGAAGATGCTCCGTCGTAGCACGACCTGTGCGACCCGTTGTGCCAATCACATCACCAGCCTTCACCTTGTCGCCTACATTAACATAGTTCTTGCTATTGTGGGAATAACGAGTCTCAAGTCCGTTAGGATGGCGTATCGTGATACACTTTCCATAGCCGGAGAAATTACCCGACTGCACCACCAATCCGTCAAAGGCAGCATACACCTCCATGTTTGGCGCATTCTTGATATCAACACCAGAGTGATGTCTCTTGCCACCATAACCGCTGATAACATGTGAGTCAGCCAATGGATAGTGCCATGACTTGATGGCAGTAAGGTCAAGACGATAAACGGCATTGTCACCGAATGGATTGTTGGTATCCATACTCATACCTTCAGGTTCCTTCTTACGTTCCTTACGGGTAGTAGAAACCGAAATTCCATTACCTACTTTCTTAAAAGTCACCACCTGACGATGAAGAGCATGAGCATCAACATCAAGAATTGTCTCTGGATTAATTCTTCGACCATTCACCATAATGGCAAAGAGCAGAGAAGTGCGATTTCCTTCACCACCGACGATAGCGATAGTCTGTCCAGCAGTCACACGCTGTCCCACCTTGACAAGGTTCTGCGCATTACGGCCATAGACAGTTTCAAGTCCGTTGTCGTGACGGATTACGATAACATTACCAAATTGCTGGATATTACGAGACAATCTTACGACTCCACCAAACATAGCCTTTACAGCATCACCTTTAGTGGTTTCAATAAGAATATCAGCAGGGGTTACATCTGCAATCTTTCCAACAGGAAGAGGGAAAGAATACTCATTCTTGGCAAGTTGGGCAAAATCCACTTGGAAAGCATTTGAATGAGAGAAGAGGCCCGGAGTCTCAACACTAATCTGAGATTGCTCGGTAGATGTGAATTCCTCCTTTGCATAAACACCCAGACATAGCATTAAAATACAGGCTATTATGGTTATTTTGAATATTCGATTTTGGTTCATTGAGTGCAAAGATACGAAAAAATTTGGAGATAACAAAAAATTATCTTACCTTTGCACGTGATTTAAATTAATATAACATTAAGGTTTCCGCGAACTTTATTAACACCTTATGGACATAAAGGACTCCGCCATAAAATGCTTTAAAGACGAGGCTCAGGCTATCCTAAACCTCATTCCACTGCTCGACGACAACTTCCAGAAAGCGGTGGAATTGATATATAATTGTAAGGGTAAGCTTATTGTCACTGGCGTTGGCAAAAGCGGTCATGTGGGAGAGAAAATCGCCTCTACACTTGCCTCTCTTGGCACACCTTCATTCTTCCTGAATCCTCTTGACGCCTACCATGGCGACCTCGGAATGATTGACAAGAATGATGTGGTGATGGCAATTTCATACTCTGGCTACACCGATGAGCTTCTTCGCTTCATACCATTGCTCATGGAGCGCAACGTACCTATCATCGGAGTTACAGGAAACCCTAAGTCACTTCTCGCACAATACTCAATGTGCCACCTCAACATTGCCGTTGACCATGAGGCTGACCCTCTCAACCTTGCACCAACATCCTCTACCACCACAACAATGGTGATGGGTGATGCACTTGCTTGTGCATTGGTTCGCATGCGTAACTTCAAGCCAAACGACTTCGCGCAGTTCCATCCTGGAGGTTCTCTCGGCAAGCGACTTCTCACCACCGCCGAGGATGTGATGTTCAAGGAAAACCTCCCTATAATTCCTGCAGACATGCGCCTTGGAGAGGCTATCATCGAGGTCAGTCGCGGCAAACTTGGAATGGGAGTATCATTGGATGAGGAAGGCCGTATTATCGGGCTTATTACTGACGGTGACATACGTCGTGCTACCGAGCGTTGGCAGGAGCAGTTCTTCAATCATAAGGTGAGCGACATCATGACCACATCACCAAAGATTGTGCTTCCAACAACAAAGATCACTGCCATTCAGGCTGTAATGCAGAAGTATAAGGTTCACAGCGTTCTCGTTGCCGATAAGCATAAGCATCTCCTCGGCATCGTTGACCACTATGGATGTATGCTATAAAAAAACTATAAGCAAGAAAATGGATAACTTCGATAATGTCTTCGGCAAACTACTTTTCAAAGCCTTTGCCTTCACCATAGACTTTCTAAACAAGCATAACCTCAAGTTCTATGCCTGTGGCGGCACGGCCTTAGGTGCAGTCAGACATCAAGGAATCATTCCATGGGATGACGATATTGATATCTACATGCCTCGCAAGGATTATAACATACTCCTTGGTATGACTTCTGCATTCTCAAATACGGGCTATAAGATTTCGTCTATTAACGATCATGGCTACTACCTGCCATTTGCAAAGATTGAAGACATAAACACCAGCATCTGGGAATACCCGCAGTACCCATTCATAACAGGTGTTTACATCGACATCTTCCCAATGGACAGCTTTGATATGAGCGAGGACGAAGTAACAGCAATGCAGCATGACTACCAAAAACTAATTTGGAACTACCAGCATAGTCTCAACACAATGGGGTTTGCAGATGCGATGAAGAGCGGTAATCACGACCTCAAACACTCATACATGATGCACAAACTGCTATGGTGGAAGAAGGACTCACTCCTCAAAGAGATACAAAAGCGCGAGGCGTGGTTTGCCACACAAGAAGGACCTTACAGTGTCTGTGTCGCTACATGGCCTGGCAAGGTATTCCGTACAGAGTGGTTTGAAGATCTCATAGAAGTTCCATTCAATGACCTGAAGGTTATGATTCCACACGCATATGATGCTTATCTCACAAAACTTTATGGTGACTATATGACACCTCCGCCTGTGGAAAAACGCGTCATGGCCCACGAAACACTTCGTCACTACTGTAACCTCACCAAGCGTGTCACAATAGAAGAAGCTCTTGACGACATAAAGGCAGGAAGGAAACTGATAATATAGAAACAAAAAAACGGAATATCGAGAATCCGAAAAATTCACTGACTAAAAAAATACGAACAATGACAATAGGATACACTGCAGGTGTCTATGACCTTTTTCACATCGGGCATCTCAATCTTCTAAAAAACGCCAAGGGCATGTGCGACAAACTTATTGTTGGCGTTACTACCGACAACCTTGTGACCTACAAAGGCAAGCACTCGATGATTCCCTTTGAGGACCGACTGGAGATTGTGCGCAGTATAAAATATGTGGATGCAGTAGTACCACAGGATGACATGGACAAGTTAACCATGTGCAAGAAACTCGGCGCATCATATCTTTTCGTTGGCGATGACTGGTACGGCACAGAGAAATGGCAGAAATACGAAGAAGAATTTGCAAAGGCTGGTGTCAAGATTATCTATTTCCCTTACACCAAGGGTATATCATCAACAAAGATCACGGAAGCCTTGCGCCAGAGCCGCGGTTGGGTAAACGAAACACCAGAACATATAAACAAGGAACAATAAGGAGTACTCCAAAACAAAAGAAACAATGACAAACAAAGACTTTTGCCTCAGTTCATATATCGCCTTCCGCTACATCTGGAAGGATGGTATGGATTTCTATAAGGGATTCAAGCACCAGAACTATCAAGCAATTAAGGACGAGGACAAAATCCCAGTCGTTACATCCGAAGACATCGACAACGAGATACAGAAACAAGTTGATGCCCTATACGCACAATACGATAACATCGGTATTCTCCTATCAGGAGGCATGGATAGCGCCAACCTCGCAGCCTACCTCAAGCCAGGAAGTCACGCATACACATTCACATCTAATTCCGGCGAGTTTAACGCTGATGTAGAGCGTGCAAAGAAATATTGCGAGAAATTCAATCTCGTACACCACCTTATCGAGATTACCTTCGATGACTATAAGCACTACACCCCAGTAGTAATGTCACGAAAGTATGCACCTGTCCACTCTATCGAACCTCAGATTTACAAGGCTGCCATGATGGCAAAGAAAGACGGGGTGCAGATGATGCTCGTTGGTGAAAGTGCCGACCTCATCTTCGGTGGTATGGATAAACTCATCACACCAAAATGGGATTATGAAGGCTTCAAGAAACGCTATACCTTCCTTGAGCCAGAACTCGTTCTTGCCAACCCGATTTCACAGGACGACCTCTATGAGCAGTATCGATTAGGCACAGATGGCATCGACTATATGAAGTTCATGGACGAGGTTTTCTCCATCGAGAGTTCTTCATCATATCTCAATGCCTTTGCATGTGCAGAACTGCCATACTATGATCCATACGCACGACTTGTAATGGCTGAGCCTCTTGATATGGAGCGAGTACGCAATGGCGAGCCAAAGTACCTTGTACGCGGTCTATACGCCATCAAGTACCCTGAACTGGAAATCCCATTCAAGATTCCAATGCCTCGCCCTGTCGATGCGATATTCAAGGATTGGGCAGGTCCTAAGCGAAGTGAGTTCCGCAAGGACATTCCAATGGCAAATCTCACAGGTAACCAGAAGTGGCAACTTTGGTGTGCAGAACTTTTCCTCAACATGTACGATTAAAGTAAAGATATAAAGAGGCATGGATTTAAATAGTCCTTGCCTCTTTTCTTTTTTAAGTGATGGTGAACCACTAAGAACTACATCACACCTATATACCTATATCCTCAAAAAGCAATATAGGTATCTTTGAAGGAAATTCTCCATGCACCCAATGAATCCACCCAATCCCCCAACATGCTAAGCATCAAGACATTACACCACTCGTCAAGAAATATTCATCCATATATTTATGCTTTCACCTATATTTTTACCTATATATAGGTATATAGGTGAAGTGTAGGTAAAAAGAATAATAAAAGTATTATTTATATATATATATTTAAATTACAATTACTGTACCAATTTTTATATCGAGATTACATATACAGATGGAAATACCTATATAGGTATAAATATAGGCATGCTTGTGTTTATCTTACAGTATATCAACACTTTACATTCCTACCCACATATCTATATACCTATATTTCCGCTTTTCATATATAGGTAAAAACTGGAAAATATAGGTATTTCTCGTTTAAAAGTGCCCCTAGAATCCTTCGTCATTACTCCTATTTAATTCTACTGTACCTCCGCTACAAAAACTCCAAACACGCATATTTGTTGCGTTCATGGCAGATTTACTATGGTATCATAGTGGAGTGAGTGCGAAGGGAGATGGCAAGGCCTATGTTATATATGGAATAACGTGAGATTATAGTTTACTCTTCACAAAAGCCTCACATTCGGCAAGGATTTGTACCTTCGCAAGTCTCATTACAACATAATAGATAATAGCAGCAAGGAAACAACGAGAAACAAATATGAGATATACGTTTGTGAACATACTTGTAGCGTAATACGTTATTGCCATAGTGGCAACTGCAGTAAGCGCAAACGGAGCAATATCCTTAAAGGCTTCCCACCAACTGTAATCGATGAGTCTTCCTGCAAAGAAATGCCATGGCAGAAGCCAGAGAATCATCATGGCAGAATAGGCTGCCACCATTACAAACATACCATAACTGGAGAAAGCAAGAACAATGCCTATCTGAAGTATTATCTGACCGATATTGAGCCACATGTAAATATCGCTTCTGCCTCGGCTGATAGCAAGATTCTGATACATTGTGTGAATTGGCATGAAAGCGCCTGAGATACACAATACCTGAAGCAAAGGCACACACTCTATCCATTCTTCCTTAATCGTGATGAGGATGAATTCCTTGGCAACAAGAGCAAAACCTAACATAAGTGGCATGGAGAGGAAGCAGGTGAAACGAAGCATCTTACGAAATGCCTGATTCTTCTCAGCCTCAACGAGTACGGGTTGGGCTATCTGTCCTACCGTGTTTGCGACAAGAGAATACGCCATAGTATCCCATTTGAAAGCCTGAGTATAGCTTCCTACCTCACGGATGGTGAATCGTCTACCAAAGATAACAGTAAGGATGTTGGTAGATATCGTGTTGATAATCTTTGTTACGAGTATTTTCATGGCAAATGGTGCCATCAAACGCACAGGACCAAAGTCGAGCGAAAGACGCGGACGCCAATCACGTACATAATAATAACGTCCAAGATTCACAACTATCATATAGGTGACCTGCTGCCAGGCAAGAGCCCAATAGCCAAAGTCGAGAAATGCAAGTATGATACCGACTGTTCCTGAGATTATAAGAGCAAGTGCACCGATTATGGCAAGTTCCTTATTCATCATATTCTTTGCCATATATCCTCCATGAGCTATACCGAGCGAGGATATGAAGAATGTGAGAAACACCACACGTGAGACAGAGATGAGACAAGGCTGGTGGAAATAGTCGGCTATGAATGGCGCACATAAAAAGAGTACGGCATACATCAGCATCGACATACATACATTAAACGAGAACACGGAGTTGTAATCGCGTGCCGTTGGCTTTTTCAGATTAACAAGTCCTTGCGTAAATCCTGCACTCTGAAGGTCGCCAGCAATGGCAGTAAAGACCGTAAGCACACCCACGACACCATAGTCACCCTTGGTCAGATGACGCGCAAGGATGATACCAATGATGAGATTGAGTATCTGAGTCGTGCCGCTATTTAGCGCTCCCCAGAAAAGGCCTTTCGCCGTTTTTTGTTTTAGAGTTTCGGACATACTATAACACTATATTTCCCTAACCAATCTATAAAGGAAATCAGCAATCTTTAATACCAGTTTTGACTTACAATGAAACAATTTGTATAGCAACTGTGCAGTAAAGCGTTCAGGCACATAACCTATAGTTTCATCTGCAAGACTGATGGCTATATTAGATCTTCCACACTCACGATATGCGTTAAGTACACCTATCTCAAGCGACATTGGCAGATGTCCTTTACGCTGATGATAGAACGAAAGAACCACAGCCATAGCACGGAAATATGAGAGAATGTTCTTCTTCGTTATATTGCGAGTATAGGAGTTTATATTATCTGTACGATAGTAATAAACCACCTCGTCTGTCCATGAGCGTGATGTAACACATGCCAATCTGCTTGTGGCACAAATATCCTCCGCAAAGTCTATTCCCTCAATAAAGAGATCTTTAACCTGCTGCAGAACGGATGTCTTGTAGAGTCTTCCCCACACACGAGGAAGAATGATGTTCTGACAGAGTATCTTATCAAGATACTTTGACGGAGAATCATGTGGAGGAAGTATTGCTTTTGCCGACTTCTCATCTGCATAAACAGAATATGCTCCATCCACAATATCAGTATCTGCCTCTTTCATCTTACTTGCAAGAGCGGCAACAGCATTCAATGGCAAAACATCATCACTATCCACAATAAGGAAATAGTCTGTCTTGACTTCCGAGATAAGGTGCAATCGAGTTCCTCCAAGTCCCTTATTCTGCTCATTACGGATAATTCTGACATGCCCTTCACGTTTAGGATGTCGTTCAACTACCTTACGCAGAATATCTATACTCCGATCAGGAGTACAGTCATCGCAGAAGATATACTCAATATCATCATATTTCTGCGAAAAGAGGGATTCGGCACACTCTTCTATGTATTTCTCCACGCCATAGACGGGAACAAGTATTGTTATGGTCATAGTGGGATATGCTTGAATTTGGAATTGAGGAAACGCATTACCTTTGCCATAAAGCGAAGCAATGGGAAGATGCTATGGAAATGTGATAGCACGATGAAGTCATCGAGCATGGCATTACTAATGCGAGAAAAGCGCTGGTAGTCGTCACGGTAGTATGGCTCCACGACCTCTGCCACGATGCGGCGGTTCTCTGTGAGGGTATCACGCCAATGCTGCTTGCTTACTCCCCCACCCTCGCAGACGGACAGGATGGATGGGATGGTAGCAACGGAGGCATGACGACGAGCCATAGGCTCAACAACCGACTTGAGGTCGGCTATATACCTGTAACTCTCATCGAAACGATATTCACGGAGGATGTCGGCACGGTAGTAAGTGGATTGATGATTGATGCCGAGTGAGAGGACATCATAGAGCGACATACGTTCAGGGACAAGTCGGACGGAATCACCATACCTTGCACCACCAAGGATGATATCTGCATCAACCTGAGCCACCTTCGACAACACATCGGCATCGGCGAAGCAGTCGCCAGCGTTCATAAAGACCACATAATCGCCCGTGACATGGGTGATACCCTTGTTCATGGCGTTGTAGATGCCGTTGTCTTTCTCAGAAACGAAGACACTGACAAGGTTGCCGAAGGAAGAGACGACAGACGAGGTGCTATCAGTACTTGCGCCATCGACAACGATAACCTCAAGGCTCGGATAATCGAGGGCACTCACACTCTGGAGTGTCCTCTGAAGTCCGTCAGCATTATTCCACGTGACGGTTATGATGGAGAATTTCCTATTGCTCATTGGTGTAAATATCGATGTAACGCTCTGCTACGGCTTTCTCACTATAGCAATTGATTATCTTCTGCCGCGCATTCTCGGCAAGTCGCTGATGGTTCTGCTCATCAAGCACATAGAGTATGCCCTTGGCAAGGTCTTCAGAATCCTTATAGTTGGCGAGGTAGCCATTCTCAAGATGATCTATCTCCTCAGGAATACCACCTACACGGAAGCCCACGCACGGCGTTCCGCATGCCATTGCCTCCATGATGGTGTTAGGGAGGTTCTCGGAGAGAGAAGGCAGCACGAAGGCATCAACAGAGGCATAGAGACGAGCCATCTCATGGATATCTGAGATATAAGGGATGTCCCTGCCCAATGCTATTATTTCCACCTTACGGCTGGCATCAGCATTGATTATCCTCGCAGCCTCATCAAGGTATCGCATTCCCTTCATCTCATTGTTGACATTCTGGGCAACGAACAGCACCTTACGACGATTAGGATGCGGCTGAGGGGCGAAGATTCCTATGTCGAGAGGATTAGGAATAGCCGTGACCTTCTGGTCGGCCATTAGCGTACTCTTCAAGGCTTCGTTCATAAGCCATTGGCTACAGGTGACGAACTGAATCCTCGCCCCAGCATATAGTTTCTGCTTGCGCTCATAGGTGGTGCGCTCAAGATAATCATGCTTCTGCAGAATCTTGAGATGATAGGCTCCCATGGAGTTCCACGCATCGTGCATAGTCCATACCACTTTCTTGCCATCATCGAGCATCTTCTGAATGGAGGAAAGGGAAATGAATCCCTGGTTTACCCAATGAAGATGGATGACATCAGCCTCCCTATACTCACGTGTGTGAGTGATATCCTGCCCGAAGACTGCTATGTCTGTAGCCCACAGATTCTTGGTTGAGAATCCGTTACACATCCATATATATGCACGTTCGAAGATACTGGTCCATGACTGCTTACGAAGGGCGGCAGAACCGAAGGCGATATTCTTTCGGCAGAGCATAGACACCTCCACACCATTCTGCTGAAGGGCGTGCATGAGTCGGGCAGCAGCAATAGCCGCCCCACCAGAGGACTGGAATGTGCTTAAGATCAGAACCTTCATCTATCGGATAATATGCGGTATTATAATTTGAAGATTATGCACCCACATATAGATGGTGAGAAAAATGACTGCAGCCACAACTGCTATGTTCAGTTTAGGCGACACCATTGTTTTCTTTATGAGATATGCCACGGCTACAGGGATGACAAATGCCCAATGGGCTGTCATGATATACACATCGGCAGAAGCGAAATTGAGTCCGACATGAAGGAACATATCAAACAGGAACATTGACATCACCATCCACATAAGGCGCTCTTTCCTCCCACAGAACACACCTGTAATGAACAGTACCACGATCATTCCTTCCAGGAGGTAGTTCCACCAATACTTATATTTCACGAGCACAGGACGGTGGTTCTTGTTCGAGTCACGTAGCGGGTAACGATTATGCAAGATAAAGCCTTCACCGAAGACATTTTCCACGAGGGATGGCAGACGATCTATCTTGTAGTCGGTGTTGGTAACAAATGACAACTGAACAAGCTGTTCATGCTTGCGTCTCTCATTGTCGGCAAGTTCCTTCTTCCACTTTACAGCAAAAACGGAATCACGCTGCATACGCTTATTTACAGTTCTCTCTATGTTATGTTTCTCCTCAATCTGCGTGGTATGTTCCTGATAGAAATAGAATCCTGCTATCACAGACATCGGGATGAGATAGACGAGAAAATGAACGACTATCCTACCGAACGACTTCCTGCCCCACTGGGTAAAGATATCAGAGAGACCGATCTTAACGCAGTTTGTCGTGGTCACACCTGTAGAGACAAAGAGCAGGGGAAGTGATTGCCATAACGGCATCGTCTTTCCTCGCTTTATTGCCTTTCCTGCAAGATACACGCTCAAAAGGAGCAGAGGAAGTGTCATTGCCATGTGATCCTCAACGAAGATGGTGAGCATGACATGCGAGAACGAATAAAAGAAGAGCGTGAGCAACAGACTCATCCATGCGCTCATTTCCAATAATCGTCGCTGGATTCTATACATCAGCATCCAGGCACTAAGGCTCAACAGCACGAGGAGCACACCTACTATGAAGATTGCGCAGTTGACACCCGTTTTCTCCATCAGCCAGCCATTAAGTTCTGATAACGGCCACATCATTCCAGCAAGAAGAGGATGGCGTGAAAGGACATAGAGAGGGCGCCACTTTGACACCACGATGTAAGTATATGGGTCGAAGCCTGATACCTCCCATCTATTCCAGAAGGCACTCCAGAAACCCACCTTCGGATTTGTCCACGGCTGATAGTGATAATGCAGCATCATAATATTGAGTGCTACAACAATCACAAGTCCAAGAAGTGCGACTAACAGCGATTCCTTATGTCTTATCAGATAATTCTTCATAGACAATATGATATTATATTACCTATATTCCACGCAAAGCACCATACTGTAGCAACGGTGCACACGGCAAACATCACATCAGAACACTTCTTCCTGTCTTCTATAGACTTGAAGAGATACGCCATGGCAATAGGCAGTACGAAGAGATAGTGAGCCGACATGATGTATATCTCGTTGATACCGAAGCCGAGGCCCATGTGCAGAGCCATATCGAGGAAGAGGAAGGAGAGAGCCGTCCAGAGGAACAGTTTCTTTCTGCCCATCCATACTCCGATGAG
Source organism: Prevotellaceae bacterium UBA1710 (assembly GCA_002317355.1). Classification (GTDB taxonomy): domain Bacteria; phylum Bacteroidota; class Bacteroidia; order Bacteroidales; family Bacteroidaceae; genus Prevotella. The sequence continues at coordinate 67,372 of DCJC01000056.1, read as the reverse complement.
GAAGCAACCCACGATGATGGCTTCCACGAGATAGTTGATATAGCCAGTTATGCTACCTATATCGTAACGAACAATCAGCGGACGATTACGCAGGACATCACCAAGGAGATGGTCACGATGCAACTGAATGCCTTCACCAAAGAGACATTCCACGGTAACATCCCATCGAGAGGTGGTCTTGTCGGTCCATCGCATGAACTCTCCCTGCGCTATCGGCTTACCTGTATTCTTGTTCCATATCTTCTTACGGTCACGAAGATACTTAGCCTTAGCCTTCTCCTTCTGTATCTTCTTGGTAAGAGCCTCAACGGCAGCGGAATCCTCAGAGCCGATGGAGTCACGCACCCGCTTACGTATGTTCTCTACGTATTCACGGTTCTTCTTCGCCTTCACCTCATTACGCGCCATTTCCTTAGGCCATACGTAGGTGCGGTATTCCCAACGGGCAAAGCCCCATATCATGGCACATGGGATGATAACGGCAAAGAGCAGGTAGCGCCACTCGAAGAAACGCTTGCGACGAGTAACAAGTCCTGCAAGGAATATCTTAAGACCATTATTGAGGGAGATGCCAGCCGTGAGGATGAACATAGCGATGGTCTGCCACATATTGAGTGCCGAACCGCCAATCAGTTTCTTTCCCGAAAGATACAGCGTGAGGGTGAGGGCAAACATCGACATGATGAAATGGTCGGGCACCATAGCTGAGAGCATGATGAACGACATGCTGAACGTGAGGGCTGTAAGCAGATAAGCCTCACGTACCTTCACCTTAATGATATTCTTGAAGATTCGGAAGAGGAAGATTGCTGAATAGAAGGCACAGAAGATGATGATAAGGGCTGTGATGACCGTTGCAAAGTTCTTGCCTGTAAGAGACATCAGTCCTTGATTCAGCAGATAGAAAGGCCACATGAAGAATGCGAGCAACGGATGGCGATATACGTTATAGGCTGTATCCCAGTCGGACACAACCTCGTATGTGAGAGGGTCGAAGCCTGAGATAGAGAAATAACGCACGAAGAGCTTGTGATAGTTGTCAGAGAGTGCGCTGAACCTATCCCAGTACTTATACACCGAAAGGAAATTGAGGAACGCAAAGAGTAGGAATGACACTAATGCCATCCAATGTTCATCCTTGTGTATCTTGAATATATCTGTTATACTCTTCATTATCTTTTATACAGGCTTAAAATACTGCTCATCAGCAAACTCAAGCATTTCCTTATCGCCACGAGAGTCTCCAAAGGCTGTAACGTGGAAAGATGCTCTATCGCTTTCAAGTTCGGGATAAGCCCGGAGTATTCTGTTCACCTTCTCCCAACCATAGCAGTTGGGGGTGAGGAATCTGCCTGTGAAGCGTTGCGAGAACTCCATCTTCGTACCCAACACCTTGAACTCTGGCACAAGTCGACTAACCCAGTTCTCAGGACTTGCCGTTACCACTACCACCTCATCGCCCCGACGCTGGTATTCCATGAGATTATCATAGAGACTCTTGCGAAGGATATGTCTATGCCTATCAGCAAAGTCCTGACAGAAGGCATTGAACTCCTCTTCAGTCATCTTTCCAAAGCAGTTATGAAGCAGGCGCTCCTTAGTACGCTGATTGGAGTATCTTCCCATGAACATGAGTATCACCCATGGAAGGATACGAAGCATGGCAAGAGCCAAACCGAACTTTCCTCGCTGATGTATGATGATAGACATCATGGAGTCGGTAGTGGTCAGCGTACCATCGAAGTCGGAGAAATAGTATCTCTTCATTTAATCAAATGGGTTATATATTATAATAAGGTACGAAGCGAACCACATCACGATGACCAACTGCAGGAAGTGATCCGAGTATAGCATCTTCGTTGGGTCGCCCGTCTTCTCATCAACAAGGGTGAGCTGCATGTATCTCAGCAAACCGAGTATCACGAATACCGAGGTGAGATAGACATATTCTGAACCTGTACGCTCAATGACCGCAGGCGATATGGTGTACATGATGTAGCACACAAGGGTTACGGTTGCAGTAATGGTAACAGCCTGATTGATGAACGTAAGGTTGTATCGTTCCGTGTTATGGCGAGGTGCCTCGCCCGTCTTCATCATCCTAACCACATCGTCCCTACGCTTGGCAAAGGAGAGGAAAAGGGCAAGCAGGAACGTCATCATGACGAGCCAATGGGAAGGCATGATGTCAGAAGCAAAGCCACCAGCAAGTATTCGCAGTACAAAACCGAAGGAAAGCACACACACATCCACTATGGCATAGTGCTTGAAGAGTCGGCAATAGAGTATATCAAGAATGAAATACACCAACACCACTCCACCTACAATCAAAGCCCTCTCACCCATGAAGGCAATGATAGATATGGCAAGCAGCAGCATGAAGACCATGATGCAATAGCCCTGGCGAATGCTCACAGCACCCGATGCAATAGGTCGCTTGCACTTCTCGGAATGCCTACGGTCATCTTCCACATCAATGATATCATTATAGCAATAGATGGAAGATGCAGTAAAACTATAGGCGAAGAATGCCATCAGGGTGTAGATGACAGACATTCTATCGGTAAGTGCTCCACCGAAGAAGAGTGGCAGAATAATGAATATATTCTTAACCCACTGATATGGCCTCGTTAATTGGATGATATGTTTCATTGTCGGGTGAGTTTTTTGTACGCGAAATGCAGGAGCCATGCCAATGGCATCGTTGCAGCCACGGTGATGAGGAATGTAGCCCAGTATCCAAGGTCGGTATTCTTCTCAAGGGGCTTCAGAACGAATTCGATATGTATCAGGTACGCCTCAAGACTCAGGGCGCCAAACCATGCCACCGTCTTGTTGAACCACAGAGGCGTTCTTCTGAACAAACGGTTGAGCAAGATTATCGTTGTTACCGTAAGAGGTATGTAGAGCATTCTCTCTATGAATAGAGGAAAATGACCATGTATCTCCTGTTCAAGCCATATACTTGTGCAAAGCGACATCAGGAACATTATCCACACCATCCATATACATTGTCCGTCAAGACTCTTCTTCTGCCTCACCATCTCTCCCATATTGATGCCGAGGAAGAATATTGGCACTCTGCTCCAGAATATCTCGATATGACCGACGGCACGATGGATTGGTGTTACCCATTGCACAAGTATGCACCACATCACCATTATCAGTACCAGCCAATGATAGATAGGATGCCTTCGGATTAACTCCATATAAGGAGGCGCGAAGATATAGAGCATCATAGTGGCAGGGATGTACCAGAAGGTGAGTTCGTCATGCAACCAGAAATCCCAGTTGGTAAGGATATCCCCGAAGAGATCTATCCAATGCACGCCATCAAACCGAGGGATATAGAACAGACACGCAATAACGAGCCATACCGGATAGATGCGCTTCAGTCGTCGCCAATAGAACTGCGCCCAGTCCCTGAAGAAGACACGTGCTCCACTACCCTTCTCCATCGGTGCCTTCATCCACGAAAACCACAATCCGACACCACTAAGGAAGAGGAACATATCCACTCCTAAGTTACCCATTCGGCGAAGGCCATAGAAGTCACTCCACCTTGGCAATCCAACGTGGAAGAGGATGACGAATAGCATCGCCATTCCCATGTGCTCCGCCCTGAATCGGGAGACATTTACGAGGTCTATGTCCTTTATCTTCATATCTGCTGATTGTATATGTTTTCTACTTCATCCTCTCTGCCGAAACCACAGCAAGCAGTTTCTTGAAGAGAATAGCCAACACGATGGTTGCTACGATATAGAGCAATAAGCCTGCGAAGATATCTCCATGACGGGATATCGGGATTATAACCTTTCTTGTTATCGGGTGGCAAACAAACATTGCAGCAGAGATACTTCCTACCCAAGCGAGTGGGTTAAGAAGGCGCTCAGGAAGTATCTTCACTATTGCCACCGTACCAATACAAATGAAGAACGGCACTATTATCCACGTTGCGAACCACAGGCTGAAGAGGAAGATTAGCATGGTGCTTGCTACCGCCAAGAGTACATAAGTGGTCTTCGGTGGCTCGTTGAAGCGATTATAGCGTGCAAACATCACTCCTGCTATGAAGACAGGAAGAGAGCCCATCACGTTATAGCGATACCATTGTAGTGCAAGGCCTTCTGGCAGGAAGAACAACTGAGCAAGCAATGTTACGGCAAAGAGTCCTCCGAACAGCCATCTGCTTTTCAGCGCATATCTATCATAGAACAGCAGGCGATACACTATGTATATCTGCACCATCAAGCCGAAGTACCAATAAGGTCCAGGCCAGATATCGTGATCAGGGTCTTTATATAGGTTGCTGAACATGCCCAACTGCCCTACTACATTCCAGAACTCATAGCGACGGGGAGCGGGAGTCATATAGTCAACCAATACGTATGCCGTATATCCCACAACCATCATCAAGAATAGTTTCTTGTAATGCTTCCAGATGAAAGAGAGGGCACCTTCCTTGTTTCCTTCAGAAACCATGGAAGACTTCTCGTACTTCATCACAAGCCCATAGGCACTAAGGAACACGAAAACGGGTACACCATAATGTCCGAAGAAAGAAAGGAGGTGAACAATCAACTCCCATGATGGATGCGAGAGTTCTACCATCAGTCGTCTGACATTATGTTCAGTAAACTGATACTCATTCTCCTGCACCATCTTACCGAGCCAATGGCAGTAGTTATGTAGCACGATAGCGAGGATAGCAATTCCACGCATCGCCTGAGACTCATTCTTACTTATATTTACCATAGCCTATTCTTTCACTACTTTATCATAATCCACGAGATGCTGCATCAGTCGCTGACGCTTCTCATTATACTGAGGACTGAGCAAATCAAGTTGCGGACGATAGTCCTTGCATTTTATACCTGCCAAACCGAGCAACAGATGAGACATCGCATCGGTCATGAATGGTTTATCTTTTGCCTTCTTGATAGAAGCCACGACATCGGGATGCCTTTTAGCATACTTATCCGTATAGTAGAACCACATCGGAATCTCATATTCCTGCTGGGCTATATTCTTCGTGATGTTCGTGGTGTGGTTTCGTCCACAATGATGCAAGGAACCTGGTCCATATACCTCATCACCATGGTCAGGGAAGTAGATGATCACGGCATCATCATCCTTGAAGCGGTCAACGATAGCACCCACGACAGAATCATTATACCATACGGCACAATCATAATATGCCATATTCTTCTTCTCCTTCAGAGTATTCTGCGGACAATCGTAATCTCCTGTAAAGAACTTCATCTTTGCCTTCGGACACCTGATGCGATAGTTCACATGCTGTCCCATGAGATGGAAGATAGTGAGCGAAGGAGTTGAAACGCTATCTGCATATTCCTCAGGTGGTGCTACCAAACGAGCATAGTCCTTTAGCAATTCCTCATCCCACAGATGCGTCTGCTCGTTTCTTATATCAAACTGCACCTTACTCAGCAGTTCGTCATTAAGGAAGAAGCCACCGCTGAAATCATAGATGGCATCCTTGGCATGAGGAAGGAACTGATTCGTGAGGAAGTTAACCTGATAGCCTGCCTTTCTGAACAACTGACAGAACAATGGATAATCGCACCAATCGCCTTCATCGCCTACCGTATAGGTTGTCATAAGATGCTTGAAGACGAAACTCGTAAGATTCCACGGAGCCATCACATCCGAGAACTTAACAAGTTTTCCACTCTTCTCGAGTGCTACCTGCTGAGGGGTGTTCTTCTTCTCATAGCCATACAACTGAGAGTGATACTTATTGAAACTCTCGCCTATGATAAGGATGATATTCGATGGCTTTGAAGCAAGGAGCGAGTCAGGTATTCCGAGTTGATTAGGAGTCATTGCCTCTACCTCCTGCGCCTTATCTTTCAGTCTGCCAAGCTGCAGGGAGATAAGATGATTTGAGAAGAAGGCATCAGCAAGACGATAAACTGGCTGATACATAACCACACAAGGGTGAAGATTCATGTCCTTCTCCACATCTCCAACCGTCTTACACTCGAAATGACGAATCAGGCATTGCTTATTGGTTATGGTATCGTTCCAGCCAATTATCAGCATTACGATTGACAAAAGACAAAAGACAAAAGGCAAAAGGCGATTGCACCAAACAACATTACACCTTATCCTTTTCACTTTGCACTTGATAACCTCCACAAGCAGATGCCCAAGCAACACCAGAAGCACCCAACCGAGATTGGTCGTAAAGATGACATCAAGGTTTACGTAGGTTCCGAGGAACTCTGCCGTCTCACTTCCCGTTGTCTCTCCTACAAGAAGGAGCATTGAAGGACTTATCGTGTTACCAAACTTCACCATACAGAACGTATCTATTATGGCAAGTGAATAGGCTATGGTATAGATAATGCCCTTTACGGTTGCACGCAACGGGAATTTCCTTATCTTCTGAGGCACCAACGCCACAAGAAGAGTAAGGATAAATAAGTCAAAGAAGAGTTCGAAGTACAGATTATCATATACCTTCGCGCCCTTCCATTCTGGTAGTACGGCATAGCTCTCAACTATGCCAAGTACATACATGAACAGGAAGAATATGAGATTATGATTCACAGAGCCACATACCTTTCCCAATTTGCTTATTATGTTATTTCTTATATCCAATTATTTGTTGGTTCTACAAATTAACTTTGGCACTTGCGATGCTTATATAAAGCACAGCGACCTATCGCATCAAAGGCACTAAGAACTTCGCCATGAGATATCCGCCTACAACGAGCCAGACATATATCATACCTGCAAGGTAGAATGGCTTGGCTCCTGCCTGTCTGAACTTCGCAAAACTTGTATCTGCACCGAGTGCTGTCATCGCCATAGTGAGCATGAAGGTAGATACGACATTTATGATACCACGGACATCTGCAAGCCATTCCTCCATACCATACATACTCTGAAGTACACTATTCACACCTATCATCAACAGGAAGATAAATGCAAACCAAGGAACGTTTATCTTACCTTTCTCACCACCCATAGGAGCACCCTTCGACAACCACCAGCTCATAACAAGAAGAACAGGTACAAGCAAGATTACACGCACCATCTTCACAATAAGGGCAGTTGGGGCAATTATATCATTTGCCATTGCATTACCAGCACCCACTACATGGGCAACCTCATGAAGCGTCGAACCGGTATAGATACCTATCTGCTGAGCATAGAGTCCATCAAGAATGCCTACGCGATAAGCTATAGGATAAAGGAACATACTTATAGTTCCGAATATCACCACGGTACTCACTGCGACAGCTGTTTTATGAGCCTCACCCTTAACGATCGGTTCCGCACCAAGCACGGCAGCAGCACCACATATAGCACTTCCCACGGATGTCAGAAGTGTGCTATCCCTGTCAAGTCCGATAAGCTTACCAAGCCAATAGCCCAAGCAGATGGTACCAACAACAACAATAGCATCAACCACCAATGCTGCGGCTCCAACCTCCACCACATCCTGGAATGTGAGTCGGAAACCATAGAGGATGATACCCGTGCGAAGCATACGCTTGGAACAGAACTTAAGTCCGGGTTCCCACGATGCCGGCACCTTTGAACGAAGAGTGTTGGCAAATATCATACCGAGCAGAATGCCCATAATCAGCGAACTGAGCGATAATGCCTTTATGGCTGGCACCATTGCAAGATGCCATGCCACAACACTCATAACCGTTATAAGGAATATTCCGTAAATCTTATCTTTCATTTTTCCTACTTTCGACTAAAGATATGAATCTACAAGAATAAAAAATGCTACTTCTCCATGTAAGGGTCAGTACCCAGTACGGTCTTAGCCAAGCGCTTTGCCTTATCACGGAGTGCATCGATATCAGCATCAGGCTCACCATAGCAAAGGGTAACACCCATACGACGACCGAAATGACCGCCTGGCTTACTGAAGATACGAACACGGGTACACTCTTCCTTGAGGGCATCCATGAGGTTATACTCTGGTGCCTCATCATAATCCTTATCAGCAAGGATTACGGCAGAACAACCTGCATGCTCAAGACGGATGTCATGGATTGGCAAACCGAGAACAGCACGAAGATGAAGCTCGAACTCTGAGAGGTTTGTTGTGTGACCAAGAGTTACCATACCAGTATCGTGTGGACGTGGTGAGAGCTCAGAGAAGATAACACCAGTATCTGTCAAGAAGAACTCTACACCCCAGATGCCATAGCCAGTCAACGCCTTTGTAACCTCATCAGCCATGTGCTGAGCATCCTTCAGATCCTTCTCAGAAATCTGATATGGCTGCCAAGACTCACGATAATCACCACCCTCCTGAACGTGTCCGATTGGAGGACAGAAGAGTGTAGGACCATCCTTCTGGGTAACGGTGAGAAGAGTGAACTCTGAGGTGAAGTGAATGAACTCCTCGATGATAACCTCCTTCACATCACCACGAGCACCTTCCATAGCAGCATCGAATGCAGGCTTAAGGTCCTCAAACTTCTTAACGGTACTCTGACCATGACCGGAAGAAGACATCAAAGGCTTGATGACACAAGGGAAACCAATCTCCTTGCTTGCCTCAACGAGCTGCTCGTATGTTGTAGCATAGAAGTATTTTGCAGTTCTGAGACCAAGTTCCTTGGCAGCAAGGTCACGGATAGCCTGACGATTCATAGTGAAGTTCACCGCACGTGCAGAAGGCACAACCTGAATGCCTTTCTTCTCAAAGTCGAAGAGGCGCTCTGTACGGATAGCCTCAATCTCAGGCACGATAATGTCTGGCTGATGCTTGTTCACAACAGCCTCAAGTGCATCGCCATCGAGCATAGAGAATACCTCACGCTCGTCAGCAACCTGCATAGCAGGAGCATTATCATACTTGTCACATGCTATTACATACACGCCCTTACGCTTTGCAGCAAGAACAAACTCCTTACCAAGTTCACCAGAACCTAAAAGCAAAATCTTTTTCATATATTATCTGTTTTAAAATATTCTTATTCACTTTGAACTAACCTTACGAACGAACTCTGCAATATACTTTGCCGTCTCTTCCAACCCCATCAGAGAGGAATTGACACAGAGATCATAGCTCTTTGAGTCGCCCCATTTCTTTCCTGTGTAATAGTTATAGTAGCCAGCTCGTTCCTCTTCTTTCTTCTCTATGAGCTTACGAGCCGTCTCTTCATCACACATCTTAATCTTTGAGATGCGGGCAACACGATCTTCCATATTTGCCGTGATGAATACATTCACCACATTTCCCATATCCCTGAGCACATAGTCGGCACATCTGCCGATAATGACACAAGATCCCTCGGATGCAGCCTTTCTTATAGCATCACTTTGGAATTTGAATAATGCCTCTGGAGATATTCTGTCTTCATAGAAGTTACCCGAAGTAACAGCTCCACGGAAATGGAACAAGTGATTAAGGAAACCTCTATGCTCATCATGCTGTTTGAAGAGCTTGGCAGAGAAGCCACTCTCCTTAGCCGCAAGGTCGAGAAGTTCCTTGTCAAGCAGACGAGCATCAAACTCCGTTGCCAGCATCCGAGCTATCTCATAACCGCCACAGCCTATCTGTCGTCCGATGTTAATGATTAGTTTTTCCATACGCTACTCCTTTTCATCATTACCGCAGCCACAATCGTAGCCAAGGCATCAGAGAACGGCATCGAAGCCCATACGCCCCAAAGTCCCCATATCTCCGAGAAGATAGCGAGGGCAGGAACAAGGAATATCAACTGGCGAGAGAGCGAGAGGAACATACTCACCTTCGCCTTACCGATACTCTGGAAGAAATTTGTTACTACTATCTGATACCCCACAATCGGGAACACCATCATCATCATTCTGATTGCCGTTTCTGCAATCTCTATCAGGCTCTCATCCTTTGTGAAAAGACGAGCACAAGGATAGGCACCAAACATAGCCACAAGAAAACCGACAGTACAAACCACCGTAGCACAAAGGATAGCGAGTTTCACAACCTTACGCAATCGGTCATAGTTCTGGGCACCATAGTTATAACCAGCTATTGGTTGCATACCCTGGTTCACACCCATAGTCACCATCACGAAGATAAAGGCTATTCTATTTGCGATTCCATAGGCACCAACGGCAAGGTCTCCTCCATGCGCCATCAAGCATTTATTGATGAAGATCACCACAAGACAAGCACATGAATTCATGGCAAATGGCGACATTCCTATGCCTACGATATTCTTCACGATCTGCTTATTGATACGGAAAAGACTATAGTCGAAATGCAGAAGTTCGTCCTTATTAGAGAACAGTTTCCATTGCCAGCAAAGCGCGAGTATCTGCGACAGAATAGTTGCGTATGCAGCTCCACGTATGCCCAAGCCTAGCACATAGATGAAGATTGGGTCAAGTATCGAATTGATCACAACCGTAAAGATTGTGGCATACATCGCCTGACGTGGTTTACTTGCCGAACGCAATACGGCATTCAATCCGAAGTAGAGATGCGTGAAAGCATTTCCCACAAGTATCACCTGCATATACTCCCTTGCATACGGTATGGTGTTTTCTGAAGCGCCAAAGAATCCAAGTATAGGATCGAGGAACAACAGGCAGATACCTCCAAAGAGAATACCGACAATGATATTGAGCATCACGCAATTGCCAAGCACCTTATTGGCTATGGCATAGTCGCGCTGACCAAGTTTTACACTAATGAAAGTTGACGAACCTACTCCAATAGCCGCTCCAAATGCAGCAGAGAGGTTCATGAATGGGAAGGTGATTGCTAATCCTGAAATCGCTAAAACGCCAACGCCTTGGCCGATAAAGATGCTGTCCACCATATTGTAGAGCGAGGCTGCAACCATAGCAACGATTGCTGGTAGCGCATACTGCATCAGCAATCTTCCTACGGGTTTAGTTCCCAACTCCAAAGTGGCTTGTTTATTATCCATTTACGTACATTATTTATTTAGGATGCAAAGATAGTGTTTTTTTTAGTCATCTCAAAATAAAATGAACAATTTGTTTTGCCAAATCAGTTTTTTCTCATAACTTTGTGCCAAAATCAACATTATAATGAATCTAACGCTCTACCAACTGAACAATCTCGTAAGACAGGTTGTGGATTATTCACTCAACGATACCTATTGGGTGGAAGCCGAACTCGCGGAATGCCGTGAGTCAGGTGGGCATTGCTATATGGATTTGATTCAGAAAGATGAAGATTCATTAGTGGCAAGGGCACAGGCTCGCTGTTGGAGAAGCACTTGGAGTTACGTACTGCCAAAGTTCATGAAGGTTACGGGTGAGCGCCCTCATCCTGGAATGAAGGTGCTTCTGAAGGTGAAGGCCCAGTTCCATGAGACATATGGGTTCTCTTGGATTGTCCAGGATATAGACCCTAACTACACCCTCGGAGACATGGCTCGACAACGTCAGGAGATCATCCAAACCTTGAAGCGCGAAGGCATTTTCGACCTCAACAAGTCTTTGGAGATTCCGATGTTCGCCCAACGAATTGCCGTCATTTCCTCTCAGACAGCTGCTGGATATGGCGATTTCTGCAACCAACTCCTCAACAACGAGTACGGATTTCAGTTCACCACACGACTTTTCCCTGCCGTTATGCAAGGCGAGCAAGTTGAGGAGACAATCATAGCCGCACTCAACAAAATCAACGATTCCATCGAGGATTTTGATGTTGTAGTCATCATCAGAGGTGGAGGTGCTACAAGCGATTTCTCTGGATTCGACACCCTCGAACTCGCAGAGAATGTAGCCAACTTCCCTTTGCCTATCATTACTGGTATCGGGCATGATCGTGACGAATGTATCCTCGATATGATTTCTTGCGTGAGAGTCAAAACCCCAACGGCAGCTGCTACATGGCTCATAGACAACCTCTTAGAAACTCTCGAAAGGATAGAGGATGCCTCACGGAGAATAACCGATTGTGTTCGTTCGAGAATGGAGCAAGAGAAATTGCGACTTAGCAGGATTCAGAGTTTCCTTCCCGTTGCCTTTTCCCTCAAGAAGACAAGGGAAGAGGCAAGACTCGCAAACATCTCCACAAGGTTACAAACATCTGTCACACAAGCCATTAACATTGAGAAGAATCGTATCTCTACGATTGAGCAACGACTTCCGCTTATCATAAGCAACCGACTTGAACGTGCTTCCTATAAACTCGACATGCTGGCTCAACGAACAAATGCCGTTGACCCTATCCACATTCTGAGGAGAGGTTACAGCATCGCCTTGCACGACGGAATCGCAATCAAAGACCCAAAGACACTGAAGAAAGGCGACGAAGTAACCATTGTTCTCGCTTCCGGCGCTATTGAAACAATTGTTAAAAACTAAAAGAAGTACAAGAAGTACAAGGAGTAACGCTCCCAAAGTCGCTTAAGTAGTACAAGACGATAGTCATTATCACTGAATTTCATGTAGGTCGTTATATCCAATCATTCGTCTTGTACTACTTGTACTCCTCATTACTCCTTGAACTCCTTAAAATTTAAAAATATGAAAAAGATACCGAATTACGAAGAGGCAATCACCCAACTTGAGGAGATTGTCAAGAAGATGGAGAGTGGAGAACTCGACATCGACATGATGAGTACCGAACTCAAGAATGCCCAGCAACTCATCAAACTATGCAAGGACAAACTCACCAAGACTGACGAGGAAATCAAGAAAATCCTCGAAAACGACAAGTAATAAGGAAGGCAAAACCTTCCTTATTTTTTTGCTTTTCCTCCGTAGATACTCCATCGATACTCCATCGTTACTCCATCGATAGTCCATCGAAACGATGGAGCAGCGATGGAGATGCGATGGACATGCGATGGAGAAGCTTCGGACCAAGAGCGGATTCAAGACCTACCTCCAGCAACCCATCGGCAAACCCAAATACATATCATTTTCTTCGCAAAAACAATTATTTTGGACTTAAACGGAAAAAAAAGTCTATTTTCTTGCAAATTTCAAAGAAAATATATACTTTTGCATTTCGAAATTTGATTTTTCCAAACCAAAAAATAACAATATGAAAGATTTAGATTGGTCTAATCTGGGGTTTGGTTACAGACCAACAGATTACAACGTTCGCTGTTACTATCGTGACGGCAAGTGGGGCGAAATTGAAGTTTGCTCCGGTGAGTACATCAACATGCACATGGCTGCAACATGTCTGCACTACGGCCAGGAGGCTTTCGAGGGTCTCAAGGCTTATCGTTGTCCAGACGGCAAGGTGCGTGTGTTCCGTACCGACGAGAATGCTGCTCGTATGCAGTCAACAAGTCGCGGAATTCTCATGCCAGAGGTTCCTACAGAACTCTTCAATGAGATGGTGGACAAGGTGGTCCGTCTGAATCAGGATTATATCCCACCATACGAGTCAGGTGCAACTCTCTATGTTCGCCCTCTCCTCATTGGTACTGGTGCTCAGGTAGGCGTTCATCCAGCCAACGAGTATCTCTTCCTCATCTTCGTTACTCCGGTAGGCCCTTACTTCAAGGGTGGTTTCTTCGCTAACCCATACGTTATCGTTCGTGAATTCGACCGTAGCGCACCTCTCGGCACAGGTATATATAAGGTAGGTGGCAACTATGCTGCTTCTCTTCAGGCAAACAACAAGGCTCATGAACTCGGCTATGCTTGCGAGTTCTATCTCGACGCAAAAGAGAAGAAGTATATCGACGAGGCTGGCGCAGCTAACTTCTTCGGTATCAAGAACAACACCTACATCACTCCGAAGTCAACATCTATCCTTCCATCTATCACCAACAAGTCACTCATGCAGTTGGCTGAGGATCTCGGAATGAAGGTTGAGCGTCGCCAGATTCCAGAAGAGGAACTTGAGACATTCGAGGAGGCAGGTGCTTGTGGAACAGCAGCCGTTATCTCTCCTATCTCTCGCATTGACGACATCGAGACTGGCAAGAGCTATGTCTTCGGAGAGAAGCCAGGACCTGTTTCTGAAAAGCTCTTCAACAAGCTTCGCAACATTCAGTACGGCATCGAGCCAGACACCCACAACTGGACTCGCGTCGTTATCGACTAATACTCATACAGAAGGATGTTTCACCAGTTGGAACATCCTTCTACTTTTATAGCGACATCAGTCCTAATGAATTATTCGAATCTGCACCTTTGGTGCTTGAACTGACAATAATTCTTCGCATAGCTCAGGCACTACGTGGAGTCCCAATCTTACCAATCTTTTCCCAACAAATATTGGGATGCGGAGTCCAAAGTTTCAAAAAAAATAAAGATTGTAAAGATTGTGAAGATTGGTAATTTTTGTCAGTTAAAAGCAGCTTGCTGCCAAATAATCAATTCGTCGAACTGACATTAAATTAATTCTGAAAATATTTATTCTTCTTTTTTAATTTCCCAGCGGCGAATGCCGCCTACGTAATTTACTGATTTAATTTACCCCCAATTTACTTTCCACAAAAAAACTCCAATTTTACTTTCCAAAATCTAGATTTCCTTTCCCCATTTCCTCAAAACTCATCGTTTTTCCATTGAATTATAAAAAAATGTTACTTTTTAGCAAAAAACCGCTTTAACATTTCTCTTTTTGAAAAAAAAATCTTAACTTTGCCTCCAAATTCGTATTAACGAAAATACATTAAGACAAAAAAGATAGCGTTTACACCTTGAGGATTGCGGGAAATCAGGAAACAAGTAAAGAGAAAGACGGTTTGCAACGAAAGTGTGTAGAGTACCCAACGACTATAAACAACAACTTTTAAACATTGTGTGCTGATTATTCAGGGATAGCTAAATCAGTCAAAGAACGATTATGATTAAATCAAGCAGAATTCTGAGCATTATCTTCATGCTCGCAGTTACATGCGCTTCTTGGGCAGGCGTACCTAATGTCCTAGAGGGAAAATGGAGTGGAAGAATTGGATTGTACTACTATTTCATAGAGAATGGTTTAGCAACCATAACAAACAAAAACATGTCTGAAACTGGTAGTGCAAGTGGTGCTGGTGCATATGATGGCATCGTCACAATACCTGCCACAATAGTTTATGAAGGTCAGACTGTGCCTGTAGTCGGCATTCAGGATTATGCATTCTATAATTGCCCAGAATTAACAAAGGTTATCATCCCAAATTCTATCGCTACAATTGGACAGCAGGTGTTTTCTAGATCTTCTAATTTGAAAGTAATAGAAGTAGAAGAAGACAACAATTATTTCTATTCAAAAGACGGCATCCTTTTCAGCAATTCAAGTGAGCTTATCGCTATGCCACTTGGAAAGACATTCACAAATGGCCAATACACCGTCCCTACAACAATTACAGGAATTGGCGACTACGCTTTTGATGGTTGTACAAAGATCACAAAAATTACCCTTCCAGCTTCCCTTGAGTCAATTGGCAATTACGCATTTGGCAACTGCAGCAATTTGGAAAGCATCAATATCCCCGCAAACATCACATCAATTGGCAACTACGCTTTCTACAATTGCAGTAAACTCGCTACAGATTTCACACTCCCTAAGAACATCCACGAAGTTCCACAGGGCATTTTCTACAATTGTAACAAGCTCAAGAATGTTAAGCTCCACAATTCAACGACAAGCATCGCTACAGAAGCATTTTATGGATGCGCATCTCTGGCAACAATTTCACTTCCACAGAGCCTAACAAAAATCAGCCCAAAGGCATTCTTTGGAACAGGACTTACCTCTATTACAATTCCAGGAAGTGTCAAAACCGTCTCAAGTGCAGCCTTTGCAAACACAAAGCTCACTTCTATAGAAATAAATGAAGGCGTTCAGATTATTGACCAGTCTGCTTTCGGCAACATCGGAAGCACCATTCAGGAAGTATCCTTCCCTGAGAGCATAACAAACATCAATGATTATGCATTTACAAACACACTTGTCTTCAATTATTACATACATACGACATCTGACAAGATTGAGTTAGGTGCAAAGAATCCATTCTTGGCTATCCCAGGAATAAAGATTCACGTCTTCCAAGGCTTAGCTGACGAATTCAAGAATGCAAAAAACTGGAACAACTACAAGGATTATATTGTTGATGATGTAGAATATAATGGTGCACAGGATGACATCATCACATTGATTGATGGTGTTGACTACACAAACAGCATTGACAAGTCTGTGAAGAAGGTTATCTATTCACGTACATATAAAGACAATAAATGGCAGCCTCTCTATCTTCCATTCGACATGGAATATGAGGATTGGAAAGAAAGCTTCGAAATTGCCATCATCAACAACATCCATCAGTACGACGATGATGACAATGGTACAGTTGACCGCACTCTCATTGAGGTACTCAAAGTCAAGGACGGCAAAACTCTCAAGGCTCATACACCATGCGTAATCAAGGCACTCAACCCAAGTACTACAGCACAGGAGATTGAAGTTTCTGATGTTGTTCTCAAGAAGGCAGAGACAAATACGCTTGATTGTTCTTCTGTAAACACAACATTCGTCTTCACTGGCTTCTATAGCACAATGGAAGGTCCTGAACTTGTAGCAAACAACTATTACGCTATGTCAAATGGTGGTTACAGAGCAACAAAAGTAACTGACAAGCTCAAGGGTTATCGTTGGGGACTTCAGATCAACCACAGAAACGCAAGCAAGGAAACTTCTATCGACGCCTCAAAGATTTCTATCATCTGTGAAGAGGACGGTGAGACAACAGGCATCAACACAATTGAGTCAACAGGTTCTGACATTGTTGTTGGCATCTATGATCTCAACGGTCACAAGCTCAACGACCTTGCTAAGGGCATCAACTTCGTGAAGTATGCTGATGGCACAACAAAGAAAATTATAAAATAAATATAAAAATGAAAAAGGAATATTTCTCACCAGAGATCGAAGTAGAATCTTTCTTATCGACATCTCTCCTCGCTGACGTTTCATACATCGACGAAATCGACGGTGATGACCCACTATCATCAAAACCAACTAAATGGTTTGATAATGACGAGGATGAAGAATAGTTAAGAAAATCATCTAGGGAAAAGAAGAGAAAGTTATGCTTTCTCTTCTTTTTCCGTATAATACTAATCAATTTCAAGCATTTATCTTGATGCCAAATAGTTATTTTGTTAATTTTTCCCTTTTTTCTCTCTAAATATTTGGTCGTTACAAAGAAATTTCATAATTTTGCACACAAATTTACTTTGTTACACCCCCATGAAAACATTGGGAGGGGCAAGATGTATCTATTAACTATTTAAGAAAATAATAAAAAAGTATACGAATATGAAAAGTAAAATTTTACTCTTAACAACAATGTTGGCAAGTGCAGGTTTTGCGTTTGCACAACAAACGGTAAATCGTTCTGGTATCACCTACCAGATTTTGGAAGGATCAAATAATGTTGAGATTGAAGAAGAAGGCGATGTTATAATCGAAAGACCTGTCAATATCACATATTCTGCAAACGATGGTATTGTCATTCAGGATGAGACTTACAAATACATTTCTAATCAGCAAAGACGTGTAAACGTAAAAGCTATTGCAATAAATGATGCAAGCAAGGTAAAACCAGGTCAGATCTTGTCTTGGGAGAGTGCCACCCCACGTCCTCAAACAACACTCATAGAGGATTTCGCAACTTCTCTTTCCGATTTTGGAACATCTCCTCTACAAAACGGAACTAGTGAGTATGTCATAAATAAAAACACCGAAAAATACAAAATATACGAAAAAGTCTGCCTAAAGGCTAGAGAAGAGAGCAAATTCAGTGACAAGCTATTCAAAGGAGATGAAATTTCTGGAAAATTAGACACCAGAAAAGTTAACATCCATCCTGATCTCTATTACTACAAAGACTTTGAGATGGGAGACTTGGTTATCGGTGGTCAGCCAGTAATCAATCCAGAAACAAATGAACCTTACCAAGTAGCGATTGCCGTCTATCGTCTTATCGAGAATACAAATGGAGGTATCTACGAGAAACAAGAACTGACAAGCTGCTATGACATTTACACTCCAACCGAGATTGCAAATGATATCGCATGGAATGTTACAACTAGCGGAAAAATTGGAATGGTTACAGGCATTGTAAATAACAAGCGTATCGCAGAAGCAGTAGCACGCGGTGAAAGAAACTTCGATTTCACAGGAGCCACCATTCTCGGCGAAGTTAACGTTGATGTGCCAGCAAATAAGCTTGCATACTTTACCAAAACAACCACAGCAGCAGGAACAAATGTCGTATACGGAGCACTAAGCGACAAATACCTCATAAAAGACAATGGTGAAGAGATATACGTAAGCAAAGCATTCACAGCAGATGAAGCAACCTACGAGCGTAATTTCAGCGCTGGAACATACGGCACGCTTGTATTGCCATTCAAATCAGAGAACACAGGTCTGTTATTCGAAAGACAGGGAAGATTTACAGGATATGACCCTGCAGAGAATAAGATTTCATGCACATTAGCAGAAACAATGTCCGCTAACGTTCCTTACCTTATTCAAATCAGCACCGATGCTACTGAGATTAACGAGACAAACGCTACTGTTCAACCAACTGGCGCTCCAAAGTCAGGAACTTTCAACAATGCACAGTTCATTGGAACATTCCAGCCAATCTCAGGCAACAGCAGCACTCTCGCAAATGCATACGTTGTAAGCACAGCAGGTGTATTTGGCAAACTTAAGCAGACATCAACACTTAAGCCAGGTCGTTGCTACTTCAACTACGCAGGAACAATCGCAAGTGCAAAGATTGACAATGCAACCATCGAATTCATGGACGAAGAAGGCTCTATAATTGACATCATCACACCAAATTTCGACGGTGAAGAGGCTACAGACATTGATGGTATCATCACAAACAGCAACGTTGTTTCAGTTCAGTATATCTCTGTAAACGGTCAGGTTTCTAACGAGCCAGTTAAGGGTATGAACCTCGTTAAGAAGACATACGCTGATGGTACAGTAGAGACATCTAAGGTTACATATTAATTTAAAGAAAAAGAAAGGAACAAAAATATGAAAAAGAAAGCATACGAAGCTCCATACTTCCGTCCTCGATTCGTAAGTGCGGTTGCACCTCTCATGGTAAGCCAGCCAGACAAGCCAACAGATCCATTCGGCGGTGGTTTCTCAAATGAAGAAGTGGAAGACGCTAACTAATAAGGGTTAGAATCATTCTATAAAAAACGAACTATAGTTGAACGAGTATCATTACAACAAATAATGGTGCTCGTTCATCTTTTTTTTGTTTTATTTTGAGAACTGAAAATTTTTGATTAATTTTGCAGTTGGAATTTAAATATTGATTTAATGGGAAAAGGTAAACTCGCGAAGTTCGCAGACATGGAACGCTATGAGAATGTGTTCCAATATCCATACTCCGTAGTGGATAACGTTCCTTTCGAAATGAAAGGCCACTGGAGAGAACAGTTTTTTCACAACGATAATCCTATCGTACTCGAATTAGGGTGCGGTAAGGGTGAATATACCGTGGAACTGGCTCGCCTCTACCCTAACGTGAACTTCATCGGTGTTGACATCAAAGGCGCTCGTATGTGGACAGGCGCGACACAGGCCCTTGAGGCTAATCTCAAGAATGTTGCCTTCCTCCGTACTAACATCGAGATAATAGACCGCTTCTTCGCAGAAGATGAGGTGCAGGAGATCTGGCTCACATTCTCCGACCCTCAGATGAAGAACGTGCACAAGCGTCTCACCTCTACCTTCTTCCTCGAGCGTTACCGTCATTTCCTCGTGGATAACGGCATTATTCACCTCAAGACAGACTCTAACTTCCTCTTCACCTATACAACATACATGGTGGAGCATAATAATCTTGATGTCCTTTTCAGAACAACAGACCTCTACCATACAGAAGGTCTTGATGAAGAGACAAAGAAGATTCTCTCCATCCAGACTTACTACGAGTCAATGTGGATTGAGCGCGGACTTAACATCAAGTACATGAAGTTCCTTCTTCCACGCACCAAGACTCTAACAGAGTCAGAAAAGGAAATAGAACTTGATGACTACCGTTCTTACCATAGAGATAAAAGAAGCAGTCTTGTGACTAATAAATAGTTCATAATTACAAATTACGAATTACTAATTACCTATTTAGTATTTATGTCAAAAGACAACCTTCTTGAAGAGAAATGCATGTTCTTCGCAGTAAGGATATATAAGCTTTACAAATATCTCACGGAAGAAAAGAAAGAGTTTATAATAAGCAAACAAATTCTTAGATCTGGAACTTCTATCGGAGCCAATAGAGCAGAGTCAGAGTTTGCCGAATCAACAGATGATTTTATCCACAAACTCTCAATTGCGAGAAAAGAAGCCAACGAAACAAAATTCTGGATCGACCTACTACTCAATCTCGGTCTTTTAACAAATACAGAATTTGAATCGATAAACGCAGATTGTGGTGAACTCATCAAATTATTGACATCAATAATTCTAAAAACTAAAGAAAGAAGAAAATAATATGCAATTGTAAATCTACATTCTGCAAACTGGTGATTTGCAATTAATAATCCGCAAACAGGTAATTTGTAATCAACAAAACGTAACCTGGTAATTTGTAATTTGTAATTCGTAATTTACAATGATTGTCTGCATAGCCGAGAAACCGAGCGTAGCTCGTGATATTGCCAATGTACTTGGGGCAACAACCTCAAAAACGGGATACATGGAAGGCAATGGATATCAAGTGACATGGACATTCGGTCACTTGTGCGAGCTTAAGGACCCCGATGACTACACCCCAATGTGGAAGAGGTGGGCATTGGGGACATTACCTATGATACCACAACGCTTCGGCATCAAACTGAAAGACGACCAAGGCATCAAGGCTCAGTTTGCTACTATCGAGAAACTGATGCAGGAAGCCGATTACATCATCAACTGCGGTGATGCCGGACAAGAAGGAGAGCTCATCCAACGATGGGTGATGCAGAAAGCAGGCGTGAAATGCCCAGTTCAGAGACTTTGGATTTCTTCACTTACAGAAGAAGCAATACGCGAAGGATTTCAGTCACTCAAGGATCAGCAGGAATACGAACCATTGTATCTTGCAGGACTTTCGCGTGCCATAGGCGACTGGCTCTTAGGAATGAATGCTACACGCCTCTACACCCTGAAATATCGTCCACAGGGACGCACAAGTCAAGTTCTTTCAATTGGTCGCGTTCAAACCCCTACCCTTGCGATGATCGTAAACCGTCAGAAGGAAATCGACAGCTTTGAGCCTCATCAGTCATGGGTACTCGCTACCACTTACAAAGAGTCAAAGTTTACTGCTATTGCCCACGATGAAGAGGCAGAAGCAGAAGATGCTGCAGAGGTAGCAGAAGCAGCCAAGAACGGCAAGACACAGAAGCCGAAAGGCCCTATCTATCGTCAGATAGAATACACAACCGAAGAGGAAGGCACAAAGGTTCTGAATGCAATCAAGGACAATGACTTCAACGTTGTAGATATCACGAAGAAGAAAGGTACGGAAGCACCTCCACGCCTTTACGACCTCACATCTCTTCAGGTAGATTGCAATAGAAAGTTCGGATATTCTGCCGACCAGACACTTCAGCTTATCCAATCGCTCTACGAGAAGAAATACACCACCTACCCTCGTGTTGATACCACATTCCTTTCTGACGACATCTACAGCAAGTGTCCTCAGACTCTCAATGGTTTGTACAAGACACAATTTAGTGGTGTAGCGCCTTATGCAGAACTCGTTAAGGCTATAGGCGGAAAACCACTTAAGAAGAGCAAGAAGGTATTCGACTCTTCAAAGGTGACCGATCACCACGCTATCATTCCAACGGGAGTACCACCTCAGGGACTTTCAGATTTGGAACGTAACGTGTACGACCTCGTAGCAAGAGCGTTTATTGCCGCTTTCTATCCTGATTTGAAGTTCGAAACGACAACTATATTAGGACGAGTATATCAAACTCCAGAAAACGCCACAGAAGGCGAAATAGCACCTAATGCAGGAGAACTGAACGATACTAATAGTATATTGTTCAGAACATCCGTACGCATCGTTTCTGACGAGGGTTGGAAAGTTGTCTTCAAGCGAGACAGCGCAAGCACAGATGCAGATAACGATAACGAGGACGAAGACAACACTTCTTCAAATATCTCATTCTCAAAGGGTGAGAAAGGTCCACACGTGCCTTCTCTATCAGAGAAATGGACACAGCCTCCAAAGCCTTACACAGAGGCAACCCTACTTCGTGCTATGGAGACAGCGGGTAAGTTCGTTGACAACGACGAACTAAGAGATGCCATGAAGGAAAACGGCATAGGTCGTCCATCTACTCGCGCTTCTATCATAGAAACCCTCTTCAAGCGCCATTACATCAGGAAGGAACGCAAGAATCTTGTTGCTACTCCAACAGGTATCGAGCTCATCGACCTCATACACGAGGACATACTTAAGAGCCCTGAGCTAACTGGTGTATGGGAAAAGAAACTTCGTGATATCGAGCATAGACAGTACGATGCAGGAATGTTCATCTCCGAACTCAAGGAGCAGATCAACAGCATTGTAAATCAGGTACTTGCAGACAACACGAACCGAAGAGTTACCGTTATTGATCCAGAAGAAGAGAAAAAGAAGAAGACCACAAAGAAGTCCTCTGCCAAGAAAGAGAGCAATAGTGCTTCTACAGCTCCTGTATCTTCTCAAAGAGCACAAGCAGAAAAGGCACCAACCACATGTCCACTCTGCGGAAAAGGCACTATCATAAAAGGAAAGACTGCCTACGGCTGTTCAGAATGGAAGAACGGTTGCACCTACCGAAAGCCTTTTGCGTAATCATAGAAAAAAAATGGTTCATCAGAGATTTGGAGTGATATAAAATATTCAGGAAAATGGCTTACGCCTAAGAAAATAAGTAAAATTGCTCCGTTGTCGCATAAAATATTATCAATCATTCAATTGAGGAAAATATTGCTTCGCAATGGAAAATCCATCCGGGTGCAGTCTTCTCGCGTCAGCATTTTCTAAGGACAAAGTCCATTTTACACAATTGAAATCAACTATTTTATGCTTCAAAGAAGCAATTTTATGACATAGTCAATTTTCTTAGCCGTAAGGCATTTTCCAGCGATAGCATAAATATCTATCACTCCAAATTTCTGAAGAACAAAAAAAAATATAACAGAAATTCCAAATTCATGGCGAACTATGTTTTTGTAGGTAGTTTGAGATTCGAATGAAATCAGCAAACCCGGTTCGCTTTTTCCTCATTTCCTCCTCGTCTTTCCGTCAATGCAACTCCAATGCAGGTCCAATTCAGCTCCAATCTAAGTCCAATTCAACTCCAATTCCAGATTGGAGATAAATTGAAATTATATTGGATTTAGAATAATGCTATAATCAACATACAGTAAAGAAGGATTCAAGTAAAAGAGTTAAGTACCACAAAATAAGATAAATTCCGAGTTCTGGAACATTTTAGTGTAATCCATTACATTTTCGCAATTTTTCTTGACTATCATCAAGGAAAAGCGACCAATTCAGCCAAATTAACCAGAAAAATTTGCCAATTTAGATTTCTCAACGTAATTTTGCAACCGCAAATCAGATAACAATAGAAAGCAAATGAGGGGAATCCGAAAACCTCAGTATTCAGGATAGAGTAGGAACGATACAACAAATTCAATCAACTAAAAAAATTATGAAAAAGATTTTCGCAATCGCTGTAGTAGCTATGATGGCTATCACAGTAAATGCTCAGACATGGCTTGGTGGTTCATTCGGTTTTGATTGGGCTAAGTCAAAGAAAGATGGTGCAAAGGCTACAACTTCTTGGGGTATTGCTCCAGAGCTCGGTTACAACCTCGACGAGAACTGGGCAGTAGCTATCAAGCTCGGTGTTGAGTCTGTAAAGCATGGTGATGCTGATGCAGTAATGGGTTTCCAGGTAAATCCATACGCTCGTTATACTTTCTGCCAGATGGACAAGCTCTCTTTCTTCATTGACGGTGGTATCGACTACACAACTTACGGTAAGAACGCAGGCAACTCTTTCGGTATCGGTGTTCAGCCAGGTCTCTGCTACAAGGTAGGTGACACAGTTAGCCTCGTTGCTAAGTTCGGTTACTTCGGTTGGAAGTCATATAGCGAGGATGCTGGCAACAAGGACATGTTCGGTCTTGGCATCGACGGCAATGACCTCTCTTTCGGTGTTTACTTCGACCTCTAATATTTAGAGTACAACTCGATTAAATATTGGCTCGCAACTTCGGTTGCGAGCCTTTTTTGTTGCTTTAAATTCTTTTCACTCGAAAGATTTGGAAATGTATGTTTTTTTTAGTATCTTTGCACTCTAACATTATAAACGTGCGCCAGCCCTTTTATGGGCTGACAAGCACTATGTTATTCGTGCGAGGATGCTACGCACGTTGTATTCTAAAATTATAAATTTTAAACAGCAAAAAATCAAACAATGAACATATACCCAAAACTCATAACAGACGCGCTGGCAACAGTTATCTACGCTGGCACAAAGAAGAACCTCATCGAGTCAGAAATGCTTGCTGATACACCAAGCATCAACGGCAATAGCGTTACTATCGTACTCATCTTCCCACGTGAGACAGATCCATTCCTCAAGTCAACAGTAAAGGCAGCAGAAGCAGCTATCCACTATCATGTAGGCAAGGATGTTGAGGTAAACATCAAGTTGGAATACAAGTCAGCTCCACGTCCAGAGGTTGAGAACCTTCTTCCTGGTGTAAAGAATATTATTGCCGTAAGTTCTGGTAAGGGTGGCGTTGGCAAGAGCACGGTATCTGCAAATCTCGCTATCGCACTTGCACGCCTCGGTTATAAGGTAGGACTTCTTGACACCGATGTATTCGGCCCAAGCATGCCAAAGATGTTCAACG
Source organism: Prevotellaceae bacterium UBA1710 (assembly GCA_002317355.1). Classification (GTDB taxonomy): domain Bacteria; phylum Bacteroidota; class Bacteroidia; order Bacteroidales; family Bacteroidaceae; genus Prevotella. Next base: position 42,501 of record DCJC01000056.1, on the reverse strand, counting down.
TAGAAGATGAGCGTCCATACGCAATAGAGAAAGACGGCCGTCAGCTTATCGTACCAGTTGAGCAATACGGAGTAAAACTTCTCTCTATCGGTTTCTTCGTTGGAAGAGACACAGCTACTCTCTGGAGAGGCGGCATGGCTTGTTCTGCTTTGAAGCAGCTTATTGCTGATGCTGATTGGGGTGAGCTCGACTATTTCATTCTCGACACACCTCCTGGCACAAGTGATATCCACCTCACTCTTCTTCAGACACTCGCCATTACAGGAGCCGTTATCGTAAGTACTCCACAGCAGGTGGCATTGGCAGACGCTCGCAAGGGTATCGACATGTACACCAATGACAAGGTTAACGTGCCAATCCTTGGCCTCATCGAGAACATGGCTTGGTTCACACCCGCCGAACTTCCAGAAAACAAGTACTACATCTTTGGCAAGGAAGGCTGTAAGAATCTCGCCAAGGAAATGAATGTGCCACTTCTCGCTCAGATTCCACTCGTTCAGGGCATTTGTGAAAAGGGAGATGCGGGTACACCTGCAGCTCTAGACGAGAACACCGTAACTGGTCAGGCATTCCTCTCTCTTGCCCAGAGCGTTGTAACCGTAGTGAACAGAAGAAACCAGGAGCAGGAAAAGACAAAGATCGTTAAGACGAAATAAAGTACAAGTTACTAATTACCGATTCACCCAATGGATTAATTCAGAAATGAAGAAACTATTGACCATATTGCTACTCTCTATGCTGGCATTAGGATTGTCAGCACAGGGAGACTACACTTCACTCTGGAAGAAGTATGAGAAAGCTATGGATAATGACTATCCTCAAACTGCCCTTTCTCATCTCAAAACGATAGAAGAAAAGGCAGAAAAGGAAAAGCTGTATGGTCATCTTATTTCTGCACTCTATAAAGAGGCCATTGTACTAAAACAACTCTCCGACGACTCTATTGCCGTTATGCGAGAGCGCCTTAAGGAAAAATACAGAAACATATCAAAGGTTGATCCTGTAGCAGGATGCATCTATAAACTCATTCCTAGGGGTGATAAAGCAAAGTTGGTAGATAGTCTTCTCTATCACACAAATCTAGAACTCGTCAACGAACTCACAAAGGAAAATGGAGCTCTGAAATATGTTCCGTTGGTAAAGAAAGGCCAAGACAGTAAGTATTTCTGCCACGACCTGATCAGCGTAATAGCAGAATTTCAGAACGACTATGAGCCATTAGCACGTTTCTATTCCGAGAAAGGGAATAGAAAAGCAGCTTGTATAGCAGCTGCAAAAATGCTTGACAGCTACAGATGGAAATACGACAAAAATGATTTAATGAAAAAAGCCGACTCATTAATTGCTATTTATGGCGATCTTAATGAGTGTGGTGCTATTGCCTCAAGAAAGTTGAATTTCTTTACAGGCGATAGGAATGAAGTTGCAAAAAAACAGATAGAATGGATTGACGAAGCGATTAAGCGTTGGCCTCAATGGCAAGATGTAGAATTCCTAAAATACGAGCAAAGCGAACTTATTGCTCCAAGAACCAACATAAGGGCAAAAGAAAGTACTCTGAACACCCAACAAGAGGCAAAACTTCTTTTTGAAGATGTAAGAAACATCAAAAATGTCGATGTTTCCATTACTCCCATATTACCAACCTATCACGAGAAATTCGAAGACTTAGACTGGGACGATCAGTCAGAATGGCCAAGTATGAATAAATACCTCCAGAAGGGCAAGGTTATTAATCTCACAAAAGAATTGGCTAAACATGAAAATTACGAGTACTTTGAAGATAGCCTATCAATAGGTAATCTGCCTCTTGGACTATATCTCGTAGAAGTAAAATGCGATGGAAAGAACATAAAGAGCGATGAGAAAATCATGCTCATGGTAAGCGATCTTAAGGTTATTTACCAACAACAAGACAAGCGACAAGTACGCTATGTCGTAGTAAACGCCATCTCTGGTCAACCTGTTGCGGGTGCCCAATTACATCTAGATGAAAATATACTGGAAGAATATACAAAAAAAACAGTATCAACCAACGAGAAAGGAGAATACATCCATAACCATATCAAGGAAACTGGTCGTAGATCGGTTTATGCAACAACCGATACAGATAAAGCAATGCTTTACTATCAATATTACTCCAGTTTCTATGATTACAAAAAAGACAATAGCGTATCCTTCAAAGTGAAAGGATTCACCGATCGTGCATTATATCGCCCTGGGCAAACAGTTCACGTATCTTTCCTTACATACAATCTGATTGGTAACAAAGAAACAAAGGTTGCTCCAAATAAGGAGCTAACCGTTACCCTTAAGAATGCAGAATACAAAGAGATTGCGAATGTCAAGGTAGTCTCTGACGATTTCGGCGTAGCTACAACAGACTTCGTTCTCCCAGAGAACACAAAGAACGGAAGATTCACGATTAGAGCAAACGACAAATTTTCTACCACAATTAATGTAGAGGAATATGTGCGCCCTACCTTCGAAGTAACTATTAGCAAACCCGAGATTGAATACAAGGATGGTGATACTATCGAGGTTAAGGGTACAGCAAAAACATATAGTGGTGTAGCAGTTAGCAACGCCAAGGTTTGCTATACTATCCAGCGTAACAACTCATGGTGGTGGAGAAGTATGGACAACAATAGTGCTATACTACTCGAGGACACAATACAGACAGATGCTTCAGGCAATTTCGTAATGAAAATGCCAATGATTCTTCCAAAGGAGAACAAGGACAATGGAATAAGTCCTCTTCGCTATTGGTGGCATCCACAATTCTACGACATAAAGGCAACAGCCGTAGTCACCGATATTGCAGGAGAATCACACGAAGCGCAATTATCTATGCCTCTTAGCAATCGTTCAACAGCTCTCACAAGCGACATCAAGGATAAATATCTCAAAGGCGAAAAGCCTATTGAGATAACATTCACTCGTAGGAATAATGCTGGTACAGAAATTGCAGGAGAAGTGTCTATAGAGATTGACGGCAAAGAACAGGAGAAAGCCGTCTGTGGTAAGTCCTATATGATTCCTATGTACCTCCCATCTGGTTCCCATTTCATAAAGGCCATTTGTAGTAATGATACTATAGAGAAGAAATTCGTACTCTTCAGCCTTGAGGACAAGGTTCCAGCAACCGAAACTCGCGATTGGTGGTATGAGACAAGTAAGGAATTCCCTGCTACAATCCAGTTTGGTACTTGTGACAAAGATGTGTATGCTGTTTATTCAATATTCTGCGACAATAAAATTATTGAATCAGGAGCGTTAACGCTTGACTCATCTGTTGTAGCACGTAAATTTGAGTACAAGGAAGAGTATGGCGATGGTATCTGCTATACAATAGCATGGGTTCGTAACGGAAAATGGTATAATCACAGTACTGTCATTAAACGACCATTACCAGACAAAACCCTCAAGTTGAATTGGACAACATTCCGTAACAAGCTTGAACCAGGACAGAAAGAAGAATGGCAACTTTCCATTACGGACAATAACGGGACACCTGCCAACGCAAACGTAATGGCAGTACTTTACGACAAGTCACTTGATGCGTTGAAGTCTCACTCATGGCATTTCAATGGAATTTCAAGTCCTTATATCCCTTTAAATGAATGGAAGATTTCACGTCAAGATTCATATACAAGTATCTGGTATTCAAAATACAGCAAAAAAGCAAGTCTCAAATCGTTCGAGTTCTCTACATTCGATCCTTATTATCCAGGGTATAACATCATGAATGATTTTGTGGTAATGGGATACGGAGTTCAAAAGAAAAGAAGTCTTACAGGATCATCTATGACACATTCTTTGTCAGAGGTCAAAATGGCAAAAGCACCAGTTGTAGCTGTTGGTTTCGCGAATATAGAATCGGCCAATGATGCTGTCTTAGAAGAAACAGAAGATAACCAAGAAGAAGTCCCAATCCGCACAAACCTCAACGAGACGGCTTTCTTCATGCCTCAGTTGAGAACTGACGACAAGGGTATTGCCACACTATCATTCACACTTCCTGAGAGCGTAACAACATGGAAGTTCATGGCATTTGCTCACGATAAGGATATCAGATTCGGAACAATGACAGATGAGGTCGTAGCTCAGAAGAAACTGATGATTCAACCTCGCTTACCTCGATTCCTACGCGAAGGTGACATTACAGATATTCCAGCTTCTGTTTCTAACCTTACAGAAAAGGATATTGATGCTACGGTTAAGTTTACTATACTTGATGCCAAGACAGAAAAGGTTCTTTATACAAAGAACAAGAAAGTAACTATCAAGGCTGGTGAAACAGAGGCAGTAGCATTCTCTTACGACTCAAAGAATCAGGAGGATAAATCTATCATCGTTCGTTATAGCGTTTCAGGCAAGAGCGACGAGGGTACATTCTCTGATGGCGAGCAAAAAGACCTGCCTATACTTTCACAGAAAGAGTTTATGGTTAATACCAAGACTTTCATTCTTACAGAGGCAGGCACAAAGCAATTTGATCTGAAGAGTATTATGCCTTCTGTAAATGAGAAGCACCTCAAGGTGGAATATACAGACAATCCAGAGTGGCTGATGATAAAGTCATTGCCATCAATCTTAAAGGCAAACGATCAATGTGCTATCTGCCTTGCAGCAGCATATTATGCTAACTCTATTGCCTCAGAAATTGCACGTTCAAACCCAGAGATTAGGAATGCCGTTAAGGATTGGAAGTCAAATGAATTGACAGAACTATTCGATTCTATCTCTTTGAACTATCGCAATACAGATGCCTTGGAGCGTCTCTCTTCATTGCAGAATAGTGATGGTTCATGGAGTTGGTGGTATGGTATGGATGGTAGTTCATACATGACCGTATATGTTCTTAAGACACTTCTTCGTCTTAACCTCATGACTAATGACGAGAAGATAAAGAAGCAGAATGAACAACTGATAAAGCGTGCCTGCACATTCCTTGACAAGGAGATCGGAGAAAGATATGCAGACATGAAGGAATACAAGTATCTGCCTTCTGATGTATTCGACTATCTATATTGCAGAGCTTTGGCAAAGGCTAATGGCACAAAATTGAGCAGCAACAGTAAGGCCGAAAAACTGCTCAAGTTCGTATATGAGGAAAGTCGTTATGACGATATGAGGACAAAGGCAGAGGCAGCAATAATTCTCTATTATGGAGGTAAAAAGAGCAAGGCTGAAGAATTCATCAAGAGTATAAAAGAGCATACCGTATATCGTGATGACCTCGGCAGATACTTTGACTCAAAGCGTGCAGCATACTCATGGTGTGATTATAAGATTCCGACTCAGGTTTCAGTAATAGAGGCGCTCAAACTTATCGACAGTAATAATTCTGCAAAGGAGATTGTTGAGATGAAGCGTTGGCTCCTACAAAGCAAGAGGACCCAGTCATGGGATACTCCAATTAATGCTATTGATGCTATCTACGCTTTCCTCTGCCCATCACAAGGCACAACAACATCACTAAGGAAAGGCGTTCCTGCAGATATCGCATTAGGAAAGACAAGACTTGAGGCACAAGAATACACATCTGCTCTTGGCTATGTGAAGACGTCAAAGGACATTACATCAAAAGACAAGGTCCTTTCTTTCACAAAACATACCAATGGCGAGTCATGGGCAAATGTATTTATCGAATATAAACAGGCAGCAACAGAAAGTTCAGAATCTTCTACAGGTCTTTCTATAACAAGAAAAGTAGAGACCAATGGCAAGGAACTTAAGGTTGGAGACAAGGTAGAGGTTACTATTACCATTACAGCAGATCGCGACTACGACTTCGTAACGGTAACAGATAATCGTCCTGCTTGCCTTGAACCTGTAGAACAACTTTCTGGCTATAGCAACGGAACCTACAAGATAGTTCGTGACACAAAGACAGAATACTGCTATAATATGATGAGAAAAGGTACTCATGTGATAAAGACATCATATTATGTAGCAAGAACAGGTAACTACACATCAGGTATTGCAACAGCAACCTGTACGTATTCACCAGTCTTTACAGGAAGAACTCCTGGTTCCAACTATGTGGTAAAATAAAATATTGAAGCAAATGAAAAAGATATCACTATCACTTCTACTTGCATTTCCGCTCTTTGCCTCGGCACAGACATTGCAGGTAATAAATAATGTTGTAGATCTGGGGCAGGTGCAATTCATGAAGCCTGTCACAGCAACTTTTGATGTAAAGAATGTTTCTGCAAATCCTATCGAAATATCCAGCATGTACTCTGGATGTAACTGCACACAGGTTGGATTCCCAGTAGGAAGTCTGCCTGCAGGTGCTGATTTCAAGGTGAGCGCAACATATGATGCAAAGCAACTTGGACACTTCCAACGTGATGTAGCTATCTACGTAAAAGGCGAGAAAGAGCCAACATACGTTACCGTTAAGGGAATTGTAGTTACTAAGGTTGAGACACATCCAGGCAACTACCCCTACTCTATCGGAGGTTTGCTTACAGATGTAAATACGATTGAGTTTGATGATGTGAATCGTGGAGTATTGGTTGTTCAGGACATTCACATCATGAACCCTAACAATCAATATGTAGAGCCTGTCGTTATGCATCTACCTAACTATCTCAGAGCAGAGATTCTGCCGAAGCGTATCGGTCCTAAGGACGAAGGTGTAATACATCTTGTGCTCAACACAAGTAAGCTTCATTCACTTGGTCTGACTCAGTCAAGCATCTATCTGGCAAAAGGCATGGGTGAGAATGTATCCGAAGATAAGGAAATCATGGTTTCAGCGGTACTACTCCCTCCAGAGCCTAACCTTGACGAGGCAGCAATGTATCGAAGCCCACGTATTCAGCTATCTTCTACAACCGTTGACCTTTCAAACATAAAAGGCACTAAAAAGAAGGCAGAAATCGTGATAACGAACAAGGGAAAGACTCCACTTGAGATTCGCTCTATGCAGCTGTTTACTCCTGGTATAGAAATAACACTAGGCAAGAAGGCTTTGGCTGCAGGCGAAAGTACCAAGATGAAGATAACTGGTTATGCTGAGGACTTGGCAAAGGTAAAAACCCGTCCACGTATCCTTATGATCACCAACGATTTTAAGCAGCAGAAAGTTATAATTGAAATAAAGAAGTAAACTTATAATATCTCCATTATGGAACATCCAGAAAATAGTAGCGAGTTTGCAGGTCTTACAGTCAATAGTGGCGTTGCTCAGCCTTCTATCATAAACCCATATCTGAAACGCGGTCGTTTTCGTCATAAGGAATATAGCGTTGACGAGATGGTTGAAGGAATTTTACGAGGTGATGTCACCATTCTCTCACAAGCAGTTACGCTTATCGAATCCATCAACCCAGACCATCAGGCTAAGGCACAAAAAGTAATCGAGAAATGCCTCCCTTACAGCGGAAAGTCTGTAAGAATCGGCATTAGTGGTGTTCCTGGAGCAGGCAAGAGTACTTCTATCGATCTGTTTGGTACACACGTCCTGGACACCTATGGAGGTAAACTTGCAGTTCTTGCTATCGACCCTTCTTCAGAAAGGAGCAAGGGAAGTATTCTTGGCGACAAAACAAGAATGGAGAAATTATCTACGAGACAAGATGCATTCATACGCCCTTCACCATCAGCAGGTTCTCTTGGTGGTGTTGCAAGAAAGACTCGTGAAACCGTTATTCTTTGCGAGGCTGCAGGCTATGATAAGATCTTTATTGAGACTGTAGGTGTAGGCCAGAGTGAAACAGCGTGTCATTCCATGGTGGATTTCTTCCTGCTCATTCAGGTAGCAGGTACAGGCGACGAGCTTCAAGGCATCAAACGAGGAATCATGGAGATTGCAGATGGTATCGTTGTGAACAAATGTGATGGAGATAATGTGGATAGATGTCAGATGGCTGCTACTAATTTCCGCAACGCACTTCATTTCTTCCCAATGCCAGAAAGCGGTTGGCTGCCTAAGGTGCTTTGCTACTCTGGTTTCTATGGATATGGCGTTAAGGAAGTCTGGGATATGATCTTTGAATACGTGGACTTCGTAAAGGAGAACGGATATTTCGACACTCGTCGCCATAGACAGAACAAATACTGGATGTACGAAACCATCGAGGCAAGTCTAAGGAACAAGTTCTATAATGACCCAATCATTGCCAAAAGACTTGAGGAAGCTGAACAAAGCGTTCAAAATGGTGAAAAAACAAGCTTCATGGCAGCTTATGGTCTATTGGATGAGTTTTATGCAGGATTAAAATAGGAGTAAGAAGATATGTTAATAGAAATAGATTCTTCATCAGGTTTCTGCTTTGGTGTTACAACAGCTATCAATAAGGCAGAGGAAGAACTTGCAAAAGGTTCTACTCTTTATTGCCTCGGAGATATCGTGCATAACGGAATGGAGTGTGATAGGCTTCGTGAAATGGGACTTATCACTATTGACCACGAGCAGTTTGCGCAGCTTCATAATGCAAAGGTATTGCTTAGAGCACATGGTGAGCCACCTGAGACCTATAAGATTGCAGAACAAAACAACATCGAGATTATTGATGCAACATGTCCTGTCGTTCTTCAGCTGCAGAAAAGGATAAAGAAGCAGTTCACAACAAATCCTGATGCTCAGATTGTAATCTTCGGAAAGAACGGACATGCGGAAGTTCTTGGACTTGTTGGACAGACAAAGCAACGTGCAATCGTAATAGAGCATGCTGATGAGGTTACAAGATTGGATTTCTCACACGACATCTACCTCTATTCTCAAACAACAAAGTCGCTTGATGAATTCCATTCTATCATCGATTATATTCAGGCTCACATATCAGAAGGTGCAAACTTCCAATGGTTTGATACAATCTGCAGACAAGTTGCTAACAGAATGCCAAACATCTGCACCTTTGCAACAAAGCATGACTTGATTCTTTTTGTTTCAGGAAGAAAGAGCAGTAATGGCAAGGTCTTATTCAACGCTTGTAAAGAGCAGAATCCTCACACATACCTTGTAGAAGGTCCTGAAGAGATAAATCCAGAATGGATTTCAAACGTAAATAGTATAGGTATCTGCGGAGCAACTTCAACACCAAAGTGGCTTATGGAGCAGGTAGCAGATAGAATACGCAACAACTTCAAATAAAAAAGAATAATGAAAAAAATTACGATAGCAATAGATGGTCACTCTTCTTGCGGAAAGAGCACAATGGCCAAGGAACTCGCTCGCAGATTAGGTTATATCTATGTAGATACAGGCGCAATGTATCGAACAGTAACCTTATATGCGATGCGTAACAATCTATTCACTTCAGATGGCGAGGTGATGGTTGACGAGTTAGAGAAAAAGATGTCTGACATAAAGGTTTCATTCTGCCTCAACAAAGAGACTGGCAAACCAGACGCTTGCCTTAACGATGAGGTTGTTGAAACAATAATCCGCTCAATTGAAGTCAGCAATCATGTTTCAAAGATTGCAGCTATTCCATTCGTAAGAGAAGCAATGGTTGATCAACAGAGAAGAATGGGCGCTGAAAAGGGGATTGTAATGGACGGAAGAGATATCGGCACAACCGTTTTCCCTGATGCAGAACTTAAGATATTCGTTACAGCAAGTGCACAAGTTCGCGCACAAAGACGATTTGACGAACTTCAGCAGAAGGGTATGCCTGCAGATTTTGAAGAGATCCTTAAAAATGTAGAGGAACGCGATTATCTCGATTCCCATAGAGAGGTATCTCCATTACGTCAGGCAGAAGATGCCATTTTGTTAGATAATAGCAATATGACTATTCCAGAGCAAAACGAATGGCTCATGCAGCAAGTAGAGAAGGCTTTACAATAACGTAAAGCCTTCCAACATTAATCTTACATCATTATTTCATACGCGTGCGCGCAATCATTATTATAATAGCACTTTTTCCAATTCTTTCCATGGCACAAGAAAAAACATGGGAAGAGTATTTTCATGAAATCTATGCGAATGAAGAAATTGATGAAACTTCAATAGAGAATGATTACGAGTATCTTTGCGAATTAGAATCATCGCCTCTAAACATTAATACTCTGAATCCAGAGGATTTATATCTGATACCAGGGTTGAACAACGACCATATTGACGACATAATCAAGTATAGAGATAGATATGGCGAATTCAAAACAATTGAGGAACTTGCACTTATTGAGTCAATAGACAGACGACTCAGACTCTTTCTATGCAACTTCTTAATTGCTGCACCACAAAAGAAAGGCAAATGGTATTCAAGACCAATACTTGATTCTATAATGAAAAAAGGTCATGGTGAAATACAAGCTAATGCTAACATACCTTTATATAATAGAGAAGGAGATAAGAATGGTTATCTCGGCTATAAATACAAATATACCATAAAGATATCTGGCAAATTCTCAGATAATATCAAGTATGGCTTTTGTGGAGCTCAAGATGCAGGCGAACCATTATTTGCAAACAAGAACAAATGGGGAATGGATAATTATTCATTTTATGTTAAAGTGAGTAATATCGGAAGACTCAAGAATATCATCATAGGACAATACAATATAAAGTTTGGACTTGGTCTCATCCAAAATAACTGTTTTGGATATGGAAAACGAATGATGCTATCGTCTATGAATTCGTATGATGCTGCCATATCTGGCCATGCAACAAGGTCAGATGCAAATCATTTTCAAGGTTTGGCAAGTACTTTTGAAATTGGAAAAGCGAAATCTGATTCCAAATGGACAATTACAACCTTTTGGTCATATCGTAACATAGACGCGACATTGAACAAAGATGGCAGCGTCTCAACTATTATAAACAGCGGATACCACAGAACCCCAACCGAAATGGAGAAGAAAAACAATACTTCCTCCTTGAACCTTGGCGCCCACCTCAACTATAAAAGAAATGGGCTTTACATAGGAACTTCAGCGGTATATAATCGGTTTAATAGACTCCTCAATCCAAATTCATCAAATAGTCAGAGTTCCTATCGAACATATTATGCAAAAGGATACGACTTCTGGAATGTAAGTATCAACTACGGATATAATTCCGGAAAATATTCATTTTCTGGAGAAACCGCAACTGGCTCTTGCGGTTCTATTGCAACAATTAATTATGCAGGAGGACGAGTCAACAGATCCATATCATTACATGTAGTGCAAAGATTTTATTCTTACAAATATTACGCTATAAATGCGAAATCATTTAGTGACGGCGGATACACACAAAACGAAAGTGGATTCCTTACAGGCATAAAGTGGACAATTACCAAAAGATTGTCTCTTGACGCATATTCAGATATTTGCTATTTCCCTTGGATAAAATATTACACAAACGCATCATCATATTCATTCGATAACAGTATATCCTTGAAATATGAATTAAAGGAATGGTCTTTCTTAGCTAAATACAATTTCAGAATAAGACAACGTAACAATTCAGAAAAAACAGCTATTATAAATCGCTACAACAACAAACTACATATTTCAGCAATAAAACAGTCTGAAAAATTCACTTTCACAACAACAGTAGATCTAGCAAGCTTAAATTTTAATGATAACACTTCAATCGGTTATTCTATCTCTGAAAATATAAGTTTTCAGCCGCACAAAAAAACATCTATATACATTTTTGCATCTTATTTTAATACGGATGACAGTAGTTCAAGTATCTATATTAACGAGAGAAATATTCCAGGAATCTTTTCGGCGTCCTCATTTTATGATGAGGGCATAAGATTTTCTTCTATCGTAAAAGGAACGCTAACTTCCAATGTTATAGCAAATTTCAAGTTTGGTTTCACGAAATACTTTAACCGAAAAAGCATTTCTTCGGGACTTCGAATGATTGACTCTTCGCATCAAACAGACATAGATTTTAGCGTAAAATACAAATTTTAACATAAAAAAACGGCATTTTTCAATTAAAATATGATAAAAATCACTTTTTTTCAATTTTTCTGACGAAAAAACGCAAGAATATTTTGTTGTTTAGCAAAAATATATTACTTTTGCAAACAAATATCTAGATAAACAAATAATAATCTAGGGGTAATTGCATGATATAAACAATTAAAATCATAAACAAAATGAAAAAGTTTTTCTTAATGCTTGCTGTTGCAGCATCAGCAATGTCTGCATCAGCACAGGAACCACAGACTGGCATCGGAAACAACAAGTTCTGGGACAACTGGTACTTAGGCGCAAACCTTGGTGTTGCATCTAAGACTACAGATCAGGCAGTATTGAAGAACCTGAACCCAGAGTTCAGTCTCCGTCTTGGTAAGTGGTTCACTCCAAGTGTCGGTATTGCAGCAGAAGGTACTTTCCTTTTCGACAACAAAGTACACGGTGCAAGCTACATAGATGGCAGTTTCCCTCGTGCTTTCCAGTTCAACCTTCTTGGTACAGTTAATTTCATGAATGCTTTCGGTGGTTACACAGGTTCACCACGTTCATTTGAAATCATCGGTCTTGCAGGTATCGGCTTCGGCAAGAACTCAGGAACAGACAAGACTCAAGGCACTAACTGGCAGATTAACACTTTCAACTCTAAGCTCGGTCTTGACTTCGCATTCAATCTTGGTGCAGAGAAGCAGTGGCAGGTTTATATTGAGCCATCTATCACTTACGAAATTGGTGGCGCAAAGAGAGTACAGAAGATTCAGTATAACTCAAACATCTCTAACCTTCAGTTGGCAGCAGGTGTTAACTACTATTTCAAGACAAGCAATGGCACACGTCATTTCATGAACATCACAGAGTGTGACCAGCGCGAGATTGATGCTCTCAACAACACAATCAATAGCCTCCGCGACAAGAATGCTGCAGATCAGGCTAAGATTGCTCAGCTTCAGGCAGAGATCGCTCGTCTCCAGAAGGCTCTCCGTGACTGTGAGAACAAGCCAGCTCCTGAGTGTCCATTCGAGGCTCCTGTTATTCCAAACGTATTCTACAACGTAAACAAGTCTCTCATCACAAAGCAGCAGGCTGAAAACGTTGCAGTTGCAGCTCAGGTTTTGAAGAACCACCCAGAGCTCAAGCTCAACATCAAGGGTTACGCTTCACCAGAAGGCAACGCAAAGAAGAACCAGAACCTCTCTGTTCGTCGTGCTAATGCTGTTAAGGATCTCCTCGTTAAGAAGTACGGTATCGACGAGAGCCGTATCACAGCTGAGGGTTGCGGTACAACAAAGGATATGTATGAGACTTACGAGAACAACCGTGTAGCAATGATGTTCTTCGAGAAGTAATTAAAACTCAACAAAATAAGAAAAAGCTCCATCCGAAAAGGGTGGAGCTTTTTTTCTTGCACATTTGTAATAAACAAGGATATTATTCGTTATATAAAAGTGAAATCAAACAGAATAGTGAAAATAATCCTCATAGCCATGGCGCTGGTTCCTTTAAAAGGCAGAGCCCAATATGACGCGCATTTTTCTCACTATTTCGATATGCAGACATCATTCAATCCTGCAGCAGCAGGAAAGTTTGACAAACTGAATATAAACGCTGCCTACGCGATGAGTATGGTTGGATACAAAAACAGCCCTCAAACAGCATACGTTTCTGCCGACATGCCATTCAACGCATTAAACACAAGAAACGGCGTAGGAGTCTATTTCATGAACGATAAGTTAGGTTTGCTCTCCCATCAGCAGATATCAGCCCAATACAGCTACCAAAGGAAATTTGCAGAAGGAAGATTATCTATCGGAGTTCAGTTAGGTCTTCTAAGCGAATCCTACAACGGTTCAAAACTGGATGTAGAAGACACCAACGACCAGGCACTCAGCAAGAGCGAGTTGAAAGGCAACTCTATCGACTTCGCCTTTGGTTTACAATACCTTCAAGACGAATGGTACGTAGGAGTCTCTGCACAGCACATCACTTCACCTACAATCACATTAGGCGAAACAAATGAGATAAACGCAAATCCGATTCTGTACGCTACAGGCGGATACAACTTCAAGTTGAACAACCCACTGCTAACCATAGCAACTTCAACTCTCATAAAAACCGACCTTACAGCATACAGAGGAGATCTCACAGCACGACTCCTTTATACATACGAAGGAAGAACAATGAGTGCAGGCCTTGGATATACAGCAGGTACAGGATTAAATCCTACAAGCTCGGCAACGGTATATCTCGCAGGCAATTTCCACGGAATAATGATAGGCTACACCTATGAGTTATTCACAAATGGAATAAACATAGAGAATAGTTCACACGAACTACATATAGGTTACCAAACAGATATCAACTTCATGCCTAAGGGAAAGAACAGGCATCAAAGTGTACGACATCTATAACAATTGATATGAAGATTAAGAATATTATATTTGCACTTGCGATTACAAATGCGGCATTTCTACTCTCTTCTTGCTTTGGAGGCAAGATGACATCCTCTGCATACGGTGGTGAGGTAACTGGCGTAGGCAGCGGACGAGGATTTACCGAGCCTACTCCATACGGAATGACAATGGTAAATCGCGGTTCTTTGAAAATGGGAATTGCGAATGGTGATTCCCTTTGGGGAAATGTTGCTCCAGTCAAAGACATAAGCGTTGACGGCTTTTGGATGGATGAGACAGAGGTATCCAATTCAAAATACCGTCAGTTCGTAATGTGGGTGCGTGACAGCATACTTCGTACTCGTCTGGCAGATCCTGCTTACGGAGGTGACGAATCATATCTTATCACAGAAGACAAGAACGGCGACCCTATAACACCTGTCATCAACTGGAAGAAGCCTCTCCCACGTAAGCCTAACGAGGACCAGATGCGTGCATACGAAAGTCTGTACAACACAAATCCAGTTACAGGAGAGAAACTCATAGACGCATCACAGCTCACATACCGCTATGAGATTTACGACTACACAACAGCCGCTCTCCGTCGTAACCGCATGAGGGCAGAAGAAAGGAATCTCAACACCGACGTCATTGTGAATCCTGATGAGGTTGTAATGATCACTAAGGATACAGCATACATCAATGATGAAGGAAAGATCATAAGAGAAACCATCAACCGACCTCTCTCTGGACCTTGGGACTTCCTACACACCTACATCGTCAACATCTATCCTGACACAACATGCTGGGTTAACGATTTCCCAAATTCCGACAATGAGATGTACCTCCGCAACTACTTCAGCAACCCTGTTTACAATGACTATCCAGTAGTTGGAGTTACATGGGAGCAGGCAAATGCGTTCTGCGCTTGGCGTACCGACTTCCTTCTGAAAGGACTATCAGGTCAGGCAAAATACGTTCAGCGCTACCGTCTTCCTTCTGAAGCAGAATGGGAATATGCAGCTCGCGGTAAGGATGGAACCGAATTCCCCTGGGAGAATCAAGATGTGAAGAATGGCGATGGATGCTTCTATGCCAACTTCAAGCCTGACAGAGGTAACTACACCAAGGATGGAAACCTCATCACATCCAAGACAGGCATATACTCTCCAAACAGCCACGGACTCT
This sequence comes from Prevotellaceae bacterium UBA1710, assembly GCA_002317355.1. GTDB lineage: Bacteria > Bacteroidota > Bacteroidia > Bacteroidales > Bacteroidaceae > Prevotella. The sequence goes on along the minus strand of DCJC01000056.1, from coordinate 27,043 downwards.
ATGACATGGCTGGCAATGTAGCAGAATGGACTTCCACAATCTACACAGAGGCAGGTGTAGAGGCAATGAACGACCTCAACCCTAAACTTGAGTACAACGCTGCTACAGAAGACCCTTACCGACTCAAGAAGAAGAGCGTAAGAGGTGGATCATGGAAAGACCCTGAGAGCTTCATACGCTCTGCATGGCGCTCATGGGAGTATCAGAATCAGCCAAGGGCATACATTGGATTCCGTTGCGTACGTTCATTGGCAAGTCCTTCTAGCCAAAATGGCAAGGGAAAGAAGAAAAGATAAAAACGACTATTATGGCAAAATACAGTAAATTCAATATAGTATATCGACTTCAGAAATGGATGGATAGCGTAGCTGGACAGACATTCATGAATTACGCATATTCATGGGGTGCAGCTATCGTAATCCTCGGCACATTGTTCAAGCTCACCCACCTCCCAGGAGCCAACTTCATGCTATTCATCGGTATGGGTACTGAGGTATTCGTGTTCTTTATCTCTGCCTTCGACCGTCCATTCGACAAGACACAAGAAGGTCGTGACCTCGCAACCGACAGCCAGTTAGCTGCAGAACTCGCAGCTCAGGCTGCTACAGGAAACGTTCCTGCCGTTACTTCTGCCGTTGTTCCTGAAAGCGTACTCGAAAGCAAGACAACCGCTGCCGTAAATATCCAATCAGGCAACATCAGTAGCACACCTGTTTCTCCTGTTGCTGGCGGGACTATCATTATTGGTGGTGGAACCATTGGCGGTAGCAGTCAGGCAGCTCAAGCTCCTCAGTCAACTTCAGAGGCAATCACATTTGCAGCAAGTTCTTCTGAAGAAAAGACTACAACTCCACAGATCGGAACACCTGCACCTGCTGTTACTCCAGAAACAGCACAGGCAATGGAGCAGGCTACATCTACATACGTTGACCGCCTCAACGAGCTCAACGAGCTTCTCCTCAAGATTGGTGCTGTCAGCGAGCGACTCTCTATCGACTCTCAGGAGATGGAGAACCTCAACCGTACACTCACTGGTATTGCACGAGTTTACGAGATGCAGCTCAAGTCTGCTTCTCAGCAGATTACGACTCAAGATGAAATCAATGCAGAGACACGCAAGATGGCAGAAGAGATCAAGGAACTCAATGCCGTCTATGCACGAATGATCAATGCAATGACCGTAAACATTCCTAAGCAGTAACAAATAGTCAAATACAATTATAGCCTGTGGCAATAAAGAAGAAACCCGTTTCTCCACGTCAGAAGATGATCAACCTGATGTACGTGGTCCTCATGGCAATGCTGGCGATGAATATCTCCAGCGAAGTCCTTGATGGCTTCAGCATCGTGGATGAAAGTTTGATGCAATCAACTGCCAACACAGAGAAACAGAACACCACAATATACGACGACTTCGAGGCTCAACTCAAAGCCAACCCACAGAAGGTTCGCGAATGGTTTGACAAGGCTACCCTTGTCAAGCGCATGAGCGATTCCCTCTACAACTATGCCCAGCAACTCAAGGTGGAAATCGTAAAGGATGCTGATGGCTCTGATGGCGATGTGAACAACATTGACAGAGTTGACGACCTTGAGGCTGCTAACCACGTAATGCTCGCTCCTGGAACTGGACAGGGTGCTAAGCTTCGTAAGGCGATTGATAACTATCGTGAGCATATCCTCACAATGATTACAGACGAAGACAAGCGCAGAATCATAGCAGGAAACCTCACTACAAAGATAACAGGTCGCAAGAATCCTCTCAACAAGAACTGGGAAGAGTATATGTTTGAAGGCATGCCTGTAGCTGCTGCCATCACCATGCTTTCAAAGCTCCAGAGTGACATCCGTTATGCAGAAGGAGAGGTTCTACACAATCTCGTAAGCAACATTGACGTTAAGGATATCCGTGTGAACAAGCTCTCTGCTTTCGTAATTCCTAATGCCCAGACAGTTGTTAGAGGCGATAAATTCTCTGCAAAGATCGTAATGGCGGCAGTCGATACAACCCAGCAACCCCAGATTTTCATCGGTGGTAAGCAGGTTAATCTCGAGAATAGCACATACGAGTTCATAGCAGGCAAGACAGGCGACTTCACACTCTCTGGCTACATGACCGTTACCAATGGTGGTGGTGAGACAATCAAGCGTGAATTCGAGCAGAAATACACCGTCGTAGATCCATCGGCTACCGTATCTGCCGACCTCATGAACGTGCTCTATGCTGGTTTCAGCAACCCAATGAGTGTTTCTATCCCTGGAGTACCTCTCAACAAGGTTAGTGCTACAATGTCAGGCGGTACACTCACTCCTGTTGGACCAGGCAAATACATCGCTCGTCCATCTGCCGTTGGAAAAGATGTAACGATATCGGTTGCGAGCACACAGACAGGAAAACCTGTCCAGATGGGACAATTCACTTTCCATGTACGTAAGCTTCCTGATCCAACACCTTATATTGTTGTAGGCGACAGCCGTTTCCGTGGTGGTGGTCTTGCCAAAGCTTCCCTCCTTGGAGCCAACGGTATCAAGGCAGCCATCGACGACGGACTTCTTGACATCGAGTTCAAGGTCACTGGCTTCGAGGCTGTATTCTTCGACAACATGGGTAATGCCGTTCCTATCGTAAGCGATGGCTCTTCATTCTCTGCCCGACAGATTGACACCTTCCGCAAGCTATCCCGTTCAAAGCGCTTCTACATCTCTAAGGTGAAAGCCATCGGACCTGACGGAATATCACGCACACTCCCAACATCTATGGAGGTAATAATAAAATAATGAGTATGAATATCAATATGACATATAGGAGAATCTTGGTAGCAACAGCATTTGTTACCCTATCCCTCTTTGCCTCAACAGCCATAGCTCAACCAGCAGCACGACGTGCACAGCAGGCTCAGAAGACTCAGGCAAAGAGCAATGCCAACAATATGACTGAGCGTGCCAAGATCGCTTTCCCTACTCAGCAGAAGATGCCAGAGGATGTGGTTTGGCGTCGTGACTTGTATCGTCTTCTCGATCTCACAAAAGACGAAAACGGAGGTTTATACTATCCCGTTGAATCTGTCGGCTCACAAATGAACCTCTTCACATACCTCTTCAAATTAATTCTATCAGGTCAGGTAACTGCCTACGAATATCGACTTGACGGCAATGAGGTTTTCACAGCAGATGCAAAGATCAAGCCATTGTCATTTCTCGACAACTATCACATCTACTATGAGAAGAAAGATGGCAAACTGAAAATCGACAACTCAGACATCCCAAGCCGCGAGGTTAAATCATATTACATCAAGGAATCATCCTACTACGATCAGTACACAGCTACCTACCACACAAAGGTTGTAGCTCTCTGTCCAATCATGACCCGTGAAGATGATTTTGGCGGTCAGCCTGCCACCTACCCTCTCTTTTGGGTAAAGTACGACGATGTTGCGCCTTTCCTCTCTAAGCAGATGATCATGACAAGTAACATCAACAATGCAGCCATGATGAGCATTGACGACTACTTCGTAAAGACAAAGTACAAGGGAGAAGTCTATAAGACAAATAACATGCTCGGTCAGACCCTCTCTCAGCAATACGAAGGTGACTCTTTGAAGATGCAGCAGGCACAAGTCAAGATTGAAAAGGAGATGAAAGCCTTCGAGAAGAATATCTGGGGCAATCAGGCTCGCAAAGACTCACTCGATAGCATTGCTAAGGTTGAGAAGGACAATAAGGGCTCAAAGAAAAAAGCTCAGAAGACAAACCGTCGCTCTACAACCTCTTCTACTGAAGTTAAGGAGAAGAAGACCAAGACAAAGTCTACCTCATCTTCTTCATCTGGCTCAGCACGAGTAAGTGTACGTCGTCAGAGACACTAAAACAAAGGAGGATAATATGAAGAAAATTCTTTTCATTGCCATCGCAATCCTTATGCTTGTGCATCCAACTAACGCACAAGTCAAGTTCGGCATTCAGGGAGGATTGAACATCAACAAGTTCGTCATCGACACAAGCGTGATTGACGCAAGCAACCAGGCAGGTTTCTACGTAGGTCCAACATTCTTCATCACTCTTGCCAACTTCGACATAGAAGCATCCGGCATCTATGATGTACGAAGTTTGGAGGTTGATGGCGAAACAGTCAGAAGACAGAATCTTGATCTTCAGGCTAACATTCGTAAGGGCGTAGAAATCGTCAGCGGCACAAGTATCTTTGCATTTGCTGGTCCACAATTCGCTTTCAATATTGGCGCAAAGAACATCGGTGAGGTAACCGACTATGTCAAAGACTGGCGTTGGAAGGATAGTGACTTCAGTTTCAACGTTGGTGGAGGTGTTCGTATAAACAACATTGAGGTAAGAGTGAATTACAACACAGCTTTCGGAAAAACAGCTGAAGCTAAGATTCCAAACAATGTTCTTACCAACATCGATGAGTTAAAGCTTGAGCCAAAGTCAAATGCCTGGCAGATAGGTTTGACATACATATTCTAATCATCTATGGATTTCTGCCGTCACCTCTGACAAAGAAATCCAATAGGCTGATAAGCCTTACTCCATAGGACGTACATTCGCTCATCCTTCGTTATACCTCCGTAGTAAACTCAGTGAACCTCCGCTTTTGAACATACATAAAGCGGAGGTTCACTGAGTTTACTACCTTTTTACAACGATGCTTCATATAAGGATTATATAGCAGATTGCATGTTCGGTAACAAGTAACAGGTAACAACAAGGAAAAATCAGAATTATACGGATAAAATTTGTGAGTATAAAGAAAAGTTTGTACCTTTGTCCTCATGAAATACGTCAATGTAATCTTACCCCTCGGAATTGATGGACTTTACACATACTCTGTGCCAGAAAGCATGGAGAAAGACATTGTGCCATTTATCCGTGTAAAGGTGCCATTGGGTATTTCAAAGACATACACAGGACTTGTAGTAAACGCACCTACCGATCAGATATCCATAAAAGAGGGAGTTCAGATACGTGATATTATCGCTATTATCGATACAGAACCAGTCCTTCTGCCACAACAATACAAACTTTGGACATGGATATCCGAATACTATATGTCACCTCTTGGCGACGTCTTTCGTGCTGCTCTTCCCTCAGGAATGAAGGCTGAAGGCACATATCGTCCAAAGACCGAGACATACATTGGCTTAGCACAGCAGTTTCAGAATGAGAACGCACTTCACATAGCTCTCAACACACTTGTAAGGGCAACCAAGCAGTTGGAGGCATTCAACTCATTCCTTTCTCTCAGCCATTGGGATTCCATTGAAGGTGATAGTACAAGGGAAGAGGTCATAGAGGTTACCCGAGACGAGCTCATGAACGATGCCCACGCAAATGCTGCTACCATCAAGGCACTTTGTGACAGAGGACTTCTGTATCTCTATGACAAGGAAGTAAGCCGACTGATGCGCGACAGAAGTCTTGAAGCCATCACCCATCCCACAAAGAATCTGTCTGAAGCCCAACAGCAGGCTTACGACAGTATCTATAAGGAATGGGAAAAGCATAATGTCTGTCTGCTTCATGGTGTTACATCCAGCGGAAAGACAGAGATTTACATAAAGATGATACAGCGTGCCATTGACGAAGGCAAGCAAGTGCTGTATCTGCTTCCAGAGATTGCCCTTACCGTGCAGATCACAGAGCGTCTGCATCGTGTCTTCGGCAACCGACTCGGCATCTACCACTCAAAATACTCGGATGCCGAGCGTGTGGAGATATGGCAAAAACAGCTCTCCGACCAGCCATACGATGTCATTCTCGGTGCACGTTCGGCAGTATTCCTGCCATTCCATAACCTCGGTATGGTGATTGTCGATGAAGAGCACGAGAGTTCGTTCAAGCAGCAAGACCCTGCTCCTCGCTATCATGGTCGCTCTGCAGCCATCGTACTCGCTCAGATGTATGGTGCAAAGACACTTCTTGGCACAGCGACTCCAAGTGCAGAAACATACTACAACGCATCGCAAGAAAAATATGGTTATGTGACGCTCACACAGCGTTATCAAGACATCAAACTTCCACAGATAAAGGTTGTAAACATCAAGGATCTTCGCCATCGCAAGGTGATGAGAGGCGTTCTGTCACCTGATTTGAAGATGGCAGTTGGCGAAGCTCTGAAGTCTGGTGAGCAGGTTATTCTCTTTCAGAATAGACGAGGGTTCTCGCCTGTGATAGAATGCCATCAATGCGGTTGGGTGCCTCGTTGTACCAACTGCGATGTGTCTCTCACATATCATAAAAACATGAACTCGCTCACGTGCCATTATTGTGGCTACACGTATCGTATGCCTACCGAATGTCCTGATTGCCATAATGCCGAACTGAAAGATCGCGGCTATGGCACGGAGAAGATTGAGGATATAATACGCGATGAGTTTCCAGAAGCTCGTATCGGCAGAATGGACCTCGACACCACCAGAACACGAAATGCATACGAGAGAATAATAAGTGATTTCTCATCGCAGAAGACCAACCTGCTGATTGGCACGCAGATGGTAACAAAAGGCTTGGATTTCGATCACGTTAGTGTTGTTGGTATTCTCTCTGCAGATTCCATGCTCAACTATCCTGATTTCCGAGCATGGGAGACTGCATATATGATGATGACACAGGTGTCTGGTCGTGCTGGCAGAAAAGGAAAGCAAGGTAAGGTGATACTTCAGACAAACCACCCAGAGCTTCCTATCATCCGACAAATCGTGAGCAATGACTTCACGGGCTATTTCCGCGACTTGGTACAAGAGCGCCGTGCCTTCTGCTACCCTCCTTTCACACGCCTCATCTATATATTCCTGAAGCATAGGGATAACCAGATAGTGAATAATGCAGGTATCGAATTAGCAAATCGTTTACGTCAGGCACCAGCGCTAAAGGGAAAGGCTGGCACAATGATATTAGGCCCGGACAAACCTGCTGTTGCCCGTGTAAAGACGCTTTGTATTCGTAAGATTGTGCTTAAACTCGATCTCTCACTTCCTCTAAAAACAGTTAGGGACAACATCAAGTTCTGCGTTCAGCAGATGATGACAGATGCAAATTATAAGTCATTGCTGGTGCATTATGATGTGGATCCAGGGTAAGGCCCCTCCCAACCTCCCCGAGGGGAGGAGAAAAAAAGACACCTTTTTTCGCGGTAGGTCTTCTCGATAGGCTGTCACAGTTCATTGCCGTTTCCGGCAAGGCTTTCGCATTTACCTTAGTAACTTAAATTCTTCTCTCTTCACTTTTCGCTCTTCACTTACCCCATGGCCTGCTGTTTCCTATAATCCAATGGCGAGATACCAGTCTCCGCCTTGAACACGCGAGAGAAGTGACCAGAGGTGTTAAAACCACATTGAACCTCAATCTCGCTGATAGGCTGATCAGTAGTTTCAAGCAGACGCTTTGCCATAAGGATTCTGCGGTTACGGATATATGTGGTAGCAGTAAGACCACTCATATTCTTAAGTCGGCGGTTGAGAGTAGAGACAGATGTATTGAGCTTATCCGCAAGGAACGAAGTGGAAACATCACCCGAGATAAGGTTTGTATCGATAAGCTTATTGATATCGTTGAAGAACGAAACATCTGCCTCAGGCACCTGACGACTGGTCTCTGCATCCGACTTACTATTAGTAAACATCTGCTTGAGTCTCTTACGCTGCTCAAGTAGTCTGCTGACAATAAGAAGCAACTCCTCATTAATAAACGGCTTAGCAAGATATACCTCAGCACCTGCACTAATACCATCAAGACGCTCATGATCCTCAACACGGGCAGATACCACAACGATAGGCAGACAGCACATCGTTTCATCACCACGCACCTTTCGCATGAGTTCAAGACCATCCACTCTCGGCATGGCAATATCCGTTATAAGCATATCTGGAAGCTCCTCATGAAGCATTTCCAACGCCTCCTGACCATCAGCAGCACGACTAACCACATAACCCTTATCACGAAGCATATTGCAAATAAGCATCGCCACATCATCATTATCCTCGGCAACAAGGATAGAAGATGAAGAAATGGCATTAGCTACATAAGGCACGGCACGACCAGTTGGAAGAGGTCTTACTACCGAACTTGCTGGTGCTGTAGCAGGATCAATAGGATTTGCAGCAGAAGGATGAGTATTAATGTCACTCAAGTCAACCGTAACACCTTCCTTTGATGCAGCAATAAGTTTCTTGATAAGTTCAAGCAGATTATCACTCTGTCTATGAGCAGCCGCAAGACTCTCATGACCTATTACATCATCTTGCGGAATATGCTGCTTGAGTTGCTCCACCATACCAAGAACCACAGTCATAGGGGTACGCAACTGGTGGGTTACGTTTCTATAGAACAGTTCTCGCTCCTCCATGGATTTTCTCTTATAGCGAGCAGAACGACGGCGTATGATATAGACAGCACTAAAGACGATAGTAACAATCACGAGAAGCAAGGCAACGGCAATGGCTGTAATCATATAGCGTTGATTGGCAATCTTCAGTTCATCGGCTTCAAGCTTAAGGTGAGTATTTCCAAGCCTTACTTCCATTTCGTTGAGATCCTCCGTCTGCATCTTGGATCTAACAGAGTCATTCAGCAGGTCGATTTTCTTCTTGGTCTCATACGCCTTACGAAAATCTCCCTTATTCAGATAAATGGAAAGAAGTTCCCCATGTCTATACTTCTCATATTGTATTTTCTGGGCAATAGCCTCTGCCTTATCCCATTCCTTACGAGCAGAAGCAACACGGGCATCAAGACCGAACTTCATATAATCAGGCAATACGTCATCCACATTCTCCACCGAAATTACGGAATTCTCATAAGCCAGAATAAACTCTTTCTCACGACCAGCCTCATAGAGTGCACCAATATAAGTATATTCACCCCATATCTTATAGACTCTGTTGGTTGCATACTTCCAACTTTGTCTTGCATACGAAAGAGCCTCATCATATTTTCCGATATTCTGATAGCAGAGAGAGAGCTCACGCGAAACAAGCGACAGATGCATACTGTCATTTTCAGCATATAGAGCCGACTTATTAAGATACGGAATTGCCATAGAGTAATCTCCACGGTTCTGATAGATAGCACCCATCAGATAATTACACGTGTACATACCCTCCGTATATTTCGTCTTCTCATAGTCCTTCATCAGATCCCTTACGATCTCCTGAGCCGAGATGTAACGTTTCTGAGAAATGAGATACTGTACCTTGGCATAAGTGCCATCAAGCATTTCCTGCTTGTATTCCTCACTTGATGATGCAATCTTCAGATACTCATCAATAGCCTCAAAGAACTCTTCCTGCTTTGACGAATCAGCTACATACACATAGTATTTCAGCTCAAGAGCCCTAAGCTTACACCAGTCAGAATGCAGTCTTTCTGCCTCTTCATAAATAGAATCAGCAACAGGAATATTGGCAGGGTCGTAAGTATGCTCGTACAGCAATCGCATACGAGTGTCATAAACATACTTCTCAAAATTCTGGAGTTCTTCGCTTTTCGGCTTGGACGCATCTTCCTTACCCTTGTTGCACGACACAAAAGCGCACACAAAGGCTATAAGAAATAATAGATATTTGTAGGATTTACGACACATCAAACGGAATAGTATTTTTATTTTGGGTGTAAAGTTACACATTTTCTCTCACTATTGCAAGCATTTTCTTCAAATAATGCAATAAAAAGGCCAAATTGCAACAAATAGAAAGTCCTATGAGGCATACACTATCTATCTGTTAAGCGCCCACCGATGAAAGAAAGCGCGATAAAGACAGGCGTGAGCCACACAGGACTTGAAAGAGAATTTACAAGGGTTTCTGCCTCTTGCAAACAGGCCCTTGCAAACGAAATTTGGGTAATTATATTGAAGAGTGTTTAGAAACTAATCTCACATCCTACACCGATAACACTTGCAGTACGAGTGAAATCACTTGATGTAGTCTTGAAATGGTCGTATGTTGTCTGGAAATAGGCAGCCTCAAGCTTCACGTTATCATTTGCCTGATAGCTTGCACCAAAACCGAATGACCATGAGTCAACAACGAAAGAGATATCTGAGATATACTCCTCTGTGTTGCCGTAACGTGTAATCTGGAAACCTGAAGATACGGTAAGACGCTTTGTCAGATCTACCTCCACACCTCCGAGATACTCGTTTGTACCATGCTTGAGAAGACAATTCTTGAAATCTGATCTTACGGCAGCACCAGCCTCGTCTGTGTAGTAATAGGTCTTCTTTGCTTTTCTGTCATAATAGTGATGATAGCCAGCATTGATACGCACAATATCTATCGGACTGTACTGAGCACCTACAGCAAGGAAAGCAGGAACATCCTCACGAACCTTTGAACCATCAACGAAAGTACCTGTAGCAGCAAGTGTTGCCTCTGGAAGATTTGAAGAGTTCTCAAGGCTCATAGCAGTACGGAACTCATACTTTGCAGCAAAATTGAATGCACCAATCTTATAGTCAGCACCAATGATAGGAGCAATACCGAAACCACTCTGATCACTCTCAAGGTTGATACCGTTTCTGTAACCATCAAGCTGACCGAGAGCTGCCTGAGCGCCTACGGCTGTCTGATAGCCTTCAATAGCCTGCACAAGAGCCTTATGCTCTGCTGTAGCCTTGCCGCTTTCAACAAGTGCCTTGAGTGCAGGATACTGGGTAGCATAAGCATCATAGTAAGGCTTTGTCTGAGCGATTACACCTGAGAGATATGCGTTCTTCTTATCCATGAACTGTCCCATGTGCTCAAGACCATCAACTGAAGAAACCACAATATCATTGATCTTTGCAATATAGTTAGCAGAAGCAATCATTCCACGAAGACCTCCATAAACAGAGAGATTCTCGTTCACCTTATAGGCAGCACCCATAGTAACGCCGAAATAGTACTGTTTTCCTTCCATATAACTATCTGCGCCATAACCCATCACACCGAGTGGAGCCATACGTGCAGCAATCTGTCCAACTGCATTGTCGAATGTACCGATACCCTTAGTAAACTCACAGCTACCGCCACCACCAGCAACAGCAAAGTTGAACTGATACGACCATTTGTCTGTATTGTATGCTGCCTGAAGAGAAGGAATGCAAGGAACAGCTGTATGTCCCCTATAACTCTTTGTTGGAGCCTCAGCCTTACCCATTACAGCCTGAAGAGTTGGGTCAAGGAATGGACTTGTAGTTTCCACAGTACGTGTCTGCCAGCCTGCCTGCCAGTTCAATCCAAGGTGAAAACCATTATTCATGAATGCAACACCAGCAGGATTTGAATAGACGCCATCAATACCGATAGCAGCCTCACGAGCAGGGTTACGAAGGAAAGAAACGCTCTGGTTGGTATTTGTGAGAATACCACCAGCATTTACGTTTGAAGCAGCAGCACAAACAATGGCAACTGCAAGGAAATTCTTTTTCAAATTCATTTGTTATGTTATTCCGATGAATACCTATATTGATATATTAGTCTGCTTATAGAATATCTACTCTTCTATTTCCAGGGTGCAAAATTACAACAATTGTTCGTTATTTCCATATTTTTAAACGGTTTTTCTATTTACATCCGGCATTTCTTAACAAAAATCAATAAACGAGGCATCTCCCCTACCCTTCTCCATGACTCATCCTTTTTCCCTAAGAAGAACATCGCCTCTATCCACATTTCATTCCCGATTAAATACCAATTCACCTCCAATTATTTCTAGATTGAATTGGACTTCAATTGGACTTTAATTGGAGTTTAATTGGACTTTGAGCGAATTTACATCGGTTGATATAGGGGGAATGAACAATGGAATACATGAAGAAAACAATGGAAAATTAATATGGTATAAACAACTATTAATGTCTCAAAAATAACAAAATGGACAAATAATTCGCCTCAAACTTTTTTATCAAATTTTCTTTCCTCGCACAAAAAATTAAAGAGGATAACAAAAATACACAAGAAAATTTGGATAATAAAAAAATAATAAGTACTTTTGCAATCATGATACCACTCATTACGAGTGCTATATCATATAACATATTAGTAAATTAGCGTTTGCTATTTATTCGACGACATCCAAAAGCTTGGCCGCTGAAGGGATATACAATCAGAATAAAGAGCAGATGTTCACTATACGTGGACGTCTGGTTTGTCTGATTGTAAGGTAAGGCCAAGCACCTAGGATGTGGACGAACTAGTTCGTTCACGTTTCTTTTTTATAGGTGTTTGGACTTATTGGTTTTGAGAGTATCTAACTGACGCATATAAAAAATATATGCCTATGCAAAAAACACAGTAAAACTATCGTGAAGGACAGCTTTCATAGAAAGTATGGCCTTAATTACACTTATTTTACAGCCTTGAAATATAGACTTAATAATTAATGCAAAAAACAGAAATCATGAAAAAAATAATTTTATTTCTACTATTACTCCCAACAATTGCATTTGCACAACATATGACATTTATGGGAATACCAATAGATGGAAATCTTAATAATTTTGGAAAACAATTGCAGGCAAAAGGATTCAAAATTGAAAGTACAAGAGACAATACTATGTTTTTGAATGGGAAATTTGCAGGTGAAGATGTAAGCATTGGCGTTCTCTCTACAATGTCACAAAGCGTATGTCGTGTTATCGTAGTTTTCGATAAAAAAACATCGTGGCAATCCCTAAAAGCTCAGTTTAACAAACTAAAGGAAAGTTATTCGGCAAAATACACTCTGGATAAAGATTTCCATTTCTTTCTTGATCCATATTACGAGGGGGATGGTTACGAATTTTCTGCTGTTAGAAATGATAAATGTAGATATTCCGCATTTTACAAAGCACAATACGGCAATATACATTTATACATTTCAAAAACAGGATGCATAGCCGTTACATATGAAGACACTGCTAATATAGAAAAGAAAGAAAGAGAAAACGATTCTGAAATACAAAATGATATTTAAATAAAAACAATCATGAGAAAAATACTTTTCATATTCATCGTGCTTTTTACTTATACAGCAACTTACGCACAGAAAGTATCTATAGACAAAATGGAAAATGATGGTTCACGAGTAATCACATCTGAGGCTTCCAACTTGTACAGAAAACTAGTTAGCGCAGCTGGATTTCATTTATCATATGTACTTCTTTCATCAGGTAACGAATTCTGGTACATCCAATTAACTTTAAACGAAGGTAAGTACACTATGGACAAAGGACGTAAATTACTGATAAAAACAGATAAAGACGAAATTATTGAACTAGAAAATTATAAAGTAATTGGACCAGCTGATTACGAGTACAATGTTACACGATACGGCACAGACTATTACATAAAACCAGGATACAATATTTCAGAAGAACAAATCAAACAATTATGTTCTTCTAATGTTGTAAAGATTCGCATAGAAACTAATATTGAAAATATAGATAGAGAAATCAAGCCAAAGAAATTCGCAAAAGCCATAAAAGAAATGTATGACGCAATTTGCAAAGCAAAATCCCAATCAAAAACAGTTTACGACGGATTCTAAATAGTTTTCACAAAGAAACAGGGAGCCCACTCCCTGTTTCTTTAATAAAAGTACCTCAAGTGAGGGCTGAAAGTTCGACACCTATTGTATTTTCTGTTTTTAGGTTTCGCACCTACGGCGCTCATCAATCAAATATCCCTTATTAACAGCCCTCACGGACAGCCCTTTTAGATGCCGCCCGCTTCGGGGTTCACCAATCAAGCGGCTAACGAATTCGTTTAGTCGCAGATTGAATAATGTTGCAATGTTGCATTTTTATTTTTAAGGAAAAAGAAGGGTGTTTGAAAAATTTCCTTATATAATTAAGGTTCGCGTAATAATCAATATATTATTATTTTTTCAAGGGGGCATTTCCCTAAAAAGAAAAATGCAACATTGTAACCACTCTGAAAGTGGTTACAAAAGCAGTTTCTCCCTCAAAACTTTTGACAAGTCCTTTCTAGAATAGTATCTTTGCTAAGAGAAACTGGCTCTTACGTAATTCTTACCTTCCTCTTACGTGACTCTTACCTTCCTCTTACGTGACTCTTACCTATGGTAAGAAAAAAGTAAGACATTGGTACGTGTATGGTAAAAGGATGATAGGTGTTAATTCCTCACTAATAAATCCAGTTTTTATTAGCAATGTTGCAATGTTGCATTTTATTTTTAAGGAAAAAGAGACCAAAACAAGCACGTAACCTGAATTATTCATAAATTCAGGTTAATTGATAATGAATAATTTATGCGGGCAATGTAATCCGAAAATTATTTGATGGGGATTTTTGTAACCACTTAATTATCAATTTTCAATTATCAATTCCTGCATGAATAATGCAGGTATGGGGGTGACGGTCGTTGACGATTATAGCACCGAGCATGCTTACAAAGCGGAAGGATAAGGTAATAAAAACACATTTATTCTCAAAAAATTGTAAAGTGATTATAGCAAACTGAAAGAAATTTAGTGCATTTAGAAAATTTTTCCAATGAAAACTTTGTCATACGCGATTAAAATGCTACCTTTGCATAGCGAAAAAGGATAATTTTAAAATTTTTCAATAAACATTTTTAAGTAACTATGGTAAATTACAAAGATCTCGGCCTCGTAAACACACGTGAGATGTTTAAGCGCGCCGTTGCTGGTGGTTACGCAATCCCAGCTTTCAACTTCAACACAATGGAGCAGATGCAGGCTATCGTTATGGCTGCAGTAGAGACAAAGTCACCTGTTATCATGCAGGTTTCTAAGGGTGCTCGTAACTATGCTAACGGTACTATCCTCCGTAACCTCGCTAAGGGTGCTGTAGAGTACGCTAAGGAGCTCGGTTGTGAGGCTCCAGAGATCGTTCTTCACCTCGACCACGGTGATAGCTTCGAGCTCTGTAAGGATTGTATCGACAACGGTTTCTCTTCAGTAATGATCGACGGTTCACACCTCCCATACGAGGAGAACGTAGCTCTCGCTAAGAAGGTTGTTGACTACGCTCATCAGTTCGACGTAACTGTAGAGGCTGAGCTCGGTGTCCTCGCTGGTGTTGAGGATGAGGTTGTTGCAGCTGAGTCTACATACACAAAGCCAGAAGAGGTTATCGACTTCGCTACACGCACAGGTTGTGACTCTCTCGCTATCTCTATCGGTACTTCACACGGTGCTCACAAGTTCACTCCTGCACAGTGTAAGATGGTTAACGGCGTTCTCGTTCCACCTCCATTGGCATTCGACGTTCTCGCTGAGATCGAGAAGAAGCTTCCTGGATTCCCAATCGTTCTCCACGGTTCTTCTTCAGTTCCTATGGACGAGGTTAACACAATCAACCAGTTCGGTGGTAAGCTCGAGGCAGCTATCGGTATCCCTGAGGAGCAGCTCCGCAAGGCTTCTGAGTCTGCTGTATGTAAGATCAACATCGACTCTGACTCACGTCTCGCTATGACTGCTGCTATCCGCAAGCACCTCGCTGAGAACCCAGGCGACTTCGATCCACGTCAGTATCTGAAGCCAGCTCGTGAGAACATGAAGAAGATGTACATCCACAAGATCGTAAACGTACTCGGTTCTAACGACAAGCTCGCTAAGTAAGAGTATTCTTCATACACACAAAACAATTTAGGAGATAAACGCCAATGGTGTTTATCTCCTATTTCTTTTTTCCCGTTTCTCTCGAAGATTCGAAGTTTCGATAGATCGAGCTATCGATAATTCGAAAACTCGGCAACTCGAAAACCCGATAATTCGAAGACTCGAATACTCGAAAACTCGAATTATCGAATTGTCGATTTATCGAAGAAAGAAAAATGGGAAAACCCTACCATCAGGCAGCATTTTCCCATTTTTTATTTTTCATTTTTCATTTCTCACTTGCCAACTTCCTGTGATTCAAGACGCATTGTCTTACCAGTAATCTGATTCAACTGGAAAGAAGTCATGATTTTCCTATTGAACAAGCTGGCATTCAGAGCCTCTACCCTACCGAATTGTGGGTAGAACACATCCATCTCCTTGACAGTCTTATTAGCATTGAAAAGCACAACATGTGCCTTACCTGGAACATTGATATAGAGACCTGGATCATCCTTCTGCACGATTTTTTCCTTCTCGGTACGAGTGTCCTCTGGAGTCTGATGAAGATCTGTCACACTAAGATAATAAGGTGAACCAGAGAAATCGTCAGCAGTTGTCATACCGAATGCATCAGAGAAACGGAAAGCCAACTGACCAGTAGTCTGGGCATCTGCCATAACCGTCACCACATGCTCTGTTGTATCAGTAACTGTTACACCCTCGAAAAGCTGACGCAGAGCCTTTTCCTGAGTATTGAGCGAAGCGAGCATCAGTCTGAGCTGCTCACCGTCCTTAGGCATTGTTTCTGCAGTTCCACGAGTAAGGTCATTACGTGAAGAACGGATAGTATAGATTTCCTCTGCACAAAGCTGAGCCATCTTAGCCTTACTTCCCGCAGCAAGAATATCCTCATTCATATAGTCGCGTGGATTGAGTGGAGCAGACTTCAAAGCTGGCACGAACATTCCTTCCTCCTTATTAATAACAGGCTCTGTATTAATTGACGCAAGAATACCATTCTCATTGACATACACCTTCTGGATATTAAGCTTAGGTCCTACCTTGGTAGTGAAATGCTTAGTCTGATCAGGCACACCGATAGCCTGCATCTTGATATCAAGAATCTTATAGACTGTCTTTGGAGTCAGAACTGCATCCGACTGCTTGAGATAGCGTGAAGCATATTCGGCATACTCTCCAGGAGTGAAAGACGTCTTCTCAACGAGAATACGAAACTTAAAAGCTGTCTTTGGAAGATAATATGACACACCTTCATTTACAACATCCTGAGCGAATACCGATTGCAACATTGCAAATGCAATGACAAAAAGTGAGATAAAACCTTTCATATAAAAGTTGTACTATAACTGGCAGAAAGCCTTTGGTAGATAATTGATTATGTCACTGGCCGTGAGACTTTCCTCACCGAGATCACTTGCTGCAAGATCGCCTGCAAGGCCATGGAGATACATACCCATGATTGCAGCATTCTCACGAGAATAGCCACGTGCAAGAAGTGCAGTAATAATACCCGTAAGCACATCACCCGAACCTGCAGTAGCCATTCCTGCATTACCAGTTGAATTAAATATAATATGACCGTTTGGCATACAGAGAGCAGAGTAATGCCCCTTGAGTATAACGTATGCCTGAAGTTGCTGAGAGAGTTCACGAGCTCTTGTAAGGCGCTCGAAATCATCACTTGATGATGTTCCTACAAGACGATCCAACTCACGAGGATGTGGAGTAAGGATAAGACCTTCAGGCAACTGCTGCATCCATGCTCTGTGACTTGACAGAATGTTAAGCGCATCAGCATCAATAACCATTGGTGTCTTATTACTACGAATCTGAGCTATTACGGCAATTGCAGTATTCTCGTTCTGACCGAGTCCAGGGCCAATTCCAATAGCTTCATATCCCTGATAATCTTCAGGCTGGGTGAAGATAGTCTCTTCCTTATCCATCTGCATGATTGCCTCAGGAACTGATATCTGCATGATGTCATAATTACGCTTTGGAGTATGCACCGTAACCTTTCCTACACCAGAACGAAGACATGCACGAGTGGCAAGAATAGCAGCTCCAGCCATTCCATAAGAGCCTGCAATGATAAGCGCATGACCCATATTTCCCTTGTGAACGAACTCATCACGAGGGATGAACATTCTGCGTATTTCATTCTCATCAATGATGCTATACTGAGTCTCGGTCTTTTCTATAAACTCCTGACTCAGATCTATGTCGAGCACGCGAATATGTCCGAAGAGAGGATGAAGATCAGGCATCAGCATACAGAGTTTCTTGCTTCCAAGAGTAAGAGTAACATCTGCACGAATGATGTTTGCCTTGACATTGTAAGTGTTATCCTCGGCCATCATCCCTGATGGAAGATCGATACTCACAACTTGTGCATTTGATGAATTCACATACTTGACGAGAGCAGCATAACCACCATTGAGAGGTTTATTGATGCCAGAACCGAAAAGGCCATCAACAACGAGCACATCCTTAGTGAGCACAGGAGGATCAAATTCCTGCACTACCTCAGTAAACGACTTGATATTATGCTGTTTTTTGAGTCTGTCGCGATTCTCCTCACAGTCAGGTGAAAGGCGGCCGCTTGTATTGAACAAGAAGACCTCCACTTCATAATGTCTGTCAGCAAGCATTCTTGCTACTGCGAGAGCATCGCCTCCATTGTTTCCAGGACCAGCCAAGACAACAACAGGAGTTGCAGAATCCCATGTATCAACAATGGCTTGGGTGAGTGCTTTGGCAGCCCTCTCCATCAAGTCAATAGAAGCAATCGGTTCGTTCTCTATAGTGTATTTATCCAGTTCGTGGATCTGTGAACTCGTAAATATTTTCATCATTTTGTGAATTATGAGTGCAAAAATACTAAATTTTAGTCATTATTGGGCAGTTTCTCCTTTTTTTTTAGTAATTTTGTACCAAATTTAGCATTTTGTCACGATGAATAGAGTTAAACTACACGACAAGACGTTCGAATTGAGTATTCCTGAAGCAGAAATTCTCAAGAGCGTGAAGGCTGTTGCCGGGAAAGTCAACAAGGACTACGAAGGCAAGCATCCTGTCATCCTTGCCGTGCTCAACGGTTCGTTCATGTTCTGTGCAGATTTTGTACGCGAACTGACCATTCCATGCGAAGTTAATTTCGTGAAACTCTCTTCATACAGCGGCACACAATCTACTGGTAAGGTTGAGGAATTGATAGGTGTAAATTCTGACATTTCAGGCAGAGACATCATCATCGTTGAAGACATCGTGGAGAGCGGCAACACTCTCTTGAAGATGAAGAACATCCTCGACAGCAAGAATGTTGCATCTGCAAGAATATGCTCTCTGTTCTTCAAGCCAGCAAAATTGCAAGCTGACATAAAAGTAGATTATCCAGCTATGATCATACCTGACGACTTCATCGTAGGCTATGGACTTGACTATGACGGAGAAGGCAGACAACTCAAAGACGTTTATACACTTTGCCAGGAATAAGCCAAAGTCAGGATATCAACCATAACTCTCAATAGGAATTATTTTAAACATACAAAATAAATCAAACAAAGGTAAAAAAGATGAATAACATCGTTATTTTCGGTGCACCTGGTTCAGGCAAGGGTACACAGAGCGATAAGATTATCGCAGAATTCGGCGTAGAGCACATCTCTACAGGTGACGTGCTTCGTGGTGAGATCAAGGCTGGCACAGAGCTTGGTAAGACAGCTTCTGCTTACATCAACGAGGGTAAGCTCGTTCCAGATTCACTCATCGTTGACATGCTCGCTTCTACACTCGATTCAAAGGGTAAGGATATCAAGGGCGTAATCTTCGACGGTTTCCCACGTACTATCGCTCAGGCAGAGGCTCTCGACGCTATGCTCAAGGAGCGTGGTCAGGAGGTTAACGTAGTTATCGGTCTTGAGGTTGACGACGAGGAGCTCATCAAGCGTATCATTGCTCGCGGTCAGACTTCAGGTCGTGCTGACGACAACGAGGAGACAGCTAAGAAGCGTCTCAATACATACTATTCTCAGACTCTCCCTCTCAAGGATTTCTACATCCAGCAGGGTAAGTACGCTAAGATCAATGGCGTTGGCTCTATCGACGAGATCTACGCTGAGATCAGCGCTGCTATCAAGAAGTAATTCGATTTCAAATAAAAACTCGTGGTAGCGGAATTGATAGATTTCGTTATTACGAGTTTATTATTAATCTGATGACCTAGTCATCATAAAGTCTTTCAACATTGGAAAGTAATTTCGTAGACTACGTAAAGATTCAATGCCGCTCGGGCAAGGGAGGACGAGGTTCAATGCATCTTCGTCATGTGAAGTACAACCCTAACGGTGGACCTGACGGTGGTGACGGTGGCAACGGCGGAAGCATCATTCTGCGCGGCAACCACAATTTCTGGACTCTGCTCCATCTTCGCTACCAGCGTCACATCTACGCTGAGCACGGTGGCAATGGCGGTCGTGACAAATGTCATGGCACTAACGGTAAGGATATCTACATCGATGTTCCTTGTGGTACCGTTGTCTATAATGCCGAAACCGGAAAGTATGTCTGCGATGTGATGGAAGACAAGCAGGAGGTTGTTCTGCTTAAAGGCGGTCGTGGTGGTTTGGGCAATTTCCAGTTCCGTACTTCTACCAATCAGGCTCCACGATATGCACAGCCTGGTGAGCCTATGCAGGAGATGACTATCATCATGGAGCTTAAACTGCTTGCTGATGTTGGTCTTGTAGGACTTCCTAATGCAGGTAAGTCAACTCTCCTCTCTTCTCTTTCTTCAGCTCGTCCAAAGATTGCAAACTATCCATTTACCACTCTCGAGCCAAGTCTTGGTATCGTAGGGTATCGTGACAACCAGTCTTTCGTGATGGCTGATATCCCTGGAATCATCGAGGGTGCTGCAGAAGGAAAGGGACTCGGTCTCCGCTTCCTGCGCCATATCGAGCGAAACTCTTTGCTCCTTTTCATGGTTCCTGGTGATACTGATGACATTAAGAAGGAATACCAGCTTCTTCTCAACGAGCTTGAGCAATTCAATCCTGAGATGCTTCAGAAGCATAGGGTTCTTGCTATCACAAAGTGCGACTTGCTTGACGAGGAACTCATTGAGATGCTGAAGGATACATTGCCAGATGATCTTCAGGTGGTGTTCATCTCCGCCGTCACAGGTCAGGGACTTGACGAACTCAAGGATATTCTCTGGAAGGAACTCAACTCTGAAAGCAACAAGATTGCTGGTGTCATTGCAGAGGATACACTCGTGCATCGTGACAAAGACCTCTCATATCTCGCAGCAGAGGTTTATGACGAGGATCGTGATGCAGACGAGGAAATCTTCGGTGACGATATAGATGAAGATGACGAATTTGATGAAGACATTGAGGAAATGGACGACATCGAATACGTTGACGACATCGAGGATATTGAGGATGCTGACGATATCGAGTACATCGACATTGAGGATGTTGAAGACCTCGAGGATGCAGAGGAATCAGAAAAATAAACAAACTAAAGAATACTGCCAATGGAACTTTACAACCTCGGCAAGGATATCATAGCCTTCACAACCGACCGAACACAAGGTCGGGATATGGACAAGATTCGCAATACAATCATTGAGAAGTTCCCTACTCTCAAGAGTGCGATAAAGGGAGGTTTATACCCTCATCAAACTCATACTGATTGCGTATTCCATATCACCGAGGAGTTTCTGGCACTTTCTGATGATAAGAGAAAAGACCTGCTGGAAGGTATTGATGCAGTTATCAGCGATGTTAAAGATATAATTCTTGGCATCTCTACTGCTGATTGCATACCTGTTTTGGTCTATGACCCTGAGCATCACGCAGCTGCTGCTATTCATGCAGGCTGGAAAGGTATAGTCAAGAGAATAGTGGAAAAGGCAGTTAAGAAGATGCAAGAGACTTTCAATACAGAACCTGACAAGTGCATTTGTGCTATCGGACCAGGTATCAGTATTGAGAGCTTTGAGGTTGGAGATGAAGTTGGCGAGGCTTTCGTTAGAGAAGGTTTTGAGATAGAAGAAGTCTCTACACGATTGCCAAGAATGAATGTCAGTTCCCCTACTGACGAAATGCGCCTTCACCTGGATCTCAAGGAAATAAACAGACGCCAGTTGCTCTCCGTTGGCGTTCTGGCAGAAAATATTGAGGTGAACATGATTGACACCTACACCGACGAGAGATTCTTCTCGGCAAGAAGAGAGCAAAAAGGAGACGTGAAATGCGGCAGAATACTGACTGGTTTCATACTCCAATAAAGCGATCCAGATTTTGAGGCTATTAGCCGATAAGGAGTCTGACTTTGCAAATAGCTAAAATCATTAATCCGTTGAACTAAAATCAGAAACTAAATATAAAAAACTAACTCTGTTTAACCATGAACAAAAGGATATTATTAATTACGACTTGCGCGCTTGCATCATTTGCAATGGCATTGGCCGCCGGCCCAAAGAAGAAGGTGCACACGATAGGCGACTCAACAATGTCTGAATACGCCACAGACGGCAGTACAGATAAGTGCGGCTGGGGACAGATGCTGCAGCAGTTCTTCAATTCGGAGTCTGTTGTAGTAAACAATAGAGCCAAGGCTGGAGCGTCGAGTAAGTCTTTCTATAAGGAGCCTGGCTATTGGAACACCCTCGTCAAAGGTGGAAAAGATGAAATGAAGGCAGGCGACTTTCTTCTCATTCAGTTTGCCCATAACGATGAAAAGAATAATGGTGCAGATGGAGATGAATTGAAGAAATACTTTAGGAGACAAGGTGCAGCTTCACGTGCCGGTAAGACTGACTATCGTGGAACTACAGCTTACGAGACCTTCAGAACATACATTCATAGCTTCATAGAAGAAGCAAAGGCTATGGGGGTAAAACCTATTGTCGTTGCTCCTATTGCCCGCAACTATTTCTCATCTGATGGTTCAAAGATCACACGTTCAGGAAAACATGATCTTGGCGATAATTATTCTGCGATCAAGGATAATTCTTTCCTTGAAGAACTAAAAGTAGGTCCAAACGATCATACTTATGACTATGTACAGGCAGCAAAGGAAGTTGCAGAAGAATTTGACGATGTTCCTTTCATCAATCTTACAGAACTCACAGCTAAGATGTATGAGAAATATGGCTATTCATATTGCTCTAAGAAATTATTCAGCTCTTCCGACAAGACACATACTGCTGCCTTAGGTGCGAATCTGATAGCTCATCAGTTTGTCACACAACTGAAGAAGCAGGCAGAAAGCGAAGCCGCCCCTAAGAAGAAAGCTATTCTTGCAGAACTGTCAGAGGGTTTGGATATAAGCAATAGTTTCTTATTCAGTCCTTCCGACGGCGATATGGGTTTGGCTTATATTGGAGCAGAGGTTGATAGTAAATTCACGGTCTCAGCCTTTGATATGCCTTCTGAATATGGCAACGCAAAGATTTCGGCAGACAACGGTTTTCTCGTTTCGCTCGATAAATACACATGGAGTGAGTCTGTTAATGTAAAATATACCAACTATACATTAATGTCACCTATCTACATTCGTGCAAATACCACGACAAGTGGCTTTGTATCTTGTAAACTGACTGTGACTGATGGCACAAGAACAAGTACCAAGGTAACAAAGATTGAAGTTATTGATCCTCAAAAAGGTGAAAACGCTTCTGCCACATGGCAACTAACCCAAGATTCCAAGAAACCGACATCCAACCTTCTGGAAGCATCAGAGATCAAGCTATCTGAAATGTTCATTGAAGATTTCCAAATGGAACCTGTTTCACCAACAGGACATTCCAAGATGGTTCTTTTCAATGTTGAAGGAGGAACATGGCCTGGTGTTTATTCTGATGAAGTGCCAACACGTTATATCGAATTCAAGGCTACCGTGCCAAAGGGCAAGATCATGAATCTTAGTGGGATTTCACTTGATATCTGTGGTTTCGGCGGTAATAACACTTGCTATAACGTCTATTGTGCAACTAAAGATGACTTCTCTGACAAAGAACTTATCGGCAAAGGTCTAAAAACATCTAAGGAATATTGCACAACCATCAACAAGGAATTTCTCACGAAAGTTGGTGAAGGCAAAAGTGTATATATCCGCATCTATCCTTGGATGAAGGTCACAGATAAAGTATCTGGCAAATGTATCGGCATTTCAGACGTATGCATTAAGGGAAAATTATTCGATGCACCACCTCCTCCACCAGCACCAAAGAATACAAAGACCTCAGCAAGGACTACCAAACCTGCAGCTAAGCCCGCAGCAAAAGGTACAACACCTGCTAAGCCTCGTAAATAAAATTCCCGAAAATCCATTCTTACCGGTCAATTATTGGTAAGAATGGATTTTTTTCATGACGAAACATAGAATTATGATTAATAAAATTTGGATTATCAATATTTTCTATTATCTTTGCAACATCTAATAATAATAACTAAAGAATAAATCAAAATTATGCAACAAGAAAGAACACTTGTCTTGCTGAAGCCATGTACAGTTCAGCGTGCTCTTGTAGGTGAAATCACCTCTATATTCGAAAAGAAAGGTCTCCGCATCGTTGGTATGAAGATGATGCAACTAAATGAGGCCATCCTTAAGGAACATTATGCTCATCTTGTAGCAAAACCATTCTTCCCAATTCTTCGTGATTCCATGATGGCAACTCCTGTTATAGCCTTAGCTCTCGAGGGTGTTGATGCTATTGAGGTAGTAAGACAGATGGCAGGTGCAACAAACGGCCGTAAAGCCGCTCCTGGCACAATTCGTGGCGATTACAGCATGTCAGGTCAGCAGAACATCGTTCACGCGTCTGACGGCCCAGAAACAGCCGCTGCAGAGCTCAAGAGATTCTTCAAGGACGAAGAGCTTTTCTCTTACAATATCTCTAACATCCTTTCTTACTACGCAGAAGACGAGATTTAATCTCTCTCACATATCATACCAATCCCGCACTCTTGCAGACCACAATCGCAGAAGTGCGGGATTTTTCTATTCTTTCCCCATCATCACCTTACCACCACATTAACATGGGTCCTATGAATCATCACATAAATTTTGCTCTATGACTTGCGCAACTTTATGAGCTTGCAAATAACTATGAACTATGAACTATGCACTATAAACTATGAACTATACTTTGGTTCCTATGTAATTCCTATGTAAGTCCCATTTTACTCCTATGCAAACGCTCAAATAGAATATGCTTTGTTGGGTTTATAGCGAGGGCATAACGGAGGCATAGCGAAGGATCAACGAAGGCACAACTAACTATAAGATTTCAAGAGTCGTGGATATCCCCACTCCCCAAACTTAACCAACTCCCAAAATACACCTGTTGGAATTTTTTTTGAGTTTTTTTCATCAAACACGTACACGGTGGCAAAATTCAACTTTAAAACACTACATATCAACACATTAAGTCCGTGTACGTGTTTGTCTAACACGTACACAACACGTACACGACTTATACACATTTTTGGCACAAGAATGCTTATATTTGCATATTTCCTCAAAAAAGAGTATTTTTTGACCATGTACGTGTTGTGTATATGTTGTGTACGTGTTTGGCAAACACGTACACGGTTATAACGCTTTAATTATCAATACGTTTACCTCCATTTACCCCCACCGT
The DNA here is from genome assembly GCA_002317355.1 of Prevotellaceae bacterium UBA1710. Lineage (GTDB taxonomy): Bacteria > Bacteroidota > Bacteroidia > Bacteroidales > Bacteroidaceae > Prevotella. The sequence continues at coordinate 1,802 of DCJC01000056.1, read as the reverse complement.
GTACGTGTTTGATGAAAAAAATCTAAAAAATAATCATCATAACACTACTATCCATTAGTATTTTTCATACAATCATCTACATATGGTACTATAATTATTTATTGTTCAATTTATCACTCAACAATTCTGTAAGCGTATAGTATCTTTCAAACAGATCGTCACGATAATCAATATTGAACTTCTCCATGATGAGAATCATATAAAGCCCAGAAGTATAGTAATAGGAACCGCTATCAAGATTTGTCATCCAACCAGTCTTGTCCTTTAATCCTTGTTCGTTGTAAAGGCAATATTCAATATAGCGTGCTACTCCTTCATTGGTCTCTGTTATAGGATAAAAAAGTTCAATGTCAAGTCCAAGTCGCTCTTTAACCAAACGTAGCCGATCATTGCGAATAGCCAAGAATTCAGTCCACAACTGTCGTACTTCCGTTATATCTCCGGCTTCACACATTCGCGAGAGTAGTCGGTTTTCCTTGGTCAACATATCTGCATACCATGGATAATTTGTTTTCAATGCCTTGAGTGAATCAGAAGCATAGAAATCCTGTGGGGTTACCTCTAACATCTTATTCCAGAACTGTGGATGTTTCTTGAACACAAAACCATGAAAACATTCGTGAATTAACATGGCATACCACTCCTCATAAGTAGTAACATCAGGTATGGCAGCAAACGTTACTTCTGGACTGCTGCATTCCATTCTTGGCTGACCTCCAATACTGTTTTGCACAAGGTGCATCCTAAATGGTCCATCTTCGTAATAGTGCATTTCTAATGCATATTGCGGAGCATTGAAGGTAGGCCAGAATTTAGAATCTACCAATACCTTCAACTCATCTACCCTTCGCAACACGGAGTCCTTGTCAAGACTCCGTATTTCATACGATTGAGCCGCAATACTGAGCATCATACTTAGCAGACACAGACTGAAGTGTCTAACATTTATTCCACATTTCATTGTTCACAATTCCATAATCAATATTGAACGAACTTATTTCAATCATGCTGTCTTCAGTGTCCAATAGTGTTAAACCACAATCTACACATTATTTCTTCTCTTTAAAATCACCAACTCTGGATTCTCTCCATCTTTGCCATATTCACTAATGAGAATGTACTTCTCACAACAAGCGATGCCGTAACAGCGATTGTCATCATTAATGATCTGATTACCCCAATAAGTAGCATTATCATCAAGTAGTTTTACCTCATTCCCATTTATGTTATACACTTGATTTATGAACGAACCTTGCAGTATATATAGGTTATCGATATGAAGATCTTGTATGCCAAGGGCGTTGACCTCTTCGATAAACACCTTCTTTATAGGATGATCTGCATGAGGGAGATTGACATCTTCGTCTTTCCAACGCTTCAATGTTGGGTAGAACTGACGTAACACATCCTTATACTGGCATGAAGTGAGGTTCTGACCTGTATTCTTATTAAATTCATCCACAAACATAGAGCAATACTCCACCATCTGCTCCATGGTGAAATCACCAGTGAATGCACCATCCTTATAGCAGTAGATGCAATAGTCTTCGTTCTTTGTTTCATCAGCATTAGTACCGAGAATTTCTTCAGTAAGCGGCATTCCGCAACTTTGACAAAATCTCTGTTCCATAGTCATTAATTTTTATTTAGATTTTAATAGTGTTTCCAAAAGACTCTTAAACAATACTTCAGCCACCGTCCCTTTTCTGTCAAGAAAAGGCCTAACTGCATAACAAAAAAAAGAGCCTCATGACTTTCATCATGAAGCTCTCTGAGTTTTTTTGAAAGGAGGCGGCTACCTA
>DCJC01000032.1 GCA_002317355.1 Prevotellaceae bacterium UBA1710 | reverse complement strand
TTCATACCTTTGCACTCGGAAATAAGTGTAAGATTTATGTGAAGTGACGAATAAAAGACGGTCACTCAACATTGTTAAAACTGAAATTTGATTTAGGGGAACATCTCGACGGAATTAGCTAAGAAGGTAATTACAGATTGTATTAAAAGGGTTTAACAAAGAACAAGGTCGACATCAGAGCAGCAATGCCACGATGTTGACCTTGTTCTTTATAGAACCCACCTTAATTATTTTGAAACCTTCAAATGAATGGCTATTATTCTCATTTCTATAACAACCTAACATATAACTGTTAGGTAACACACACACCTAAACCATACCTTATAACTTCATATATTATATATATATAATGGGGATAGAAGACATATTCCCCCCTCTCTCTGTTATCTAACAGTTATATGTTAGATAGATATATCTCCAATTTCCTTTTTTCGAATTTTTATTAATTGACTATCAAGAAGTTACAACTCTAAAAACAATTATTTTTTTGTTATTTTGCAAAATTTTTCTCATTTTCCTTTCATACCTCAATTTTTTTTAGTACCTTTGCATTGTGATTCGGAAGAAGAAGGGCGGCCTCTCCCTCCGCCCTCTCCAAGAGAGGGACTGCCCCCCTCACCCCCCACAGGGGGAGTAGATACTAATGAGTGCGGCGAACAGATTCACCCCAAACACCTCCCTCATGGTTCCGCTATGACTCCGCTATGACTCCCATTTTTCAATGGAAGATAATGGGAGAAACAAGAACAACACAAACGACATAAGCCAAGAACTCGAAGGCCAAGAGCGAAAGGCAGAAAGTCATACTACTACATTTAGGTGGGTTCTATAAATTACCACCGTAAGAAGTTTAACATTGATGGGTTGGACGTTTTGTCATCTTTCCGACTCTTTTCGGTTCAAATTGCAATCTCGCTCAGTCGTTCTCTGCACTGAAGGCAGAGCGTCACAAGTGCCGAGCGATGCCCGCATAACTCTTTCGCTCGTTTACAATTTGACCTCGGAAATAGTCAAGAAATCTGCCAAAGCTAATTTATAGAACCCACCTATGATCATTATAAAAATAATTTTGCGCACCATACTTATGAGAAGAAAGTTATCTGTTTTTTCGATTGTTGTGAAAATTGTGTCGTGTATATTGTTTTTTGCAGTGGTATGGATCGTCATAAGATGGTTTTGGCTGTCTTATGATTGGTTCCCTATGATGAAGAGTGAGATTCCAGAAATGTTTATCCCTATTGCATTATCTCTTTTTGTGTTGATTTTGGTTTGGCATGAAATGTCTTCTGCAAATGATAAGTGGGAAGGCTTGGTCTTTTCTCTTGTCACTATATCTTCCGGGGTAATAATGATGAATGCTGAGTACCTTGTAGAAGATGCTACAATGAAGGTGATAAGCGTAGAAAAACTTACTGATTTGTCAAGGGAAGAGATAAGGAATGCGAATTATCTGTATGTGGAAAAGATAGAACCTGATACCAGTTCATACAACTATACTACGGATAGCTATATTCGTACACAATCACGTAGTTCTGATAAGTTTGTATTTTGTGTATATCAGGTATGTCCGCTGAAGGATATGGAGGGCGCTTTTGTCTGTTCTGTGACCAAAGATGATTTGGGGTATATAGGTCAGTCTTACGAGAAATTGCAAAGGTGTGCGTCTGAATTTGAAAATAACACAAGAGGCACGATAAAGGTTGATGCTGTGAATGCTCGTTTCTTCAAGGTTATACACCAGAGCGATAATATTGAGAAGTATATGGAAGCTGCTTCTTATCTGTATGGAGTTCCTGTCTCGGCTAAGAAAGATGTAGTCTTGCTTGAAATTTCCGATGATAAGGTTAACGGATGCTGGAATAATGTGGTAATAATCCTGGTGACTCTCGTTGTTCTTGTGGTGCTGTTGTTTTTGATCTATGAACTTTCGGGAGGAGCGTCATTGTATGAATATGATGATAGCAGGAAATTCTCTTCTGAAATAACGCATGGCGTTCTTTCGTATTTGTTATTACACAAGGGGAATGTCTTAGTGCTGTTGCCTCCGTTGCTTATGATTGGTTGGGGATTGTATATGATATTCAATGGTTACAACCCGGTAGGAAGTAATCATCAGCTTTTTGATGAGTCAGGAGCATGTACACCAGCCTCGCTTCTCGTTGATGGTGAGTGGTGGAGAATCGTCACCAGTATGTTTATTCATAGGGACTTTATGCACATCTTTGGCAATATGATGGGGTATGCCTTTGGTGCCTTCCTATTATGCCGTTACCTTTATGGTAGGGATATTTTTCTTGTGTTCTTGATAAGTGGTGCCTTGTCCATTGTTTTTGCCGTTTTATACTCCGAGAGTAGCGTGATAGGGGCATCGGGTGGCGTATTTGGCTTGTATGGAGCTTTCATGTCTTTGTTTATCGGTGAATCATTGTCGTTTAAACGTAGGAAAAGGTCTGATGGGGCAATATTATGGTTCTTTGTTGCTCTTGTGATATTGGCTATCAATCTTGTTGGCAGTTTCCGTAGTGACATCAGCATGAGCGGTCATATTTCCGGATTTGTTTGCGGAGCTATTGTGGTATGGCTATTCCGACTTATCTATTATTTCTTTAATTCTTCGTACAGAGAGTTCTGTAGATAACTGAGGTTTCCACTCTTTTTGTTTTTATCAAGTATAGTAATAATTTGCTAAAAACAGATTGTATTAAACATATTATCACTTAATTAACGTGAGTTCGATGAATTTCAAATATTTGGTATTCAGCAAAATAAAGGGTTGGGGCTTATCAATCAAGCGACTAACAAATTCGTCGAACTCACGTTATAAAAGCATTCGGGCTGATTCTTCGTGTGGAAGAGTCAGCCCGAAATTCATATTGATTGTGGGTTACGAAACCTTATTAAGCTTCTTGATAATAGAGAAGATGAACAATGCGGCAACAAGGCAGATAACCATCAGAGTGCCCCATACTACATAGAGGTCTTTGCCCCAGAGGTAACCTGGAATCTGTACGAGGAAATTACCGATGGCGGTTGAAACAAACCAGCCACCCATCATCATACCCTTGAACTTTGGAGGTGCTACCTTTGACACGAATGAGATGCCGATAGGAGAGAGGAGTAACTCTGCAAAGGTGAGTACAAGATATGTCTCGATGAGGAGGTTTGGCGATACGTTTGCCATGTGGAGGTTAGAACCGTCGGCTGCGTATTCTGGTGCAGGAAGACCGAGTGAGCCTATTGTCATAAGGAGATATGCTCCTGCTGCAACGAGCATACCGAGTCCAATCTTCATAGGTGCCTTTGGCTCGAGTCCCTTCTTGCTAAGCCAGCTGAAGATAGCGATGCTGACAGGTGTGAGCATTACTACGAAGCAAGCGTTGAACTGCTGGAAGATAGGTGCATCAACCTTTACGCCCTCGGCAGGTAGCTGTGTGTAGTTCCAGATGAGGTAAGCCAATGGCAGAAGGATGAGCGCTGCTCCGATACCCTTCTCCTTGCCTGTCTTGCCCTGGAAGAGTGAGAATGCACCGAATACCATGAAGATAGCTGCTACGAGATTGGTTACATCGAACTGCAAAGCCTCAAGGCCTGTAGATGAGGTAGTGGTGTAGTCGCGTGCGAAGAAGGTGAGTGTGAGTCCGTTCTGATGGAATGCCATCCAGAAGAAGATGACAACGGCAAAGACGAGGCAGAGGCAGATGATGCGCTCCTTTGTCTCAGCTGGTGTGAGTTCTTCTGTTGTGGTATCGTTGCCTGACTTGCTATCGTCTTTCTTCGTTGTAGTGATAACCTGTGCGTAGGTTGCCTTTCCGAAGTAGAATATGAGGATTGACACAACGAGTGATGCACATGCTACAGCAAATGCGTAGTGGTATGAATCGGCTACGCTGACACCGAGAGAGTTCTGTGCCCACTCCATAATCTTGATGGCTGCTGTTGGTGCGAACATAGCACCGATGTTGATAGCCATATAGAAGAGGGAGAAACCAGCATCACGCTTTGCCGAGAAGTTGGCATCGTTGTAGAGGTCGCCCACCATGACCTGAAGGTTTCCCTTGAAGAGGCCTGTGCCGATGCTGACGAGCACGAGAGCGCCTGCCATAGCAATCATAGCAATGGAGTTGCTGCCAAGTGGCAAGGCGAGCAGTACGTAACCGGCAAACATGATGAAGATACCGATGGTAACGAGTTTGCTGTAACCCATCTTGTCAGCGAGTGCACCTCCGAAGAGAGGGAGGAAATAGACAAGCATGAGGAATGACGAGAAGATAGTACTTGTAAGTTTCTCGTCGAAACCGAAATTGGCTTGCAGGAAGAGTGTGAATACGGCAAGCATGGTGTAGTAACCGAATCGCTCACCTGTGTTGGCTAATGCCAGGGTCCATAGACCTTTAGGTTGTCCTTCGAACATAGAAATCAGATTTTATAATTTTACAATTTACAATTTGACAATTTGGGGGCGAAATCTACCGATTGGTTGTTATTCAGACTTCACATTCGGCTTCTGCAGACCGTAGCCGTTCTTCTTATCAAGCATCATGAGGAGGGAAGAGATGATGATGGCGAAGATGCCGAAGCCTGCGAAGATAGCCATTGACTCGGTGTAGTCGATGAAGCCTGATGCGTCGGTGTTACGCTCGTTTACTGAACCAATCCACATTGGAACCATAGAGAGACCAATGTTCTGGATGTAGAAGATGAGAGCGTAGGCTGTGCCGAGAAGCTTCATAGGGATAATCTTCGGTACTGATGGCCACATAGCGGATGGTACGAGACCGAAAGCGATGCCGAGTACTATCATCACGGCGATGGCAAGCACCCAGTTGTTGACTGGCAATGCGAAGGTGATATGTACGAGCGTGAGGAGAACACTGCCCACGAGCATGAGTGTTGCACCCTTGCCGTATTTGTCGTAGATGCTTCCGAAGAATGGTGTGAGGAAGATAGTGCCGAATGGGAGCATTGCTGGGATGAGACCTGCAAGGTCTGGGTCAACGCTATACTTGAACACCATGAGTTTGGTGGCAAACTTCAGGAATGGGAAGACACCTGCGTAGAACATGAGGCAGAGTACGGTGATGCACCAGAAGCCTGGGTTGAGGAAGAGAATCTTCAGGTCACTGAACTTGAAGCCGTCTTCAGTTTCGGTAGTTGCGGATGCTGATGCTGCATCTTCTTTTCTGTCCATCACGTTATAGACGATGAAGGAAATCATGCCGATGCATAGGCAGGCTGCTCCGAGTCCGACTGATGCGCTAACGCCTCCCATAGCTTTTGCCATAGGTAGTGATGCAGCGAGAGCGAGTGCAGTACCGATTCGTGCGAGTGCAACCTGAAGTCCCATGGCGAGTGCCATCTCATGACCAGTGAACCATTTCACGATAACCTTTGACACGGTGATACCTGCTATCTCGCAGCCTACTCCGAAGATGGCGAAACCGAGACCTGCATAGGCAACCTGTGCCTGTACGTCGCCGCCGAATGGTACCCAGATAGTTGCACCTGCGAAGTCGGTGCTTACTGCCCACCACTTTATTAAGGCACCACCGAACATGAGGATGGTGGAGGTGAGACCAGTGAAGCGTATGCCGAACTTGTCGAGAATGATTCCGCCGAAGAAGAGCAGCAGGAGATATACGTTCATAAGTCCGTATGCGCCTGAGAACCATCCGTATTCACTTGACGACCATCCGAGCCCAAAGCCGTTTTCTGCGCCCTTAGAGGCGGTGAGCAATGGCTCGAGAGGTGACATTACATCTGTAAAGAAATAGCCGAACATCATCGTTACTGATACGATGACAAGGGCTGTCCAGCGTGCTGCTGGTGAGTTGCTGAGTTTTTCCATAAGCCTAACCAAGCCTTTTCTCCTTAGGTCGAAGGGTCTAGCGACAAATCTCCCAAAGGGAAGGATGTATTATAGTAATGGTTTATATTAAAGATAGTTGTCTGTAGATTGTAATAGAAAATACTAACTACTCCCCCTTGAGGGGGAAGGAGGGAGGAACCCTCCCTTTGGGAGGGACTGGGTGGGCTTCTATTTTAGCCACTTCTCCAACCACTCGAAGAAGGTGCGTTGCCAGAGAACACCATTCTGAGGCTTGAGCACCCAGTGATTCTCATCAGGGAAGATGAGAAGTTCGGCAGGGATGCCACGCATACGTGCAGCGTTGAATGCTCCAAAGCCTTGGTTGGCGTTGATGCGGTAATCTTTCTCACCGTGAATGCAGAGAATTGGGGTGTCCCACTTATCAACGAACTTATGAGGAGAGTTGGCGTATGTCTTCTTTGCACGCTCGGTAGCGTCCTTGTTCCAGTAGGCATCATCGTACTCCCAGTTACTGAACCAAGCCTCCTCTGTGTCGGTGTACATTGATTCGAGGTTGAAAGCGCCATCGTGAGAGATGAATGCCTTGAAGCGCTTGTCGTGGTGAGAAGCAAGGTAATAGACAGAGAAACCTCCGAAACTTGCACCTACGCAGCCGAGCTTGTCCTTATCAACAAATGGCAGTGTGCAGGCATCATCGATGGCAGAGAGATAGTCATCCATACACTGACCTGTCCAGTCGCCTGATACCTTCTCGTTCCACTCACTTCCGAAGCCAGGGAGACCGCGGCGGTTAGGTGCTACGATTACGTATCCGTTGGCTGCCATAATCTGGAAGTTCCATCTGTAAGACCAGAACTGAGATACCGGGCTCTGTGGACCGCCCTCGCAGAAAAGAAGGGTAGGGTACTTCTTGTTTTCATCAAAGTTGGATGGCAGGATAATCCATACAAGTTCTTCCTTGCCATCGGTTGTCTTTACCCAACGCTGCTGCACTTTACCGAGAGAGAGCTTTGAAAGGATATGCTCGTTCTCCTTTGTTAGTTGAGTTGCTGTAGCGAACTTTGCAGAGAGAGTGAGCGTGTTGTTGCCCTTCTGCTTAACTGCCTTTGGAGGAGTTACGAGGTAGATATCGTCAGGTGCAGAGAAGGAATGGCGAGTTGCGATGATACTGCCTTTCTTGTCGCCGAGCATCTGCAGTGAACCGAAGTCTGCCCAGTCGTTGGTAATCTGCTCTACGTTGCCGTTGAGGTCGGTGCGATACATATTCTCGCATCCGTGCCATACACCTATGAAGTAGAGAGTGTGTGAATCGGCTGTCCAGCAGTAGTCATCTACGTTAGAGTCGAAAGCCTCAGTGACGTATTTCTTTGAGCCGTCGGTAAGAGTGTAGATGCAGAGGCGGTTGCGGTCAGATTCATAGCCGTCGCGAGCCATGCTCTGCCATGCAACGTAAGTGCCGTCAGGAGAGAACTGAGGGTTGATGTCATATCCGAGGTTGATGTCGGAAGAAGCCTTGTTCACGCTCTGTGTGGCAAGAGTCTTGGTGTAGTCGATGGCTGGAGCCTTATAGTCGGCAGGCTTGCAGAGGTTGCGTGTATTGCCAGTTGCTACATCATAAAGGAAGATATCTGTATCCGTAGAGACGGCGTAGTCACGACCAGTCTTCTTACGGCATGTGTATGCTATTGATTTTGAGTCTGGACTCCAGTTAATTTGCTCCATGCCGCCGAATGGCTCGCCTGGACATTCATAAGGCTCACCTGCGAGGATGTCCTTTGCATTGGCAGTAGCGATTGTGCCATCTTCTGAAACAGATGCGAGGAATGGGTGCTGGATGGACTCTACGTAGTGGTCCCAATGACGATACATGAGGTCGGTTATCTTACGGCCTGTAGCCTTAGGGAGGTCATCAGGATTCTTCTGGATAATCTCATGGAAAGGCAGAGACTTGACTATGATGACCTGCTTGCCGTCAGGAGAGAACTTAAAGCCCTCAATGTCGTTTTCATCCTTGGTAAGCTGCTTGCGGTTGCTTCCATCGTCGTTCATAGTCCATATCTGTCCATTGGTGAGGAAGGCAATGACGTTACCATCGGCTGTCTGTAACCATGCTGGCTCAACCTCAGAATCGGCAGAAGTAGTGAGCTGGCGATTGGCAGAACCATCGGCATTCATCACATAGATAACCGTGTGAGAGGCATTCTCCTTCACGCTGTAATAAGATACGGTATAGGCAATCTTTGAGCCGTCTGGAGAGGCGGTGACGCTACCGATTCTTCCCATAGCCCAGAGAGCCTCAGGAGTCATAAGATTGCTGTTGAGAGTTATTTCGTTCTTGCCGATATTAACCTTAGCATCGGCAGGAGCGGTAGAAAGGGTTGTAGCCATAAGGGCGGTAAGTGCAATTATCTTTAACATATTTTCTTGTGGGGGATAAGGGATTGCCCCTTTTTATAAACATGGTATCGTACTAATTGTTTTTCAAATCTTGAAAGAATAAAAATGAAAGGTGGGTAGTTAGAAAATAAGAAATAAAAATATGCGCGGGAGAAAGCATTACCCTGCCAAAAATGGCAGGGAACGGTGGCAAGGTACCGTTCTGCCCTTTGTGTTGCAGTATTTTTATTTCTTATTTTTTATTTCTTAATTCTTATTCACCTCTGAGGCGTGCGTTCTTTCTTGCAAGTTCCTCACGCTTCTTACGGAGTTCCTCAGCTTCCTTCTGCATAGCCTGCATACGTGCTGCGAGGCCACTCATCTTGCGGTTAGGGTTAGCCTTGTTCTCGGCGCGCTTAGCCTCAAGGATAGCAAGGAGTTTCTCTTCATTTGTTGTCTTGCGGAGAACCCACATGATGGCTGCTGAGCAGAACAATGATATGAAGTAGTAGAAGTTAAGACCTGATGAGTAGTCGTTGAAGATGAAGAAGAACATCAGTGGCATGAGGAACATCATGTACTGCATCATCTTCATCTGCTCAGCCTGCTGGCCTACCATCTGGTCACGCTGCTGGCGCATTGACATCCAAGAGTAGAGGAGGTTTGCCACGCAGAAGAGGATACAGGTGAGTGACAGGTGGTCGCCGATGAGCCAGATATTAGTGCCCCACTCAAGAATTGGGTCGTATGCTGAGAGGTCGTCCATCCAAAGGAAAGACTCACCACGGAGCTGGATAGCGTTTGGCACGAAGTTGAACATCGCAATCCAGATAGGCATCTGAATGAGCATTGGAAGACAGCCTGAGAGTGGGCTCACGCCATACTCTGAGTAGAGCTGCATCATAGCCTGCTGCTTCTGCATCTGGTCTTCTGGCTTGTCATACTGCTTTGTTGCCTCGTCGAGCTTTGGACGAAGAACGCGCATCTTGGCACTTGACATATAGCTCTTCTTCACCATAGGGAAGGTGATGGCCTTCAGAATCAATGTGATGAGAATGAGCACGATACCCATAGGTATTGCCATGCTGCGGAGCCAGTCGAAGAGATAGAGAGTGAACCAGCGGTTGATATAGCGGAGCAGAGGCCATCCGAGATATACGAGGCGCTCAAGTTCGAGGTCTTTGCCGAATGCAGACTCCTCTTCTACGCTCTGGAGAAGACGGAAATCGTTAGGTCCATAGTAGAACTCAAACTGTGTAGGTGTTACACCTGATGGGTCAAACGCTGTCTTGAGCTTTGCCTCATACTGCTTGAGGTAGCCGTCAATCTCTTCTTTCTCATAAGGAATAGAAGTGAGGAGTGCGTTGTCAGCAAAGTCAGTCTTTGAAATCATCACGGCAGAGAAGAACTGGTTCTTGAATGCTATCCAGTCAGTCTTCTCCTCGATTGCCTCATCAGTGTATTTCTTTGTCTCGGTGAGGTAGTCTGTGCTGCCGTCAGAGAAGTGATAGGTAAGGGCTGAGCGGTTATTCTCGAATGTGAATCCCTTCTCCTGCTGACGTACACGGTCCTTCCAGTTGATGTTGATTGAAGACTGGCTTGGGTCGAAGAGACCAGCCATGCCGTTTGCCTTGATAGAGCAACTGAGCAGGTAGTCCTTGCCGAGTGAGTATGAAATCTCGAGTGTCTTGCCTTCTGCTGCCTTAGCCACGAAAGTCACTGATGACTTTGTCTGGGCTGTAGGTGTGAAGTACAAGTCCTGAGTTGAGATATTCATCTGCTTGGCTACGAGGATGTAGTTGAGCTCTTGGTCGTTACCATCGAAGAGAGTTACATCCTTCTTGCCGTTGCGGTCAGTGAAGTTCTTTACAACAGCCTTGTTTACTGTTGCGCCCTTGGTGCTGAAAGTGAGAGCCACCTTCTCGTTCTCGAGAACTACATCCTGAGCCTTACCATTGAGGGCTGAATAGAAAAGGACTGTTGAATCTTCAAGGGCAGCCTTTGCCTGTGCGAGTTTCTTTGCTTCCGCTTGCTTGCGCTCAATTTCCTTCTTCTCCTGTGTTACAGCAGCAATAGAGTCCTGCTGACGCTGTGCACGGATTTCCTCCTCGGATGGACGGCTGAACCAGCTGAATCCGAAAAGTACAATGGCAATGAGTACAAAGCCTGTGATAGTGTTTTTATCCATTTATAATTTTATTTGTTTATGCATGTTTTGACAAAGTCAAGGAACAGCGGATGAGGCTTGAGCACAGTGCTCTGGTACTCAGGGTGGAACTGTGTTCCGATGTACCATTTGAGCTCTGGTATCTCAACAATCTCGATGAGGTCTGACTCTGGGTTTCGACCCACGCATTGCATGCCGTTCTGCTCGTATTCCTTTATATATTGGTTGTTGAACTCATAACGATGGCGGTGGCGCTCCTGAATCTCCTCTGCGTTGTATATAGCCTGTGTGCGTGAACCCTGACGGAGTTCGCAGTCGTAGGCACCGAGACGCATGGTACCACCCATGTTAGAGATATTCTTCTGGTCTTCCATTATGTCGATGACATTATGGGTTGTCTTCTCGTCCATTTCGCGAGAGTTGGCATCCTGATAGCCGAGCACGTTGCGGGCGAACTCGATAACAATCATCTGCATACCGAGGCAGATGCCGAATGTAGGGATGTCGTTCTCACGAGTGTATTGTGCAGCGATGATTTTACCCTCGATGCCACGATGTCCGAAGCCTGGGCAGATGAGGATACCATCCTGACCAGCGAGCTTCTCTGCCACGTTCTCCTTTGTGATATGCTCTGAGTTGATGTATGTGATGACTGTCTTACGGTCATTGTACACACCTGCATGGAGAAGTGACTCGCGGATTGACTTGTATGCGTCCTGAAGGTCGTATTTTCCAACAAGACCGATATGCACCTCTTCCTGCGCATTGCGACGGCGCTCGAGGTATGACTTCCAAGGTCCGAGAGCTGGTGTCTCGCCTACTGGGATGGCAAGCTTGCGGAGGATGGCTGCGTCGAGTCCCTGTTGCTGCATGCTTACTGGTACCTCGTAGATGCTTGGGAGGTCTTCTGACTGAACCACGCACTCGAGGTCAACGTTACAGAATGAAGCCACCTTCATGCGAACACCGTCAGAGAGATGCTTCTCTGTGCGGAGAACGAGGATGTCTGGCTGAATACCTACTGACTGCAGTTCCTTAACGGAGTGCTGTGTAGGCTTGGTCTTGAGCTCACCTGCAGCCTTGAGGTAAGGCACGTATGTGAGGTGAACGTTGATGGCATTGCGTCCCATCTCCCAACGGAGCTGACGGATAGCCTCAAGGAAAGGTGCACTCTCGATGTCACCGATTGTACCACCAATCTCAGTGATGACGAAATCGTACTGGCCCTTTGTACCGAGGTACTTGATGCAGCGCTTAATCTCGTCTGTGATATGAGGAACGACCTGGATAGTCTTGCCGAGATAGTCGCCGCGACGCTCCTTGTCGATAACAGACTTGTAAATACGTCCCGTGGTCATTGAGTTGGCGCGGGTTGTCTGGATGCCAGTGAATCGCTCGTAGTGACCGAGGTCGAGGTCGGTCTCCATACCGTCAGCTGTCACGTAGCACTCTCCATGCTCATAAGGATTGAGCGTACCTGGGTCGATGTTGATGTACGGGTCGAACTTCTGGATGGTAATCTTGTAGCCGCGAGCCTGCAGCAACTTACCGATTGAAGACGAAATGATACCTTTACCGAGGGACGAAACTACGCCGCCCGTTACGAATATGTACTTTGTATCTGCCACGATGTTTGTGTATTAAAGTGTTGTTAATTTTTTGAAATCCTCAAAACAAGTGGCAAAGTTACATTTTTTTTTTGACATATGGAAATTATAAAGATATTTTATGACTTATTTTATAATAATGTGAGAAAAATCAATGGAAATCTCGACTTTCTCGATTTTTTACTATATCTTTGCAACTAATTTCCCCCGAAATGTATTATTCAACTTTTTGCGGATTATGAAAAAGACATTATTTGTCGTAGCGATAACAATATTCTCTATACTACCAATAAATGCCCAGTCTCTGGTGCATCATTACATTGATTCCCTGGCTGTGTGCAAAGCCCGCATTGATTCCCTGCAGCGCTCACTCGATTCGCTGAGGTCTTTCAATGCTGCTGATAGCAGATACTACCGATTGTTTGCCCCTCTTACGTTCTATCCAGAGGTTAGCGGAAGTGTTATGGGTGGGAGTAATATAGGAGTAAATACGGAGTTGGATGGGACTATCAACGGAATCCTCATGCAAAATTATCTGGTGCATCCAGACCTTGTGGAAACTACCGTTACACGACTTCATAATGCTGCTTCTGTTGCAGAGCAGGCTCCGACAAAGCCAGTTCAGCGTAAGGTGGAGGTTGTTAAGGATGCTGCTCCTTCAAAAGAAGAGGCGCTTCCGACTGACACTCCTGTGATGCTTGAGATTTTCAAGCCGAACTTCTGGAAATTCTCTGGCGACTATAACCTTCAGTTCATGCAGAACCATTTCTCTGCCAACTGGTACAAGAGCGGTGAGGATAATCTCTCTGCCGTGGGTAATGTCATTCTGAGAATGAACTACAACAATCAGCAGAAGATTAAGTTTGAGAATATGCTTGAGATGAAAGTGGGCATCCAGACGTCCAACTCAGATACCGTTCATACGCTCAAGACCACCTCTGACCTTCTGCGTTATACGGGAAAGCTCGGTTTGCAGGCAACAAAGAAATGGTACTATACCTTTCAGGTCATAGCTTCCACTCAGTTTGTCAGAGGTTATAAGAGTAACGACACTTATGTGTACTCGGATTTCTTCTCTCCATTGGAAGTGAACTCTTCTATCGGTATGGATTACACCATCGATGCTTATCAGAGGAAGTTGACAGGCTCGCTTCATATAGCTCCTATCGCCCACAATTTCAAACATGTATCACGTCTGGCTCTCTCTACCCGCTATGGTCTTCCTGAGGGTAGAAACAACAAGGATGACTGGGGTTCGCAGTTTAATGCCAACATCACTTGGAAGCCTACAGATAAGTTCAAATGGAGCACTCGCTTCTATGCCTACACCACTTACTCAAGGGCTGTGATAGAGTGGGAAAACACCTTCTCTTTCGCCTTCAGCCGATACATCTCAGCACAGGTGTTCCTATACCCTCGCTTTGATGATGGTGTGCAGAAAATGGAGAATCACAGCTACTGGCAGTTTAAGGAGTATCTGTCATTGGGATTCTCGTATTCGATGTAGGCCCCCTCCCAACCTGACACATACTCGGATGTTATCAACATCCGACTTCCCCGAGGGGAGGAGTTGGAAAGTCACCTTTTTCTCGCTGCGTGCCATCCGTGCGTTAGCTTCCCCTCCCTCGGGAGGGGGCAGGGGTGGGGCTTTTATTTAATCATTTAACCATTTATTATGGAAAACCCAGAGTTGGAGTTAGCTTGGAATATCATTTCCAATACAGATACACATCTTTTCCTTACTGGCAAGGCTGGTACGGGTAAGACTACTTTCCTTCGTGAACTGCGTAGGAAAGTGCCTAAGCGTATGATAGTTGTGGCTCCAACTGGTATCGCAGCCATCAATGCCGAGGGCGTTACTATCCATTCTTTCTTTCAGTTGCCGTTCGGTCCGCAAATCCCTGGCACTCAGTATGGTAATAACAAACGCTATGCTTTCCGCAGACAGAAACTGAGACTTATCCGCACGGTTGACCTTGTGGTGATTGATGAGATTTCCATGGTGCGTGCTGATTTGCTTGATGCCATTGATTCTGTGCTGAGGCAGTATCGTGACCGCAACCGTCCTTTCGGTGGTGTTCAGATGCTGATGATAGGTGATATGCAGCAGTTGGCTCCTGTGGCTCGTGATGATGAATGGGCTATGCTCCGCTCATACTATGATACTCCGTATTTCTTCTCAAGCAAGGCTCTCCAACAGACTGATTTCGTGACCGTTGAGTTGCAGCATGTCTATCGTCAGAGCGACCCTTTGTTTGTCGGTCTTCTTAATAAGGTGCGTACTAATACTGCCGATGCAGAGACCTTGCAAACGCTCAACCAGAGGTCTATTGCTGGGTTTACTCCGCCGAAGCAAGAGGGGTACATCAGACTTGTAACGCACAATGCCCAAGCTGATGCCATCAATCAGAGAGAACTTGAGGCCCTCTCAACTCCTGCCTACAACTACGATGCTACCATCTGGAAGGAGTTCCCTGAACTCTCATTCCCTACGGATAAGACTCTGACCTTGAAGCTTGGGGCTCAGGTGATGTTCATAAAGAATGACTCTTCGCAGGAGAAAAGGTACTATAACGGTATGATTGGTGAGGTGGTGGATATTGACGATGAGCATATCCAGGTGCGCCCTGCTGGTCAGTCGGGTATCATTGATGTTACTCCAGAGGAGTGGCAGAATATGAAGTATGAGCTGGATGATAAGACGAAAGAGATACACGAAACCGTTGTCGGAACATTCACCCAGTATCCTTTGAAGACTGCTTGGGCTATTACCGTGCATAAGTCGCAGGGCTTGACCTTCGAGCATGCCATTATCGATGTGCAGCATAGCTTTGCGCATGGTCAGACCTATGTAGCTCTCTCTCGTTGCAAGTCTTTGGAAGGTATGGTTCTTGCTGCTCCGATACCTCAGTATGCTATCATAAATGATAAGACCGTAGAGACCTTTCAGGAAGACCCAAGGCATAAGTCTCCCGACGAACAGAAACTTGACCAGATGCAGAGGCATTATCTCCTCAGAACTATAGAAGACTTGTTCTCTTTCGCTCAGATAAGGTTCAACTATGGTGACTTGATACGTCTTATGCGTGAGCATTTCTATTCGTCTGCAAACAAGCAGTATAATGCTTGGGTGGAGTCTTCTGAGCAATTCAAGAAGACGATAGAAGATGTTGCTGCGAAGTTCCATGTTCAGTATCAGAACATTGTGCTTTCTGAGGTTGACTATCAGAACTCATCCTTGCTTCAGGAACGTCTGCAGAAAGGTGCAGCCTACTTCGAGGAGCATCTTACGGATACATTCACGCTTCTAACGAAGACATCACTCCAAACCAATAATCAGGCGGTGAAGGAGCGTGTAGAGAATCTTACGCAGAACTTTAATGATATGGTGAAGTACAAGATACAGTTGCTTCACTATGTGGCTCACAATGGACTCGCCCTTCAGGCATTCCTCAAGGCAAAGGCAAAGATTTCGCTTGCTCTTGATGAGGATGAGAATGAGGATAAGAAGCCTCGGAGAAATGATGATGACAATGCGCCTGCAGGTTTCCGTCCTCGTGAAAAGAAAGAGAAGAAGGAGAAGAAACCGAAGGTGACTATGGAGATGAAGCAGGAGAAGGCTCTTGCTATGTATCTTGATGGTAAGCAGGTGGAGGATATTGCCAAGGAGATGGGTGTTGTGGAAAGTACTGTGTATAGCTATCTCCAGCCTTCGGTGCTCAGTGGTCGATTGCCTATGAATCATCTCTTTGAACAGAAGAAGATTGATGCCGTGAACAAATACCTTGATGAGCATCCGTCAGCAATGGCGAAGGAGATTATCGATGCTCTCGGCAGGGATGATTATGGATATGGAATAGTGAAATGCTGTCAGGCGATGAGAGCAAAGTAATAAAAATTGAAAATACAGGCTACAACTCGTAACCTGTATTTTTCTTATTTCTCAAATTGTTTCTGCAATTTAAGGAAATTGCCTTGAGTATTGAATAGGTACATTGCAAGACCTATTACGTGAACAGCTGCCATTACCCAGTACATAGCATCATAGCCTAAATATTCGGCTATCACACCACCAAGGAGAATACCTATTCCAAGACCGAAATCCCACGACGTGAGGATGGTGCTGTTTGCCGTTCCGCGCTCGTTATGATGCGCAATGGCGATAATCATATTCTGGAAGGCAGGCCACATGTGTCCATTGCCCAAACCTATCAATATTGATGAGAGATAATAAGGGATATAGTTGAGAGAAGCATCGCAGGAACACTTATCCAACAGCCAAGGTCCTGCTATGAATATTCCGAATCCGAAAGTGGAGAGTATGATGCCGCTCATTGCATTCTGTGTCAGTTTGCCCTGGCGAAGAGCCTTGTTGCCTTGGAAACGCGATACGATAAGTCCTATTGAGAGAAGGAGAAAATACGTACCAGTTCCGCTTGTTATGCCTAAATGCTCCTTGCCGTAGATGGCGAGGTAGTTGCTAAGTACGCCCCAACAGAAGCCGAAGAAGCAGATGTTGAGGGCAAGGAACCAACCGCGTGTGAGAAAGAATCTGTCGAGTGAGAACTTGAATTTCGTTCTGTCCTTTGGCTTTTCGTTCTTTACATCGAGCGTGTAGGTGTTCACAAAACCTATGCCTGCGATGATGAAGGCGAGCCAGAACATGAGTTCGAAGTTATGCGTGTATTTATAGATGAAGAGTCCGACGGTTGGGGCGATGGCCGATGCAAGGTTATTGCTCATGCCGTAGAAACCGATGCCTTCGTTGCGTCTTGATGATGGTAGCACATCGATAGCCATTGTTGAATTGGCAACGGTTGTTGCTCCGAATGGGCCTCCGTGAAGTGTTCTAAAGATTGTGAAGGCAAGGAGACTGCCAGCTATGAGGTAGCTTCCGAAAAAGATGAAATATACGAAAAGAACTATAAGCAGCACGGTCTTACGCGCGAAGTTATCCACCATGTAACCGCTGAACAGACGGACTATAAGTGCAACGAGAGTGTAGCCAGAAAGAACCATGCCGATAGTGTCTTTTGAGGCTGAGAATGTCTCGCTGAGATAGAGTGGCAGGAGCGGAGTTATAAGATAAAACGAGAAGAACAGGGTGAAGTTTGTGAGCATCACCTTGTTATATTTTTTGTTCCAAAGTTTTTCTTTCTGCATAACTTTACTCCTTACTCTTTACACTTTACTCTTTTTACTTTACTCTAATCTTAAAATTCCCCCTCGTTTCGCAACGAAGGGGAACAACAACACAAACACAAATAATTCCCCAGGCTTATTGATACACCCGGGGCCTCTTAAATTCTATTTAGATATAACGCGAGTATTTTGTATTTATTGTATTTTTATGATGATTTTTTTATGCCGTCCCCTTCTAAAATCGAAATTGGTGTCAGGTGTATTTATCTGCGGGAGACCGAACTCGGTTCCCGAGACTGCCAGAATAGTGAATAACGAATGGTTAATAATGCTTAGTGAATAATACTGCTGACGCGATTGGGGCCTTGATGCGACAGCAGTATTAAGTATTTTCATTATTCACTTTTCACTTAGAGCGAGTCATTTCCACCAGGTGTACTTGTACCTCCATTTCCACCTGTGCCAGTAGTGCTTACGCTTTCTCCGTCAGGAGTGAGGAACGCACCTTCACCGACGCCATAACTGTTGATTGCGAGAAGGAGAGCTGCATCTCCCTGATACTCGCTGAGCTTGCTGTTAGCATCAATGAGGTTCTGTGAGCTGACGAGAGTCTTGCCGTTGCTCTTGCGAGAGTGGACCCAGGCGAAGGCACAGTCACCGTCGTTGCCAGAATGACCGATGCAACCATCTACAGAAGAGAAACCGTTCTTAGGTACGATGTCCCAGAGCTTCGCATCATTAGAAGCATCGAGGATAACTGAGTTTGCCTTGAACTGACAGTAAGGTATTCCTGTTGCCTCGTTCACTTTCTGCTTGATGATGAAGTAGGATACCTGGTCGCCGTAGCGGAAGTCAGGGTTGTTGTCCACGACAGCCTTTGAAAAGGCTGACACGGTGGTAGAAGCACCGAGAGTGAGGTCTGCTACGAAGATGTTTGTAGCTGCGTTTCTGCCTTCGCCAGTTATTACGATAGCAGGGAGAGAACCCTGTGTAATCTGATAAGGAGCTGCCACACATGCACCGCCAGCCACTTGTGATTTGGTGAGATAGACTGGAGTCTGTTGCATGTTGACCTTCACGAACATGTTGTAGTCTGACAGACCTACGGGTTTGTTCTCGAACCCGTTCTTGAGGAGTGGACGGATGCCACGGTACATTGATGTGATGTTTGTAATCCTGGTACGAGTTGCCATTTGTGCTGGAGTACGTGGATTCTTTACGGAAGTGATTTTCTCGCTTACTACTGTTCTTCCATTTACGTCTTTGAAAGTGAGCTGACCTGCGCTTCCTTTCATCTTTGATACGATACCATTTAGAATTGCCATGTTTTTTAGTTTTTTAAAATATTATAATTATAAGGTATAAGAGAGTCGCTTTTGGGGGATAGGAGGGGTGTTCTTAGGGCTGCAGGCCTGACTTACAGCGGACTTACAGCGGAGCTGGGCCAGAACTATACTGGGATGTTGTCACGTGACTTTCTTTGGTGTAAGGGTGTTCGGGAAATTATTTATTGCAACACTGCAACGGCGCAACAGTCAGTTTGAAGCATCCTTCCCCTTGAAGTATCTCTTATATATATAAATATCTTTATATTTTGAAAAACAATAAAAATCATAATATTTTTTTTAAATATTTTTTTATATAAAATACTATATTTTGTTTTTCCCCTTTTAAGCCACTGTTGCACTGTTGCAGTGTAGCGCTTAATGCAAGATGGAAGCGCAATGGACCCACTTTGGAACCATGCATGGTTCCAAGGCTCCCAAGGCTCAAAAGAACGGATGAAAGGGGATGAGAGAGATACCTGTAAGTGCTTTATTTCCTGAAAAATACATGAAATTTGACATTGTTTTCAAAACGTGCGCAAAATTTATTTTTTTATTTTTTATAGCCTCAGGAAAAAGTTATATTTTTGCACTTGTAAAAAAAAGAAATATTAATATGACCCCAAAAAAGAACATATAAAAAAAAAAGAAGAACACACACATGTGTGAGAAACGAATATCATTTGTTTTTTAAAAAACGAAGATATTTATAATATGTAAGGAAATGTTTAAATACAATAAATATGATTTATAAAAAAATTTGTTTAAACGCCAAATTTGGCGCCAAGCGTAACCGCGGAAAAGCGTTTACAAGTAGTGTCGAAAACTTCGACAGTGTTATCAACAGCCAGGAACTCGTTG
>DCJC01000002.1 GCA_002317355.1 Prevotellaceae bacterium UBA1710 | reverse complement strand
TCAAGATGTGTCTTGGAATAGTATCTTCTGCCGTCAATCCATCTTGCAGGTATCTTGTAGCGGGAGACGTATTTCATCATTGCAGCATCAGTCTTGCCGTATAGCACGACTGCCTCCTTTGGCAATATCCATTCAATGCCGGGATCGTCTGCCAACAGGGTAGGTGCGATGAATCTCCTGTTTGATGGATGGGCTTCAGAATGACAGAATATGCCGTCAAGTTCTTTCTTGCTATAGTAGTTCCTGCCTGATATTCGGCAGACAGACACACCATTCTTCTTAACATTGTTGTAGATGCACGTATTTCCCACATTATACATCTTCATGGCTTCATCCATTGTGATGTAGCCTTTTGACGTGGCATCTTCTATTTGCTCAGTAATGTCTTTTGCCCTGTCTTCGCCAATCCTTGGTCTTGACATTCCAAGAGGTAGGACTCTGTGGTATGGATTAGTCTCAAACATTCTTTCGATGTCTGTCTTTCTTATGAATGACATTCTGCTACTCATGCGTGAAGCCTGAAGTTTTCCTTCGGACACGAGCTTATAGACATACTGGCGTGAGCATCCCATGAGTACGGCAGCCTTGGAGAATGTAAGGAACTCCTGATCTGATAGTGCCGAAATCGGCGCAAGTCTGCTCTCCATATCACTATGTCGGGTGATGACAGCCTCTGCGCATTCCAGCGAGCAGTATATCTGTGTTTGTCGCTCTGGTTTGAATAGTTTGCCGCAATGAGGGCATTTCGTTGATTTCTTCATAGAATCTGGTCTTTTGATGGTTATACATTCTTATTACATGTATAACTACCGCAGGTTGACAAGTGGCTATATCACTATACCATTGTCAATGGAAGTAAACTCAATGCACGGATGATACACTTACGCAGACTTCTTTAGCCTCGATGCGAGAACCGACAAACAAATCACTGGACGTCCACTATAGTAACTCCTTGTCAATTTTCTGCTGTGACACAAAGAAGAACGGCAATTCCGCCATACTTTACAATTGTCCATTTAGGTAAACTCATGTCAATCATGGACAACTATCGTTGCCGAATCTCACTTCCTTTGCAATTTCAAGAAGCCGAAGGAATGTAACCTTTTCCTCGTATATATTCCAACACCATTGACCACCGTTGTCAACTATGTCTCAGGACTACTGTAAAGTCACATTTTCTGACACTCTCAAAAAAAGCCGCGATAGAAATACGTTGCAAAAGTAATGTAAAAATCCATCATTACCAAATATGGGCAACGAAGTGTTAAAATTAGACAAGTACTGATAATCAATGAGTTAGGCAATCGCAAATAATGGTAGTTAGTAGTATTTCTATGCTGGAATATTCATATATTTATTTTATTATATAGTATTTTGAACGCGAAATCCCCCCCCTTAACATATTGACACATTGACACATTGACAAGAATTGAGCAAAAATACAACAAAAGTAAGATTTTTTGTGCGTCAAAAGTCTGATACTCAGCAATATAGAAAAAGCAAAAATGTGTCATATCGCAGTTTTGCTACTTTTTTCTTGCATGATTCACCAAAGTTTTGTACCTTTGCAGCCAGTTAAGTGAAAAGTGATTTCATGTACCATTTACCATGTACAATTTCCCTTCGGCAACAGGGCCCATCGCTGAAGGTACAAACCAAGAAAATGCTAAATGAAAAGTGAAAAATCAAAAAAGCAAGTTACCATGTGCAGGTATTGAGTGACGGCTGCACCTCACACCTCCTAATTCCTCACTCCTAACTAAATTTAAATCCTATACTACTCTGTAGTAAACTCCCACTGACTCCCATTTCCAAAGGGAACTGAAAGGGAGATTGTTAGTCACAGATAGGGTGTTTGTTTTTGCCTTCGGCGAACGAAAATTTGCCGTAAATTATCCTCTGCAAAGTTAGAGCGGGCAATTCACGGGCATTTACGTTAAAATAACAAATATTTGGGAGGTACTTGAGTAGTTACTTCACTTTGCATTCAGTATTTTTTGAGTTCTGTGAATGGTTAAAAATTGTGATAATTTTTGCTGTTTAGAAAAAGATTATTACCTTTGCCACGAAAATATAATACCGAATGGTGGATAACGCCACCTGTAATTATTAATTAACGTAAACAAGAAAATTATTAAATCTAAAACAAAAAGACATGAAAAAAATCGTTCTTTTCGCTTGTGCTGTTTTCGCACTCGCAAGTTGCGGTAATAAGGCCGCTTCTACTGAAGTTGAGGTTCAGGAGGATTCTGTAGAAGTTAACCTTGTTTTGCCAGCTGATGCTGAGGAAGTGACATCTGCTCTTGAAACAAAAGATCCAGCTAAGATTGAGGCTGCCCTCACTACAGCTAAGGATGTTTATGCTAAGCTCGTTGAGGAAGGTAAGGTAGAAGAGGCTAAGAAGTATGCCCTTAAGATTCAGGAGTTTATCGCAAACAACTCTGAGTCTATCAAGTCTGCTTCAAATAATGCAACTATCGCAAGTCTTGTAGATGGTATCAAGAACCTCCCAACATCTGCAGAGGCTACTGCTGCTGATGCCGTTGCTGCCGTAAAGGCTGATGCTAAGACTGTAGGTGATGCTGCAAAGGGTGCTGCAGAGGCTGCTGCTACCAATGCTGCAAATTCTGCTAAGGCTGCTGCTGACGCTAAGGTGAACGAGGCTAAGTCAGCTGCTGAGAGCAAAGTAAACGAGGCTCAGCAGAAGGCTGCAGGCAAGGTAAATGAGGCTGCAGACAAGGCTAATAAGGCTCTTGGTGATGCTGCAAGCAAGTTGCTCGGTAAGTAATAAGTGAAAAGTGAAGAACGAAGAGTGAAGAATTTGAGTTACTATTTATGCTGATGGCTGATAGCTATTAGTGGAAAAGTGTAAATTAAATTCTTCACTCTTCACTCTTCGTTAATAGGTAAAGGGTAGGCATTTCGTTATGCCTACCCTTTATCTGTCTATCCTTCGCGGAAGAAGTCGAGTGCTTCTTCAATCTCGTTCTTTGTGGCTGTCTGGTTGATACGGATATCACCGATACCACCGAGGAGAGTGAAGTTGATGACACCAGCAATGTTTTTCTTGTCGTGTGTCATGAGTTCGAGGAGGGTAGGGTAGTCATCGCAAGTGATAGGCAGGATGCCATAGTTCTCACGGATGAACTGAACTGTCTGACGCATAATGTCAACTGGGAAACCAGTCTTCTTAACTGCAAGATACAGTTCTGGAATGATACCCCAAGCTACAGCATAGCCGTGAAGCACAGGCTTATGCTTCATAGCCCATGACTCGAAGGCGTGACCTGCTGTATGACCGAGGTTGAGAGCCTTGCGGATGCCATGCTCGTGTGGATCTTCCTCCACGATACGCTCCTTTACCTGGACGCTCTCAGCTACCATACGCTGGAGTTGCTTGAGGTCAGGGTTCTGAAGGTCGAAGTTTATGAGTTCTGCCCACATAGCTGTATAATCAGCCTTGGTCGCCTCTGAAACAGGCGCATCCTTGCGGAGGATAAGACCATGTTTCAGCATTTCTGCATAGCCAGAAGCGATATTCTCGTGGTCGAGGGTCTTGAGGAACTCTGTGCAGAGGATGACATACTTTGAGTCGTTGAACACGCCAATCTCGTTTTTGAGACCGCCGAAGTTGATACCAGTCTTGCCACCAACAGATGCATCTACCATGGAAAGCAAGGTTGTAGGGATGTTGATGAAGTTGATTCCGCGCTTGAAGGTGCTTGCTGCGAAGCCTCCGAGGTCGGTAATCATACCACCACCAAGGTTGATGAGGAGAGAATGACGCGTTGCGCCACCCTTCTGCAGTTCTTCCCAAACGTGAGCAGTTGACTCGAGTGTCTTCTCTACGTCAGTTGCACCTATGGTAATCATTTTTGCGCCAGCAAGACACTCATAACCACTTACTACGGGCCAGCACTTGTCGAGAGTGATGGTGTCGGTAAGTATGAAGATACGATCGTGCTCGCAATCAGCGATGGCAGAAGCCAGTTCGGCTTCAAGATTCTGTGATATAATGACTCTTTGATTCATTTTTGTTATAATTATCCGATATAATTCTTGTACTCCTTAAAGCGAAACTTATTTACACCTTATTTATATACCTGTTATTTTCTCGCTATTGTAGCGGTATGAATAGTGGTATCGTATGCGTAATTTTTGTTCATTTTTAAGGCTGGAAATTGTTAATCCGTTTTGATTTCGATGCAAAGATACAAATAATTCGGGAGAACGCAAAAAAAAATAACATTAGCATTAAACTTTTTGTTCGTATGTCCGTATTATAAGTAAAAAGAAAATTAAAACTTAAATTAGAAATAAACATGAGAAAAAAACTTCTTACGCTTGCTTCGGTAATGTTGATCTCGTTGGGGGCTATGGCGCAGAGTCGTGCAGTAAGTGGTACTGTTTTCGACAAAGAGACAAAAGAGCCTCTTATGCAGACAACAATCCAGTTGCTCAAGAGTGACTCAACATATGTCACCGGCGCTGTTACCGCAGAAGATGGCACATTTAAGATTACAGCCCCTACTGATGGCAAGTTTATTCTTAGAATGACTAATATCGGTTACAAAAACACTTACCGTAACATTACTGTCTCAGATGAAAAGGATGTTGCTCTTGGCAAGATCGACATGGCCACTGATGCTGTGATGCTGAAGGAGGTTGTGGCTAATGGTATGGCTCAGAAATTGGTTGTAAAGGAAGATACCTTTATATATAATGCAGCTGCATACCGTACTCCAGAAGGTTCTGTAGTAGAGGAACTCGTAAAGCGTCTTCCTGGTGCTCAGGTAAGTGATGATGGTAGCATCACTATTAATGGTAAAAAAGTAAATAAAATCAAGGTTGATGGTAAGGAGTTTATGAGTGGTGACTCTCAGACGGCTCTCAAGAACCTTCCAACCTCTATCATCGAGAAAGTAAAGGCATACGATGAGAAGTCGGATATGGCTCGTATGACTGGCGTTGATGATGGTGAGGAGAATATGATTCTCGATTTCGGCATCAAGGCTGGTATGAATAAGGGCGCACTTGGTAATATTGACCTCGCTATTGGTACCAAAGGCCGTTACGCTGAGCGTGTGATGGGTGGTATTATGCAGGATGATAGTAGATTGATGCTCTTCGGCAACGCTAACAATACTAACGATCGTGGCTTCGGTGGCCGTGGCGGTCGTGGCGGTGGTGCCAACGGCCTTCAGGCTAACAAAATGCTTGGTCTTAACTATAACTATGAGGTTGTTGATAAGATTATCGTAGATTTGAATGGTAGATGGAATCACGAAGATAAAGATAGCGAGACAAAATCTGCAAGTCAGAACTTGATAACTACAGCTGGTTCATTTACTAACAAGCTGACAACTCAAAAGAGTAGAAACAACAAATTCAACTTTGGTGGTCGTCTTGAGTGGCATCCAGACACAATGACAACTATCCAGTTGCGTCCTAACTACTCTTTCTCAAATAATGATTCATTCTCTGATGGAGTAAATGCGACTTTCTCTAAGGATCCATATTCTTATGGGTTGGATGAAGATCCATTGTCTGAGGAGTTCAGGAAGAAAATGCTTCAGCTCCATCCTGAGGATTCTATCTTCGTGAACCGTAATTCAAACTATAGCCTCAGTCATGGTGAAAGTACACAGTTTAATGTTCATGGTACTTTCAGCCGTAAGCTTTCAAGCCGTGGTAACAGTATCACAATCCAGGGAAGATATGCTAACTCAACAAATGAGAACACTAATTTGAGCTATAACGAGCAAGATTTGTATCACTTTGGCGACTCTACATATTGGAAGAATCGTTATAACCCTTCTCCTCAAGATAACAATGACTGGCAGGTTTCTGCTTCATATACAGAGCGCCTTTCTAAGTATTCTTTCCTCGTATTTAGATACATGTATAAGTACAACACCAGAACTAATGCCCGCGATACTTATGACTTCAGTTATGAAAAAGATAATTTCGGTCGTGGCTTAGGTCTTGGTTATGGCATGATAGACAGTTATCTCTCTCCATACAGAGCAAGCTTAAATAGCTATCTGAGCGATTCTCTCAGTCGTTATACAGAGTATAACAACCGTACTCAGGAATTCGAACTTACATTCCGTCGTACCACAAATGCTTATAACCTCAATGTGGGTGTGCTCTATCAGCCACAGACTCAGCACCTTATATATAAGTATCTTGGACAGAACTTTGATGTAGAGCGTAGTGTAGATAACTTTACTCCTACATTCGACTTCCGCTATAAGTTCAACAAGAGAAAGTCTCTCCGTCTGAACTATCGTGCGAACACTAGTCAGCCTGATATGACGAATATGCTTCCTATTACAGATGATAGCGATCCGATGAATATCACAATTGGTAACCCAGATTTGAAGCCTTCTTTCACACAGAATTTCAGTCTTCGTTATAACAACTATATTCAGAGCCACTTCAGCAGTATCATGGCGTTTGTAAACTATAGCAACACCAATAACAGCGTGTCAAATATGGTTACTTATGATGAGAAGACTGGTGGTAGAATATCTAAATCTGAGAACATCAATGGAAACTGGAATATCAACAGCGCATTGATGTATAATGCTGCTATCGATACTGCAGGTGTGTGGAATTTCAACAGCTTCTCTAGCGTTCGCTATGTTAATAGTGTGAACTATGTGAACCTAAATCATACTGCAGTTGCAGAAAAGAACTATTCACGTAACACTACTCTTGGTCAGAACCTTGGTTTCAGCTACCGTAACTCTTGGCTTGAGGTTGAGCTCAATGGTAATGTGAACTACAATATCAGAAAGAACAAGTTGCAGCCAGATTCAAATCCTGATACATGGGATTTCCAGTATGGTACTGATATTACTGCAACAGCTCCTTGGGGTACTGCTATATCAACAAGTGCTCATATGTCTTCTCGTCGTGGTTATTCTTCTGCTGCTGCTAACACAAATGAGTTCCTTTGGAATGCTCAGCTTTCACAGAGTTTCCTCAAGGGTAAGTCACTCACTATTTCTCTCCAGCTCTACGACCTCCTCCACCAGAGAAGTAGTTTCTCTAGTACTTTCAATGCTGAAAACCGTAGAGATACTTGGACAAACAGCATCAACAACTACGCTATGCTTCACGTAATCTATCGCTTCAATGCCTTCGGTGGTAAGGGTGCACGTAATGGTGGCTTCGGTGGCCCTGGTGGCCCTGGTGGTCCTGGCGGTAGAGGTGGCATGCAAGGTCCTCCTCCAGGAATGGGCGGTGGCCGTGGTGGCTTCGGAGGCGGTGGCTTCGGTGGCGGCCGTGGAGGAAGATTCTAATAACGGATTGATTTATAATTGATATATTAAAATGATAAGGAAACTACTTGTTTCTGTATTAATGATTTGGTCCTCTGCTTGCGCTCACGCGCAGGTGGAGGATTATCTGCAATATATGCCTGCTGCAATGAACTTCGCATTAAAGCCTTGTGGTGTTCAGCCAGCTCATACATTCAAGGATAGGTTGTTTGTGAGTGTTGCGGCATGGGGTATGATGTATGGTGTGACTGGTGGTTTGAAAATGACTGTTCACGAGTGGCGTCCTGATGATTCTGATGATGAGTCGTTTCCTTCTGGGCATAGCGCAAGGGCCTTCTGCGGTGCTAATATCGTAATGCACGAGTATAAGGACGTGTCGCCATGGATAGGTGTTTCTGCCTATGCCGTTGCTGCTACAACAGCCACGCTTCGAGTGACGCACAAGAAGCATTATGTGCATGATGTGCTTGCTGGTGCTGCCATCGGTTATCTGTCGAGTGAAGCTGCTTATCTCATGCTTCCTCTGTGGCAGAAATGGACCACGAAGAAGGAAAAGGGAGGAAATGACAAAGGGAATACGACCTTAGCCATATTCCCTTCTGCAAGTACTGAGCATGTTGCTGTTACTGGGGCGATAGTGTTTTAAGCGTTGCTTAAAAAGTGAAGAGTGAAAAGTGAAGAGTGAAGAATTTAAGTTACATTTTTCTGCTGTGGGCTATCTGCTATCTGTCATTAGCCATCTGCCAATATACAAACTTAAATTCTTCACTCTTCACTTTTCACTCTTCACTATCGAGGTCGTCGAAGTCGTCCTCGAACTCTTCGAATCCGAACATCGCTGGTTCCACGAAGGCATCCATAGCACGACGGTCTTTCTTTGTAGGGCGACCTGTACCACGGGCACGATCCACGAAACCGCTGATGCGAGACATTTCGAGGAGTTCGTACTGCTTTGGATCGGTTACGTTCTCATAAACCTCAGGAACGAGTTTTGCACCAACACGGTTTTCTATTGCCTTGAGAACCTTGAAAGAGTAGGTTACAGGCGGTTTCTTGACCGATACAACCTCTCCAATCTTTATTATATGGCTTGGCTTGATGTTGACGCCATTCTTGGTCACACGACCGTTCTTGCAAGCGTCAGCAGCAATGCTGCGTGTCTTGAAGATACGTGCTGCCCAAAGCCATTTGTCTATACGAGCTTGTTCGTTCATTATTTCTTATTGTATTGATTCATTGTTCTTGCTATGCCAGCAAGCACGAAACTCTTGATTATCTCCCTTGCTGTATCGATGCATGGCTGAAGTGTCTGCTTATCTTCATCAGAGAACTTGCCGAGCACCCAGTCAACCTGCTGTCCCTTGCCGAACTCGTTGCCGATACCCATACGAAGACGTGCATACTGCTGACCGATGAGCTGCTGGATGTGTCCAAGTCCGTTGTGACCACCATTAGAGCCATTGCCTCTGAGGCGCATCTTACCGAGAGGCAGAGCGAGGTCGTCCACGATGACGAGGAGGTTTTCTGTCGGAATATTCTCTTTCTCAAGCCAGTAGCGTACAGCATTTCCGCTGAGGTTCATGTAGGTGGTAGGCTTCAGGAGGAAGAGTTTGCGTCCCTTCACGCTTGTCTCTGCAACGAAGCCATAGCGCTTGTCTTCGAAACTTACACCTTGCTCAGCAGCAAAGCTATCTATTACCATCCAACCAGCATTATGGCGGGTTTCGTGATATTCAGGTCCAGGGTTACCGAGACCTACGATTAGGTATTTTTCCATAATTTTATTAGTGAAGAGTGAAAAGTGAAGAGTGAAGAATTTGAGTTAGTATTTAAGCTTGATGACTAATGGCATATAGCATATAGCCCACAGAAGAAAAGTGTAACTTAAATTTTTCACTCTTCACTTTTCACTTAAAAAGGGCACCTTTTGGCGCCCTTTTATGTTTTGTTGTCAGTAAAACGTGGTTTACTTCTTAGCAGCAGCTTCAGCAGCAGCAGCGGCAGCAGCAGCACGTGTCATCTTGACAGAGCATACAACTACTTCCTTGCTTGTTGCAAGCTCGAGGCCCTCGTAGTGGAGTGAACCAACCTTGATTGACTTACCGATCTCAAGAGCAGTAACGTCAACGTCGAGCTTCTCAGGAATCTGACCGTAAGGAGCAGTAACCTTGATCTGACGGATAGAGAGGCTCATACGACCACCGGCACGTACACCAGCAGCGTGACCAACGAGGTTTACAGGGATACCAACAGTGATTGGCTTCTCAGGAGTTACCTCGAAGAAATCAACGTGAAGGAGAGCGTCTGTTACTGGGTGGAACTGGAGCTCCTTGAGGATAGCAATGTGCTTCTCGCCCTCGATGTCGAGGTTGATAACATAGATGTTTGGAGTGTAAACAACCTTACGAAGCTCTGCGAAAGACACTGTGAAAGCCTTAGCTACTGGAAGACCGTTCTCGTCCTTCTTCTCACCATAGAGGTTACATGGTACGAGACCTTCCTTACGCATCAACTTAGATGCCTTCTTACCCATGTCAGTTCTGTTCTGACCTTTTACTGAAATTTCTAACATAATTTGTGTTACTCTAAATTAAGTTGTTAAACGATAAATTGTTAATTGCTTAATTCGCCATCACACGAGAAAAATCATCTCGGTTTTCGGGATGTGCTCAAAAAAGCGGTGCAAAGGTACGCATATTTCTTGACTTAAACAAGGATTTTTACGAAAATCGTCATTTTTTCTGCTAAAAATACTTATTTTATTTGGATAATAGCATCATTTTTCATAATTTTGCACTCGTTATGAAGAGATTGTAGCCTGAAGCGCAGGTTAGCTAATGGAAACAGTCAATCTTTTGAACGCTTAAAGATTTAAAGACTTATTTAGGTGCAATGATTAATAGAGAACTAATCCGTATCAAAGCCGTACAACTTACCTATGCGTATTTCCAGAACGGTAATCACAACATCGACAATGCTGAAAAGGAACTTGTTTTCAGTTTGTCAAAATCGTATCATCTTTACAATTATCTCCTTCAGCTTATCGTTGAAGTGACAAAGATGGCGCGCAAGCACCTTGAGGTTGCTGCTGCACGCGCAGAGCGTGAGGGCCAGCCAGCTCCTTCTACTAAGTTCATTGATAATAAGTTTGCATTTCAGCTTGAAATCAATAAGATGCTTCAGGAGTTCTATGATGGACAGAAGCATATCTGGGAAGACAATATCGAGTATGTCAAGAAGCTTTATCTCCTCATTGAGGCAAGCGATGTCTATAAGGATTATATGAATGACTCAGAGGGCAGCTATGAGGCTGATCGTGAGGTTTGGCGTAAGATTTACCGCCAGTTCATTCAGGATAATGATGACCTTGCAGCTGTACTTGAGGAAATCAGTCTTTATTGGAATGATGATAAGGATGTGGTTGACACATTCGTGCTTAAGACAATCAAGCGTTTTGACGAGAAGTCGAATGCTAACTTCGAGCTTCTCCCTGAATATCGTGATGAGGAGGATCGTGAGTTCGCACGTAAGTTGTTCCGTGCCTCTATCCTCAATACAGAGCAGTATCAGCGCTATATGACTGAGGCTTCAATCAATTGGGATTTCTCACGTCTTGCCTATATGGATGTTATCATCATGCAGTTGGCTATTACTGAGATGCTCAACTTCCCTAACATCCCAGTCAACGTGACAATCAACGAGTATGTGGATCTTGCTAAGCTTTATTCTACTCCTCGTTCTGGTGGATATATTAACGGTATGCTCGACACCATCGCACGTCATCTCATTGAGAGTGGCAAGATGATGAAGGTTATGCCAGAGAAGAAAAATCAATAAGAAAAATAATAAAAATCAGAAATAAAAAATGACATCAATGATTCTCGCAGCACAGGCCCAGCAGGGTGGTGGCTACTCTATGATCATCATGATGGTTGCAATCTTTGCAATCATGTGGTTCTTTATGATTCGTCCTCAGCAGAAGAAGCAGAAGGAGATTCGTAACTTTCAGAACTCTCTCACAGAGGGTACAAAGGTTGTAACTGGTGGTGGTCTTTATGGCACCGTTAAGAAGGTCAACCTTGAGAGCAACACTGTAGATGTAGAAATCGCTCGTGGCGTTGTGGTTACATGTGATAAGAACTACGTCTTTGCTGATGCTGCTGGTGCTATGCCAACTAAATAATATTGTATAGGTGAACAACCCAAGGGGCACTAAGCCGCACATGGTTGTAAAGGACTTCTTGTTCAGTGCTGTGAATAAGGAGTTCTTTGTGTTTCTCTTTTTCCTTGCCGTGAGTGCTGGATTCTGGTTTGTGATAGCACTCAATGAGACCACCGAAAAAGAGATTCCTGTATCTGTGCAGCTATCCGGTGTCCCGAATAATATTGTTATTACAGAACCTCTGCCTGACACCATTCGTGTGGTAGTTCGCGATAAAGGCTTTGTGCTGATGTCGTATCTTCATGGTGATATCATTCAGCCGTTGAAGATAAACTTCCAGATCTATGCACGCGGCAATGGTAAGGGATATGTCACTGCTGCTGAGGTGCAGAAGATGCTGAATTCGATGTTTTATGCCAGCAGTAAGATTGTGACAGTCAAGCCTGAAAAGTTGGATTTCATGTTCAACTATGGAATGTCCAAGATGGTAAAGGCGCATATTGATGGACAGATAAGGCCTGCAGATACATATTATCTGGCTCGTACGGCAGTATCTCCTGACAGTATCAAGATTTATGCTTCGCAGGCAGTACTGGATAGTATCAAGGAACTATATACGGAAAACCTCAATCTCGTAGGTTTTACGGATACTATCACTCAGGATATTCCTTTGAAGAAGATAAAGGGTGTGAAGATGGTTCCTGATCATATCAAGGTGACATTCTATCCTGATATCCTCACGGAGAAGGTGATTCAGGTGCCAATCGTCTCTGTCAATATGCCAGAAGGTCTTGCTCTTCGCACATTCCCTACGCAGGTAAACGTGAAGGTTGTTGCAGGCAGAAGTCGTATTGATGCTATTCACGCAAGTGATTTCAGTGTTGTTGTTGATTATGCTGATGTAGTTGCTCATCCTTCTGATAAGTGTAAGCTTGTTTTGCGTAATGTGCCGAAGGGTGTGACGAATGCATCGCTTGAGATGCAGCAAGTGGATTATCTTCTTGAAAGTCTCAGATAACCCTATAAATATGAGAATAGCAATAACAGGAGGTATCGGCTCGGGTAAATCGTATGTTTGCCAAAGGCTTAAGGAACGTGGTATCGAAGTATATGACTGTGATGCTGGTGCCAAGAGACTGATGAGCTCATCTGAGGATATCCGCAATGGCTTGATATCGTTGATAGGTGATGATGCCTATGACGGTTGGACGTTGAATAAGCCTGTCGTTACTCGCTTCTTGCTCGAGTCGGAAAGTAATAAGCTGGCAATCAATGCTATAGTTCATCCGGCTGTGATTCGTGATTTTTATGATTCTGGCCTTCAATGGATGGAGAGCGCCATACTCTACGAAGCTCATCTTGAGCATACTGTGGATAGGGTGGTGTGCGTTGTAGCTCCTGAAAACGTAAGGATAGATAGGGTGGTGAAGCGCGATTCTGTCTCACGTGAAAGGGCGAAGCAATGGATTGATGCTCAGATTTCTCAGGAAGATGTGGCGCAACGTGCCGAAGCAGTCATCGTAAACGATGGGGTAAAATCGGTAGATGAACAATTGGATAAGGTTTTGACCTTATTTGGAATAGAATATTAATAATAAAATAATAATAAAGAAAATGCAACAGACAATTCTTGCCATCTCTGGCAAACCAGGACTTTACAAGTTAGTTTCACGCGGTAAGATGAACCTTATCGTTGAGTCACTCGATGCAAGCCACAAGCGTGTGCCTGCTTTCGCTACTGACCGTGTTACTTCGCTTGCAGATATTGCAATGTACACTTATGATGAGGATGTTCCTTTGATGAAGGTTCTTGCTGCTCTCCGTGACAAGGAGGATGGTAAGAAAGCTTCTCTCAACTACAAGAAGGCAAGCGGTGCTGAGCTTCAGGAGTATTTCGGTTCATTCCTTCCAGAGTTCGATCGTGAGCGTGTTCACACAAGTGATATCAAGAAGCTCCTTCAGTGGTATGACATTCTCGTAGAGGCTGGTATCACAGACTTCGAGGAGTCTATGGCTCCTACAGAAGGTGATAACATTGACGATAGAAACTAATATACAGTTCATAGTTCATAGTGCATAGTTCATAGTTGCAGTTTGCAGTGCTGTGTTTTCATGGTGCGAAAAACTATGCACTATGAATTATGCACTATGAATTATGAACTATCTTTGTCGTATGTTCTTAGATATACTTTCCATAGTTCTTGGTGTTTTTGTAGTACTTAAAGGTGCTGACTTCCTCACGGATGGCGCTGTGTCTCTTGCTCAGCGTGCAGGTATTCCTGAGATGGTTATAGGGCTCACCGTGGTAGCTCTCGGTACTTCCATGCCTGAGCTTTTCGTGAGTCTTACGTCAGCTATTCAGGGTACTACTGACCTTGCTGTGGCAAATGTGGTGGGTAGTAACATCTTCAACGTGCTGCTTATTGCAGGTACAGCTGCAGCTGTTGCTCCTATGACGATATCTAAGGGTACGGTTCGCAGGGATATCCCTGTGGCTGTCGGTGCATCTCTCATACTTCTCGGCTTCGGCATTTATGGAGAGATAAACCGTTGGGCAGGTGCGCTTTTCGTGGCTCTCCTCATTGCCTATATGATATATGCGGTCAAGACGGCTTCTCCTGATGATGAATCAGAGGTGGAGGATAAGAAACTGACCGTGTTTGGGGCAATCATCAGATTGGTTGGAGGACTTGCCTGTCTTGTTCTTGGAAGTAAGATGTTTGTTGGTGGTGCTACTGAAGTTGCGGCTTCTCTTGGCGTCAGTGATGCAATCATCGGTCTTACGATCGTGGCTGGAGGCACATCTCTTCCTGAACTTGCAACAAGTGTTGTAGCAGCGCGTAAGGGACAGTCGGCTATTGCGATGGGCAATGTCATCGGTTCATGCGTTTACAACATTCTCCTTATTATAGGTGTGACAGGCCTTATCTCGCCTATGGTCATTGGCGGCATTACCCCACTTGACTTTGGCATGATGATGGTAAGCATCGTTCTTCTTTGGTTCTTCTCTTTCACAAAGTATAAGGTGGAACGTTGGGAAGGTATCGTCATGTTGCTCCTCTTCTTTGCATATATGGCGTATCTCGTCTATACGATTTAATGTACATTGACCTTATGTACTATGTGCATTTACCTTCGGGCGTGACAATTATCAATTGTCAATTATAAATTATCAGTTAAGCCATCTTGATGGCTTCAGAGTGCTTGGTAACCTCTTAAAAAACAAGAAAATGAATAGTAAATCATCTCAGGTGAGCGTGCTTTTCCTGCTTTTCTGCGTGCTCTTTTGTGTATGTCTCATTGCGTCAAACGTATTCGAGACAAAGCAGATAGCTTTCTTTGGACATAGTCAGACAGGCGGTGTCATTGTCTTTCCTATCTCTTATATTATTAATGATGTGGTGTGTGAGGTGTGGGGATTCCGTAAGGCGAGACTTCTTATCTGGCTTGGTTTCCTGATGAACTTCTTCTTCGTTGCCGTAGGTGCCTTTTGCGACTGGTTGCCAGGAGCAGATTATTGGACAGGTGATGAGGGATTCCACTATATCTTTGGTCTTGCACCACGTATTGCTGCCGCTTCTTTCGTGGCTTTCCTTGCTGGCTCTTTCGTGAACGCCTATGTAATGAGTAAGATGAAGGTGCGTGATGGTGGAAAGCGCTTCTCGCTTCGTGCTATACTCAGTACCGTGTTTGGTGAGAGTGTGGATTCTCTGTTGTTCTTCCCGCTTGCTTTGGGTGGTATTGTGCCTGCAGACGAATTGCCTTGGCTTATGCTTGCTCAGGTGTGTCTGAAGACCGCCTATGAGATTATCGTTCTGCCGCTTACCATCCGCATCGTGAAGTGGGTGAAGAAGCATGAGCAGGAGGATGTGTATGATGATGGAGAGAAATATAATGTGTTCAAAATTTTTAATGTTTAACGGTGTTACCCGTAAAGGGTAGGGGACTCGAAGAGCAGTTCCTAAATGAAAATGTAAATAAATATGGCAAATCGTGAAAATGACAACCTTCAGTTGCTTGGTAAGAAGACTGAATATCGTCAGGACTATGCTCCTGAAGTGCTTGAGAGCTTTGAGAACAAGCATCCTGAGAATGACTATTGGGTGTTGTTCAACTGTCCTGAGTTCACTTCACTCTGTCCTATTACTGGTCAGCCAGACTTTGCAGAGATTAAGATTCAGTATGTGCCAGATGTAAGGATGGTGGAGAGCAAGAGCTTGAAGCTCTACCTTTTCTCTTTCCGTAACCATGGTGACTTCCATGAGGACTGCGTGAATATCATCATGAAAGACCTTATTCGTCTCATGGATCCAAAGTATATCGAGGTTACAGGCATCTTCACACCTCGTGGTGGCATCAGCATCTATCCTTACGCCAACTATGGTCGTCCGGGAACCAAGTACGAGAAGTTGGCTGAGCATCGATTCATGAATCACTAATGGATGCCTTAGGCTATAACATTGTTTTGTAATCCCTCAAGATTATATAGCGTCCCATTTTGTCATTTGGCAGGATGGGATTTTTTTGTTGCTCCACATCTCGGAAGAACCTTTTTTATGACAATATTGGTTACCTTCAATCTCCTATGCAGCAATGGGAGTTATATGGGAGTCGTATAGGAATCATATAGGAGTTGTATGAAATAATTATTTTTACATATACAACACATTCATAATCAATGATATACGTTTAGGATTTTAAATTTGGCGTTTTTTTTTGCGTTTGTCATTAATCTCGTCATTAGTCATTAGTCATTTTCGTCATTAAGAGAAAAAAAAGTGGGGGATTTTCCTCTATATAGTAATATAAATTATAATTTATATTACTATATAGAACTTTTCCGCACGTCATCAACTCGCTTAATGACGAAAATGACTAATGACTAATGACGGAGAAAATGACGATTATATGTGTATGAAATACAATTAAAAATTATTACTGTCCGGTAAAAAGAAACCATTCGACTGAAGTGTGCGAAAAGTTGAATTACTACTTCTTACTGAGTTCCTCAATCTTCTTCTTGAATCCCTCCACATCACCGATGTGACCGCGGTCGAGTGGTTCCATGTTTCCATTCTTATCGAAGATGAAATATGATGGGAAACCATCAATCTTGAGATATTTAATGACAGCTTCCTGCTGTTCCTGTGGAAGATTATAGTGCACGTAGTTAGGCTTTGTCAAACCAAGCTCTGCAATGTATCCCTTCCATGCAGCATCTTCTGAAGAGTATGCGAAATAAAGATACACTATGTCATAGTCCTTTACTGCTTCCTTCATTTCTGGCGAACTTTTAATAGATTGAACACATGGCTCACACCATGTGCCCCACACATCCATATACACAATCTTACCCTTATATGGCTCAACCATCTTCTCTACGATTGCCTTACCATCTGTAAGTCCTGCTACGTTAGAAGAAGGTGCAATAACTTTCTTCACCTTTTCCTCATTCTGCTTTGCCAGCTCTTTATAGTAGTTCACGAGGTCAGAAATCTTCTGTTTGAAGACTTCGCTCTTGATAGCTTGTATATCAGTTTCTGCAGATGGTGGAAGTGACTTCAAACGTGTAAGACTCTTTAGTATTATTTGTGTACGCAAATAATCGCGCATCTGCTGGTCGGAGTATATTGAATCCATGAGAGTCCTTTCAAGCATTCTAATATCTGGAGCCCACTCTGTATATACACGATTTATATCCTCCCTGTAAACAAGACCTCTCAACTCATCACTTGAGACAATCTTCTTTATTTCTTCATATACTGCCTTTGCTTCTTCCTCAGTCTTACAATCGTTTAATTTCTCCTTTGCCTCATTTCTCTGCTGCCATCTCTTTAGGATGTCACGATCGCTATCACTGAGTTGGATCTTTCCTTCATCAGCAAAGCGAAAAAAAAGCTCAGGTGTTTGACTATACTTTTTATAAGCACTTGAGAGTGTGTACTGATATTTCGTTTCAACATATTCAGGAAGAGTAGGACAAAGTGATACTGGGAGTGATGGATTGATGACAATTACCTTGTCAGATGCCTGCATTGCTTCTTCAGTCTCCATTGACAGTATAAGATTGGCTGCTGCTCTCAAGCGTGCCTCTTGCTCTATGTACTCACGATAGCGCTTACTGAGAGTTGGATACTTGGTAATGAGGTCGTTGATTCTTACCATTGTACTATCGAAAGACTTTACCTTATCTGCCATAAAGACAGATGTCTTCCATTCATACTTACATGGGAATGCCTGAAGCTCATTTTGCAGACGTGCATCCTCACCCATGAACAGACACTTACTTGTATTCCAGTCATGAAGCATGAAATATTTCTTACCAGGCTGGAGAATCATCCTTGCCTCATACACATTTACATTATTACAGTTCTCATTGAAGATAACGCTCTGAGTGCCGTTTACTTTCACCTTTATAGTAAACTTACCATTCTCGTCGATGGTTGCCTCGTTGAAATCTTTAACATCACCTGTAACAATGTCGTTTACCTTTATAGAAACACCGAACTTCTCTCCTGGCTCTGGTATCTCCTTTGGAAAATCCTTTACCCAACCAGTAATCACACACTCTCCATTGGTGTACTCCGTGCTGAAAGGTGTGTTGTCTTCTGTTGGATATGCAGGCAATACTGCGCCAAAGCACTCGAGATTCATCTTCTGGTTATTGATAGTGAACTGGCGCTTGCCGTTCTTCTCCTTGCCGATAGCGAT
The DNA here is from genome assembly GCA_002317355.1 of Prevotellaceae bacterium UBA1710. Taxonomy (GTDB): domain Bacteria; phylum Bacteroidota; class Bacteroidia; order Bacteroidales; family Bacteroidaceae; genus Prevotella. The sequence goes on along the minus strand of DCJC01000002.1, from coordinate 745 downwards.
GGTGAGTTTCTCATCTCCATTGGTGAGAACTACCTTCTTATCGCTCTTCTCTGCATAAGAATACACCTTACTGTTATATACAGCACCTGTGTCATAAAGGCCAAGTACCCAGTCGCCATTCTCGTTTCTCCAGTTAGAGTTGAAGAGAGACAGATTCATATCCTCTATCTGGTGGATGTTCCAAGTACGAAAGCCGTAATAGTTATATCCTGTATAGGCGTGAAGGCGCTTTGTTGGAGTGGTTACTGGCTCGAAATGTAGTGCGATGTGCAAGATTCCGTTTTGTGGAACAGGAGTATAATCACCAACAACACATTTATCCTCATAGCTGCGGGTTGGCTCTAAGCTTTTGAGGGAATACATCTTACCATTCTCATCCTTGAGCTTCATACCCGAGTAGTTAACAGCACCCTGATTCTGTACACGTAAATGAAGGATTGTCTCATCTTGTTTGAATTCCACCTCTGTTGGTGTCAAACTTAGTCGGTCGTTGTCGCAATAAGAAGCTAAGTTGTTCCATACCTGCTGTGCCCATCCACAAGTAGCGGTAAGCAACGTACACAATGTAATAAGAGTTTTTTTCATCTTTTGTTGATTAATTAGTTATTAATGTGAGTCTTAGTTTAAGATCTGATTATCGAGAGCAACGTGCGAAGCATCCTCGCTCGAAGATAATAATGCGTGTCAGACATCAAGGCTGGCGCATGTCTCTGATTATCGAGAGCAAAAGTACGAAAAAATTCCC
>DCJC01000037.1:51833-52068 GCA_002317355.1 Prevotellaceae bacterium UBA1710 | reverse complement strand
AGTTTGGCTCGAAGTTAGCGAGTTCCTCTTCTGTTGGCTGGATGAACATGTTTGTTACGAAGTGAGCCTGCCAAGCAACCTCAACGATGAAACGAACAGCAAGACGTGTAGCCTTGTTAGCACCACAGAAAGCATCAACTACATAAAGGTTCTTGTTGCAGAGCTCCTTAACAGCGATGTTCTTAACTGTTGCCCATACATCCTCAGACATTGGGTGGTTATCGTTCTTGTACTC
>DCJC01000037.1:0-51769 GCA_002317355.1 Prevotellaceae bacterium UBA1710 | reverse complement strand
ACGATGTACTTATCCTTAGGAGAACGGCCTGTGTAGATACCTGTCATAACGTTTACAGCGTTAAGCTCAGTGTTCTTACCTACCTCGTAACCCTCGAGGCCTGCCTTTGTCTCCTCTGCGAACAACTGCTCGTAAGTAGGATTATGGAACAACACTGTAGAACCAGTGATGCCATACTGTGTCAAATCCAAATTTGCCATTTTTTGTTATTCTATTATTTTAAAAAAGTGATTAAACTTGTAAATACAGTCTTTTCAATTTCCTGATTTGCCGACAAAGGTACAAAAAAAATAATTCTTGGCAAAAAGTTTTCGCCAAGAATTAATATTTTTCAACAATAATTTTTCCAATATCTATGTTATCGCTAACAATTTGTGACGTGTTTGTAATATTCAGTTTACAATCTATCAACAAAATTTTCGATATTTCTAACGGTCGAGCTGTTTCATCAACTCATCCGTACCAAGATGACAAGCCTTCACTTTGCCATTCTCAAGGACATAATTATCAGGCACCATCGTGCAGCCTAAAGCTTTCACTGCAGGCGAATCCCACATCTTTCCATCACATATTGTCGTGTATGATGTAGTATCGCTGCCTACAGATCTTTTTGCATCAATCACAGAAGCATCAATACAAACTCCAAGCACCTTAGGAGTTTCCTTCTGCTGAGCCTTCATGTCATTGATCTTCGACATCACACGTCTTGTGATGCTCATGCCTTCATAATCCCATGAAGCCCAAACGAGTATCACGGTCTTTCCAAGGCGATAATCTGAAGCCAGAACCTTGTTTCCCTGAAGATCTGTTGAATTGAAAGCAGGAAGCATATCACCAACTTGCAAGGAAGGATTCTCGAGCCCAACGACAAGTCGCATTATCGAACCCTGTTTGTCAGTATTCTTCTCAATAAGCTTTACAAGTTCCTTAGCCTTCTTATAATCAGGCTTTGCGGTCGCAAGAAAGTACTTCCTGAGAAGCCATCTACTGATGATGGACGAAGGATTATCCTTTATGAATTGCTCTGCCTGCTTTTTCAAGCCTTCTGGAGATTGTGAAGAGGTATTCTTTCTCCACTCGGTCATCCTATCGTTGGCATCTGTACCTTTTACCTCAATATCCTTGATATGAGAGGCATCAGCACTTATGTCAACACTCTGACCTGGCTCTACAAAGACTGGAATCTCCGAGAAATTCGGAAGTACAATCACGATTGTGCCTTCCTGCTCGCAAGGAATCTCGTAGGCAAAACGTCCGCCTTGCACACGAATGGTGTCTATTCCTGAAATAACGCCATCAGGACTATACACGAAGAAGGTTCCTTGGTTCATCTTGAGGAAATGTCCCTCAAGAGCAAAATGATGCCTGTCTGTTCCACACGAGAAAAGTGCCAGCACCAGACAGCTCACTAAGGCGATTTTACTCGCCAGTGAACTCCAAATCCTCATCTGCATAAGCCTTAAGACTTGGATCCTTCTGCAGAGCATCCTTGAGGAGGTCTGTTCCAGAGAACACACTACCCTCACGATAGCAGCAAATAGAGTGCAGATAACTTGTCATTGCATCTGGATTCTTGATTGCCTTGAATGTAGCACGACCCTGAGAGTAGTCGCCAGCCATGATTGATGCCAAACCAGCCATGTTGTTTACTACACCCTTATAATCAGCAGCTGCCTGCTTGTAGTTACCCTTTACGAAGTTGATAGCACCCTGAACACGGTTGATGTCGTTTGAGCTACCAGCCTTTGCCATATAAGCCTCAGCCTCCTTGAGGTTGCCATTCTTAAGCTCTACGAGAGCAAGATTTGACTGACACTCAGCAGCACGAGGGTTCACCTGAAGAGTCTTGTTTACCCATGCACGTACCTCTGCATCGTTGTTCTTAGCGAACTCACATGCAGCAACGTTGTTGAATGCACGATAGTCGTTTGGATAGATCTGAGCACACTTCTTATAGATAGCCTCCTTCTGATCCATGTTATCTATAGTACTTGCATAGTAGAGAATCTCATCTACGCTAAGTGAATCTGGCTTTGTTGCATAATCAGCAGCAATCTCCTCATCGCTACGACCAACTGCCTCATAGTTGATGATCATACGAGCACGACGAAGCTGTGGAAGAATCTGCTTTGTGAGATCCTGGAAACCAAGGCTGAGGTGCTTGATCTGCTCCTCACGCTCTTCTGGATCCTTATACATATTGAGCACGCGAAGGATGAGCTCCTTATCCTGGATGTTGCTTGCAGCAACGAGCTGCTGGAAGCCTTCCCAGTCCTGTGCTGTATATTCGCCTGTTACGCTTGTTGCGAGATTTGTCTTCTTGAGCTGCTCATCAACATAATCCTCAGATACGCTCTGACGCTTTACAGCGAGCTTCTCGTTTACCTTCTGGCCACCATCTGGAGAAGCGTAAGCCTTTACCTCGATATCACCGAGATTATATCTCTTTGCATCAGCATTGATGCTCTGGAGAAGCTTAACGAACTCCTGTACAGAGTTATTCTTCAACTCACTCTGACGAAGTGTTGCCTGATTGATAAGGAACATGATGCTTGCTTCCTGCTTAGCCTTACGAACACGCTGGAATGTATCAGGAGCGATGATACCACCACCCTGAACAAGTGCCTGCTTGTAAAGACCTGCAGTTGCGATTACACCAGTACCAACCTTTACGTCAGGTACGCTAACGATCTTCTTACCGATACGAGCAGCAAAAGTTAGATAGAGTTCTGACTTATGCATATCATCAGTATAATCGAAAGCGTCACGCATTGTATAGCGACCGCCAAGGAGATAAGAGATAGACTGGTCATTGCCCAATACCTTCTCGCCCTGGAAAGTCTGGCCTTCACCACGAAGCACCTTACCAGTAGCATTACGAAGCTCTGGAGTAACTGTGATGACAGCCTTCTTATGCATATACTTCTCTGGGAAAGTACCGTTGATAGTAACAGGAACCTGTGAGCCCACGAGCTCAAGTGGCTCTGGATCTACATTAAAATTGTCAGCTGTCAAAGGGCCGAGTTTCTTTGAACACGAAGAAAATGCCACTACACCAAGTGCAATGACAGCTATTCTGCTAATGAGATTACTTTTCATTCTCTTTTTTATAATAAGGTGATGTTTACCTGAATGTTTAGGATCAGGGATATTTGCAATTGTGCCGCGAGCGGGACTCGAACCCGCACGACCGTTTCGGGTCAAGGGATTTTCTTACTACTCCTGCTTTTACACAGACCATCTCCGTTTGAGATGTTGTAGTCTGGACTATTTCTTCACCATGTCCTTACGGATTTAGGTGTTGCCTGTATAGTCTCTACGCCATTTATCAGCCTAAGCTGAACTTAGTGAGCCATCGCCAAAGTCTATGTCACCATAAACGAGGTTTCTGTTTGTTAGGGCAATTCTACACCACCAGTTTCCTGATGTGCACTCTTGTTTAGTCCCCGATAATTCTCTGTCAACGCATGACAATTTGGACAAAGAAGCTTAAGGTTTTCTATTCTGTTGTCTCTGTTGTCGCCATTTGCATGATGCAACTCCAAAGGAATAGCAACACCTTGCCATTTTTCAAGTCCACAGCATTCGCACTTTCGTTCCTTCAAACCTTCTTTCAAAAGTCTGTTCTTGAGTTTGAAACTTTGATAGAAGGAATCCTTTACAAGAATATCCTTCAATTCAGTCACACTCTTCGGATTAAACTTAAGACCTACATTCCAACCTTGACCAGTGAAATGCGCAGTATCAAGTTCAAATTCCTCTATCGCTTTGTGAATAATCCTGTAATTTCCGCCAGTAGGCTTAATCCCAAGATATCTACAGACAGAGGCAATACTGAAAGAATTTCTTACTGCTTCTTCGTATTCTTCTTTTGATCTTTTCATTATCGAGAACCCGTTAAAGTCCCTCGTGTCTACCAATTCCACCATTGCGGCTTGTGGACAGTTTCGAACAAATCGGATGCAAAGGTACTGCTTTTATGCTAAAAAAAAGAATAGAGCACGAACAAATCCTTGTTTCTTAACTTTTTTTTAGTAATTCAAGCTAATCATTCAAGCCAAGAATTCCATGCCTCTCACTATAGTTCCAGTATTATATGAAGGTTATTTCGGAATCTAGAGTTATCAAACATTATTTTATATAGACACAGCAAACAACAAAAATCACGGAACCATCAACTCTCCTATTTTTCCACATCGTCATGAGTTCGTGATGCCCTCGTTAAACTTACAATACAACAACAATTAAACACCCATTAAACTCCGATTAAATTAAAGTTTAATGGGAGTTCAATGGGACTTTAATGGGAGTTTAATGGGACTTTGATAGGTTTATATTATGACGCACTACCTATCGACAGCGGAACAAAAAAAAGAAGAATACACTACGAGTCGCACAAATGGAATTGTTCGATTTTTCCGTATCACCAAGTGCTTTCTATTCTCCTCCTATGTAGTTCCTATATGATTCCTATGTGACTCCCATTTCTATTATGGGCGAAAAATGGGAGTTTTAGGGGTATCACATCGCCTTTCCGAGGAGGAATTGTTCGATTTTTCCTTTTTCCAGATTATGATAATCAGGAAAAATCTGCTTTCTTTTATCACAGCAATGTCAACCAAAGGCACAAATGAAAAAACCTAGAAAGAATGTCAAATTGCAATCACAGGATCATTTACTTCGATTGCGATTTCAAAAAAAATCTTCACAATTCTCTTTCCTTGAAATGGAAGATGAATTGCGCAATAAAAGATTTTGATATTCTCAAACCTTTACCAAACAAAAATCCCCTTGCAAATCAAGTGATTCACAAGGGGCATTTCTTTCTTATCGTACCCAGAGCGGGGCTCGAACCCGCACGCCTTTCAGCATCGGTGTTTGAGACCGACTTGTCTACCGATTCCAACATCTGGGCGGAAAGCGGTTGCAAAGGTAATAGTTTTTTTCTGATTTTGCAAATTAATCTTCAAAAATTTTGCGGATAGATATAAAATTAGTATCTTTGCACTCATAAATTATAAACGTGCGCCAGCCTTTTGGGGCTGACTCGCACTATTTATTTCATGCGAGGATGCTTAGGCACGTTGCACTCATAAATTATAAATAAATTATAAACGTGCACCAGCCTTTTTAGGCTTCGTAGCACACACATAAATATTAAGGATGCTGTACATACAGCACTTTGATTATGGCACTCGAAAATAGACTCACACAGGAACAGGCTCTAATTCAACAGCAACAGCAGCGGCTAACAGCTCAGCAGCTACTGCAAGTTAAGTTGCTGGAGATGCCCCTTGCCCAACTTGAGGAGAATATCAAGGTTGAGCTCTATGAGAATCCTGCTCTTGAGAGTGCCAATCCTGATGATAATGATAACCTCGATCCTAATGCCAGTCTGAATGAGAGTGATGGAATGGCAGATGGTGAGGAAGAGGACTTCGATACACAATCAGAACGCGAAGATAGAGAGGATGCCTTAGATTCTGCCCTTGACAGCATTGACTCGGATGATCGTATGGCAAGTGACTATCGTGCCTATGGCGACAGCAATCAGACTGGTGCCGAGCAGGAAGAGATGGTCTATGGCGATACTGCTTCTTTCTATGACAAACTCATGGAGCAGGTCAGCGAAGAAGAACTTACAGATGATGAACGTCAGATCATGGAGTATCTCATCGGTTCTTTGGATAATGATGGTTTCCTTCGTTCTGATGTAGCGTTCATAAGTGATAACCTCGCAATTTATCAAGGACTTGATGTTACAGAAAAGGATGTACAGCGTGTACTCCAAATTCTTCAGGGGTTTGATCCCGCAGGAATAGGAGCCAGTTCTCTTCAGGAATGTCTTCTTCTGCAGATAGCAAGACGCGAAGACTCAAGACTCACCCGAAGAATGAGAAAGGTGATTCGCAATTTCTTCGACGACTTCACAAAGAAGCATTGGGAGAAGATCCGTCAGCATCTCAAAGTGACAGAATACGAGGCAGAGGAAGTAATCAAGGAACTCAGGAAACTGAATCCTCGTCCAGGAGCATCGCTTGGCGAGACAATGGGAAGAAGTGCCCAACAAGTAACTCCCGACTTCATCATTGATACCGATGAGAATGGTATAGTGACAATGACACTAAATAGTGGCGAACTGCCTCAGCTGTTCATTTCACGCGACTTTGAACAACAGATGCTTGGTTATCAGAATAGTCCGAAATCACTCAATCGCATGGAAAAAGAGGCACTTCTCTATACCAAGGAAAAGGTTGAGCGAGCACGTGGCTACATAGAGGCTATCGAGCGAAGAAGACAGACTCTCACCCTGACTATGCAGGCAATCATCAAAATGCAGCATAAGTACTTCGTGGATGGTGATGAGTCAGATCTTGTACCGATGACAATGACAGATATTGCTGATAAAATTGGCATGGATGTCAGTACGGTATCACGCGTCTGTAATGCAAAATACGCAGAAACGCCTTGGGGCATCTTCAAACTGAGACATTTCTTTTCTTCTGGATTCAGCGTTGCTGGCGAGGAGGAAATGTCAAATCGCAAGATTAAGGCAGCCCTTTCTGATATCGTCAAGGCTGAGGATCCAAAGCATCCGCTCAGCGATGATAGCATATCCAAGGAGCTAAAGAAACAAGGTTTCCCTGTGGCACGCAGAACCGTTGCAAAATATAGAGAGGCATTAGGAATACCTGTTGCAAGATTGAGAAAATAAAAAACTATTACAAAAAAATGACAGGAGAATCACAGATATTAGTACAGAATAGTACATCCCGTTCACGAAGAAATGTGAATAGGATGTTAAGACTTTCTGTGAATGCTGCAAGATTGCTGACAATGCTATTCACACCATTCTATCTACCACTCGTAGGTATGATAGCGTTGTTTACGTTCAGTTATCTGAATCTTCTGCCAATGAGCTACAAACTCTTTGTGCTGGCATTGGTTTATCTCTGCACCATTCTTGCACCAACCATGCTCATCCATTTCTATAGAAAATATCAGGGATGGTCAATGTTGAAACTTGTAACAAGGGAAGGACGTATGGTTCCTTATGTGATTTCCATCATGTGCTATTTCCTTTGTTTCTATCTGCTGAATTACTTCCATTGCCCTCACTTCATGAGTGCGATAGTTGTAACAGCACTCATCCTTCAGATTATCTGTGCCACCATCAACGTGTGGTTTAAGATATCTACCCACACCACAGCCATTGGAGGCATCACAGGCAGTTTGCTTGCCTTTGCCGAATTGTTCTCTTTCAATCCTTTGTGGTGGTTCTGTGTGGTTATCATCATTGCAGGATTAGTAGGCACAGGTAGAATGATTCTCCGTCAGCATTCCCTTCACGAAGTGGTGTATGGGTATCTGATTGGAATATTAGTAAGCTTTGTAACAATAATAGTGATATAGAATTATGAAACCAATAGTTAGCATTATTATGGGCAGTACAAGTGATCTGCCTGTTATGGAGAAGGCAATGACCTTCCTTAACGATCAGAAGATTCCTTTCGAGGTAAACGCACTTTCTGCTCACCGTACTCCAGATGCAGTAGAGGCATTCGCTCGTGGTGCTGAGGAGCGTGGTATTCGTGTTATCATCGCAGCAGCAGGTATGGCAGCTGCTCTTCCTGGTGTTATTGCAGCAAGCACTACCCTTCCTGTTATCGGTGTACCTATCAAGGGTATGCTCGATGGTCTTGACGCTATGCTCTCTATCATTCAGATGCCTCCAGGCATTCCTGTAGCAACAGTTGGTGTTAATGGCGCTATGAATGCTGCTATCCTCGCTATGGAGATGCTCGCTCTTTCTGATGCAGAAGTTGCAGCTCGTTTGAAGGAGTATAAGTCTGGTCTTGGCAAGAAGATCGAGAAGGCAAATCAGGATCTCGCTGAGGTGAAGTACGAGTTCAAGACTAATTAAGGCCCCACCCCTTACCCCTCCCGAGGGAGGGGAGTAGTTAGTATGCTAAACGATATTGTTTATCAACTATGCAAAGAAGACTCACAACTCCTACTAAGGTAGGGAATATAATAATTGGTGGTGGATATTGTGGTGACAGCCAACACCTAACACCTAACACCAAACACCCAATCAGGGTTCAGTCGATGAACACTACCAACACCAATGACACCGAGGCTTGTGTAGCACAGGCTAAGCGTATCATTGAGGCTGGTGGTGAACTCGTCAGACTTACCACTCAAGGCTCTCGTGAGGCAGAGAACATGAAGAATATCTCTGCTGCATTGAAGGCAGAAGGTATTATGACACCACTCGTTGCCGATGTGCACTTCAACGCTAATGTTGCTGATGTAGCTGCTTTGTATTGCGAGAAGGTGCGTGTCAACCCAGGCAACTATGTTGATCCTGCTCGTGTTTTCAAGAAACTTGAATACACAGATGAGGAATACGCTCAGGAGGTACAGAAGATTCGTGATCGCTTCGTGCCTTTCCTTAATATATGTAAGGAGCATAACACAGCCGTTCGTATTGGTGTGAATCATGGTTCGCTTTCTGACCGCATCATGTCACGCTATGGCGACACTCCAGCAGGTATCGTTGAGTCATGCCTTGAGTTCCTGCGCATCTGTCGTGATGAGGACTTCCAGAATGTAGTCATCAGTATCAAGGCAAGTAATACGGTTGTGATGGTGCAGTCAGTTCGTCTGCTCGTTGAGAAGATGAACGAAGAGGATATGCACTACCCTCTCCATCTTGGTGTAACTGAGGCTGGTGAAGGTGAGGATGGTCGCATCAAATCAGCTGTTGGTATTGGTGCATTGCTTACAGAAGGCATTGGTGATACTATTCGCGTAAGCCTTTCTGAAGAACCAGAATGCGAGATTCCTGTTGCTAAGAAACTCGTATCTTTCATTCCTGAATGTGCCGAGAAGCGTGAGAATGCTCGCATCGAGAACAACACTCTCTATCTCGACTTCAACGAGGATAATCTCGAAGACCTTCAGCTCAAGGCTGCCATGACAGCAGGCGCATTACTCATCGATGGTAAGGCTAAGGAATTGGTTATCAGCAACTCTTCATCCCTCATTCCTGACTCTACACTTAAAGAACTGTCTGACTCTATTCTTCAGGCAGCACGTGTGAAGTTTACCAAGACAGAGTACATCTCTTGCCCAGGTTGCGGACGTACTCTTTACGATCTTCAGGGAACTATCGCTCGCATCAAGAATGCTATCAAGGCAAAGGCTGAAGAGAATCCACGTTTTGCCACACTCAAAATTGGCATTATGGGATGTATCGTTAATGGCCCTGGTGAGATGGCAGACGCAGATTACGGCTATGTAGGCGCAGGTCCAAACAAGATTTCGCTCTACAAGAACAAGGTATGCATAGAGAAGTCTATTCCAGAAGCAAACGCTGTGGAGAAACTTATTGAATTTATAGAAAACGACATTAAATAATAAAGAATATGGAAGTATCAAACGCATTTGCAGAGAAACTGCTTGCCGTTAAGGCTATCAAGTTGCAGCCAAACGATCCATTCACATGGGCATCAGGCTGGAAGTCACCAATCTATACAGACAACCGCAAGACTCTTGCTTATCCAGAGCTTCGCTCATTCGTAAAGCAGGAACTTGTTCATCTCGTTCACACTGAGTTCCCAGAGGCAACAGCCGTTGCAGGTGTAGCTACAGGTGCTATCGCACAGGGTGCTCTCGTTGCTGACGAGCTTCTTCTCCCTTACTGCTATGTTCGTCCAAAGCCAAAGGATCACGGCATGGGCAACCAGATTGAGGGTACTATCCCTGAGGGCGCAAAGGTTGTTGTCATCGAGGATCTTATCTCAACTGGCGGTTCTTCTCTCAAGGCTGTTGACGCACTTCGTCAGGCAGGTTTCGAGGTAGTAGGTATGGTAGCAAGCTACACATACGGTTTCCCTGTAGCTGAAGAGGCTTTCAAGGCTGCTAACGTTCGTTTCGTAACTCTCTCTGACTACGAGCACACAACAGCTATCGCTGCAAAGACTGGCTACATCAAGGAAGAAGACCTCGCTGTACTCGCTGATTGGCGTAAGGATCCATCAAACTGGCGTAACGACCTTAAGTAAATTTTGATAGGTTGCTTTCGCCATTTAAAAAACCAAAGAAAACATAGAAAAACAATTATGGTTTTTGCCGTTACTTAGAACCTCGAAGAGGTGACACCTAATAGGGCAGTCCGATAGGGCTGTTATATTGATTAGTGTTGTTTTGTGAGGGCTGAACCAAAGGTCGACGGCCGAAGGGAGATTTGTCGCAGACCCACTGACCATCGGGAAGTAAAGTCAAAGTCCGACACCTATTAAATAAGTGTCGCACCTACGGCGCTCATCAATCCTTGCTCTTGATAGACGGCGCAAACGCACCGCCCTTTTAAATGTCGGACTTTCAGCCCTTTATCATAAAACTAAAGGCGTGGAATCTTTTGATAGCAAATCAAAGGTTTTCTTTTGTTTTAAAATGTTTTCTTTTGTTTTTTTAATTGGCGTAAGCAACCACCACCTAACACCCACCACCCAAAAATGGCAAAATACGAAAGCCAAATAAAGATGCTCAGCGCACCTGTTGAGCGAGTTTATGCAACATTAAGCAACCTTGAGAATTTCCGTCCTATTCTCGAAAATGCAGCCAACAATCCAATGGTGGCAGAGAAGATGAAGGAAGCAGGACAGGATCCAGCTCAGCTTGAGAAACTCAAGGAAGTAGAACTTTCAGCAGATCGTATCGCTGTTCCTGCACCAATGGTCGGCACAATAGCTCTCACCATCATTGAGCGTGAAGAGAACAAGTGCATCAAGTTCGCAACCGAGCAATCACCAGTTGATGCAAATCTCTGGATTCAGGTGCTTCCAGTAAGCACAGGCGGCTCAAAGATGCGCCTCACTCTCAAGGCAGATCTCAATATGATGATGAAGATGATGATTGGCAGCAAACTCGAACAAGGCATTGACAAGTTCGCAGATATGCTTGCCATGCTCCCTTATTAACTTGCTTACACAATTAAAAAACAAGAGAAGACCAAATGATTGGTTTTAAGGTTGGATAGGTTATAAGGTTGTGAGGTTCACCATCCAGTTGGCAAGACCTCAAAAACCTTAACCCTTTACCCTCATAACCTTTCGTTGGTTTTCTCTTGTTTTAGTGATGGTGAAATAATAACTTCGGACGATTTTGTTCAGATTGTTGAGATATTTTTGCGTTGAGACGAAGGAGTGTAGCGGGCTACATGACTGAGGAACAACACAAAAATAGCCAACAAGATGAATAAAAGCGGCTCAAAGAAAAACAAAAAACGTAGGAAGTTATTATTTTACCATCACCTAACGTGAGTTCTACGAGATTTGTCGAAACCCCACAAACCGTAGGGAGGTAATTCATTGACTACTTGATTGATGAGTCCCTCTTTATTTAACTGAATACTAACTATTTGAAATACATAGAACTCACGTTGTTTTATTATATCTTGTTACACTCGCACACATCAGTCCTATAAGATTTCCTACAGGATCTGCAACGTAGCAAGTACACCTATTGATGTTACAGGTTCCATGCTATAAGCAACCACTTTATTAATATATTTAGGACACTCACGAGGTCCCATCTCACCATTGTTGATTGCTTGAGACAAGAACTCCATTTCGTGAGCAGCGTACTTATCAAGCAAAATATAGAGAATTTCTTTCATCTTGTTTGATTTATTAATGTTTTGTTGTATCAGGATTACAAACGCTTGCTACCTAAGCGGCATCAATGATGATAGTGTGGATGATCCTTTATAGTTTCATAACTTATGACCTTACCCAGATTGTCGAAGGTGACGAGGAATATCACTTCTTCTGGTCCAGCAACCTCTCCAATCATCTTTCGGTAGCCCCACTGCTCCTCGGTGGTGTCACCATTCTTAAAGATTGGCGTACCCAAGAGTTTGCTTATTTCGCTCTTCGTCATGCCAACCGACACTTTGTTAATCTTAGTCGTAGAACGTGTGACGACGCAGCTGCTCATCATCAAAACTGCTATAATGAATGGGATGTATGATAATTTCTTCATTGTTAATCATTTTTAATAATGTATTCCTATCGTAGATTCCAAGCACGATGCGAACTCATATGGTTTATTATCCAGTGGTTCATAGCATCCCCAATCCAAGGCGAACTGTTCGAATTTCTTGTTAACCACCAGTTTTAGGAAAAAACTTGCGACTTGACGAACTAACCATGGATAGCGTTCTGGACCAGTGAATCTCTTTGCTTCTGGGGTTACGAAATTACCACGTTGAGCATAGGATATGCCCATCTTAGTGTATTGTTTTGTCATTCTTTCCACCTTGTCTTTCGCAAACAGACGCAGCATAAAACTGCCACCTTTTATTAGACAGCCGCCATAGTTGCATCCTAACTGAGCAGTTATCGATTTCAGCAACTTCTCACAAAGACGGAACTGATAACCTTCGTCAAAACCTCCATGTAGGATAAATGACAGTTCTGCTGAACAGATTCGTTCTGCCGACAATGTGTCTAAGAACTCTAACATAAGACTCGGAATACTCTCTACATACATAGGAAGTGCAAATATAATCTTATCATTTGTGAGAAATGCGTTGCGAGCAGAATCCCACTCCTTTAGGTTTGACAGAGAATATAGTTCGTAGGAAACACCCTCCGTTTCAAGTCCCTTGACAAATGACCAAAGAATCTTGGATGTGTTGCTAAATTCACAAGTGCGTGGACTTCCGTTGATAATGACTACATGCATGATACCACCTCCTTTTCTATTTTATCCAAAGAGATTACTCCGAGTGATTTACCTCCAAGATTCTTGGCGCAACGCTCACACCATTCTTCAAGCAATTCCTGATTGCCATCTCCACGATACAACACACCAATATTCAGTGCATGATAACGAAGTTGATGGCGCATCCAACCATCACGGAACTCAATATTCATGTTGAGCATCGGCATAATACGATCCATGATACGCTTGCCACGATAGTTGAGAAAACCGTAGCGGATATCAGAGACGAGCCACAAATCTTCAGCCGTTACAAGTTGTTTGATAATACTCTTGTAGTCATCCTTGATGACACATTGCCCCGGTGTCTTTAGCCAACATTGATTACAGCCTATGCAGTGGTGGATGTCCAGGTCTTTGGTTTCAATAATCTTAATCTGATTATCCTCATTATCAAGCAAAGCGCCTATCTGCTTGTTACAGGAATTATCTTCCAACATATTTATTGCTATTGTCATTACTGTTCATTAGGATTTATTGTGCAATCATCTACGAGTTGGCGTTCCGCCTTCTTCTCTCGCGACTCGGCATAGTTGATGCAAGCATCACTCTGCTCTCACTGCTCCCTCAGTTGTCCTTCGTGTTGCTCCTTCTCCTTTTGGGGAAAAGTTGCTTCGTATGCTTCAAAGGCATCCTTATTCTCAAAAGCCACATAATAACCTTTCGGAGTATGATAGGTACCTTCTATGCCATTGAGGTAGCCGGGGATGAGTTCCTGGGCGAGGAAGTAAGGCACTTCTGCGTCCTTCGGTTCTGCATGATAGTGAATGCCGAGCGAGCTTGCTACCACGAAGCCAGCATGCTTGTAGAATTCGAGGTTTCCCTCCATACAGATGATACCGACGCCCATCTCACGTGCCTTCTCTAAGGCATAATTCAACAATTTCAAGCCATATCCCTTACGTTTGTAATCAGGATGAATACTTATTGGTCCGAAGGTCCATGCTTGTAAAGCAGAACCATCTTCCTTTATGATTTCTGCCTTTGAGAACATCACATGGCCTATAATCTTTCCATCTTCTTCCATCACAAAGTCAAGTTCTGGAATAAAGTCCGGATTACTTCTATATTGATTGAGCACATAATGTTCCACGCATCCTGGTGCATATACATTCCAGAATGCCTCACGCGTGAGGTTCTCTACCTCACGATAGTCTTCAGGTTTTTCTAATCGTATGTTCATGTCTAAACTATTCATTAAACGAACTTATCTCTATAAGATTCCCCTCGGGATCGGCAACGTAGCAGGTACGTTGACCCCAAGGTTCAGTTGTTGGTTCCATGATAGGCTTTGCGCCCATAGTTACAGCGCGGTTGTATTCCTTATCCACATCGGCGAAGGTTGGTACGTCGAAGGAAATTTCCATCGTTCCGTTGATGCCAGACGGATAGGTGAATCTCTGACGTGTCATCTTCTCTATTGATTCTCGTGGGAACAGGAGAATGCGCATATCCCCAAGGTGCATCTCCACATCAATGTCATTGCCGTTCCATTGCGTCTCAAAACCGAATATGTCGCAGTAGAAATCTACCACCTTCTGATTGTCGGTAGTGAAGAGTGCTATGGTATTAAACTTAAACCTGCTCATTTGTCTCTTCTCTTTAAGATTACCAGTTCTGCATCCGCACCATCCTTGCCGTATTCGCTCACGAGGATGTACCTCTCGCAGCAGGCGATGCCATAACAACGGTTGTCGCTTTTCATAACTTGGTTGCCCCAGTAGGTGGCATTATCATCAAGCAACTTTACCTCATTTCCGTTGATGTTGTATGGCTGATTGATGAAGTAACCTTGCAGGATGTATAGGTTATCAACGTGAAGGTCTGGAATGCCGAGGGCATTGACCTCTTCGATAAACACCTTCTTCATTGGATGGTCGGCATGGGGGAGGTTTGCATCGTCACCCTTCCAACGTTTCAGTGTTGGGTAGAACTGACGCAATACGTCCTTATACTGGCAAGCAGTAATGTTCTGCCCGGTATTCTTGTTGTACTCCTCAACGAACATAGAGCAATATTCCACCATCTGCTCCATGGTAAAGTCGCCAGTGAAGGCACCATCCTTATAGCAGTAGATGCAGTAATCTTCGTTCTTGGAACCATCGGCATTAGTGCCGAGTATTTCATTTGTCAAAGGCATTCCGCAGCTTTGACAGAATTTCATTTCTTTGTTTGAGTTCATTGTTCTTTATTTTTATTTGTTCTACGATAATAGTGCTAATGGCAACGCCAAAAACTATAACACCAATCATTACAATTCACTTTTCGGCATTATGAAGCACAGGAGTATGTAAAGTAGTATTCCTGGGAAGGCTGCTGAGAAGCATGTGAGGATAGCATAACCGGCACGCACTAATGTGGGATCAATCTCAAAGAAGTCTGCAATGCCTCCACATACTCCAGCAAGCATACAGTCAGATGATTTTGTGAGTCGTTTGTACATAATATCTACGAGTTGAGTTAAACTTGACGAGTGCAAAATTACAAAGAATCCGTCCGCCCACCAAATATCTGTGATAGACGGACGGATTATGTGATAATCAGCACAAAATGTGACGAATGGTCAATTTCCTGTGACGAATGGCACGATTAAGTGAGATGAGAAGCAAAAGAAGATTTTGCTTCTCACGAACGTGAGTGCTATGGACAGAATGCCAATGGATAGACCTATAATGGATTCTTTATGCGCTCTTTTACCTCGTTTACATAGCTCTTTGAAACAGGTACTATAGTATCGCAATGGCGAAGTTTCAAACCAATGCCGCTGCTACGACCTTCGACGCTTTGCACGTGTCGGAGATTAACGATGTACGCACGATGGCATTGTATGATTTCGGTATTCACACAGAGAATAGCAACAACATTCTTCATACTTGTACGGAGCATAGTCTGTTTTTCTGTCTGTTCTGAACCTGTTGAGGGATTCTCCATGTAATGAATAGAAACATAGTTGCCTTCCGATTCTGCAAAGATGAAATCAGACAGCAAAAGGGAAACACATTCTTTTGTGCTGCCTTCAAGCATGATGCGCTCTTCCTTGGAAGATGAAGTATCTGTCATCGACTCCTGTTTTGATACCTCCACCAGTCGTGAACGCTCCATTAATACACCATTTAGCATCTGGGCCTCCTCCAACTGCTTTGCGTAGTGTCGTTTCCAATACACATTACGCCAGTATAGACCGATAAATAAACAACAGCCGATACTTGCAACGAGCATTCCAAGACTATGCTCTACACTTAAGTGGTTGTCAACAACATCGTTGCTTGCGAAACGGTCAAAATATAGAGAGAGGTAAGTGGTTAACACAATGATGTTGCAAATCTGAAACACGATGCCACGCTTCATAGTGTATGAAGGCTCTTTACTCGTATCCATTGGCATACGCAACACATAGTTGACTATACCCTCGCATGTCATGCATGATGCAAAGGCTACAACAAACAGTCCACACGTTATCATGAACCTCTCCGATGTACAGAATAAGGAGAGTCCAAAAGGTTGGAACACCGCAAAGAACAATGTTCCGATTATTGCACTTATAGACTTTTCTTTTATCATTAGCTTACGAAAATTTACATGCAAAGATACTCAAAAATGTTGATTGAAGATGCCACATCTCCGTTAAATAAGCAAAAACGCCTTGATTTTCTATCATTTTTATCAGGAAACCTCCCACCGATAAACAACAATCTCCACTAATATCCAATTTAGTGGCAAAGATGCTTGCAAACAATGAAGATTAAAGTGTCCGGTAAACCATCATAACCAGCAATATTTTAAAGTTTTACATATGGTAAGCCCCAAATTTCTTGTGCTTTAAGAATATTCTAGCGAAGAAATAGTGTTGACTTGCCTGGAAGGCAATATCTCTCGGATGACAAATTGTGCATATGCAAGGGAGGGCGTTTTTCTTTTTACCGGACAGTAATAACATGAAAAATGTTTTCTTTTGTTTTACTTGGTTTTCTTTTGTTTTTTAAAATGGCGAAAGCAACCGTGCTTCTTCCCTGCCTTCGCTGACCCTTCGTTGCGCCTTCGCTATGCCTTCGCTCTGCCCTCGCTATAAACCCAACAAAGCATATCCATTTGGGCGTTTGCATAGGAGGAAAATGGGACTTACATAGGAATCACATAGGAACTACATAGGAGGAAGGGACGATCGGCGAAGTGTCTCCCCCACTTCTACCAACGTTGTGAGTTCAACCGAAAAGTCGGAGATGAGGGATTACTTTCCACACAATTTCTTGCAGAGTCCTTTAAACCTATACGACATATCATCGTCTATCAAATATGGCGTTTATAGCAGGCGAAGACGAAATGGGTTAATGTTAATTAATCTCTAAAATTTGGCAGAGATTTGGGCATTAAGGAAATTTTTAGTAATTTCGCAGCTCGATGATTGTGAATTTCGGAAAATCGATAACCCGAAATCATGATGATTCGCCAACTCTATTGAAGGTAAATAATAACAACTAAACAATAACTTAAACGAGACACAAAACAATGAGATTTTACGCAAAACTCATGGTTCTTACCATCGTCGCTATGTTATTCTCAGGCGTAGCTATGGCACAGGATGTGCAGAAATTCTATGAGAAAAATCAGGTTCTTAACTACAATGACGGCGACAAGCAGGCAGGAGAGATTCCTCAGCCTGACAAGTTCGACCCTAACTTCCACATCTACCTCTGCTTCGGTCAGTCGAACATGGAGGGTAACGCAAAGATTGAGCCTCAGGATCGTGAGAACCTCAGTCCTCGTTTCCGCATGATGGCTGCTGTTGATATGAACAATACTGGCAGAAAGAAGGGGCAGTGGTATGTTGCCGTTCCACCTCTCTGCCGTGCAATGACAGGTCTTACTCCTGCTGACTATTTCGGCCGCTCACTCGTAGAGCAGCTTCCAGAGGAGATCAAGGTTGGTGTTATCAACGTTGCTGTTGGTGGTGCAAGTATCGATCTCTACGACGAGGATAAGACAACTGAGTATATCTCAAAGCAGGCTGACTGGTTCAAGAACTTCTGTAAGGAATATGATGATGCACCAATGCGTCGCCTCATGGAGTGTGCTAAGGCTGCTCAGAAGGTTGGTGTTATCAAGGGTATCCTCCTTCACCAGGGTTGTACAGACAACAACCAGCAGGATTGGCCACAGCGTGTAAAGCTCGTTTATGAGCGCATGCTCAAGGAGCTCGACCTCAAGGCAGAGGACTGCCCATTGCTCGTTGGTGAGCTTATGACTCAGGAAGATGGCGGTTGCTGCTTCCATCACAATGCTATCATCGACAGAATCAATGAGACTATCCCTACAGCTTACCCAGTATCATCACTCGGTTGCAAGGGCCGTCCTGACAAGCTCCACTTCACAGCTGAAGGCTATCGTGAAATCGGTCGCAGATATGCTAACGTGATGATGTCTCTCCTCAACAAGGAGTCTTTCAAGGTTGCAAGCACAACAGTTCCTTGCCAGGAGTATCCAAAGATTGATAAGGACGGTCGCGTTCAGTTCGGTGTTATGGCACCTCAGGCTAAGTACGTTGCTGCTGACATCTGCAGCAAGAAGTACCCAATGATCAAGGATAAGAACGGTTTCTGGACAGTTACAACAGAGCCTCTCGTTTGTGGTAACCACTATTACTTCCTCACTATCGATGGCACAAACTACATCGACCCATCTTCAAAGGCTGTATTCGGCTGCGGTAAGATGTGTGGTACTATCGACATCGACGTAAACATCAATGAGAACAAGACTCTCCTTGCTACTATGCACGGTGCTACAATGACCGACGAGGAGATTGCTCTCTATCAGCCAAACGCAAGTTCTAAGCGTGGTCAGGTACGTGAGTGCCGCTACTGGTCTTCAGTTGAGAACCGTGAGCGTCGCTGCTTCGTTTACACTCCAGCAAGCTATGACAAGAACGTAAAGGCTAAGTTCCCAGTACTCTATCTCCAGCATGGTATGGCTGAGAACGAGACAGGTTGGAGCACACAGGGTAAGATGCAGTACATCATGGACAACCTCATCGCTCAGGGCAAGGCTAAGGAGATGATCGTTGTTATGGACAATGGTAACTGCGACTACGGCTTCGGTTCTAAGAAGGGTGAATCTATGCAGGACTTCGGTGCATCTTTCCAGAATGTTCTTCTCAACGATATCATTCCTTTCATCGATGGCAACTTCCGCACAAAGACCGACCGTCTGAACCGTGGTATGGCTGGTCTCTCATGGGGTGGTAAGCAGACTCTCGAGATTACTACAGCAAACCTCGACAAGTTCGCTTACATCGGTACATTCAGCGGTGCTATCTTCGGTGTTGACCTCAAGACATACGCTAACGGTGTGTTCACAAACGCATCTGACTTCAACAGCAAGGTGAAGTACTTCTTCATGGGTATGGGTACTGAGGAGAACTTCGGTGCTGACAAGATGACAAGCAACCTCAAGGAGATGGGCATCAACGTGACATACTTCCCATCACAGGGCACACATCACGAGTGGCTCACATGGCGTCGTTGCTTCGCTGAGTTCGTTCAGCATATCTTCTAAGAAGTGAAGATTGAAAAGTAAAGAGTGAGGAATTTGAGTTAGTCTCTGCACCCGTAGTACTAACTCAAATTCCTCACTCTTCACTTTTCAATCTTCGTTTTTGTGGGAATTGTTTGGTGTTTTGCAAAAGAATATGTACCTTTGCAACTTAGATAAAAAGATTAAAATAAAATAGGAAAAATATTTATGAAGAAGAATCTTGAAACTATCTGCATACATGGCGGATGGAAAGCTACAAAGGGCGAACCACAGCAGTTGCCTATCTATCAGAGTACAACATTCAAGTATGATACCAGCGACCAGATGGCGCGTCTCTTCGACTTGAAGGACAACGGTTATTTCTATACCCGTCTGGCTAACCCAACCAACGATGCCGTTGCAAAGAAGATTGCAGCTCTCGAGGGTGGTGTTGGTGCAGTACTCACAAGTTCTGGTCAGGCAGCCAACTTCTACGCTATCTTCAACATCTGTGAGGCTGGTGATCATTTCATCACTTCAAACACTATCTATGGTGGCACATTCAACCTCTTCGGCGTTACTCTGAAGAAACTTGGCATCGAGTGTACATTCGTAGATCCAGATTGGGATGACGAGCGCATTGAGAAGGAGTTCCGTCCTAACACCAAGTGCTTCTTCGGTGAGACAATCTCAAACCCTGGCGGTAACATCTTCGACATCGAGCGTTTCGCGAATATGGCTCATAAGCACGGTGTACCATTGATCGTGGATAACACCTTCGCTACTCCAATCAACTGCCGTCCATTCGAGTGGGGCTGTGATATCGTTACCCATTCTACTACCAAGTACATGGATGGCCATGCTGCTCAGGTAGGTGGTTGTGTGGTTGACTCAGGTAACTTCGACTGGAATGCATACGCAGATAAGTTCCCTGGCCTTACAACTCCAGACGAGTCTTATCATGGTGTGATTTATACCAAGGCATTCGGTAAGATGGCTTACAGCACAAAGCTCGTAACACAGCTTATGCGTGACCTCGGTAGCATTCCTGCACCACAGAACTCATTCCTCCTCAACATCGGTCTTGAGACTCTCGCTCTCCGTATGCGTCAGCATTGCGACAACGCTCTCAAGGTAGCTCAGTGGCTTGAGAAGAACGAGAAGGTAGGTTGGGTGAACTATGCTTCACTTCCTTCAAACAAGTACAATGCACTTGCAAAGAAGTATATGCCTAACGGCACTTGCGGTGTTATCGCATTCGGCCTTAAGGGAACTCGTGAGGATGCTATCCGCTTCATGGATAACCTCGACTTCATCTCTATCGTTACACACGTTGCCGATGCTCGCACATGTGTTCTGCACCCAGCAAGCCATACTCACCGTCAGATGTCAGAGGAACAGCTCCGTGAGGCAGGCGTAGCACCAGACTTGGTACGTCTTTCTGTAGGTATCGAGAATGCAGAGGATATCATCGCAGACCTCGAGCAGGCAATGGCTAAGATGTAAAATTAAAAATGAAAAGTGAAAAATGGAAAATACAAATTACACTCTTCTGTCATGAGCCTGACACATAAGGCACAGATGAAGATGCAAACTTGTATTTTTCATTTTTCATTTAATATTTCATTTAATAATTATTCATTTACCCCGCTTTGGCAAAACAGAAATATTATGTAGTATGGAACGGACCGTCTCCTGGCGTGTATTCCTCTTGGGAAGCATGTCAGGAGGCGGTTAATGGTGTTTCAGGAGCTAAGTATAAGTCATTCAAGACTCTGTCTGAGGCAGAGGATGCCTTCGAGATGGGTGAAGAAGCATATGCTGAGTATGCAGACCAGCAGAAGGAGCAATCCACCAACACCCAACACCCAACACCTACCACCCAACACCCAACACCCAACACCCAACCACGCCCAGACTACAACCCTCAAAACCTTCCGGCAGAAGTTATCCGTGAGGCAATAGCTGTTGATGCTGCCTGTTCCGGAAATCCAGGAGCTATGGAATACCGAGGTGTATATCTCGCCACAGGAAAGGAAATTTTCCATTATGGACCAGTGCATGGCACAAATAATATTGGAGAATTCCTTGCACTTGTTCATGGACTTGCCCTTCTAAAGCAGAAAGGACTCGATACTATGCCTATCTATAGCGACTCGGTAAATGCTCAACTATGGGTAAGAAAGCATCAGTGCAAGACAACCCTTGCACGAAATGAGAAAACCGAAACGCTCTATCAGATGATAGAAAGAGCAGAAGCCTGGCTGAAGAATAATACTTATCGCACACCCGTTATCAAGTGGCAAACCGATAAATGGGGCGAAATTCCAGCTGATTTTGGCCGAAAATAGGCGATTTTATAACAAAAGTTATATTTTTTCAAAAAAAGTTAGGCAAAAGTTTGATGTATATCAATCTTTTTATTATCTTTGCAAATGTTTTCCGGCATACCCAATCTGGTTTAACCTCTGAATACTATACTCTCACATAAACATTCTCACTATTAGACTCCTAACAATATACTGAACAATAATTATATTTGTCGGTAAAACCTATAACACTCGTATGAGTGACACAATGGAACGGCACCGTCATCAAGACAGTGCCGTTTTTTATTCAACTTAATTTATTAGTACCCTTTATGAAAAATAGTATCATACTTTCCTTACTCTTGACGTTTGCCACATTAGCATGCCTTGCAGCTCCAGCTAAGCATGTCAGGAAATACCTTACCCTCAAGGATGGTACTAAAGTAATGGCTACCCTCACAGGTGATGAGAACGGACATTGGTACATCGATGATCAAGGCAGGGCATTAGCAGAAGATAGTCTCGGCATCGCTTATTATATCTCCTCTAATAATCTCAAAGCTCACAAAGCGGCAAGAAAAGAGCGAATGGCTCAGCGCAACAATAATCGAAAAGCACGAATAGCAAACGCCAAGGCCATAACTCGCAGCTGTGATGTTGCATCAACCTCAGCATATACTGGCGAAAAGAAAGGCCTTATAATCCTCGTTAATTTCAAAGACAAGAAATTCACATACACAAGGGAGGATTTCGATGCTCTTGCCAATCAGAAAGGGTATAACAAATATGGAGCCATCGGTAGCCTCAGTGATTATTTCAGAGACCAGTCCTATGGAAAACTTAACCTGCAATTTGATGTTGTAGGTCCTTTCGAACTTTCTAATAAGATATCTTATTACGGCACTAACGAAAACGGAAAGGGTGATGATACATTACCCGGAGATATGATTATAGAAGCCGTAAGACTTGCCGACAAACAGGTGTATTTCCCGGACTACGACTGGAACCATGATGGAAAGGTGGATCAGGTATATGTTGTTTATGCAGGCTATTCAGAGGAACAAGGTGCTCCTTCATGGACGATGTGGTCACATGAGTGGGATCTTGAATCTGCTTACTACTATAACAATAGCAGCGAGGGCTCTATCCGCCTGGATAATGTCTGGATAGACACCTATGCTTGCAGTAGTGAACTTAAGAACTCATCTGGCACCATCATGTCAGGCATCGGTACTATGTGCCATGAGTTCAGCCATTGTCTCGGTCTCCCAGATTTATATGATACAAACGATGTCGGTTTCGGCATGAGTTCGTGGTCAGTCTTGGATAATGGTTCATATAACGAAGACGGAGACATTCCTTGCGGATACACATCCTACGAACGATGGATGGCGGGCTGGCTTGAGCCTATCAAACTTACCACCAACACATCTGTTACTGGCATGAAGGCTATAACAGATTCGCCTGAGGCTTATGTCATCTACAACGATGCAAACCCTAATGAGTACTTCCTCTTGGAAAACCGACAACTCAACTCATGGGATATAAAAGGTGAAGGCCATGGAATGCTTGTTCTTCATGTGGATTACGATGAAGATTTATGGTACGACAACAAAGTGAATGAAGACTCATATCACCAGCATCTTACCATATTCAATGCCGATAATAAAGCCGACCAGACAAGTCTCTCGGGCGATCCCTACCCCGGCACATCGCTTAACACATCATTGACAGATACCTCTCGACCTGCAGCCAAACTATTCTCCCCAAACAAGAATGGTAAGCTGTTTATGCAGAAGCCTATAACGAATATCTCCGAGACCTCTGATGGCCTCATCAACTTCACATTTACCAATCTGTATCCTTCCACAGGCATCACAGATTTCCTAAGCAATGGCGCTGCCCATCCTAAGGTTTTCTCTCCATCAGGAATATATCTCGGCACCAACCCCGAATCTATCCCGCAAGGCCCCTATAAAGTGGTAAAATAATACCCCCCCCACATACACAAAAGATGCAGGAAAAGACGTTTCAACGTCCTCTTTTCCTGCATCTTTCTTATTGATTATCTCGTCCCCCTTATTTCTCCAGAAGCCTCCTGCTCATATACCTTACTGGATACCAGACAGCCACCCAACCTACAGCAATGACCGTGACAAACACGATAGCGACATCACCGTAATGCACACTCACAGGGTAGGCATCCACCACAAAAGCGCCACTTGAAGAACCCAACCTTACAAATCCGTACTGCTGCTGCAAGAAGCAAAGCAACAAACCAAGCAGAACACCAATCACTGCTCCGAAGAATGTAATCATTCTGCCCTCAAGCATGAATATATTAGAGATCTGCTTATCCGTAGCTCCAAGACATCGCAATGTCTCAACATCATTCTTCTTGTCGATGATGAGCATTGACAACGAACCTATTATATTGAAACATGCCACCACAAGGATGAAAGTAAGGAATATATATGCCATGAGTTTCTCTATCTCCATAACATTGAATGTGTCTGCCTGCTGCTCATAGCGGTCCAGAACACGGAACTTATCTCCTACCACCTCCTGCATCTTCTTCTTCACTGCAGTGGCATCAACACCCGGCTTCAGTTTCAATTCAAGAGAAGTCAGTTCTCCATCACAACCAAAGAGGTTACGGGCAAACTCTATAGAAGTAAGGATATAGTTCTTGTCATAGCGCGACTGCTGAACACTGAACACCACACCAGGTGAGAGCAGCGAGTCAACCACAAATCCATCCATCGGATTCGACAAATCCAACTGTCCCTCTCTACGAGGCGCATAGATATTCAAGAATCCACTCCAGCGAGCACCAGTGCCTAATGATTGAGCCAGACGAATGCCCATAATACCATACTGTAAATCAGCTACATGCAATTCATAGGCACCATCACCATAGAGTATGTTCTGAATATTGGTAAGCTTTGGGAAATTATCCTCTACACCCTTAATCATTACCATCGACTGCTGATTACCGAAGATAGTAAGCGCCTGATCTTCCACACACTCTGATGCTACCTCAATCTCATCAAACTGTCTGATCTTATCCAGTTCAGGAGCATCATGAGGGGCATACTTACCCGTAGCAGGTACTATCTCAATCTGGGGATCAAACTGAGTAAAGAAACCCGCCACCATATCATGGAAACCGTTGAAAACACTGAGCACAACGACAAGTGCCATTGTAGCCACAGCAACGCCCACAACGGAGATAAATGATATGAGGTTTATTACGTTAGTACTCTTTTTTGAGAAGAGATAACGACGTGATATGTAAAAAGGGAAACTCATAAGCCTACCCCTTCCCTCCCAAAGGGAGGGTGCTTTATATAGTAACAGCCATCAAAGACTCTCACTATAATAGCCGAGTATAAACGAGATTAATAATTAAACTATAATAACCATGCCCTTCCTCCACACATTAGATTGATGTATCTACTCCCCCATGTGGGGGTAAGGGGGGAGGAACCCTGACACATACTCGGAGATACTCAATCTCCGACTTCCCTTAGGGAGGAACTGGGTGGGCTTTTCTTACTTCTTCAGCAACTCATCTATCTTCTCGAGATAGTCAAGTGAGTCGTCGATGAAGAAACGCAGTTCTGGGATGATACGCATCTGATTACGAACACGTGTACCGAGTTCATAGCGAATCTGTTTCTCGCTTGCCTGAATATTCTTCAGAATCTCCTCACCGCGCTCAGAAGGGAATACACTGAGATTAGCAGTGCAAATACTGAGGTCTGGAGAAATACGTACACGAGTAACACTTACCAGCACACCCGGCATCATGCGGGTCTGCGCCTGAAATATTGCTGCCAACTCCTTCTGGAGCATACGGCATATACGAGCTTGTCTTGTTTCTTGCATTTTCGTTTTTTTATTATATATGGATGTTAAGGATGGGTGTTTGGCTGTGGGTGATGGGTGTTAGTGTATAGCAATATTCGTGAATGTTTCCGTTATTGGCACTTACAAACCACCAACACCTATCACCTATTGTGTGCCACAAAACCTTTCCCATTCCGTCTGGAAACCATTGAACACATTGATATCCACCTCCGTATTTATACCCTTAACCCTACCATCAGGGCACAGTTGCCAATACACGAGGTTCACGTTAGGACGATACTCACCATATCGGGCTATCCACACATTGTAGTTCTTCATCAGATCTGGAGCAGCAGGCAAGTACTTATTCACGAAAGTCTGACTAACATAGAGAATAGGCTTCACACCATAAGCCTTTTCAACTATCGTAAGCCACTTACGGATATGGGCAAACATAGCATTCGTTCCACCAATCTGCTGCACCTGTCGTGCTGTAGGTTCCACATCGAGCACAGGAGGGAAATCACCCGGATGATACGAAGCGTTCCTCAGGAAGAAGTTTGCCTGATCAGCACCAGCAGTCTTCGTTGAGAAGAAATGATACGAACCAACCTTATATCCATGCTCACGGGCAGCCTTGTAGTCAGCCTTGTAGTAAACGTTCACCAGACTCTTGCCCTCTGTTGCCTTGATATAGATGAATGATATCTTGTAGTTCACATCGCCAGATATCGTCTTCTTACTGATGTTTCCAAGATGAGTGATTGCAAGGTCGTTCCAGTTGATATTAAACTTCTGCACCTTGTTCACGATACGCAGTTTCTTCTTACCTTTACGAGTGCGCACCCATTTCTTCACCTTCACCACCTTCTCATGCTGATAGCGCGAGATGTCAATGCCATAGATACGTTCAGCGGTATAGGTGATTGTCTCACCGAGGTAGTTATCTTTCTTCCACTCACCGATGCGCATACGCTTGCTAGGAGTGAGATCCAAGCCGAATCCAGAACGCTCACCATGTTCCCAGTTGCCCTCATAGCAACCGCCATCTATCTGGTAAAGAATGCCATAACCATGATAACAACCCACAGAATCAACCTCACCGATATAAGTTCCGATTGAATCTACCTTGATATGATCAGGTAAAAGCATCTGTGCCTTAGGACTCTTAGAGAGATAATCCTTGATACCATCCGTACAGAATGTATTCAGACGAGTAGTGAGGTTGGATGGCTTCCTGCTGTCAACCGTGCGGATTATAACCATTCCATTCTTTCGCTTCACGGTCTCGCACTCCACGCGCTCCGACTTCTCGGCATCCTCACCATCAGACACCCACGCATAGTAGCGGGAACATAACTCCAAACGGAGCGGTGTCTTGGCATCTATCTTAGCAAGAGCCTTGGCAACAGCATCAAGCGAATCCTTCGATCTATGCAGATAACTACTTGCACGAGCCACCACATCGTAACCAGCTTCCATCACATCATGAGTGCGGACGTAGTAGTCGGTATGCTCTTCCTGTTCCTTAATGTTTGCAAGCAAGGCAGCAACCGAAGCTTTCTGACGGGCAATGATGACATGCAACTGCTCATTTGAGGCACGGCATAAAGATGCTGTATCAGCCTCCATCACCATCAACCTGCCTTTACATGATGAAATGACAGGCAACCAATTGACCCACTGACCTGACTGGCGGTAGCAGATAGTAGAAGGAGTGACCGACTTCACCTTACCTCCTATAAGGAGAGTATCACCCTGAATGTCGCGAAACGTCATCAATGTATCGTTGCCCGACATCAGGAGGAAGCAGTCCTCACGCTCCACATCGGCATTGTTCTGCGCCATATCTTCTGGCGACATAGAGCGTGACTGCCAGATGCTAATGCCAATAAATATGGCAATGACAGCAGCGAGGCAAAAGCCAAGTCGCAGCCCTATGCGTGGAAAGCGTATCTTTATCTTATGGTTATCAAATTGTTGCATTGTCATTATGAGAGGACAAAATTACACATTTTTTTTTGCATAAATGCATGTTATTAATATTTTTTTATATCTTTGCATCAAAATTGTTAATCTACCCCTAAAGAAACTTTATCTTATGCTAGTAAAAACATATTGTGCAGCAGTTAATGGACTTGAAGTCACCACAGTTACGGTTGAGGTAAGCGTGGAGATGGGGCAGAGTATGTATCTGTCAGGTTTGGGAGATGAAGCCGTGCGAGAAAGCCAAAGCCGCATCCGCACATCATATCTGTATAGTGGGTATAAGTTCCCAAATAAGAGTATCACCATCAATCTGGCTCCTGCAGATTTGCGAAAGGAAGGAACTGCCTTTGATCTGCCTATTGCCATTGGAATTCTTGCTGCCAATGAGGAGATGCCATCCGACCTATTGGATAAATATATGCTGATAGGCGAACTTGGTTTGGATGGTACTCTACAACCCATCCGTGGTGCTCTTCCTATTTCCATCAAGGCTCGCAAGGATGGCTACAAAGGCCTTATACTTCCTCGTGCTAATGCTCGTGAGGCAGCTGTGGTAAACAACCTTGAGGTCTATGGCATGGATAACCTCGGTGATGTGGTGAAATTCCTCTCTGGACAAATAGAAGCGCAACCTTTGGAATATGACACACGAAAGGTTTTCTACGAGCAACAGGCAGATAGCGAACTCGATTTTGCGGATGTAAGGGGGCAGGAATCCGTTAAGAGAGCCATGGAAGTGGCAGCCGCAGGAGGCCATAACCTCATAATGATTGGCCCTCCTGGCTCTGGCAAATCTATGATGGCGAAACGCCTGCCAAGTATTCTTCCTCCTCTCTCACTTTCTGAAAGTCTTGAGACAACCCAGATTCATAGTGTGGCTGGTAAATTAAATGGTACTGGCTATGGCAATGGGTCATCTCTTATCTCCCAACGTCCTTTCAGAAGTCCTCACCACACGATTTCTCAGGTTGCACTTGTTGGTGGAGGTACTAAAGCCGTCCCTGGCGAAATATCACTCGCTCATAACGGAGTTTTATTCTGTGACGAGCTACCTGAATTTAATAAGAGTACACTCGAGGTCTTGCGTCAACCTTTGGAAGATAGGCACATTACCATATCACGTGCAAAATACACGATTGAGTACCCATGTTCTTTCATGTTTGTTGCCAGCGCAAACCCTTGTCCATGTGGTTACTATGGCGATATAACCCATAATTGTGTCTGCACCCCAAATCAGATACAGAGGTACATGAACAAGATCTCAGGTCCTTTGATGGATCGTATTGATATCCAGGTTGATATAACTGCTGTACCATTCAGCGATCTTAGTAAGATGGAACAGGGTGAATCTTCCTCTGAGATCAGGAAAAGGGTTATTGCCGCAAGGCAGATACAAACGGAGAGGTACAAGGATTCCAAGCTTATCCATTGCAATGCTCAGATGACCGACCGCATGCTTCATGATTACTGTCAATTGGACGAGCAAACCACTACCCTACTCCATAATGCTATGACGAAGATGAGTCTCTCTGCTCGTGCTTATTCACGTATTCTGAAAGTAGCAAGAACAATAGCTGACCTTGACAGCTCAGAGAACATTCAGATGTTTCATGTCGCTGAAGCCATTGGTTATCGCCAGCTTGATAGAGGCGATTGGGCAGAAAGGTGACAATATAATAATAAGGTAGTAATTATATATGCAAAAGATAATAAGTCTTACATATCCATTTACTAGTGGTCCTTACGAAAATGGACCTACTCCTAACCATAATAATACTGGTAGCGATTTTGCTTATACTTCTCAAGCAGGAATGACTATAGGTGGAAATAGTGGTTGGAAAGTCTATATGGAAGATTATAATGGTAGGACGGGATTAAGGATGCATCCCGATACAAACTCCCCAGGAACGGCTGGTTGCATTGGAATACAAGGTTCTGCTGAGGCATTGTCTAAACTTGGAAGTTTTCTTTATGACGATATAAAAACTCAGAATAAGAATATTCAAATAAACTTTATCATAACAGGTAATCCAAATTATGGCAATAATGGCAAAGCTAATCCTAATCTTGGTCAGTAGTCTCTTACTTATGTCCTGTGGCGGGAATAGATGCGTTCCTGTTGAAAATGCATATTTTATCGGAGATACTTCTGTAAACCAATTCGTTTTGCGTGACACATCATCCTTTGTACATTTAGAAAAACTTCCTGATATGATTGACGACCCTAATTTCGGAGAGTTCATAGTTTTTTCAAATGCCTCGTCATCAGAATTCTTACTATTAGTTAGAGAAAATGGAGGGTTACATAACCAGTATAATTATTTTTGCTTGACTGATAGTGTACTTTCTGAATACGAACCAAAAACAGTTATTCTTGAAGATTCTGTTTTTTATACCACCTTAGGAGTTCATATCGGCACTTCTGAAATAGAATTTTGCAAAAAATACAAAGGGATTAACTTCTCTGTTTCTCAAAGTGTAAATGGAAAAAAATACGAATTTCGAGACACCATAAACCAGTATCGTAGTATTTACAGATTCATTGATGGAAAACTTAAATACTTGGAATTTGGATATGTGTGGTAAAAAACATTAAAATGAAGAGGCAAAATTCTACACGGGCAATCTTTCTCTTTGCTGCCTATTCACATGTGTTCTGTGCAGTATAATATGGATGGTGTTATCTGGAGTTAATTGGTTCGGGTTCATAGTGCTTGACTTGGTGTTTACAGTAAATGCCTTCTTATGTGGTATTGTAGCTACATCTATTCAATGGATGTTCAGTCGTCTTCCTACCACTATAATTCTATATCTTGGGAACATAATTCCATTCGGAATCCTTTTCCTCATATCCTTTTGTATAGCAACCCAAGATGCAGAAGGATGGTATTTGCTATTCTTGATTGGGTGGTTGATTATGTCTATTATTCCTGTTGCGGTAACAAGTTATATTGTTAATAGCCGACAGACGGATACATCGGAATAATTCAAACTAAATAATAAGAGAATAAAAGTCATATGAGAAATATAGTCTTTCTTTGCATAGTTATGTTTTCAAGTATCTCGGGATTATCGCAAAATATCCATACCTCCGATAATTTAATAATAGAGGAGATTGCAGAAATGGAATTCCGAGATGCTTATCAAAACAAGCGCAAGAGTGTTTACAAATGGAAGTCTGGAGATGAGTTCTTGGGAATAGCCAGAACAAACACGCGTCTCATAAAACTCAAATCCAAATCATATATATTGCAGGAAACAGAGCCTGTACTATCCAAAGCGTACTATATGAAGGGAGAGACTCTTGACACTAAAGCAATGTTTGGAATTGGCGATGTTGATAATGACCAAATATATTATGCTAGTCCCGATTATGATTGCGATCAACATCTCTG
The DNA here is from genome assembly GCA_002317355.1 of Prevotellaceae bacterium UBA1710. Lineage (GTDB taxonomy): Bacteria > Bacteroidota > Bacteroidia > Bacteroidales > Bacteroidaceae > Prevotella. The sequence goes on along the minus strand of DCJC01000037.1, from coordinate 20,925 downwards.
GTGCAGGTGGTATTCATTCACAGAAGGAAAGGTCAGCATCCTCGCAGAACTTGAAGACAAATCTTATGAATATGATTTGGCAGAATATGACCTGCCGTCGTTTTTTGCAGATAACAGAGGATTCTATTACATTGTAATCAACAAGAATCCTAATATGTACGTTAATGTTGACGAAAAGAGGTTCTATAAGATAAGGTTAAAATGAAGAACAAATGTGTATCAATCATAATTGCTTTTGCAGTGACAATAATCACAATAGCTACCATCACGGTAAGGAATAGCGTTATAAAGGAATATGATTGGAAGGTAACTAGTGGAGCAAATCTAAAGAATGATTTCATTTATTTTTCTGAAGACTCTGCATATAGTTACAGCTGTCCGTTAATTAGAGGAAATGGTGATATTATTGCCATTGCTCTATTCCAATTTGAAGGAAGACTGCTTGTCTTTTCAACAAAAGAAATGGCTTTCTCTTTCCTAATGTATATTTAAGATAGAATAAGATTATTAGGCATTTGAAATGAAGCAGTGAAAAAGTGAGTAAAATCAGCGGCCACTTTTTTCTTAGACCGAATAGATATTCAAGTTGATATAACAGCCGTACCATTCAGCGATCTTAGCAAGATGGAACAGGGTGAATCTTCCTCTGAAATCAGGAAAAGGGTTATTGCCGCAAGGCAGATACAAACGGAGAGGTACAAGGATTCCAAGCTTATCCATTGCAATGCTCAGATGACCGATAGAATGCTTCATGAGTACTGCCAATTGGACGAGCAAACCACTACCCTACTCCATAATGCTATGACGAAGATGAGTCTCTCTGCTCGTGCTTATTCACGTATTCTGAAAGTAGCAAGAACAATAGCTGACCTTGACAGTTCAGAGAACATTCAGATGTCTCATGTCGCTGAAGCCATTGGTTATCGCCAGCTTGATAGAGGCGATTGGGCTGAGAGGTGACAATGGGTGTTAGATGATAGGTGTATACTTCCACCATAAGGAGAGGGGCATTCTTAAATCCTTCGTTAAACTTAAGGGGTAAACTCAATGAACCTTCGCATTATGTTCGCTTACGGAACGGAGCTTCATTGAGTTTACCCCCTTGTCATAGCGGAGGATCAACTTCCTATGTTCCTCCTATGTAGTTCCTATGTGATTCCCATGTAAGTCCCATTTTCCTCCTATGCAAACGCTCAAATGGATATGCCTTGTTGGGTTTATAGCGAGGGCAGAGCGAATACACAACGAAGGATCAGCGAAGGCAGAGAAGAGGCAAGGTTGCTTTCGCCATTAAAAAAACAAAAGGAAACAGGCGAAAACCAAATAAAACAATTGTATCCTAACATCAGTTCGACGAATTTCTATTCCTCAATGTGAATGTGCACCTTTGGTGCCTGAACTGACAATAATTCTCCACGAAGTGCCTGAGCCCAAGCGAAGAATTATTGTCAGTTAAAAGCAGCTTGCTGCCAACAGATTTGAATTCATTGAACTCGCATTAACCTCTATGTTTTTTAATGTTCATAGATGTTGAGGAGCAAAGCGACGACTTTACTAATAGTCGCCTGACGGCTCAACATAAAGAAAAATCAATGAACATCGACAAACATTTTCTTTTGTTTTTAAACCACAAAAGCAAAATTAGAAAAAAATCACGAGTTTTTCACGTAGGGGGTTGCACCTTTGCCGAAATGTAGGTTTAACCACTTGATTATATGTAAGATACAACGGGTGCAACCCCCTCAAAAAGGGTTACACCTGGTGCAACCGTTTCAGAGGGGGTTGCACCAACCTTTACTATTTGGTTATCAGTATGTTAGAACGCTAAAAATGCCAATGGTGCACCCCCCCTCGTGAAAAACTCGTATTTTTTTCATTTTGGCTGTTTTTAGAAAGAGAAGAGGGTGTGCCAACATTTCTGGCACACCCTCCTATTGACTCAAAATATATTGAAAAGTTAAAGTCTTAACTTCTAACTACTTTACATACTCTGCGAAGTCTGTGAGGCGCATATCTCCCTTACGACGGAGTGTGTCGTGGAATGCGAATGCGCAAGGCAGGTTGTGGTGTGTATGACCACCAGTAGCGAGCTTGAGATACTCACGGAGCAATGGCTTATAGTCAGGATGAGCACAGTTCTCGATGATGGCATGAGCACGCTCCATTGGGTTCTTGCCACGAAGGTCAGCTACACCCTGCTCTGTTACAATTACGTTGACATCGTGCTCAGAGTGATCCTGATGGCTAACGAATGGTACGATAGAAGAGATGAAACCATCCTTTGCTACTGAAGAGCAAGTGAAGATAGAGATATAAGCGTTGCGCTCGAAGTCGCCAGAACCACCGATACCGTTCATCATCTTTGTACCAGAGATGTGTGTAGAGTTAGCATTACCGTAGATATCCACCTCGATAGCTGTGTTGATAGCGATAACACCAAGACGACGGATAACCTCTGGAGAGTTACTGATCTCTGACTGACGGAGTGTGAGACGATCCTTGAGCATGTCGATGTTATCATAGATCTGAGCGAGACACTCGTTGCTTACTGTAAGAGAACATGTAGAAGCGTCCTTTACACGACCTGTGAGCATCATATCAACGATAGCGTCCTGAAGCACCTCTGTGTAAATGTTGAAGTCAGGAATGTTCTGATCCTTTGAGAGAGCACCGAGGATAGCGTTAGCTGTAGTACCTACACCGCTCTGGAGTGGAAGGAATGAAGATGGGATGATACCACGCTTCATATCGTTGAGGAGGAACTGAGCTACGTTAGCACCAATCTGGTCGGTAACAGGGTCAGAACCCTTGAAGCCACGAGCCTCATCTGGGAGGTCACACTCTACCACACCAACTACCTTTGACTTAGGGATCTCGAGGTATGGAGTACCAATACGATCACTTGGCTTAGTGATAGGAATTGGCATACGGAAAGGAGCGTCGAGTGGCTCATATACGTCATGGATAAGAGCAGTCTTATCGCTATGGAATGAGTTGAGCTCAAGGATTACCTTATCTGCAATACGTGCAACGGTTGGAGAGATACCACCTGCAGCTGTGAGTGATACACGATAGTTCTCACCTACCTCCTCAATCTTTGAAACCTCGATGATAGCCCACTGAACCTTGCCATAGAAACCATAGCGAAGATCCTGTGCCATGTGAGAGAGGTGGAGATCGTTGTAAGAGATCTCATTGAGGTTAACAGACTTACGGAATGAAGCATTAGTGGTGTAAGGAGCACGGAACTTGATAGCATTAGCCTCAGTAAGCACACCATCAGTTGACTGACCAGTACTTGCACCTGTAAAGAGGTTTACCTGAAACTCATTACCCTTTGCGTGTTCTGCCTCAGCGATCTTTGCAAGTTCGCGTGTTACAGCCTTAGGAGCACCTGCTGGTGTGAAACCACTAAGACCAAGAGAATCACCATTCTTGATAAGTGCTGCAGCCTCTGCAGCAGTAATTGTTGTGTACATTATGCAGATTATTTATAAATTGTTATACTGTCTAATACAAATTCGAATGCAAAGTTACATATTTTTTGCGAATTACTGACACAAAAAAAGAAGAAATTACACATTAGCATAATAAATGTGCAATTTCTTCTCGTTTTAGTGTCATTTTATCACTTTAGACGAGCGCCTGTCGTTGTGAACCTACCATTAGCGGTTTCAATAACAATGCGACCATTCTCGTAGTACTTGCGTACCTTCTGAGGCTTGGATGTAACAACGTTGCTGATACCTGTATTAACAACATCGCTATAAGTAACGTCAAGAATGAATGCCACCTGTTCACCTCCATTGGTGAATGTGAAGTTTGGCTTGCCTCCGATGGTGAATTCCTGGACATTAGGTGTAGCGCAGTACTTATCTACTGCCACTTCGGAAATTGTAGGAACACCTGCGTTTGGAGTAAACAGCATCTTATCGTCTGCAGTAAGTTCGGCAGTTCCATATTCCACACCATTCACCTCATACCAGAAAGTGGTACGTGAGCCTGAACCATGCTTATAGCTGATGATCTTCACGCTACCAATGCCCTTACCTTCTGGAGCATAGAATGTGTTCTGAGCACCATTAGAAAGCTTGATACTCTTGTATCTCTTGCCATTATACAGAACTTCACTTCCTGCACTATAGAGCTTAGTATCATTGCCATTCAGCACAATCTTTGCACCATCGAGGTATTCGAGTGTATTGGCACCTTCTGCAACAACAAACTGGTAGAAGCCTGATGTCTTGCCCAAATCAGGATAGTACTCATCAAAGGAAGCTTCTGCAAGTTCACGCTCTGACTTAACGATATCCTCTACAAGAGAGTTAGCATAAACCTCAAGATTGGTATAGTACTTCTTTGGGTCAAGATCATAGTCATTGGCATCATCTTTTAGTGGTTCAAGTCCGTGCTTAACCTCGAATTCATCTGGTATGCCGTCACCATCAGTATCAACGAGTTTCTCACCTTTAAGGTCTGGCCATACCATCAATGGGCTCTTCTCATCCTCCATAATCTTGCCAGTGCCATTCTTTGCATCGTTGGCAATGCGAGTATCAACCTCATCACGATAGTAGGAAGCACCAGCAGACTCAATGACCTTCATGAATGCGTCTTTTGCACTCTGCTGAGAGATAAGGTTGTAATTGAACTTGTCATCTGAAGACACGAACTTGGTTGACGATACGCATGATGCCTTCCACTCCTCATAAGTGATAGGCGACTTGCTGTCCAGCTTAATAGCATTCTTAGATGTATTGTCCTTTGTGATAGTACTATAACCTTCCATCACATTTCCAGTGATGAAGAACTTGCCTGGTACATCAGTTCCTGTACAGTTATCACATGCTGTAGTAGGGTTAAGAATACGTGTCTTTGCATTAGTAGATGTACTTGGACCTGGCTTATAGTAGTTGTTTATCATGTTGAAGGTCTTAGCCTGAGCTCCCTGCTGTGTCTCACCACCATAGGCAGAGTTACTTCCCCAGTTGTAGATTACGTTGTTGACATAATCCACAGGGCCTGCAAGTGATGATACATAGCCATGGTCGAAACGAACCATACGTGAATCGTTGTGCGCAAGGAGATTGTGGTGGAAACTTGCATTCTTTCCTCCCCAGATACCTCCAAAGCCATGTGTACCAGTCTTGTAAGGGTTGGTCTTGAGACTTTCAGAAAGCATACACCATTGCAAGGTGAAATCCTCATTACCATAGAATGAACCTACCTCATCGGTTGACCATGACATAGAGCAGTGGTCTATGATAATACCTTTCTGGATAGCATCATCCTTATGGGCAGCAGACATGGCATCAGCATCACCACCGAAGCAACCAAGTCGGCAGCGGATGAAACGAACGATGACATTGCTTGCATTTACGGAGAAATTGTGACCTCTAAGACAAATACCTCCGCCTGGAGCTGTCTGACCAAGAATTGAAATGTCGCCCTTTGTTATCTTCAGATCTACCTTGAGGTCGATATTACCAGCAACGTCGAATACGATAGTACGTGGACCGCTCTTCTTGGTGATGTAATAACGAAGCATACCTTCAGTTGGGTTTGTTGCATGGTCTTCGAGGGTAGTTACGTGATACACAACACCACCACGTCCACCTGTAACGAAACGGCCGTATCCTTCAGCACCAGGAAAAGCTGGTGCAGAGGCAAACTGTGCAAAGGCAGTAGAAATAGCCAATGTACATAATGAAAGTAGAGTAATTATTTTTTTCATAAATTATTTTTAAGGTGACAATTATTTATTTTGGGCAAAATTACACATATTTTTCGATATGACAAAATTTTAGAGTAAAATTTTCGAGTGGCATGTGATATGCGGATGTTGGGAGATAAGGTTAGGAGGGGGCTCGGATTTTTGGAGGGTATGAAAGAAAAACGGGCCAGTATCATGTGATACCGACCCGAATTATATCAAATGTAAAATGTATTACTTAACGCGTGCACCTGTTGTAGAGAATGTACCCTTAGCAGTTTCGATAACAAGACGACCATTTACGAGAGCCTTACGAGCCTTAACAGCCTTAGCAGCAGAAGCAACGGTGTTGATGCCAGTAGCCTCTGGGATGTCCTCGTTGATAGCGATAGCATAGATTCTTACACCACCATTCGTTTCTTTTATCTTTGCTGTGCCATTTGCATTTACAGTAAAAGAAGCCATTTTAGTCTCTGAATCCGAAGCTGATTTTACATCGTCACCTGTAAGGTTTGTTTCAGCATGAAGGATTGCCTCCTTACTTCCCTTAGCAGAGAACTGCACCTTAATAACATCACCTTCCTTGAGCTTTAATTCTTCTGTTCCAAAAATCATGACAAAACCCTTCTGATCAAGATTAAGGAACTTTTCCGCAAATGTAATGGCAGGAGATTTTGTTGCAGAATTTGAATACTGAATTGTAAGGAGATCGATATCTTTGATGGTAACATGCATCTTCTTATCATTGCTCGCTGCAAGATAATTAACGCAAGGATATGAAACACCATCAAGTACACGTTCACTTTTCTCACCATTTTCATCCACAGATATGCGATCAGCGGTAATACCAGTGACATCATAAACCGTCGACTCTGTCTGAGCGTTTACACTTACAGCCATCAAAGCTGTTGCAATAAGAGTAAAGATTTTTTTCATATTAATTATTTTTAAAGTTAGGTAATTAACGGTATAATTTTGTGCAAAGGTACAATAAATTCTGATAAATTGCAAATTGTATTTTACAAATGTCTGGTTTTTAATGATTTTTTTTAATTATCAATAAAAAAGCAGGTCAGTACCATACCGACCTGCCTTAATATAGAAACTAACAAACTTTATTCTTTAGTCATTTTTTTACAAGAACTAATACCAACGTGGGTCACCAGCCTTAAGCTTGCTGACACTCTCATTCTTATACTTGAAATTGCCGTTTGCAACATCTGTATATTGAGGATCAAGAGTAGAAGCTCTATCGTCGATGAAGAGGTTAGTCTTACCACCTTCTGCACCATCAAGAACATTCAGCTTAGCGCAATTGAAGTAAACATTGTTGTTGCCGAATGTAGGGACATTAGTCTTTGACTGGTTACTCCATACAGCAGTTGTGTTGGTTGTTACGTTGTTTGTCCAATTGATTGTAGTACCAGCAAAACGCACATAGAGCAGACGCTTACCAGAAGCATTTGCAGCAGCGTCAATAGTACAATGATCAATAGTAACAACAGGTGTTGCGCCAGCAAAAGAAGCAGAAGCATCATCGAAACGAACGAAATCACGACCTGCACAACTTGCATAGACTGTAGAGTTAGTCATTGAGAAGAGGTCGATGCAACCCTTACGGCAGTCGAACATATCACCACCATCACAAGTAATGTTATGGATAAGACAGTTGTTGAACTTGATATAAGGAACTTTTGCCTCTACATTTACATAGTAAACACCCTTAGTGTAGTTCTTGATCTCAGAATTATCAACTGATACACCACCTACTTTAGATCCCTTGAAATTGAAACACTGGTCACCTGATGTACCTGTACCATCCATAATTACCTGATTAAGTGTCAATGTAGAGCCATCATGAAGCTCGAAGCGACCATTAATGACAGGAATACGTGTTGATCGGACAGCCTTGATTGTGATGTTCTTACTTACTGCCAAACTTCCAGCAGTAGCGCTTGATGATTCACTCTTTACGACAAATGTACCACCTGTAAGTGCGAATGTATCACCATCTTTAGCGTTATTTATAAGTTCTACGATATCATCTGTAGGACGTACAAGGATAGCTCCTTCAAGGTCTATAATAGTAGTGAATGCCTTACTACCACGTTCTTTCAATACTCCATTCTGGTTATAATAGAGTTTGATGGTATATTTTGTTTCTGGATTGAGGCCTTCAAGCTTTGCCAATGATGCAGCTTTCTCTGCATCCGTGATAATGTGGGTTGCCACAAGTTCGCCTGATGTATAATCGAAAGCCTGAAGCTCTGAAACCTCTGTTTCACCTGCAAGCCAGGAGACTACAACACTTCTGTCACCGATGTTGTCCTCCTCGATTACATTGAATATCTGCTGTGCAGATGTGTGGAATTCAAGAGTAGAAGGCTTTGAATCACGACTTGAATTACTACCGTCCTTAGCATATACCTTCGCTGTATAACGTGTGTCGTAGGTAAGTCCGTCAAGCTGAAGTTCATTATTTGTAAGCTCTTGTGTAAATGCAGGAGAAGTAAGGTTGTCATCAGCATATAACTCAACGACATACTTAGAAGCAGTAGCAGAAGCATTCCACTTAAGTAACGCTGTGGTTTCCTTTACATTCTTTACTTCAAGATTGACTGGAGAGAGTTCTCTGCCTAAGATAAGTTCTGTGATCTCCTCCATTGGATCACTACATGATGCGACAGAGAGAAGTCCCATGCCACAAATCATGCATTTATAGATAATAGATTTCTTCATATTAGGATTCTTTCGGTTTTAGTTTTTACCAGCAGGATATCGCCAGTAAGTATTTATCTTGAGTTTCGCAAGTCTCAGTCTTGAGAATATAGCAAGTGAGACTTGCGAAACTGTTTAGTTGCATTAATATCGTTTTAGATTACTTGAGCTGACCATAGTTGCCATCATTGTTGAGCATACCATTGCTCTTGTCAATGAATGTCTTCCAAATAGGCCAGAGGTAGTTGAGACTTGGCTGGTTGACGTAGATACCATCCCAGTAATCAGATGTGAGAACCTCTTCACCATCATTTACAAACCAGCTCTTAGCTGTGAAACCATCCTCCTTGAGTGAAGAACCGAGTTCATCGGTCTGTCCCTTCTCAAGACCATAGATTACGAGAGCCTCACCAGACTTACCATCACCTACGTACATACCATAGTCAGAAATGAGCTCCTTATCAGCCTTTTCATCGTAAGTCTTAACATAGAGTTTCTCTGGATAACCTTCATAAGGACCTTTACGAGATGCGAGCTGCTGAAGTTTCTCCTTTGCCTCTGCCATCTTCTCATCGATAATACCCCAACGAACGAGGTCAGCACGACGGAGAGCCTCACCAGCAAACTCAAGACCACGCTGCTCTACGATACCATTCTGGAATGCCTCCTTGCTTGCAGTATATTTAGCCTGAAGTGCAGACACCTCATTAGCAGGAAGTACGCGTGAAAGAACAGGCTCCATATAAGGCCATGCAGCTGCAGGTCCGTCAAGATAATTGATAGCCTCTGCTGCCATGAGATAAACGTCAGCAAGACGCATGTACTGCCAGTTAATACCATCGTCGTTAGTAGATGTTACGATACGATCCATCCACTCATAACGAAGCTTACCGAAGCACCACTGGGTGATCTTACGAAGTTCCTGAGGTGCTTTACCATCAACAAGAGTCTTACTCCACTGATAAGGTACGCAAGTGATATCACGACGCTTATCATTCTTGCTGTAGTCATAGAAGAGATATGGCATAGGACCATTCACACCACCCTGAGCCTGCTTAGTATATTGGTCACTGGCTTGGTGCTTTACACCCCATGTATAGAGTACACGACCACGACCTGCAGCGAATGGAATCTCCCATAGACTCTCAAGGTTAGCTGCAGGAGCTGCTGTACCATCAGTACCATCCTTACAGAGATTCTTGAAGTTATCCTCGAATTCACCAAGGGTATTTTTCTTGCTATTGATAACGTCAAGACACTCCTGCTTAACAATAGCCATCATCTTATCCTGAGAAAGTTCCGGATTGTTACTGCGACGATAGCCATCACCACGGAGAGCATAACCACAAGCATAGAGAGCAAGACGAGCGCGAAGTCCCTTTACAAAACTCTTGTTCACACGCTCTGCAGTTGTCGTGATTCGACTCTCGTTTGGCCAGTAGCAATATTTCTCAGCCACTTCAAGATCTTTGAGAAGCTGGAGGTAGATATCATCCTTGTTGGTACGTGGCATAAATTTATTCTCGTTTGTATTTGGAACAAAACGAGCAGGAACATCACCCCAAGCCTTTACAAGGTCATTATAGATGACTGCACGCATTGTGAGAGCCTCACCTAAAAGGTGAGCCATATCAGGATTATTTTCGATATTACCATATATACCAATTCCTTCAATTGCAAGATTTGCACGCTCAATACCTTCATAGAACTTAGCGTATGCGTTATTATCAGTATTCATCTGACCATTGTTAGACAATGTAGCGAAGTTACAAAGACTCATCTTCTCATCGGTCTTCTTTGCAAGACTTGGATAAGTGCCTGATGTAGTCTCCACGTCAGAATTTACACCATAATAAGGAAGGAAACGCCCACGGTATGAGTTAGTCTCACCAAAAGATACATTGATTGACATAATCTCTTGTTCTGCCAAGCTATACACGCTATATACAGAACTTATATCAATAGAAGATATTGAAGGCGCATCCATATCACAAGATGTTGCAAAAAGAGCAACCGCAAGTGAGCATATAGATAGTTTTATATAATTTTTCATTGTTATATCAGCTTTTAGAAATTCAAGTTAAGACCAAATACGAACGAGCGGCTACGTGGGTAACCAGAATAATCAATACCAGGTGTGAGAGCAGTCTTGCGGACGCAATCACTCTCTGGATCTGAACCTGAATAGTTAGTCAGTGTGAATGCGTTATATACTGTAGCATAGAAACGCAGACTTGAAATCTGTGCCTTCATTGTCAAACTCTTTGGAAGAGTATATCCTAATGTGAGAGTATTCAAACGGAGGAATGAGCCATCCTCAATAGCCCAATCTGTAAGAGTGAAACGACTCATGTAAGGACTCCACATTGTTGTATTTGCATTCATGGTTCTCAACTGATCCATATCGTTACAGAGTGTACCATCAGCATTGAGGTTAGTCCAACGCTTACCATCAGCCATCTCTGCAGACATACTGCGATAGCTGTACTTAGATGTTGATGTGTATTCTATCTTATTTGCATTATAGACCTTATTACCAATACTATAGTTGAAATTTGCAGTGAGATCAAAACCATATACACGACCAGAAATGCTGAAACCACCAACTGCAACAGGGCTTACGGTTCCGATTTCAGTCTTGTCGCTTTCTGATATAGAACCATCAGCAATCTTACCATTTGCATCAGTTGTCTCACCAGTAGAATTCCAGATCCATGCACCCTGAGACTCATCCCAGTGCTGTGTTGTAGAAGCAAGTTTCATTGAACCTGGACGGACAGCTCCGACAATAGGTGTACCATCAACCACACCATCCTTAAGTGTCCAACTCTTTGTTGACTCATTATAGCCTACGAAATCATCAACCTCATAGCGTCCAAGATTTTTATAGCCAATAATCTGACCAACCTCATTTCCTACAGCAACTCTATAATCAGTACCAACTTCTGTAGAAGCCCAACCAGATGAGCAATCATAATCGTCCATATCCCTAAGAGAATTGATACGACTCTTGTTGAAACCAATATTTGCATTGAAATCAAGGCCATAATTTTTTGTATTGATAGCATGCCAAGTAACTGTAGCCTCAAAACCCTTATTCTGTGTCTCTGCATTATTCTGATATTGATCATCATAACCAATACCACCCAATGGAGCTGACATGAGCACATCCTTGGTTGTATTGATATAAGCATCAAGAGTAAATGAAAGCTTGCTGCGGAAGAGGGTCATGTCAAGACCTATGTTACGAGTAATTGTTACTTCCCACATGAGAGTCGGATTTGCCATTGTCTTACTTGGTGCAACATATGTATCAAGGCCATTTACCCATGTAGTTGGTATAACCTGATAAGACTGGATAAGCTGATTAACAGGAATGTTGTTGTTACCAGATGAACCATAAGACACACGGAATTTCATGTCGTCAAGCCATTTCTCTGCTCCCTTCATGAACTTCTCTGAAGATACGCGCCAAGCTAAAGCTGCTGATGGGAAATATCCCCAACGATTATCTGCATTGAACTTAGAAGAACCATCCGCACGCCATGTCACATTCAACAAATACTTATCAAGATAGTTGTAGTTCAAACGTGTAAAGTATGACAGAAGCTTATTATCTGCCATGTAGAAATCATTAATAGAATAAGGCACACCACGAGTTGTGAGTCTCCAAGCAGTTTCTGCATCAAAGTCAACAGGGAAACCGTGTATCTCATCTGTGAGATCATGCTGCTTTGTAATGATATACTCATGACCAGCAAGAATATTCAAAGAATGGTTACTGTCCTTTCCGAAAAGACCCTTGAAATCGAAATTCAAGGTATTTGTATTACGGAATGTATGACGCTTTGTGTCAACTATACGGATAGCTGGCTTGCCCTGATTAGCTGCAGCAGGCATATTCTTTATATAATAGGCAGTAGTACCCCAATAGCGCTGATCATACAGTGTATAGTCATCATAGCCGAACTCAGTTTTTAATTTGAGATTCTTAACAATCTCCCAACCGAATGAAGAAGATATATTCAGATTCTTACGATTCTTATTACGGTCATTATCACTCTGAGCCACTACAGGATTGTAGAGATTGCCGAGATCATCATCAGATGAACCTGCAGTTGTACTGAGGTTAATAGGGAAAGGTGTATAGAGCACCGCATATCTCAATCGCTTGTCAGAATCAAAGACACTCGTTGCATCATTTGCGCCACCACCACGAATATCAGTATCAGAAAAACGAGCCTGGAAGTCGAGGGTAGTACTTTTGCTTGGCTTGGTGTTCAACTTCAAGTTGAAGTTATCACGCTTGAACGAAGAACCAACCTGGATACTCTTATCATTCATGTGAGCATAACTGAAAGCGAATTTTACAGTCTCAGAACCACCATTAATGTTAACCGTCTGGTTAAAAGTGTGACCTGTACGACCATAAAGAATATCCTGCCAGTCGTTTGACTCTACATCCTTATAGAGATCCATGTCCTGATAATTACCAAAATAATCTGTATAATCAGACATCTTTTCGAGGTTACCCTGATTTCTCAGAAGTGCAAGCTCATACTGCCATTTTGCATAGTCGTATGCATCAAGTACATCTGTCTTCTTTGCAACCTTTTTCCAACTGTAATAAGCATTGTAAGCAACATTGATTTTACCTGTCTTACCGCTCTTTGTTGTAACAAGGATTACACCATTTGCACCACGAGAACCATAGATAGCTGTTGAAGAAGCATCCTTCAACACAGTCATGTCCTCGATATCTGATGCAGGAATATCGCTGATACTCTCTACAGGGAAGCCGTCAACAATGTAAAGAGGGTCGTTAGACTGAGTGATAGAACCACCACCACGAACACGAATCTTTACCGCAGCATCAGGTGAACCTTCAGTTGTTGTAACCTGTACACCAGCCATCTTACCAGCAAGAGCTTCCTGAACCGATGACACAGGTACAGCCTCAAGAGCCTTGCTGCCAACGGTAGCAACAGAACCAGTGAGGTCCTTCTTCTTCATTGTACCGTAACCTACTACAACAAGATCCTCAAGAGTATTATTGTCATCCTCGAGCTTAATGTTTACATTCGACTGACCTTTTACGTCAACAACCTTTGTCTTCATACCAATGTATGAAACGGCAAGCTTGTGACTCTTGCCTTTAAGATTGATTGAGAAGTTTCCGTCGATGTCAGTAATTACACCATTCTGAACACCTTGTTCCTGCACAGTTGCACCAATTACAGGCTCACCAGTAGCGTCTTTTACGACACCCTTCACAGTTTGTGCCTGTACTGCCGCGCATATAAACAACAGCATAGCAACAAGCGCACAGCGTACGTTTTTAATTCTTTCAGACATAGATTTTGCTTGTTAGTTATTTATTATAATGATTTATGTTCACTAAAAATTTATAAATGTTTTTGAATATTGTATTACAAAGACAAAATAGGTTCATAAGCAGACTATTACCTCATTACTAAGGTTAAATAATGGCGCACAAATCCCATAATAGTCTTTATCATGCAATTTTTTGTGGCAAAGATACTCGTTTTTTGGCATAAATTCCATTTTTTTAAGTTAAAGTAAGTTAATATAAGCATTTTTGCAAAATATAAATAGCAAATGACTAATACGGAAGCTTCACCTATCATCAATGGCAAAATCGTCCACTCAACTTTTACAAGTTCCCGTTGAGTTTAAATTACATATTACCTAACTAAACTCCCACAATTTGAAATTCATTATAAGTCCTATCATAAAATGGGAATTACATAGGAACTACATAGGAATCATATAGGAACCAAGACCGAGAAAACTAATTCCATAATTCATGAAAAAAGTCTGCGGAAACGAGGAATTTCCACCTATATTCTTCCGCTCTTCTTCCGAAGATACTCCATCGATTGTCCATCGATACTCCATCGTTCCTCCATCGAAACGATGGACTAGCGATGGAGTAGCGATGGAGTAGCGATGGAGTAGGTGCGGAGGATCACCCTATCTACATACTTCGTGAAACAATAAAAAAACAGCAGTTACATAACCCATGCGAGTTACATAACTGCCGCTTATATTTTTAAGGCGGATATAAATTTCGACCTTATTGTTTTTTACTTCACATCAAGCTGGAATGGACTTGCAGGAAGTCCGTTCTTGCCCTTCATATTATGCTTCTCAGGATTATCCTTCCAAGCAAAACGGATTGTTGGGTTGGCTGAAATGGCAGTAGCAGGCGTGATTGTCACAACCTTACCATCTGTTGAAGCCTTAGCATTATGGAACTTTCCATCTTCGCCCTTAACCTCAAACTCCATAAGATTATCATTTGGCTCAAGTGGCTGATTCATTGTGAGGATAATCTTGCCATTATCGAGATGAGCCTCAATTGGCTCAGCAGCAAGCACATTCTTCTTTCCAAAGACGCTATTCTCAAGACCGAGAACGATACGTTCCGTAAGCTCACGCTTGCTAAGAGGATGAATATCAGAAGCCTCACCGAGATCAATATTAACTGTAAGAGTTGAATATGGATCATTATCGGTAAACTCACGCTGAAGTTCACGAACCTTTGCCCAAGAGCTGTTCTGTGGCTGATCACTTGGCTCCATGTGGTTGGCAAGCTGAACGATATTGAATGGAAGATCTGGACGATTCCAGAGTGTACGCCAGTTGCCTGTGAGCTTCTTCAAAAGAACTCCATAGTCATTAGGAGTACCTGTGTTGGATTCTCCCTGATACCAAACGATACCTGAACATGCATAAGGTGCAAGTGGATGAAGCATTCCATCATAGAGCATAGATGCCTGATTCTCAGTATCAAGTTTACCACCAAGAGGACCTTCGAGCATAACAGCACCACGATGTGTGAGCCATTCGTAAGAGATCTCAATTGGTGAGAGTGTCTCATCATCAAACTCAATCTGATGTGGCTTCTTTGTGTAGAAGAAAGGAATACCACTCTTACAGATTACACGAACGGAAATGACATTATCGCCTTCCTTGAGAAGTCCTGCAGGAATAGTATAACGACGAGGAGGATACTGATAGTAAGTTGTACCGATATGCTGTCCGTTGAGATAGGTGTAATCCATATCATGAAGAGTACCCATGTGAAGAATAGCAGGCTTTCCAGCATGAGCAGCATCTACCTTGATGTGCTGACGAAGCCAGAAAGAACCGAGAGTAGAAGGACGTGAGCCTTCAACAGGAGTCATTGCCCACTCACGATTATTATATTGGTTAACCTTCTTCCATGAAGAATCGTCATAATCAGCCTTAGAGAACACGTTAAGTCCTGGGTCATTCTGATCCATTGTCTTTGTCCACACATTACCAGCAATGGCATTAGCCTTAGACTGTGCTGCTATATATTCCTTATCTGTGTAGAGAAGGTACTTGGCATAGTAGGTGTTAGGGATTGGGTGCTGGGTGTTAGGCTTGAGAGAGTCGATATCAATCCACGACTGGATTGGGCTACCACCCTTACTGCTCTGGATGATACCTTGTGGAATACCAGTACGATTGAGCATCATCTGACCGAGGAAATATCCAACGGCAGAGAACTTCCAGCAATTCTCCTTGTTTACATGCTTCCATGCAGTTGGAAGAACATCATTCTTACGCTCAACAGAGAAGTCTGTCTGCACCTGAAATACGTGAATCTGATCACTTGTATAGGCATCAAGATCTTTCTTATAGCGAGGATAGATACGCTCAATATTAGTATCGATATTTGACTGGCCTGATACAATCCATACATCACCAACGAGTACATCCGTCAAGGTTACATCGTTGATCTTCATTTCAAAAGGACCACCAGGTTTCTGCTTTGGAAGGTCAATACGCCACTTACCATCAGCATCTGCAGTTGTGGTATAGGTCTTGCCACGGAATACAATCTTTACAGCTTCATTGGCATCAGCAGTTCCCCAGATAGGCACAAGTTGATTACGCTGAAGCACCATACCTGATTGGAAAAGCTGTGGAAGATGAACAGCAGCAATAGCATCACCGCTCAATCCTCCAAGCGGAAGAAGAGCCAACAATAATAACGAGAATACAATTCGACTGAACATATTAAAAATGTTTTTAGGTTATTCTATTCTAAAACGCAAAGATGTAAACATTTATTGCCTAGCATCATAAGTATGATGGAAATATAACATTTTTGGCATTAAAAAATCGCATTTTCAAGGTTTTTTAGGCTCAAAAAGCAAAAAAAACAATTCAAATGTAACATTATTGAGAAAAAATATTAACTTTGCACGATAATAAAGATAACTACTAAATTATATACGGATGAAATTACACGGCAATTGCCAAAAGCGCATGTGGGATAAACTGTTCACATACGTGATGGCCATATCTTCACTTATACTATTCCCAACCACCTCAACGGCACAGGTTGGTACACTCTTCAATTCCTCTCAGAATCTTGGTAGTAGTTACGTTAACCATGTGTATCAAGACAAACTGGGATTTATCTGGGTTTCTACGACTAACGGACTCAACAGATATGATGGATATACCTTCCAGAACTATTCAACAGCAAATGGTATTCCTACAGACAATATCACTTGTACCATACAGGATAAGAACAACCTCATCTATATTGGAACTTCCTCTGGTCTCTATGTAAAGGATCGCGACAAATTCAAGGCTATCAAGGATAAGGAAACAAATGAGGAACTTACTGCCTATATCAAGGATTTATGTCTCGACCCAGATGGAAATATCATCTTCTGTACATCAGGTCGTGGTATCTGGAAACTCGAATCCATTGATGTGGCAAAATATATTGTTCCAGGTATAGGCGGTGCAAAATATGTCAATCATATAATGTTTGACCACAAGGGGTTGCTTTGGGCATCAGTTGATAAGCAAGGCATAATCTCATACAAACCAACGGGTAAAGGTGAAAATATGATGTACACCCCCGTTGGAACATATTCTGCAGGTGAAGATCCGCACTTCTCTGCAATGTGCATTGACAAGAGTAACAATATTTACGTAGGACATCTCCAAGGTGGAGTCTATAAGATGAATTCCAGCCGTAAAGGATTTGAATTCATCCCTTCTACTGCAAATATCACGGTATGTTCCCTTAAAGAGCGTAATGACGGGAATATCTACATCGGAACAAACGGTGAGGGACTGAAAGTGCTAAACTCACGTACAGGTGAAGTGCGTGTAGCACGCCTTACAAGCACCCAGCTTGATGTCAACAAGACAAAGATTCACTCTATCGTTACCGACCGAAATGATAACCTATGGCTCGGCATGTACCAGAAGGGTGTATTCATGCAGCCACCTGTATCATCACCTTTCCATTGTCTTGGTATGAACCAGCCAAACGGTAATCAGATTGGCGATCAATGTGTTCAGAATATCTATCGTCAGAGCGATGGTACTCTCTGGGTGGCATGCGATCAGGACGGCCTTTATTCACTTGACTCTAACTACCAACTCATACGCCACTATGCCCCAACATCTATCGGTGGAGCACGAAAGCCTGATGAGGTTCCTGCCACAATACTTACCATAGCGGAAGACCCAAAAGGCAGACTCTGGGTAGGTTCATACACTGATGGCTGCGGATGGTTTGACCCTAAAACGGGAAAATATCACCGTACAGACTTCAGCTATGGCAACGCACAGAGTGTGTTCGGCATCTGCGTGGATTATCTCGGCCGACTCTGGATAGGCACAAATGGTGATGGTGTAAAGTGCTATGACACTGAAACTGGCAAGCTAACCCCATATTCTGCCATACATCTAAACAAGAATATTCTCTCCAACAACTATATTCAAGAGATGAAAATGAGTTCCGATAAGAAGGTGCTTTTTATTGGTACTTCAACTGGACTCTGTGCTCTTGACATTCCTTCTGGCAGCTGGACTAAAGTATTGGGAACAAACGAGATAATCAGCCGTGAACTTATCAACAGCATCTGTCAGACCAACGACGAGATATGGGCTGCTACAGCCAAGGGATTGTACAATTTCAACCTGAAGACATTCACCTTGCGCAAATATACCGATAAAGACGGCCTTCCAGATACACACATTGCTGCAGTAGATGTAGATAATCAGGGAGTTCTCTGGATTAGTACCTCAAACGGCTTGTGCAGATTCAATCCTAAAAACGGCAAGATGAAGAGTTTCTTCGTTTCTGATGGCCTTCAAGGTAATGAATACAGCGGAGGTGTATCATTCCACGACCCTTCCACTGACCTTCTGTTCTTTGGTGGCACATCAGGCGTATCATACTTCTGCCCTCCAAAGACTACACAAGACCCTGTAAAACTAAGGGTGACACTTACAGGTCTGTTCAGAGGAAGTGAACGCGTACAGTCGTACATGAAGTCTGGCAGCTTTACAATCAGTGAAGAAGCCGTGGCAACTTCAAACAGATTTGATTTCTCCCATGAGGATAATACACTTGCCATCACCTTCTCTACCCTCACCTATTCAAACATCGAGCATATCTGCTTTGCCTACAGCATCAATGGTGACCAGTGGATTACTCTTCCTGCGGGAGAAAACAAAATAACATTGAGCCGTATGGCACCTGGCGACTATGACTTCCACGTTGTAGCTATCAATAATGGTGTGCGTTCTCAGGAAAAGACCTTTAAGGTTGTCATTCATAATCCATGGTATTTCACACCTGTTGCACGTATCTTCTACCTCATGCTCATCATTGCAGCTATCTGGTGGTATCTGCATCTGCAGCGTGTGCGTAACCGTGAGCGCCTCATCATTCAGGAACATATACATAAGGAGGAACTTAATGAGCAGAAGCTGCGTTTCTTCATCAATATCTCCCACGAGATCCGCACTCCTATGACGCTCATTGTCACTCCATTGCTCCAACTCATCCGTGAAGATAACGACCCGCACCATCAGTCTGTCTATGAGATAATGAAGCGCAATGCAGAGCGTATTCTGCATCTGGTAAATCAGATCATGGATCTGCGTAAGATTGACAAGGGACAGATGATCATGCAGATGCGTGAAACCGATCTCATCAACTTCACAGAGGAAATTCTGAAGATATTCCAGCTACAAGCTACAAGTAAGAAGATAAATCTTGAGTTCATACATGAGAACGACACCTTGCCAATATGGATTGACAGAAGCAATTTTGACAAGGTGATGATCAATCTCATGTCGAATGCAATGAAATATACTCCTGTTGGTGGTAATGTGAGAGTAACAATCTCAACAGACAATAAGCAAACCACCATCGTAGTCTTCGACAATGGTGAGCAGATTCCAGAAACAAGTCTGCCACATGTCTTCGAACGTTTCTATCAGGCAACATCTCTCACAAACCAGTCAAAGACAGGTACAGGCGTTGGACTCGACCTCACACGTTCTCTCGTACAGCTGCACCATGGTAACATCTCCGTGCGCAATGTAGAAGATGGTGTAGAGTTTATCGTAACCATTCCTATGGGTAAGGATCACCTTAGCAAGGAAGAGCTCGCACTTGAGGAAGAGAAGAATACAGACGAGATAACAGACATTCTTCAGCAAGAACTTGAGAAACCAGAAGAAAACTCGTCCTTTGAAAACGAAGAAGAGGAAGGTTCTAATGCAGAACTCGCAGCAAATAACGCAAATTCAAAACGTCCTACTATTGTTGTCGCAGAGGATGACGACGAGATCAGAAACTATCTCGTTACCGAACTCGAGAACAACTACCGCGTACTTGCTTTCAGCGATGGTATGGATGCATTACCAGTCATACTACGTGAGATTCCAGCACTCGTAATCTCCGATATTATGATGCCACAGATGGATGGTAACACCCTTTGTGCCAAGATAAAGACAAATGTGAACACCAATCACATACCTGTTATTCTGCTTACAGCAAAGACACGTGACGAAGACCGTCTGGAGAGTCTTGAAACTGGTGCAGATCTATACTTCACTAAACCATTCAACATGGATATTCTACGTCGAAGCATTGCCAATCTCATTGCTTCACGCAGACTGATGGAGAATAAGTTTACTGGTAAGCAGGATCATAGTGACCATATTGATGATATCGAGATTGAAAGTGCTGACGACAAGCTGCTCAACCGTATTCTTGCCGTAGTCAATGCCAACCTCGGCAACAATGATCTGAATATAGATATGATATGTACGGAGGTAGGTATCAGTCGTGTGCATCTGCATCGTAAGATGAAGGAACTCACCAACCAGACACCTCACGACTTTATCCGTAACCTGCGTCTCAAGCAGGCAGCACGCTTGCTCAGTCGTAAGGGACAGAACATCACGGAGGTAATGTATCGCTGTGGATTCAACAGCACCACAAGTTTCTCTACCATGTTCAAGAAGATGTATGGTCTATCTCCACGTGACTACATGAAGGAGCATGCGGAGTAATTGGTGAGAAAGAGTAAAGTAACGTGAATTCGACGAATTATAATCTTTTGGCAGCAAGCTGCTTTTTACTGACAATAATTACCAATCTTACCAATCTT
>DCJC01000047.1:1692-30004 GCA_002317355.1 Prevotellaceae bacterium UBA1710 | reverse complement strand
AATAGCAACTGAACATCTTGAAACCTATCCATGCAAGTTCCGTAACAGCAATGGCGAGACGAAGGAAATCATTATTGAGAAAAACTGAATATATATTGAGTTCCAGAGCAATGGGGTAGTGTGACAACAAAAATGCTTGGATTTGTATATAATATCAAGGACAGCATTAAACATTTTGTTGGTTAGTTCGTTATATATAACGATAACCCAAACAAAAACAAACTACAAAGATGAAACATATCTATCTCACAGCTCTGGCTCTGGCTTTTGGGCTTACTGCTTTTGCGCAGAATAGGATTACTTACCCTCGCATTCTTGAGGATAATAGTGTGGAGTTTCGCGTAAAGGCTAAAGATGCAAGCAATTGGAAAGTGAGTCTTGACAACGACTGTAAATTCGTGAAGCAGGAGGATGGTTCATGGATTGCCAAGACAAAACCATTGGTTGAGGGATTCCATTACTATTGGTTCAATATTGACGGACTCGAAGTTGCTGACCCTGCAAGTCCAAGCTATTTTGGTTGTGGCAGGATGACAAGTGCCATTGACATACCAGAGAAGGACTGCACCTTCTACAATCGCAAGGACGTGGCTCATGGTATGGTTATGCAGACCGAACTGTTCTCAACCGTTCGCAACAAGCACGTTGGTATGTGGGTTTATACTCCTGCAAGCTATCGTGAAGGCTCAAAGGAATATCCTGTGCTGTATCTTCAGCATGGTGGTGGAGAGGATGAGACTGGTTGGATAAATCAGGGTAAGGCAAACTATATTCTCGACAATCTCATTGCAGAGGGCAAGGCAAAGGAGATGATTATTGTGATGGTCAATGGAACTTTCAGTGTGCCAGGAAGACCATTCTCTTATTCTGTGGAAGGAATAAAGCCTTTTGAGGAAGACCTCATACAGAACGTGATTCCATTCGTTGAGAAGAACTTCCGAGTAAAGAAGGACAAGAAGAGCCGTGCACTTGCTGGATTGTCAATGGGTGGTGGTGAGACCTTCTTTGCTGGACTTCAGCACACCGAACTCTTCTCAAGTCTCGGAATATTCAGTACTGGCGTATTTGGTGGCATAAGAGAGAGTGGGGCGTTTGATGCTGAGAAAGCGATTCCTGGACTCATTTCAAATCACAAGAAGTATAACGAAGAACTTGATGTGCTCTATATCTCTGTAGGAACAGAAGACAACCGTATTACAGGCACTAAGAAGGCTGTAGAGGATATGAAGTCAAAAGGACTCAACATTGTCTTCAATTCCTTCCCAGGTGACCATGAATGGCAGGTTTGGAGAAAGTCACTACATGATTTCGCTCAGAAGATTTTCAAGTAACTTAGATTAATTAATAACAACAATATGAAAAAGATTCTATTATCATTAATCATGGTACTGTCAGCCATGGGTGCTATGGCGCAGTTTGTAAAGCCAATCGACATCGACCTCTGGCAGAATGGTCTGCCTAACAGTAATGGCATTGATAAGACGCAGCCTTACAGTGATGAGACTCGTAACTTCAAGCCATCTATCAGAGTGTATCTCCCACATGATAACGAGACAAACCGTAAGGCTGTACTCGTAATCCCTGGTGGTGGTTATCGTGTTCTCTCTCTCGGTCAGGAAGGCTATGACTGGGGCACACATTTCATGAGCAAGGGTATCGTTACCATCGTGCTTCGCTACCGTATGCCAAATGGTGTGACAGAAGTGCCTCTGAGTGATGCTACTGAGGCTATGCGTCTCATTCGTGAGCATGCAGCAGAGTGGAAGATTGACCCTAATAAGGTTGGAATCCTCGGTTCTTCTGCTGGTGGACATATCGCTTCTACCATTGCTACACACAATCCACCTGAGACACGTCCTAACTTCCAGATTCTCTTCTATCCAGTTATCTCTATGGATAAGTCAATCACACACATGGACTCTCACAACTGCCTCATTGGCGAGAATGCTTCACCTGAGTTGGAGAAGTTGTATAGCAACCATCTGCAGGTAACAAAGGACACACCTCCTGCTATCATTATGCTTGCTGACGATGATTTCCTTGTGTCTCCACTCAATTCTGCTGAGTATTACATGGCTCTCCGTAAGGCTGGTGTAAAGGCTTCAATGCACGTATATCCAAGTGGTGGTCACGGCTTTGGCTGTGGTGCATATTTCAAGTATCACCATGAGATGATGCAAGAACTCTATAGCTGGCTTGAGACAATCAAATAGTTAGGAATTAGGAGTTGGAAGTTAGTAGTTTACTTCTAAGTGGAGCTTGTGAAACTTGAATTATTATTGCTTTCTTTCCAATTCCTGAAGACTCTCCATCTTCTTTGTCTCAAGGAACTCATACACTCCACAGAGATGCTCACGTACTTTCTTGTTGCCAAACTCATACACCTTGGTACAGAGGCCGTCAAGGAAGTCACGGTCGTGGGAAACGCAGATAAGTGTGCCGTCAAAGTCCTGTAGAGCCTGCTTGAGCACATCCTTAGTCTTGATGTCAAGGTGGTTGGTAGGCTCGTCGAGGATAAGGAGGTTGACAGGCTCAAGGAGCAGTTTCAGAATGGCCAATCGGGTCTTCTCACCACCACTAAGCACCTTCACCTTCTTGGTAGAAGCATCACCACCAAACATGAATGCTCCGAGGAGGTCGGTTATCTTCTTACGGATGTCACCCTTGGCGATTTCATCGATAGTCTCAAATACAGATATCTCCTCATCAAGCAAAGCAGCTTGATTCTGAGCAAAATAGCCGATTTGAACGTTATGACCGAGCTGTATGCTACCAGTATGCTCAAGTTGTCCCATGATGCACTTCACGAGTGTTGACTTACCCTCACCGTTACGTCCTACGAAAGCCACCTTGTCACCTCTCTCGATAGTGAGAGAACAGTTCTCGAAGATGGTCTTTGTGACCGTAGGGTCGATGCGCGATGGGAATGTCTTGCCAACGCCATCCATGATGACAGGGTAGGCACCAGAACGTGGAGCTGGTGGGAACTTCAGTCTCAGACGTGATGTATCCTCCTCATCAACCTCAACAAGTTCGAGTTTCTCAAGCATCTTAACCTTACTCTGCACCTGATATGTCTTGGAATATGTGCCCTTGAATCGCTCGATGAAATCTTTGGTTTCTGCAATCATCTTCTGCTGTTCATCGAATTGCTTCTGCTGTTGTGCACGACGCTCGGCACGCAACTCAAGATACTGTGAATAAGGCACTTTATAGTCGTAGATTCTACCCATTGTTACCTCGATGGTGCGGGTAGTGATGTTGTCAACAAACTTACGGTCGTGGGAGATTACGACAACAGCCTTGCCATTCTGGATGAGGAAGTCCTCAAGCCAGCCGATAGACTCGATGTCAAGGTGGTTGGTAGGCTCGTCGAGAAGCAGTACGTCAGGATTCTTGAGAAGGAGCTTGGCAAGTTCGATACGCATACGCCATCCACCAGAGAACTCGGATGTCTGACGGTCGAAGTCAGTACGCTCAAAGCCGAGACCGAGGAGAGTCTTCTCCACATCTTCCTCAAAATGAGTCATATCGATGGCATAGAACTTCTCACTCATAGCAGCTACTTTGTCGATGAGACCGAGATATTCCTCACTCTCATAGTCGGTACGGGTAGCCAACTGGTTATTGATAGCTTCAATCTCAGCCTCCATCTCACGAAGGTGTGAGAAAGCGAGTGATGTCTCCTCGAATACTGTTCTGCCATCCTCAGTCATAAGATGCTGTGGGAGGTAGGCAATGACCGTGTCTTTTGGTGCAGAGACACTGCCACGAGTTGGCTTTCTAACGCCTGCAAGTATCTTCAAGAGGGTAGATTTGCCTGCACCGTTCTTACCCATGAGGGCAATACGGTCACTGTCATTGATTGAGAAACTGATATTACTGAAGAGAGTATCGCCTCCGAACTCTACTGCTAATCCATCTACGGAAACCATGAACTGAAGTTAATTGATAATTAATAATTTTTGAAAAGGTTGTTACTAAAGACCTTAAAGTCATTAAAGTCCTTAGTTCTAATGACCTTAGAGACCTTAAAGTCCTTAATCTTAAAGACCTTAGAGTCATTAAAGTCCTTAAACCTCGATAACTATATCCTGAACTGGAACTTTATCCCATTCAAACAATTTGAGCAATTCCTGCGCATTCATCGGCTCTGGACGGTCTGTCTGACCTGCAAAATACGCGATTCTACCGATAATCTGCTCTGGAGTGTATGTTTGTCGTAACTCGCCCATATCGAGGCTCTTATCGCGCTTACTGAGCCTTTGTCCTGCCTCGTTGCAAATGAGGGGGAAATGGATGAATTCAGGCGCATTCAACGAGAGAATATCGTAAAGATACAACTGCTGTGAGGCTGAGAGAAGCAAGTCACGTCCTCTCACCACTTCCGTAATGCCCATCAAGGCATCATCGACAACCACAGCAAGCTGATAAGCCCAGGCCCCATCCTTGCGCCTTAGAATGAAATCACCGCAGTGAGTGGCAAGGTTCACGCTTTGGGCACCGTAGTGACCGTCGGTGAAGGTGATTGCCTTATCTGGCACATAGAGGCGAGTGGCAGCCGAAAGGCCTGATGGAGAACCATCTGGAACACTGGCACGAACAGCATTAGAAGCGATGACTGTGATATTGGCTGGTCTGCAAGTGCCTTTATACACAATCCTTCCGTCGGATTCGTGGGGAGCTTGAGTAGCCATGATATCAGCACGGGTACAGGTGCAAGGGTAGGTGAGACCTGTCCTTCTGAGCCTCTCAAGGAAATCCTCGTATATCTCAGAGCGCTGGCTTTGAAGATAAGGACCGCAAGAGCCACGGTTTTCCGTTCCTCCTTCATCCCAGTCAAGCCCCAGCCATCGAAGGTCGTCTTCAAGTTGAAGGGCGTAGTCAAGCTTGCATCTCTGAGGGTCAAGGTCTTCGATTCTCAGCACCCATGAACCTCCTTTCTTCTTGACGGAGAGCCAAGAAAGCAAGGCTGCATACACATTGCCTAAGTGCATGCGACCCGATGGAGATGGGGCAAATCGACCTTTCATAGTTGCAAAGTTACGAAAAAATGCGCTGAAACCTCGATGAAATCGCAAAAAAAGATATAATATACCTATTTTATATGCATTCTTTCGTTATTTTGGCAAGAAATAAGTAACTTTGTAGGCAAATAGAATTATAGTACAAACAAGAAAATGAAGAAATACTGTTTAGACCTCACGGTGAAATCGGTAGAACATATCAACGAGAAGTATGTTCTCATCAAGCTCACCGACGAGAATCCACTCCCAGAGATGATGCCTGGACAATTCGTGGAAGTTCAGGTTGACGGCTCAAAGACTACCTTCCTTCGCCGTCCTATCTCTATCCATAACGTTGACCGTGAAGACAATACTCTCCACCTTCTCATCGCTTGCATCGGTGACGGAACACGTCAGTTGGGCACACTCACAGTAGGTGCAAAGGTGAACATCGTACTTCCTCTCGGCAATGGCTTCACTATCCCTGAAAGTGCTGACAAGAAGCATCTTCTCGTAGGCGGTGGAGTAGGCGTTGCCCCATTGATGTACCTCGGTCGCAAGATTAAGGAGATGGGTGGTGAACCTACATTCCTGCTCGGTGCACGTAGCAAGAAGGAATTGCTTCTGATAGACGAGTACGAGAAAATCGGTCGTGTATTCATCACAACAGAGGATGGCTCAGAAGGCGAGAAGGGCTTTGTCACCAATCACTCAATCCTTTCAAAGGAGTCATTCGATTTGATTAGCACTTGCGGTCCTAAGCCAATGATGATGGCTGTTGCCAACTATGCCGTAAAGAGTGGCACAAATTGTGAGGTAAGTCTTGAGAATAAGATGGCATGTGGCGTTGGTGCTTGTCTCTGCTGTGTAGAGGACACCCTCGACGGTCATGTGTGTGTATGTAAGGATGGTCCTGTAATCAATATTAAGAAACTGAAATGGCAGAATTAAAGGTAAATATCGGTAATCTCAGGATGAAGAATCCTGTGATGACAGCATCGGGAACATTCGGTTATGGTATAGAGTTCCAGGACTTCGTTCCTTTGGAGGAAATCGGCGGTATCATCGTGAAGGGCACAACACTTCAGGGACGTGAGGGTAACGCTTATCCTCGCATGGCTGAAACTGCTCAGGGCATGCTCAACTGTGTTGGTCTTCAGAATAAGGGCGTAGATTATTTCTGCAAGAAAATCTATCCTCAGATTAAGGATATCGATACAAATATGATAGTCAACGTGAGCGGTAATTCTCCTGAGAACTATGCAGAGTGTGCTGCTCGTGTAGATGAACTGGATAAGATTCCTGCTATCGAGCTTAATATCTCTTGTCCTAACGTCAAGACTGGTGGTATGGCATTCGGCATAACTGCTCATGGTGCTGCAAGTGTGGTGCGTGAGGTTCGTAAGGCTTACCACAAGACTCTCATCGTGAAGCTTTCACCTAATGTTACTGATATCACTGAGATAGCTCGTGCGGTTGAAGCAGAAGGTGCAGATGCCGTTTCTCTCATCAACACTCTCATGGGTACCAGTATTGATATCGAAAAGCGTTGCTTCAACCTCTCTATCGGTACAGGTGGTTTGAGTGGTCCTGCCGTTAAGCCAGTTGCTCTCCGTATGGTATATCAGGTGGCAAAGTCGGTTGGTATCCCTGTCATCGGACTTGGAGGTATCTCTTCTGCTACTGATGCCATCGAGTTCCTCATGGCTGGTGCAACCGCCATCGAGATTGGTACTGCCAACTTCCTTGACCCTGCCATCACAAAGAAGGTGAAGGACGGCATCAATTCATGGCTCGACTCACACGGATGCAAGTCTGTTCAGGAGATTATCGGAGTGCTGTAAAATTAATCATCACTAAAATATAAATAGGTTGACTCATTGATTTATGGGCCAACCTATTATTTTTTATGTTATCTTAAAGCAACAATTACCTGACTGAAGTTTCCCACCTTGATACCTTTATATCTTCGTTGTCTTATTCAGCAGATAGGCATCAAGGATAACCGATGCAGCCATAGCCTCTACGATTGGCACTGCGCGAGGCAGAACGCATGGGTCATGACGGCCACGAGCCTTGAGCACAGTGGCATTACCTTCCATATCCACGGTATCCTGCTCCATGAGAAGCGTAGCAACTGGCTTGAAGGCAACACGGAAGTAGATATCCTGACCATTTGAGAGACCACCTTGAATGCCACCGCTATGATTTGTCTTTGTGCAGATATTACCGTTAGCATCTGTTGTGAAGACATCATTCTGCTCTGAGCCACGCTGATTGACACCAGCAAAGCCCTCGCCATACTCAAATCCCTTCACGGCATTGATGCTGAGCATTGCATGACCGAGAACTGCATGGAGCTTGTCAAACTCAGGTTCACCAAGACCTACTGGACAACCCTTGATAACACATGTGATAACGCCACCGATGGTGTCGCCCTGAGCCTTGATGTCAGAGATGAGAGCTTCCATCTGAGCCGCTTTCTCTGGGTCTGGGCAACGCACTGCATTAGTCTCTGTGACACTGAGGTCGTATTTCTTATAGTCGCGCTCAAGACAGATATCTCCAACCTGAGAGGTGTAAGCCTGAATGCTGATTCCCAACTGCTTGAGAGCAAGTTTTGCAAGTGCTCCAGCCACACAACGACCTATAGTGATACGTGCAGATGTACGACCGCCACCACGATGGTCACGCACGCCATACTTGGTCTGATATGTGTAGTCAGCATGCGATGGACGGAATGTGCAACGCATGTTCTCATAGTCCTGTGAGTGCTGATTGGTATTACGGACAATGAAGCCGATAGGGCAGCCCGTCGATTTTCCTTCGAAGACACCAGAGAGGAGTTCCACCTGGTCAGCCTCGTTGCGCGATGTCGTAATCTTGCTTTGTCCAGGACGACGACGTGACAGTTCCGACTGGATGAAATCAACATCAATGTCGATACCTGCTGGCATACCGTCAACAACACCACCAACGGCAGCACCGTGACTCTCACCGTATGTAGTTACCGTGAATATTTTACCGAATGTATTCATATATTAAGTTAAGAGTGAAGAGTTAAGAGTGAAGAATTTGAGTTACAATTATTTATCACAACAGGATGTTATGAGCCATTATATCCAGACAATCGTCTTGTACTCCTTGTACTACTTGCTACTCCTTGTACTCCTTTAAGTAATTTACTCTTCGTTATTCACTTATTTCTTTCCGCAATCGCAGTCACCGTCACAATTGCAGTCGCCACCGCAGTCACCGCCACAGCCACCATTGCAACCGCCGCCGCAACCACCACAGCCGCCACCGCCAGTCATGTGGTTAATCATTGCCTGAATCTCACCGTTTGTAGCCTCGCGTGATTCCACAACAGAACCCACGAAATTGAGCTCCTTACCAGCGAGAGGGTGATTGAGGTCCATCTTTACCTTGCTGTCAGAAATCTCAAGAACATGACCCATGAAGCGGTTTCCGTCCTGATTCTGGAGAGGTACGATTGCATCTACGTAGATGTGCTCGTCGTCAAACTTGCCATCGATGCAGAACATTTGCTTATCGAGGTCAAGCACACGCTCAGCGTAGTAGTCGCCGTAAGCGTCGTCCTTTGAAAGTGTGAAGTCGAATGTGTCGCCAACAGCCAAAGGAGCGATGGCATTCTCAAAGCCAGGTATAGTCATGCCGAAGCCGCTGAGGAATCGGAATGGATTTCCAGCAGATGTTTCTTCCTGAAGTTCCTTTTCACCATTTTCGATTACGTAGAGCTTGTAATCAACTGCAATGCTTTTGTATTCTTTCTTATCCATTTTTTATTATTATATTTATATTTTGGTGCAAAGATACTAAAAATAAATGACAAACTACCATCTGAGAATTTAATATTTCACATTTTCTTTATCATTGGTCAGAATATGTGATTTTCACGCAGGAAACCGTTAAATCCAGGCTCCAAAAGCATATTCGTACTTTTGTATTAGAATGCCTATTATGATAAATAGGAGTTTTCGAGGACCGATATCGGTCCTCTATGTCATTGGTATAATGATATGTTTTTTTATTGAAATATTGAAATAATTGAAATATTGAAATTGGTGTTGGTGGTTTGAAATAAAAAATGTCAGGGCCAGAGGTATTACAGCCTCAGACACTGACATTCATTCAGTTCTTTTGTTGTGAGTTAAGTCTCCCTTTAAGGGAGATTTAGAGGGGGCTACGCACACCGCTTCATATACTCATCCGTCTTGACGTATATCCCCGCAGTTTCTTCATCCTCCGTTACATATCCGCGACTCTTCCATACAGCAAGCAGTTCCTTGGCCTTACGGCTTGTCTTCTCGCGCTCCGCAAGTGTCGTGACATCATCAAGAGAGAATGTATAATCAAGGCTGTCAAGCAAATTTGCACGGCCACGATGTTTCTTTGTAAGTGCCTCATTCTCACGCTCATTCGCAGTCTGTATCTCCTGCCCGAAGAACATGCTCTTACAGTACATATCCCTTTCAAAGCTCCACTCCATGAATCGGCCGATTTCGGCGCTCCACGTCATACCATTGGCGATATAAAGCAGCATAGCCTTGCTGTGAGCAATGGTCACTGCCCTATCCCCGAAGTTCTCATAAACCTCATCGTTGAAAAGGGCAATCCTTTCCTGCACTTTCTTGCTAAGTCTCTTTGCTGCAGTCATTGCCTGCGGACATTCGATAACCCCATTCGCCAGCTTGAGATTGGCGATATACGGCTTTAATTTATCATAATAGTCCTCATCATACCGACCATACCTGAACTCCTTGGTATAATCCTTGTAGATTGTCTCAAAATTGATACGACCAGCAGCACCATCAAGCATATTTCCAGAGAAGAAAGCCTTACCCTTCTCTACCGTACTTGCTGCATTGAAATTAAGACGCATTGACACCTTCTTGCTGATGCTTTCCTTGCCCACACGCTCCTGACCGTATTCACCACAATCGAAGGCCAAACACAGCACCTTGCTACAGTCCTTCGTGCCATTGGTCTGTAGTTGCTTGAGTAGGTCAAGTTCTTCCAGATTGCAGTAGAGATACTTCTCCCCTGCCTGCTCTGCATCAGCCAAACGCAACACTAATGAAGCATTGGTCAAGTCGCTGATTATGTGCTGGATGCAGATATCCTTTGGTCGTTCAGGCTTCTCCTTATTGGCTCCTTTCTTACCACAGGCATCCTTCCATTCCTGTTCACGAGCACGGTTGTAAGTATCGTTTTCGTCAATATCACGAATGATGTATTGTACAGGAACATTAATTGCACTCTTGCCAGATGCAGTCTTTGCCAAGCAAATACACATAAAGTTCGGCTCTTTCAGAGAGCCATCGACCAACTCGAACTTCACACCATGAAGGTAGCTTGCTAATGCTGGGAACACGGCATTGGCCACATAAGCCTTGCACTGGTCTGGGGTGTTCTTGATTATATGCTTGATGAGTACTGGCAGTCGCTTCGGCATTGCAGGCAGTTGTATTTCTGATAGCCCTTCATTCGTTATGCCCTTAACGTCATCAGCAGCCATCGATAATGCCTTTCTTAGTTCTAACGGGAATCCCGCAGTTCGACCTTTGGCATTGCAAGCATTCTCTACGGTTCTGCGCCACTTCACCCTATCCTCACCATAATCAGGAACGACACTTGCTACCCAGTCGCTGTCGAAATCGCAGACATAACGGATGTTACTGCTCAGACGATATATAAATGTGTTTCTATCTCCGTGCTTTGGCGCTCCTCCCTTCATTCTTTCATAAGCCGCCACTATATTAATATAAGGTATATCCAGGCCTTGATGATTGTATGTGGACGGATATTCCACAGGTGCCTTCTGCTCTGTCTGTTCAGGCTTTATCTCTACCATATCATTGATAGGGACATAGTTACCAGCTGTCCACACCACCTCATCCTGCTCGAATATTTCATCGCTAAGGTGGATTAGCTTATCGCTCGTCGGTGTGTAGAAGAGTCGTGTGATGTCCGATGCCCCTTTGTCATACTCCCACCCTACTCTTTCGGCCAACATCTGGAGGTTCTCGTCCTGGCTGATGTCAGGATTTCTTCGGAAGACGACATGATAGCCTTCTTGACGAGCACTCTCTTCTATCATTGCTATGCCGAAATAGGCCTTCAATGACAGCAGTCGCTCTTTTATTTGAGGCATCTGTTCGGGTGGTATATGGTCAAAATCGGCCATCACCCAGCGATTGGCCGTTGTAATGCCTTGGAGCAGCATATCTCCTGACCGTGGCACAACCTGATAGGCGAACTGGATTAACCCTCTCTTCACCTTCTGTTTTTCTTCCATGGTTGGAGCATCTGCAATCTTCTGCATGATGTTCTTTTGTCTTTGAGAATCTCTAATCGCGAGATACTCCTCACGATTCTTCACTGGGCAAAGCACCTTCTTCTTCTTGCCCTCGATTTCCTGATAATCTATTGAGTATATCATAAGTTATAAAAAATATGTATTATTTTCTTTGGGAAGATGTGCCTTAAAAAGGCACATCCTCTTTTGGGATACTTACATAATCCGACAACACGTCGTGAAAAGCCAGCATACATTCACCGCTATATTTCTTAAGCGACTTCTCGAAGGAAAAATCCTTGTCTATCTTTATTTGGACGATGTAGTTCTTCGACGTTCGCTTTATCTTCACATCATTATTCCGTGACTTTACTGGCACCATCTCGGGTGGTGTATGGTTACTACCAGCCTTTAGTGTCATCTTCACATTCTTTAGGTCGAGAATGCATTGCTTCTCGGAAGTCGTATCACACGCCTTCAATGTGGCAGTTATACTGCCAGATTTCGTCTTATTTCTCATTATCATGTAAATAATTACTTAATTTATTTAGACTGGAATTGTAGAGTTGAGACACCCGCCTTTTAGAGATACCCAGCACCTTAGCCGTCTGACTCTGTGTCAGCGGTTTGTTGTCGTTTGTAAATCCAAAAACAAGATTGATAACTTGTCTCTCACGGTCTGTCAGTGTCTTTCGTGCATCAGCTAATCTCTCTAAAGTCTCAGTTTGTGTCATCGTATATTCAGGAGATTGATGTGTGTTCGTCATGCAACTCTCGTCAAAGTAATACCCTCCTTCACCATCTGGCCGATATACATCTTGATACCTTGAATAATAGCGTGACAAGTCTCGTGCGGCAGTTTGCATGGCGTTGTACACACATCTGTATATAAGACCGCTGAGATTCTGACTGACTGTCTCGTCAAATATCCTCATTGCCTGCAGGTATCCTTCATGTGCCGCAGTTTGCACAATATGCGCGTCGCGAAGACCGAAGTGAGCATTCATTTTCTGCGCCTGCTCAATGGCGTTTTGTATTCTGGATTTTTCTTCCATTTTGTTTTGTTTTTCTACTTTATATATCCCAAAACTTGGATTTTGGGAAGGCCCGAAGGCAACATTTTTTCCAGATTTTTTTGTTTGAGTGTCTGGGAACTCCAAAATTGATTTATGCATGTCTTTTGTTTTTTTACAAGTACAAATATACAACTTTTTTCTGAGACTACAAAGGCCAACTTTGGCTTTTTTTACAAAAAACGAACTTAAGGATTCATTTCAATATTTCAATTATTTCAATAAGAAAATTGATTAACAATATGTGTCTTAAAATGTTAATATCTTATATATAATTATAAATAATTATATATAAGATATTAAACTCTAATCAATGTTTTATATATACCAAAAAAGTTTTTGAAATATTGAAATTATTGAAATAAAAAAAGTTTTTCAAAAAAAAGTGGCTTTGAGGCCTTCCCATTTTCCCACTTTTTGGATATATATAATAAAGAGGTATATGTATTATACTTATATGTTGGTAAGCACTAACAAAGGGGTAAGTCAGGTGTAAATCCCCCCCTCCCCCCTATCAAGGCCTTAAATAAAGCAAACTACAACTAACTAATAACAAATTCAAACTTAAACAAAAATGGCAATACTTAATGGTATAGTATCAAAGATGAAGGGTTCTGCAGGACAGCTCACCTTCAAGCAAGTGAACGGTCTCACTATCGTAAGTGAAAAAGTACGTGAGGTGAAGAATCCTCGTACTCCTGGTCAAATGGCCGTACGTACAAGAATCACTAACATCACGGCAATGTACAAAGGCATCAGGCCATTGCTCAAGAACGGCTTCGAGTCAAAGCCAATCGCAAACAGTGACTTCAATATGTTCGTGAAGGTCAACATGCAACAGACTCCAGTCTATCTCACCAAGTCTCAAGTGGCAGGTGGTGCTTGTGTGGCAGCTCCTTATCAGATTACTCAGGGCTCTCTCCCTTCAATCGTAATAACTGGCGAAGGCAGAAACGCAGCTACAAACATCTTCGTAGCAGACCTCACTCTCGGTGCTTCTACCACCGTGTCAGCCTTTTCAAAGGCTGTCGTGGACAACAACCCTGACTTCCGCTACGGCGACCAGGTATCCTACTTCATCATCAAGCAGAAAGTGAACGAAGCTACAGGAATCCCTTACTGCCAGTTCAAGGCGAACTCAGTTATCCTTGATGCTTCTAATGATGCGAAGCTCTGGGACATCGTGCCTAAGAACGGTTTCTCTACCGTAGATGGCTGTGTAGGTCATTCAGGCAACGACGGTGATTGTGTCTTCGCCTGGGTCCACTCTCGCAAGAGCAACGGCAAGACTCTCGTCAGCTCACAGTCTCTCATCGATGCCAACAGCAAGCTCAGTGAGTATCAGGGTGATGCTGCTCTCCTCCTCGCTATGAACAGCTACGGCGTAGGTGACAGCGCGTTCCTCACTCCTGACGTGAACGATAACGGGAACGGGAACATTAACGGGAACGCTAACGGGAACACAGGTGGTAATGACAGCCTCTAACCAGAATGATTCATAAATTATAAATTCAGATTGATAAGTTATAATTAAGTTACTGTTGAGGGCGGTGAGCATTCTCCATGTTTCGGGAACCAAGTTTGGTTCCTGCACGAACCTGGAAGGGCAAACCGCCATCACCCATCACCCATCACCCATTTCAATATTTCAATATTTCAATATTTCAATAATCCCCAGAGGGATATCCAGAGTATATAAAGTTCCCTCCCTTTGGGAGGGTTAGGGTGGGCTTTGGCTTCTTCTATTAAAACGAAATTGTCCCCTACCTCAAAAGACCTTGAGATGGGGGACAAAAAAAATTGGCTTATCGTCGCGACAAACCAATCTTTATTAACCTTAATAATCTAATACCATGAAAAACACGATGCAAAGTTACTAATTATTTTCTAACTTGCAAGAGTTTTCTATATTTTTCTTTCTGATTTTTACATTAATTAAATGTTTTACCATCCCATTTAAGGGTTGTTTGCAAATTAATAGGTAAAAATGCCTTTTTCTCTTCCGAATCCATCATTGGCATTGAGAACTGCACGTTGAGGGTCTGGGAGTCATTCTTGTCAATGTTTGCCACTGTCATCTTGAAGTCCTGCGACTTGATGATTTCATCGAATCGGGCTTCGGAAATGGTGTCTGGTCGAGCAAGTTTCGCCTTGTCGGAGATATCGAGTGAAGAGAGCAGTTTCCAATCCTTACTGTAGATGTTCACGTTGCTCTCAGCCTCTGGAGCCTTATAGGTGGAGATGACGCAATATACGGAATCACCCTCTGCTGGAAGCTGGGCATATTCCATTGTGAGCACCTTTGAAGGATGGAAGACGATGAGGGATGGAGAGAGGTGTGTAAGTGTCATATCGCCTCCCATGGCTATGGTCATTGTAGCCAGGGTGTCTTTCGTCCTGTCAACGCTCAGTACCAGTGCCTCGCGGTCAAGTTTCTTGATGTATGGCTGTATGCTGTCAGGTGTGCTACAGAAGAACTGCTCCAGGCTTTGCGCCTGCATACCTATTGTTGATGCTGCAAGAGCTAATATAGTAAATATTCTTTTCATATATATTTGTTTTTGAAGAAAAATAACTACCTTTGCATGCGAAACCATTATTGTTAAGCATTGAAGAAAGTAGCATTAATCATATTTCTTGTCGTCTCTACCCTATCCGTGGATGCACAGATGAAGGAGTCGGAGAAGCTTGGAAAGGCTATAGAATACTTCGGTGGTGAGAAATACCACGAAGCCCTGATATTGTTTCAGGGACTGGCAAAGAAGTATCAGCTCAACCCTCGCTTCTATGCCTATATGGGTGTTTGCTACTACAAGGAACAGGACTATCCACATGCAGCCGAGGTGCTTGACAGTATCATTCCTCATCTTGAGCCATTCCCACCTCATGAGCGCGGAATCTGCTATTATTCATGTGCTGAGAGCCACTTTCTCTTAGGAGACTATGCCACTGCCCTATCCTACTATGAAATGACACTTCCTGTGGCTTTTGAACGTGAGAAGGGCGATATCTACTATCGAATGGGATGCTGCGGAATGATGATGCAGTCGGACACCATTCAGATAGAGAACTTCCGTCTTGCCAACAAATGGTTTGAGAAAGCCGATATGAGCATTCCTGAGACTCGTGCCCGAAGGAAGCAGACAGAGAACATGCTCAAGGCATTACTCGTAGCGCATGGACTGAGCTGGTCGGATATGACTGGCGAGGAAGCTCGGAATGATGAGGACAAGCACGCTGACAAGCAGAGTGGCGATGTTGACAAGAAGGAATAGTGGGATGTCAATCTCCACTGGTGTTTCTGCTACATAATATGTGGCAGGGTCGAGTTTCACGATGCCTGTGTAGTGCTGTATCAGACAGATGCCAATGCCAAGGATATTACCTATCACCATACCCTTACCGATGATAAACACGGCGAACCACAGGAAGGTGCGGCGCACCATACCATTCTTTGCTCCCAGAGCCTTGAGAACACCTATCATCTGCACTCGCTCAAGAATGATGATGAGGAGTCCGCTAATCATAGTGAAGCCTGTGACACATACCATGAGCACAAGGATAATCCACACATTAAGGTCGAGAAGGTCGAGCCAAGAGAATATCTGCGGATTGAGTTCCTCCACCGTAGCTGAGCAGTATGTTTCACCATAACTGTCAACGTGCTTATTCACATTCTTGGTGACAGTATGAAGAACATTATCCAGTTCATCGTAGTTCTTTATCGACAGTTCTGCGCCAGTAGCCTGGTCTGCCTCCCAACCGTTCAGTTTGGTAACGCTAAACAGGTCGGAGAAGCATATCGTCTCATCATACTTCTGGAGGTTGGTCTGATAGACACCACTCACGGTGTATTTTCTCATTCTGACATCATCGCCCGTCATGAAATATCCATAAACCTTAGAGCCTGCATGAAGGTTCAGCTTGTCGGCCATCATCTTCGATATGAGAATCTTATTTCCACTCTTCTCCCCAGAGAACTTAGGGATGCTACCTTCAATCATATTTCGTGAGAGGAAGGCAGTGTCAAACTCCTCTCCTACTCCCTTGAAGGCCACGCCGAGGAAGTCGGAATCGGTCTTGAGGATACCCTGTGTCATGGCATATCGCTGGACATGCTTCACGCCTTCAATTTTCTTTAAGACGGTCATCATTGAGTCGTTCAGTTGGATAGGCTTCTCGTCGGATGTCTGGAGTGTGAAGAAGTTGGCAACTGTTATGTCGCTACCAAATCCCGTAACCTTATCACGAATGGTATGCTTGAAGCCAAGCACCACGGCAACAGACACGAGCATTACGGCAAGACCAAGAGCCACACCGATAGTGGCAATACGAATAGCAGGGCGACTGACTTTCTGTCCGCCGCCCTCACCATTATATATTTTCCTTGCTATAAACAAAGGGAAGTTCATACTCTAATCCCTAATCTCTAATCCTTAATCCCTAATCCTTAATCCCTAATCCTTAATCTCTAATCTCACTCTACTCCGCATCTACCCTACCTGGGTAAGCCTCAAGAGCCTTACGCAGAACAACGAGGGCACGCTCAAGGTCATCCTTCTTAAGCACGTATGCTATACGCACCTGATTGATGCCAGCGCCAGGAGTTGTGTAGAAACCAGCGGCAGGAGCCATCATCACGGTCTCACCTTCGTACTCGAACTTCTCAAGACACCAGCGACAGAACTTCTCAGAGTCATCCACAGGAAGCTTTGCTACCGTATAGAATGCTCCCATTGGGATTGGAGAATACACGCCTGGGATGCGGTTGAGTCCGTCGATAAGCACCTTACGGCGCTCTACATACTCATCATACACGTCACGATAGTAATCCTCAGGAGCATCGAGTGATGCCTCTGCTACAATCTGACCGATGAGAGGTGGAGAAAGACGAGCCTGACAGAACTTCATAACAGCTGCACGCACATCCTTATTCTTTGTGATAAGTGCACCAACACGAATACCACACTCAGAATATCTCTTTGAAACAGAGTCGATGAGAATAACGTTATCCTCGATACCCTCAAGATGACAGGCTGAGATATAAGGTGAACCTGTGTAGATATACTCACGGTAAACCTCGTCAGAGAAGAGGTAGAGGTCGTACTTCTTCACGAGGTCACGAATCTGGTTCATCTCACGACGTGTGTAGAGGTAGCCCGTTGGGTTGTTAGGATTACATATCATAATGGCGCGTGTGCGTGAGTTGATAAGTTCCTCAAACTTCTCAACCTTTGGGAGAGAGAAACCCTCGTCGATTGTAGTGGCGATGGTACGAATCTTTGCACCTGCAGAGATAGCAAAAGCCATGTAGTTGGCGTATGCAGGTTCTGGCACGATGATTTCGTCACCAGGATTCAGACAAGCCATGAATGAGAAGAGCACAGCCTCAGAGCCACCGCTTGTGATGATGATATCATCAGCAGTGACATTGATGTTGTACTTCTTGTAATATCCAACAAGTTTCTCGCGATATGTCTGATAACCCTGTGAAGGTGAATACTCAAGTATTGTGCGGTCGATATTCTTCAGAGCATCAAGTCCCACCTGCGGAGTTGGCAGGTCTGGCTGACCGATGTTCAGATGATATACTTTAGTTCCGCGCTTCTTTGCTGCGGCAGCGAGAGGTGCGAGTTTTCTGATAGGAGACTCTGGCATCTCATGTCCGCGAACCGATATTTCTGGCATTTTTTTATGTATTTATATAAATTTACGTGCAAAGATACAGAAATCTATTCGTTTATCAAAATAATATTTCTTAAAAATCCACATTAATTATAATATAATGTAAATTTCTTCGGTTTTACGGGATTTTTTCGTAATTTTGCATTCACAAGTTTTTAAAAATAAAAAAATCAAAATGAAATCTATAACATCACAGTGGTATGAGGTAAAGGTGCGTTATGACAAGATGAAGGACGACGGCACCATGAAACCAGAGACAGAGCAGTATGTAGTTGACGCTCTCACCTTCACAGAGGCAGAGAGCATTATCACAGAGGAGATGTCTGTGTATATCTCTGGCGAATTCAATATCAAGGACATCAAGCAGGCTTCATATAAGGAGATTTTCTTCTCAGACCTCAACAACGACGACCGTTGGTTCAAGGCAAAGCTCCAGTTCCTCACTTTCGATGAGAAGACACAGAAGGAGAAACGTTCTGCTGTGATGTATCTCGTTCAGGCTCACACTCTCCCACAGGCAGTGAAGTATATCGGTGAGGTGATGGGTGCAACAATGGTGGATTACGTTATCTCCAACATTGCCGAGACCAGCATCATTGATGTGTTCCAGCATGACGCTCTGAAGTCAAAGAACGAGCCAGACGCAAAACCAGAGTACGAGGAGCAGGCACAGTAAACTTATATAAATTACAAATTACTAATTACCTGATTTCCTATATGTTGGTGCGTATAATCCCGTATAGATAATCCCATATAGATAACCCCGCACAGATATTCGAGAATGCTGATGCAAACTATGTAATTTGTAATTATTCTTCGTATTCGTAATTGGGTAATTTGTAATTAGTGATTTGTAATTATCAAACATGTATCCAGTAAAAGAGAAACTCCTTGAGGTGAAGCATACTCTGCGTGAAGGCATCGAACTTGTGGCAGTAAGTAAGTTTCACCCTAAGGAATATATAGAAGAGGCTTACGCTCTCGGGCATCGTGTGTTCGGTGAGAGTCGTGAGCAGGAACTCAAGCAGAAGCATCAGGAATTGCCTCAGGATATCGTGTGGCATTTCATCGGTCATCTACAGACCAACAAGGTGAAGTACATCGTGCCTTACGTATCTATGATTGAGACTGTTGACTCTATCCGCTTGCTCCGTGAGATTGAGAAGCAGGCAGCAAAGGTTGACCGTGTGATAGATGTTCTTCTTGAGCTACATATTGCTGATGAGGAGACAAAGAGTGGCATGACACTTGACGAATGGCGCGAACTGCTTGCCGACGGTGAGTGGAAGGAAATGTCACACATCCGTATTCGTGGCATCATGATGATGGCAAGCAATGTGGATGATGACGAGCAAATCCGCCAGGAGTTCAACATTGCCGCAGATTTCTTTGACGAGGTAAAGGCAAAATACTTTGCTGACGATGACTTCTTCTCTGAGCGTTCATACGGTATGAGCGGTGACTATATGATAGCGCAGGAATGCCGTAGCACAATGGTTAGAATTGGTACCACGATATTTG
Source organism: Prevotellaceae bacterium UBA1710 (assembly GCA_002317355.1). GTDB lineage: Bacteria > Bacteroidota > Bacteroidia > Bacteroidales > Bacteroidaceae > Prevotella. The sequence continues at coordinate 10,400 of DCJC01000047.1, read as the reverse complement.
GACCAAGAGTTTATTGAACAAGACACTACTCCACATATTATCCAGAACCATATGGACAATAGTAGGTCTGTATGCTGTGCTGATGGCAGTCTTACATCTGCCTTCAGTACAGACATTTATTGCTGATACGCTAAAGGAAAAGATTGGAGAGACGATAGGTTCACGTGTAGAGATAGAGAGGGTTGACCTCGGTTTCCTTAACCGAGTGGTAGTTGATGGATTTGAGGTTTACGACCAGAACAAGGAGCGTCTTCTGAAGTCTTCACGTGTTTCTGTGAAGATTGACCTCATCGACCTCCTTAGCGGTAAGATAAACCTTACATCAGCCCAGTTGTTTGGTCTTGATGCTAATATCTACAAGAACAAACCAGACGATGCACTCAACTTCCAGTTCATCGTTGATTCCCTTGCTTCAAAGGACACTACATCCACCGGACCTATAAACCTGCAGATTTCATCGCTCGTCATTCGTAACGGTGCTGTGAAATACAACCTTAGATACCTTCCACGAAAGGGTGAGAAGTTTGATGTGAATCATCTGTCCGTGAGCAAGTTATCTACTCACATAATGCTTTACGAACTTACTGACAATTCCATTGATGTCAACGTGAAGCATCTCGCACTTCATGAGCAGTCAGGACTGGAGATAAAGGATATACAGCTTCATGCCAAGGCGGATGCTAACAAGGCAAGTATATCAAACCTTCATATTGCCCTACCCCACTCTGACATCATTGTTCCGAAGCTGAATGCCAATTATGACTTTAAGAATGGCAAGCTTGTAGCAGAGGCATTGAAGTTTAATACGAGTCTTGATATTCCGCAGTTTGACTTCAAGGACATCGCTTGTGTACTGCCTTTCGAGACAAGGAACTTACCGAATATCACAGCCAATGTCTCTGTTGACGGAGAGAAGGACAATGCCAACTTCAAGACATCACTGAAAGCCTCTGACAGTTCATTGGAACTTGATGCCGAGGGTGTTGTGGAATCATTCCTCTCAAACCTCAAATGGCGTGTGGAACCACTATCGCTGTATGTATCCACTGAACTTTTCGAGACCTTGAACAGCATTACCAAGATGCCTTCACAGTTGATGGCGCTTGGCGATGTGGCATTCAATGGAACAGCCTACGGAACAGAGTCTTCGGTATCTTTCGACCAGAACATCACTACTGGCAGATGCGGTACTCTTACCGTTACAGGAGAGTTTGACGGCAAGGAACTTGACACCCACGTCAAGACAAACGATTTGGCTATAGGACAGATTATCGGGAACTCGGAGTTGGGCATTCTTGCCCTTGATGCATCTACTGATATATTCTTCAACGATGGCAAACTGAGCAAGGTGATATTCGATGGTAAGGTGCCTCAGTTACAGTTCCGTAATTATCCTTATCAGAACATCGATATCACAGCCAACTATAATAATGGTAGTGTGGAAGGTTCGTTCGCTATTGATGACCCAAATCTTGCCCTGAAGGCAGATGCCAAGGCAATGCTCGGAAGTGCAGTTAAGGATATTGAGGCTACGATAGACTTGGGTAATATCAGTCCGAAGGTTCTTGGACTTACGGATAAATGGAACAACGGAACATTCTCAGGACAATGTGTTGCCAATCTTCATGGCAGTAATATAGATGATATTGTAGGTACGCTTGATATTAAAGACCTCAAGATGACTGGTGGCAATGTGAAGCCTGAAGGCATACCTGAGGATTATGTCGTCAACAGACTTAGGTTCAGTTCTTTACGCAATGGTGCAGAGAGAACGATGGTTGTAGAGGGTGACGATATCAAGTTGCATCTCAAAGGTGAATTCACACCTTCACAGTTGAAGAACACGGTTATCGGTCTTGTAAAGTCGGAACTCCCTTCTCTTCCTGGACTTGAGGATAACATCTCAGGTGCTGGCAATGTTGTCGTGGACGGTCAGTTGCTCTCAACGGAGTGGCTCCGCAAGCTTCTCGGAGTGGATATAGACCTCCACAGACCAGCAACGCTTCAGGGCTACATAAACGGCTATACCAAGCAGGCTAATATGTTCCTGGATATTCCTTCGGTAAATGCCTTCAATCAGGAAATGGAGAACGTTCAGTTGCTTCTCTGGACTCCAGAGGATGGTCTTTGCTCAAGTGTCTCAATGCAGATGGTGGATAACAAGAATGCACCATTCACTCTTGCTGTTGAGGCTAAGGCGCATGATGACAAGCTGAATGCCACCGTTGCATGGGATAATAACCGAGAGAACATCTTCCGTGGCAGGGTTCGTCTGCAATCCAACTTCACAAGTTCTGCATTCGGTTCGCCTATCGCTCATGTGGGTATTGATAGGTCGGACATACAGATTGGTGACAGTATCTGGCGACTCCACACTCGTGACATCATCTATTCAGAAAACAGACTTACCATAGACCATTTCACATTCGAGAATGACTATCAGCATATCTATATAAATGGTGTGGCTTCAAAGTCATCTTCTGATTATCTCATGGCAGACCTCAAGAATGTCAATGTAAGCTATATTCTCAACCTTGTCAACTTCCATTCTGTTGAGTTTGGTGGCTTTGCAAGCGGACATTTCGAAGGAAATAACATCCTTGCAAGACCAGAGGCCTCAGGACATCTTGATGTGGCTGGCTTTACCTTCCAGAACGGAAAAATGGGTAATCTGCATGTGGATGCCCTTCTCAATAATGACTTGGAGCAGATAGACATCGATGCTTATGCAGATGAGCAGTCCAAGACACTTCTTAAAATCAACGGATATGTATCACCTCAGCGTGAAGGTCTCGACCTTGACATTCACGCATTTGACGAGCATCTTGATTTCATGCACTCATTCTGCAGTTCGTTCATGGAGGATATAGATGCAACGGGTGTCGGTCGTGTTCGTCTCTTCGGTCCATTCTCAGGCATTAATCTTGAGGGAGATATGGTTATTGATGGTGCGGTGACCGTGTCATCACTCAACTGCCGCTATTCATTCCACGGAGATACCGTTCACTTTGTTCCTAATGATATCTATGTGGAGAAACAGCCGATATTTGACAAATACGGTAATAAGGCATATTTCTCTGGTGGCTTGCATCATAAGTGCCTGAGCAGAATGACCTACGACTTCACCATAGATGCCAACAAGTTCCTCTGCTATGACTTCCATGACTTCGGAGACATGAACTTCTATGGAACAGCCTTCATGACTGGAAAATGCGACATCATAGGTCGTAGTAGTGAGATAACCTTCAATGTGGACGGAAAGGTGGAACCAGGCAGTAGTATGGTCTATAATGCTTCAAGTCCTGATGCCATCACCCGTTCAGAGTTCATCAACTGGGGCTCAAGTGCTGAGAAGCAGAAGAATGGTGGTAAGGTCAAAGAAAAGGTTACTAAGGAAGATGATGATGATAATGACGTGCGTACCAATATGCGTATGAACTTCCTTGTCAACGTGGCTCCTTCTGCAACCCTGCGTCTCCTTATGGATAATAACACAGGTGACTATATCGACCTCCATGGTTCAGGTGTGCTTCGTGCCAACTGGTATAACAAGGGTGGCTTTGACCTCTTCGGCAACTATCTTATCAATGACGGTATCTATAAGATGACAATCCAGAATGTCATCACCCGTAACTTCAATTTCCTTAAGGGAGGTAGTATCGCCTTTGGTGGTGACCCATATAAGGCTACTCTCAATATGCAGGCAAAATACACGCTCAATAGTGTATCGCTCTCAGACCTCAATATTGGCAAGTCATTCTCAAGCAATAATATCAAGGTGGACTGTCTGATGGATATCACAGGTAGTCCAGAGGCTCCAGTAGTTAACTTCAACCTTGACCCTCATACCAATAATGGAGAGGCACGCCAGATGATTTTCTCACTCATCAATAGTGAGGAGGAACTCAATCAGCAGGTGCTCTATCTGCTTTCTATCGGTCGTTTCTACGCTCAGGGAAACAACAACGCGAGTGCACAGCAAAACCGTGTGAATCAGACATCGCTTGCCATGCAGAGTATCGTGAGTGGTACGCTCAGTCAGCAGTTGAATAATGTTCTCGGTAAGATGGTGAAGAACAACAACTGGAACTTCGGTGCTAATATCTCTCCTGGTGATGAAGGCTTCTACAATGCGGAGTATGAAGGCTTGCTGAATGGTTCTATGCTCAACAACCGTCTTCTCTTCAACGGACAGTTCGGCTATCGTGATAATGCAACTAACGCAACGCAAGGCTTTATTGGTGACTTCGATTTGCAGTATCTCCTTACACCAAGCGGAAACTTTGCCGTACGTGGATACAACCAGACAAACGACCGTTACTTCGAGGGTGCTTCACGCATCACTCAAGGTCTTGGTCTTATCTGGAAATACGATTTTAATTCCTTCAGTAATTTCTTCAGGAGAAAGAAGAAGCAAGAGCCACAAAAGAAATAGTTCCGATTTTGAACTATGAAACTAAAAGCTTATACAAAGAGAAAGATTGATATCACCGATGCTATCACTAATAGTGTCGGTAAATCTATTATTGTCGATACTGCTGATACGTTCTATGAGCAGTTGGAGAATGCATGCAACAGCACTCTTGGTATTCGTCAGAAGCATGATATTATAAGGAGTGTGTTTGCTCGTGCCATAGAGCAGAGCATAATGGATTGCCAGATAGCATTTGTGGGGCTGTTTGCAAAGCTCGACTATTGCATCAAGGAGCATGATGTACCTTATACTGTGTCTGCACTTCTGCAACTCGCAAGAAAGGAACTATTTCCAGAGAAGAGTAACAGACAGAAACTCTCTGATGACACTTTAACTGAATCATTCCCTCATAATCTCAAGGCTACTACCCTACTCGTCTATTATCTCTGTGGTAAGAAAGATATCCCTTCATCCTTAAAGAAGCATTTCCCTCAGTTTGACAGGAAGAAAGACTCATGGGGAAAGTTTGAGGAGAACGTTCTTCGTGTTGTGGTGGAGAAATGGGATGACGATTACATCTGGGCAACAGAGGAAGAGGATAACACCACTATTCAGATATGCTATAGCAACGACAATAAGATACTTACTCACGATGGTTCTTCATCATGGGATTATCTTAACGATGTGCTTTGGGTAGGTGCTCAGCTCAACCTTGTGCGTGTTCGTAGGGATGAGTCGGGTAATATCTTCATGCCTGAACTCATCATCCTTGAGCCTGACTATCTCATTAATGTCACCACAATTGCCAGTTGCTTTGAGAGCTATGCAGAGTCGCCATTTGTCAATCTGGTAAATAAGATTAAGCCTCAGGCTAACACCATGCCTATCCATCTTGGTAATCTTGCAGGAAGGTTTCTTGATGACACGGTGCATTCAAGGGAAGTGGCATTTGAGGATTCTATAAAGCAATATATCAATGCCAATGCCCTGAGTATGATTTCATGCCCAGAGATGGTCAACTCTGCCAATTTCCTTCAGTTCAAGCAGGATGCTGAGATTCAGAAAGCCAACATCGAGAAACTCATCGGTGAGGACTTGCCAAAGGCGATAGGCAACTATGACAAGCGCGAGGTTATTCTTGAGCCATCATTCTTTAGTGAGGTACTTGGTATTCAAGGGCGTTTCGACTTCCTGTATCAGAAGGACGGGGATGTTACTATCATAGAGCAGAAATCGGGCAAAGGTGAGTTCGTTCGCAATAATCCCGACCCTTGCACCCCTATCGCCAAGGAACAGCATGAGGTTCAGCTTCTGCTCTATCGTGCCTTGTTCCAATACGAGTTCCAGAGGTATTCCACTCAGTTAAGGCATACCATGCTGCTGTATTCAAAGTATAGCAAGGGCTTGCTGATGATGCCTCCAAGTCCTGACTTGCTTCTTCGTGCCATTAAGATGCGTAATCTCTTAGCATGGAGCGAAATAATGTATGCAAAGGAAGGCTTCGACCTATTGAAGAGCCTTTCTCCTGCCATGCTCAACCAGAAGAAAATGAATGGAAAATTATGGGATGATTTCATCTACCCACAACTGTCAGACCTTCTCTCTCCTATCCAGCAGGCTTCTTCTTTGGAACTGTCATACTATCTTCGTTTCCTTCGTTTCGTGCAGAATGAGCTTCTGCTCACGAAGATGGGTAATAAGATGAAGGAGAACTCTGGTTTTGCATCTGTCTGGCACGATACACTTGAGGATAAGAAATCGGCAGGTAACATCTACGACAAGCTCACAATCAAGGATTTCGGGCGTGATGGCGATGCTGTTTCTTCCATCATACTGGATTTCACCGAACCACAATCTTCCGACTCCACCAATTTCCGTATTGGTGACATCGTCATCCTTTATCCATATAGTAGTGAGAATGCCCCAAATGCTTGTGCTGACATGGTTACAAGGGCAAGTATCGTGAATATAAAGGCTGATAATATCGAGCTGAGGCTTCGCAATAGTCAGACGGATAGTAAGGTGTTTGACAAGCCTGAGGGCACTTTCTGGGCTATAGAGCACGATATGCTTGAGTCTATGACTGGCTCGTTGTATAGTGCTTTGCATGGTTTCCTCTCTGGCACTAAGCATAGGCGTGACCTTATCCTTTCCCAGAGAAAGCCTGATGTTGACTCATCAATATCTATCAATGGTGATTATGGCTCTTTCAACACCTTGGTTACTCACGCTAAGCAGGCAAGGGATATGTTTATCATTATCGGGCCTCCAGGTACAGGAAAGACGTCTTTCGGACTTGTAAACCTCCTAAAGGAAGAACTCTCTGAGCCTGATGGTACCGTTCTTCTGCTGTCTTACACCAATAGGGCTGTGGATGAGATTTGCAGTAAGTTGGTTGAGATTAAGCATGAAGATTTCGACTTTGACTTTATCCGTATCGGTTCTGACCTCTCATGCTCAGAAGAATATCGTGAGTATCTGCTCTCTTCACGTTCCGAGAAAGTAGAAGGTGGAAATGGCGTCTATAAACTAATTAAGGGCACAAGAGTATTCTGTGGAACTACGGCTGCAATCAATGCGAATATGAGTTTGCTGAAGTTGAAGCACTTCACGCTTGCCATCGTCGATGAGTCGTCACAGATACTTGAGCCACACCTTATAGGCTTGCTTACTGCTCATTCTGATGATAAGGAGGCTATTGACCGATTTGTGCTTATCGGCGACCATAAGCAGTTACCTGCTGTTGTTCAGCAATTGCCAGAGGAATCTGTAGTAACAGAGCCTGAGTTGAATGCAATCGGACTAACTGACTGCCGCCTGTCTCTTTTCGAGAGACTATTAGCAAGTTTCAAGACGGACAACGGATATGACGAGCGCTATGTCTATATGCTCACCAAGCAAGGTCGTATGCATAGGAGTATTGCCGAGTTCCCGAATCATGCTTTCTATGCCAGCAAACTGGACATTGTGCCTCTTGAGCATCAGCAGTTGCCTAATACAGTTGTACAGTCGGACAATAGTATCATCAAGATGCTATCTTTGCATCGTGTGGCTTTTGTCACGGCAGAAGAACCATATCTATCCCCTTCCGTAAAGACAAATATGGTTGAGGCTGAGATGATAGCTGCTACGGTCTATCAGATTTACCTTCTTAACAAGGAGTCATTTGATAAGGACAAGACTGTAGGTGTCATCGTGCCATACCGTAATCAGATTACCACGGTAAGAAATGCCATGGATAAATATGGTGTGGATGTCTTGCATGATATTACTATTGACACCGTTGAGCGATACCAGGGGAGCCAGCGTGATTATATAATCTATGGTTTCACGGTTCATCAGCCATATCAGCTTAACTTCCTTACCGATAACGTCTTTGAGGAGGATGACATGATTATCGACCGCAAGCTGAATGTAGCAATGACCCGTGCCCGTCTCAACCTCCTCATGATAGGCAATCCCAACATACTCAGTCAGAACATCACCTTCACCCGCCTCATGGATTACGTCAAGCAGCATCACGCCTACTTTGCTGTCACCTCAGCCAGCTACTGCTCAGGAACCTTCCATGTTCCAGAGACTAATTGAAATAAGTGAACCTCAATATCCTACTGTTGCGCTGTTGCGTTGTTGCGCTTGAGGATATGGAAAGTAAATTGACAGAAAATGGAGACAGAAATTAATTTTTGAATAAATCGTGATAATATATGGAAATTAATGTAGAAAAAAATAATTTCCAAGGCGGTGAATACCGCCCCATAATTTACTGATATAATTTACTCCTAATTTACTTTCCCAATATATTCCTTTCCCAATATATTCTTTTCCCAATATATTCTTTTCCAAATATATTCCTTTCCAAAATATAAAGAAAAGTGGAGCGATCCACGCTCCACTTTTCATTTCTAAGCCGCATCTTTCCCAGCCTTCACATACATCTTTGAGGTGTCATCGTAGTATATCTTACCGCGACTGACCCAGGTTCTCAAGGTTCCCTTGTTACCCTTTCTTCCCAACTCCTCCACCTTCTTCATATAGTCGGCTTCGGAGAACTCAGAAGGCAACAAGGCAAGCACGCTCTGGACGGTTACACGCTGATTGCCTGTCTCTCCATGACCTTCTTCAATGTCCTTGCCGAAGTAATACATCTTACACCACATATCTCTGCGTACTGAGTATTTTACGTAGTCAGCGATGCATTTTTCCCACTTGTAATCATTGAGGATGTAGAGGATGTTAGCCTTTAGCCACCCTATCACGCAAGCTCTGAAAGAGAATGTTCTATATCCCTCCA
>DCJC01000047.1:0-1667 GCA_002317355.1 Prevotellaceae bacterium UBA1710 | reverse complement strand
ACCGCTTTCAAGGGCTATCTGCTTGTGTTCTTCAACGAGTTCCTTGGCCAGTTTATCAGCCTGTGGGCACTTTATTAGGCCATCAGCGTCCTTAAGTTTCTGAACATAGCTGCGTACCTTATAATAATAGGCTTCGTCATAGTTTCCTATTTTTGGCATGCTATCATCATCACGAAAGAGAGTATTGACATTAAGTCTGGTCAGCGTACCGTCATTCACACATTTCTGAGTGATGACCTTATGGACGGCGTAAGGAGTACTTGATGCGTTAAAACAATATCTTACGTCGAAGCTGCCGCTCACAAACTGAGCGCCGACCGCATCTCTACCGTATCTTGAAGTGTCAAATGCAGCACGAATCAAAGCGAACAACTCTTCCAGGTTATTACGGCTGATACCTTTTACCAGCTCAATCTCATCAAAGAGAGAGTGGCATCTCTTCTTACCGTTCTTAGCAGCATCAATCTGTGCCTCGGCAAAACGGGCTGGGGTCATGCTACCGTTCAAGCGTTGGATACAGATGTCATCAGGACGAGGTTCTTCGCCCTCCTCTTTTCTCCTTCTGCACTTTCTGCGCCATTCGTCAAGCTTTTCGTGGGAGATATCGTCATTGACCGTGATATCAGCCAAAATAGCCTCTATTGGCTCATTGATATAGCCTTTACCACTACTCTGTCTTGCTATTAGGACGCTGGATATATTGGCCTCATGCTCCTTGCCGTCTATATAGCGGAACTTAACAGTACCAGGAAGATAAGCACACAATGCAGGCCAAATGGACTCCTCGACCATTGCTTTCAGGGTCTTGTCAACCTTCGAACTGATGAGTTTTATAAACCCTGGCTTCGTCTTGGTATATACTGGAATGTGATTATCATCATTCCCTCCTTCGGTAAGAAGATTGTTGAGCCTATCGCTCTTGATTGCCTTAAGAACCTCTGCCATGCGAGTTGGCATGCCCTTACGTGGCTCCGCATTAGCACTTGCAATCGTTGCACGATACTCGGCGATATCCTCCTGGCTGTGCCAATAGTTTGGAATAACCTGCTCGAGCTTGGTCTGGTCATAATCACAGATTGCACGGAGGTTTACTGCCAGCTGCCATGTTAATGAATGTCTGCATCCCTCGATGGGCTCCATACCATTGTTGTATAGCTCCCAATACTTACGAATAATGTCAGTGTATGGGATACCATCAAAAGTAAGGGTATCATCATGCTCTACTTGTGGCATATTTTCCTCTGCCTTGACAATAGTCTTCTCCTTCTGAGTTACCTTCTTATCCTTACGAACAACGCCATCAATAGGAAGACCACGGTCAGTATATGCCTTACGTCTCTTTTCGAGTTCCTCCTGTGGAAGAATCATGCACCAGTCATCACTACGATAGACCTCATTGGATGCATCAGTAAGGTATATGAAGCGTTCTGGAGTCGTACAAGCTGGGTCGAACGGAACACCAAGGTCTTTACCGAACTGTGTCTGTGTTTCCTCGATGGTCATGCCAAGTGGAAGCCTGATATCGATGTGCAGCTTACGTCTAACACTGTAGGTAATTCTGAGCACGTGTTTGTACCACATTGATGTCTCGTCGTCATTGAGTTCCTTAGCGCGTTTTAAGGCAGATTCTATGTACTCAGGCTCATCAATATCAAACACGGTCTGAA
>DCJC01000083.1 GCA_002317355.1 Prevotellaceae bacterium UBA1710 | reverse complement strand
CACGTCCGTGTAGTCCGAGTATTCCTTGTTCAAAAAAATTATGTCCTAATTAATGTCCCAATTCGTGTCCTAATTAATGTTTCAAGCAAAACCACTCAAGCTTAAGCGCACGTCCGTGTAGTCCGAGTATTCCGTGTTCATAAAAAATTAATGTCCTAATTAATGTCCCAATTCGTGTCCTAATTAATGTCCCAGGCAAAGCCACAAGCGCAAGCACCATCAGAAAAACTACCTCTCCGATAAGAAAAACGCCACACCACCCCACCAAAATTCACGAAATAACCCATACCTTTGCCCACGACATGCCAAAACAGGCATCAAACAACCAATTATCAACAAAAAAAACTCACAATTATGGAAAAATGGATTTGCAAAGTGTGCGGCTATGAACACCAAGGAGAAGAAGCACCAGAACAATGTCCGCAATGCGGATGCTCAAAGTCTGAATTCTACCAAGACACCAACCAAAAGTACTGGAAAACAGTCTTCGTTATGCTCTTCGTCACACTCCTCATCTCAATCTTCGCAAGCTTCATCTCATGCACCACCCGACAAACGGTTGACAACACACCAGTAAAGTCCTTCAACCTCAACCGCTTCCTCGGCAAATGGTATGAGATAGCCCGTTTCGACCACAGATTTGAGCGCGACATGCAACAATGCACCGCCACCTACACCCTTCGTGAAGACGGCACCCTATCAGTCATCAACCAAGGCAAGAAAAACGGCAAATGGGAAACCTCCGAAGGCAAAGGCAAACTCACCGACACCCCAGGACTCCTGAAAGTCTCCTTCTTCGGTCCCTTCTACTCCGACTACCGCATCATGCACCTCGCCCCCGACTACTCCTATGCCCTTGTGGGAGGCGAAGACGACACCTACCTATGGATTCTCTCACGCACTCCCAAACTCAACCAAGCCACCATCAACAATCTCCTTCGTGAGGCACAACAAAGAGGCTATGACACCAACAACCTCATCTGGGTAGAGCAGGAACGCGTCCCCACCACCCAACCATAACCATCTCTCACAAACCAAATTTCCGCTACCAGAGCCAAACACTCAGATAGCGGAAATTTCATTTATCATTTAACCATTCACCTTAATCACTCCCCCCCTCCGCAATCAACTCAAATAGTTAAAAATCCATATAATTTGAGATATTCTTGGCATCAAACAACTGAAACTAAGGAAAAAATCGTACCTTTGCGCTCAAAGAGCGCGAGCAACACAAAAGATGTGTATCAAAAAGACTCTTTACAATATTGAATTATGGCAGACAGCAACATAGAAGGACGCTACATTAATCCATTGACCGATTATGGATTCAAGAAAGTATTTGGTGAGAAAGACATTATGATAGCCTTTCTCACAGATCTGCTGAATCCCAAATCACCAATCGAAGATATTGTGTTCATCGATAAAGACCTTGTGGCAGATTCAGAGGAATTTCGTGGAGTCATCTATGATTTGCGTTGCAAGACAGAAGATGGAGGCGAGTTTATTGTAGAGATGCAGAACAAGGGACAACTGAACTTCAGCGACCGCATTCTGTTCTACCTTTCACGTTCTTTCTCCTCACAGGAGCGAAAAGGAAACTCCACATGGAACTATGAGTTGAATCCAGTCTATGGCATATTCTTTATGAACTTCCACATGAAAGGTTTCAAGCCTCAAGCTATCCGCACCATCCAGCTGAAGGTAGATGAAACAGGTGAGGTATTCTCGGAAAAACTAAAAGCCTTCACCCTCGAGCTACCTGACTACAAGGGAAAATCAACAGAATATCCGAAGTCACCAATCGAATATTGGTTATACAATCTCGTAAATATGGAAACCATGACAACAGCATTACCATTCCAGTCACAGCAGCCTATCTTCGGCAAGGTAGGAGGTATCTCTGAACTCGTTCACATGAGCGAGGAAGAACGCATGAAATACAATGTAAGTCTTGACACATATCGAACAAATCTCTCCGTCATGAAGAACGAACGTGCTGAAGGACGTGCTGAAGGTATCGAAGAAGGCATTGGTATAGGCGAGAGAAAGAATCAAATGGCAATAGCCAAACAAATGAAAGTCGATGGCTTACCAATTGACATGATTCAGAAATACACAGGCTTGACCATTGAAGAAATCAGCGCTTTATAAAACCAAATTTCCGCTACCCGAGCCAAACACTCAGATAGCGGAAATTTCATTTTATCATTCATCCATTTATCTTTAATCACTCAAGAATCCCACCGTCTTGATGAGTGACATACGGCCCTTCCTTAATCTCAAACAGACATGTATCAGGTTCAAGACACTCAACAGTATGCCACACATTCTTCGGCAACTGCACGCCATATACCCCATCAGCAGGACGGATAATCTTCTCATCAATCACATTCTTGTCATCATCTACAAGAATCGCCTTGATAGCACCACGAATAACGATAAGCATCTCATCAACAGGATGATGATGAATCTCCACCTTAGTCTCCGGTTCCATACAATTAATGAACCTCTGAACCTTATCATCCAATGTAGAATGAAAGTTATAGTTCATTCTGAGACGAGGATTCTCTTTCGCCTTAGCGGAAGTCGCATCAATAAGTTGTTGATCTAAGAGTTGAAGTTTATTCATTTCTTATCAATCTCCTTCATTAGCATTTCAACTTCCTCCAATGGAACATTGAGCATACGTGAGCCATAAACTGGAGTGATGACCTCCATAGAACCCGAACGTAATTCCATTTCTATAAGGTCTTCAATCCGCTTCTTAAGTTGTATCATATCGTAAATGCAGATTCATTGAGGAAACATCACTTCGTTCCGAGACTTGCCAGATACTCCTCATGCAAATGATAGTACTTTTTCTTGAAGAGCACGTATGCTACTGCCAATACAATAAGAGCACCAATCATATACATCCAGTGGCAAAGAACATTATTAGGACAGATATAGATGAATCCGAGACTCACCACCAACTGCAACACCATATATATACACGTCACCTTCACGTGCCCAATCTTCAGTTCGTTCGCCATCAACTGATACGCATGCTTTCTGTGCGCCTCACCAAGATTCTCATGCAACATGATACGATGGCAGATAGTCAGCACACCATCCACACCATACACAAGGAGAAGGATGAGGTAAGTCACATCAGCAGTCATCATAACCAACTTACCAATGACAAACAGCATGATGAACGCAATGCCGATAGAACCCACATCACCAGCAAAGCACTTCGCTTTACCCTTCGGACGGAAGTTGAATATGCAGAACACAAGTACACCAAGGATTGTCACCCCAAGGAATGAGTTCAGAATAAACTGCTCAGGCAACATATTGTTGAGCAGGAGCAAAGGCACAAGAACAGCAAGCGCATAACCAGCCGTGATACCATTAATACCATCCATGAAATTGATGACATTCGTTGCACCCACACACACTATAAGAGCAAGGAGAAGCACCAGCACAGGAATAACGATTCCCGAAACCAGTGAGCCACCCATCTCGAATCCCGAGAAAATACCCAAGTTCCAGAACATCAATCCCATGGCAACAAACTGCGCCACAAGTCGGATACTATCAGGAAGCGTCATGATATCATCCACCAGACTCACTCCCGCGATCAGAATCAATCCACACAGGAACGGCAGATATTCAAGCACCAAATCCCAACTACCGAATCCATCCTGAAACACGATCCACACAATAGTAGAAAGTGCAAAGATCACACCCCCACCTCTCAGCACGATAGTAGAGTGTGAACTTCTCTCATTAGGCTTATCAATGATATTAAACTTGTCAGCAATCTTGAAGTATGCCAACTCCATCGCAAGTAGAACTAGGAATATAATTCCGTAAGTAATGAACATGTTCATATAATTATTGATTGTTTATTTTCAAAATATAATCATCGGCTCTAATACCCTATAGCTTTCTTTGCTCGCAACTTTATGAGTCGCCCTCTAAGTGAGCTATAGAGAGACCAGCCTATAAATCCACCCAAAGTATTATGTATCACATCATTTGTTTCACAAAGCCCACGATGCAGCACCAACTGCAACACCTCTGTGACAACAGACAACAAAACACATATCAAGATAGTTGGTAGCAACTTCTTGCTAATGCATCCTATCATAAATCCAATTGGAGAATAAAGAATGATATTCAAGAGCACTTCCCAGTAACTCATCGGATTTCTTGAGACAAAAATGTCATTATAGTTCCAGAAAGGTATTAATTCCAGATTATGAGTTTCCTTGATTTCTCTACAAACCACAGTAGAGCAAAACATAAGGAATACATACACCACAAACATCATTGATAAAACCGAACGTAATGTCTCCCTATGATTCTTCCTTTGTATGAAAACAAGGACAATAAGGACAGACAATATCAGAAAGGAAATAACAAATACAGAATTGGGGATACCCTTGAACTGAAGTGAGAGTATTTCTTCCATTAGTAACCTTTTACATTTCTCCAAACATAATGCACAGGCTTCCATATAGGAGCCCATAGCACCTCAGAAGGGAAGAACTTTATCATTGTAAAGATTCTGCCAACATTATGAAAATAAAGCTTTGCGAGTCCACACTCATGAGCCTCACGGTTCTTCTCGTTATACTTTCCAAAGTTTCCATTCTCTAATATTTCATCAAGAATGAATCTTCCTACATTCTCATCAGGACTGCATAATAGGAATTCATCTTCCAAAGCAAAATAATCCTGCTCTACATACATAATGGCTTCCGCGAAAAGTTCCAAGCCCATCCAGTGCAAAGTCTTTATAGCGTATTCCCTGTCTTCTTTTGTGGTATGCCTCAAGATGAAATAGTAGTCAAGCAACTGCCTCAACCCTATACCTTCATGAAACACATGGCGGAAGATATGAAGAAGTGAATATACGGCATTGAATCTGACAGAAGGGCAAGCAAATCCCACATTCTCATCTTGAACATCAAAGTTCTCCGCTCTCAACTGTTCTTCGAACCATTTCACATACTTTGCATACCTTAAAGGCGAGAATGTATAACTCGGAATATGATGCACCTCAACCTCCACATCAGGGAACACCTCCACATCAGTATGATGAATAACAGTCTTACCAACCTTCCATCCCTTCGATTTTAGGAACTCTATAGTCTTTTTCCTGCTATCACCAAGATCAAAGCTACCTGTAGCATACTTATCCTCAGGCACTACCCAAACATCGATATCCCCCGATTGTCTAAGCCCAGAAAGATCTCCGTAAAGCAGAGCCACTCCCTGTCCTTTCAGCACACAATACCTATAGCCATCGGTTTCCAGCCTCTTCCCCAAAGCCACACAGCGCCTATTCACCACCTCATTCCTTTGCTGAATCTTTGCCGCCATACCCATCCAAGTGAGATATTGTATCTCACCTATCCCGATTCTGGCAAAGCCCTCATCAGCATCTGCCCCCAGTCTTTGTAAGGCCACGAAACAGATGCCGATCAGCGATTGCTTCTGAGCGTCCTCATACAACATCGCCCACTCTGCATGAGTTGGCATTCTGCTGAGCGAGTCAAGCTTTCCTAAAGCAATAAGAATAAGTTCCTTGAAAAGTTTTGTCATCCTTCTGCAAAACTCTTTATCGTTGCAATAAGACCATCCTTTGCCCTCACAGGCATTTTCTCTATACCCAAAGCCTCCTTGATCTTTGCATTGCTTACAACATAGTTCTCAGTAAGCTTCTGCATACGCAAAGGATTCAGAGGAAGATGCAAAACACCACCAATCTTTGCAACACCATTCATCAATCCTTTAGGGATGTGCAGGACATGAGCCTTCTTCCCCAAAGCCTCACAGATCACCTCAATCAGTTCATTGGTAGAAAGCGCCTCATCATCACCCATGTGGTAGATGCCACTCTCCACATCCTTGGTCAGCAAGCCCTCAATAACAAACTTCAAGTTATCGATACTTGTGAACGAGCGTCTATTCTCAAAAGCGCCCAAAGGCCATGGAATACCCTTCCTCACCACACCATAGAGGAGATTCAGGTTACCCTTGTTGCCTGGACCGTGAATCATACATGGACGCATGATGTAAACCTGCTTATCAGTGTATTTAGAATCTGCATCACAGAAGTTATGGAACGGACGATTCATAGCATCAGGAGCAAAGTTCTCAATGATATGATTCTCCGCCATGATCTTACTCTCGCCATAAGGGCCCACAGGAGTTGGCACGCACTCCTCAGTCAGAATATCCCCAGGAACATAGTCAGCCGCACTCTTAACCGTTGAGAAGAAGATAAATTTCTTAGCAGAAGTCTGCTTCACAAACCAGTCAAATATCGTCTTAGTAAGACCAGTATTCACCTTGAAATACACATCAGCCGCACTCTTGTTGCGCGTATCATGCGCCTTACCTGCAAGATGAATCACAGCATCAATCTGAGGCATAGCCCCTTCTGTATCCAATGCGCTCCAAGAGAAAGTAGTCCTCACCCCCTCCTTCTGAGGCTGCACAATATC
This sequence comes from Prevotellaceae bacterium UBA1710, assembly GCA_002317355.1. GTDB lineage: Bacteria > Bacteroidota > Bacteroidia > Bacteroidales > Bacteroidaceae > Prevotella. Next base: position 2,966 of record DCJC01000083.1, on the reverse strand, counting down.
AAGACCATATATAGTATGATTAGGCGCAAGCGCCTTTACAAGATTAGAGCCCACGAATCCGTGAACACCAGTAATAAGTATATTCATTATTTATTATTTCTTATAGTTTTAGCACGTTTTTTCTCTTCCAAATACATCTTAGGCATTGCTAATAGGAAATTACCAACACGACCTATCTGTTTCTTTGGCTCTTTGAATATTCTCTCCAACCAAATGAAACGAAGTCCGCCAATCTCTTTTTTGTTATTATGGAGATCACCCGTATAGAAATTAAAGGCTGCACCTATACCAAATAGCACACCCTGTTCAATATATGGCATGATATTCGAGATGAAAGTTTCCTGCTTTGGGGCTCCAAGACTAACCCATACAATATCAGGATGCAAATCATTAATCTGCTTGGCAATGGCGGGATAGTCAAACTCATCTACAGGAACGAAAGGCACATCAACATGAGTCAAATCAAGGTCAAGACCTTTTTCTGCAACTTTAGATTTTATCTGCTCAACCTTCGAAGCCTTGTTACCCAACAAAACATGCTTATAAGGGCGTTCTATATAATACTCAAACAATTCAGGACCATTAAATGCAGAATAATTAGTGCCATAAATAGAGTTTGCCATCTTTGAGATAGAACTACCATCACACGTATTTATATTCGCACCTTTAACAATTTCTCTATACTTAAGATCCTTCTGTGCTATGGTTATTACATTAGCATCCACCACACACACATAAGCCTTCTGCTTCTGGGCAATGAAACTCTCTACAGTCCTACAAAACACCTTTGAGTCGAATTCAATGTGTATATTAAAGATATTCATATCGTATATTTATAGATTGGTTACTTTTCTTGTTGCTTATGGATAACTACAAATCCCCTCAAAGCATCTCTGCCTTGAAGGGAACATTGCGAATGAAGAAAATTTACTGTTCAGAAGAAGCTTCAAAGGTAATGTCACCCTTTTGAAACTTTATGCGCTTGCCGTCATTGATAGCATTCAGGACACTAGGCACCTGAGCAAGAACGGCAAACATAAGTAGGAGACCAACACTCGTTATCACGCTACCGTCAATCACCCCCAATGGGGGAACGAGAAAGCCTCCTGCTATCAATACGACACTGACGATAAGCGTTATGGTGAAAGGCATGCCCATTTTCCATGTACAATGTACAATTTGCCATACGGAGAAAGGCCGTGATTGAGTTTTTTCTCTGTTTATCGCCTTAAGGTCTGCCATAGGCCTGATATGGATATTTGATTTATCAGGAAGCCGTAGTCCGATGTTCTTGCTCTGGCAAGCATCACTACGTGCTGAGCGGATAACATCGGAGTATGTGCGAAGGCTTACTAGGAAAGCAAATATACATATCAGAAGAGCATCTGCAAGAGGCTCTAAGACCTTAAGGTGTTTTTATTGTTTTTTTCTAAGTGAATAGTGAATAATGAATAATGCTTAGTGAATAATACTGCTGCCGCGATTGGGCCCTTAATGCGCCAGCAGTATTAAGTATTATTCATTTTTCACTTTTCACTATTCACTTCTTAGAGGCTGTCTCCACCGCCCTGTGAGCCACCACCAGGGTTAGGGTTAATGCTTGGCGAGCCAGCCCCAGTGCTCACACCGTCAGGTGTGAGGAATGCGCTATTACTCTCACCATAGCTGCTTGCAGCGAGGGAATACGCCATCTCGCCCTGATACTCCGCGAGCTTGCTGTTAGCATCGATGAGCTGCTGAGAAGAGACGAGAGTCTTACCGTTGCTCTTGCGAGAGTGCACCCATGCAAAGACACAATCGCCATCGTTGCCACTATGCGCAAGACAACCGTCTTGTGCCGAGAAGCCGTTCTTAGGAACGATATTCCAAAGATTTTCGGTGTTTGCAGCATCAAGGATAATGCTGCTTGCCTTGAACTGGCAGTAAGGGATGCCCGTTGACTCGTTCACCTTCTGCTTCACGATGAAGTAGCTGATCTGATCGCCGTATCGATAGTCAGGATTGTTATCCACCACCGCCTTTGAGAACTCTGCCACAGTAGTAGCAGCACCGAGGGTGAGGTCTGCGATGAAGATGTTGGTTGCAGCGTTGCGTCCTTCGCCAGTGATTACGATGGCAGGGAGAGAGCCCTGGGTAATCTGATAAGGAGCAGCCACACAAGCACCACCAGCCACCTGCTGCTTGGTGAGATAGACCGGAGTCTGCTGCATGTTCACCTTCACGAACATGTTATAGTCGGAGAGGTTCTGCGGCTTTGACTCAAAGCCATAGTTGATGAGCGGACGAATACCCTTGTACATCTGCACACAGTTCGCCCACTTGGTGCGATGTCGCTGCTGCGGTTCGGTACGAGTGACCTTCACGTCAGTCACCTTCTCAGAGACAATAGTACGACCGCCAGTGCGACGGAAGGTAAGGCTACCAGCCGAACCCTTGAGTTTTGATGCGATTCCGTTGAGAATTGCCATAAAGCCTGGCCCCTTTCTGTCCTTCGGACATCTTCCCCGTGAAGGGGCAAGAAGCTAGCGCGCTGTGGCCTCTCGTGTCCGTGGTGTCACCGCTGGGGTAAGCGGGGGAAAAAGTTAGTAATTAAGTTAGTAGTAAGGAGCATCTGTCGTAGCATTCCCTTCGCGTTCCCTCTGCTGATTCTCTGCTAAAATAGCAGAGCCATAGCGAAGGCATAACGGAGGCAGAGCGAAGGCAGAGCTTCCTTATCTGTGTGCAAAGGTATAACAAATAGCACCATGTTCTCCAATTTTCCCTGAATGCGAAATCTGTTTTCCCCAAGAAAGTGATTTGAGCAAGTTTTCAATTACTGTCACCTTCTAAAAGAATCTGTAGTCACACTCAAAACTCAAAGAGGTGAAACACGAAACTCGTAACTCTTAATTTTCACAATTTCTCAACTAATCAATATACGCGAACCTTATATATAATAAAATAGGCGCAACCGACAAACCCTGTGG
>DCJC01000045.1:7657-32488 GCA_002317355.1 Prevotellaceae bacterium UBA1710 | reverse complement strand
GCGAAACAGTCGCAGGCGCGCGGGAAGTAACTCAAAATGAGGGAGGGTTTTTCAGTGCCCTCATAATAGTTCTGCTTAGTCCTTTCTTGAAGGGCTTGGTTAAATTGTACGTATTGTGGTTATTCATGTTTTGATATATTTTTGCAATTTGAAGTATGTTATAATATCATTGGTACATAACGACTTTAAAGGTCGTGGAAGATGCTAAGTTTTTGGTTTAGTACTTCTTGTGTTTAACATTAATTCTGCATCTGGTAAGATATAAAAAGATACTAAGGTGCGAAATTATGTGTAAAACTGATATGTGCAAAATTACTAATATTTCATTAGTCATGCAAAATATAATATCTCAAAATGAAAATATTTAACTTTTTTTAGTACTATGGCTTTTTTAAGATTACGACTCGGGTTTCCAATGGTGATATATCCAAGGTGATAGGTGTTTTGTGCCGAATGGATAATATTAGAATTTGTGCCAGAGAAAAATGCGTTACTACATAAAGCTTTTGTTGCTATTTCTGTTGTTTTTATTGTTGTGCTCGAAACGGAAAAATCGAACAATATTTTCCTCGTGAATCCTATATTCTATCCCTAAAACTCCCATTTATAGTCTATTTCATAAGTAAGACTCACATAGGAGTCATATAGGAACTACATAGGACTTACATAGGAGGTAGATGGGAGGTGTATTTAAGGACGGAAAAATCGAACAATTGTTTTCGCCTTTTATGGTGATTCTAAATTTGCTGAATAAATTTACTTCCAATTTGTTTTCTATAATCATTTACTTTTCTGTAAAACTCCCAATTCCAATATTTCATTATTTAATTATTTCAGACATTCAATATTTCGCTATTTCTTTTGGGTACAAAAAAAGGATCAGCGGAAACTCACGTCTCGGCTGACCCTCCAAAACTTTTATTTGATTATGAAAGGGGGAAACTTTTTAATTTGATTCTTTCTTATAGCCACCCATTAAGAGTAGCGGAGAATCTGACCTGGACGGACTTTGATGTCACGTGTCAGGTGATTGAGCTTGCAGAGCTGTTCGACGGTAACACCGCGACGCTTAGCAATGCTGTAGAGTGTCTCACCTGCAGAAACCTTATGATAACGTGTCTCTGTGTACTGGCGAACCTCGCTTTCAGCAATTTCCTGCTTTTCTTCTGCAGTCTCTTCGCTTTCTGAAGCACCGTCAAGATGGATCGTATTGTTGATAGCCACTGACTCCTGCTCATAGTCGCTCTTACGGAAAGTATAGTAATCGGCTGTTACGTCCTGATTGACGAAGTCGAAGAGAAGGGCAGGGTTGAGAGCTACACCACAGAGGCGTGTCTCAAAGTGAAGGTGTGAACCTGTGCTTCGACCTGTGTTACCACCAAGGCCGATTGGCTGACCTACCTTTACTGTCTCATTCTCATCTACGAGCCAATCGCTCATGTGACCGTAAATTGTCTCAAGTCCGTTTGGATGGCGGATTACGAGATATTTACCATAGCCACGTGCTTCGTACTTCTTGATACGAACCTTACCAGAGAAGGCTGCACGGATTGTATCGCCGATATATACTTTAATGTCAAGTCCTTTGTGAGTACGTCCCCAGCGTGGGCCCATCTTACTTGTGATGACTCTGCTGGTTGTTGGCATACAGAAATGCTTCAGGCTGATTCTGAAAGAGTCTGGAAGTTCTGTCTGCTTATGAGCGTATCTATTATCCCAGTCCTCATAAAGCTGAGCGGCTGGATTTTCAAGTGATTCTTTTTCGATAACTGCTTTAAGTGCTAAGGTATCAACGGCACGCATTCTGCGATCGATAGGTGCCTGTCTGGCAAGCAAATCCTGTGCAGAAACTGGCATTGATGCCAATAACAACATAGCATTAATAATTAGTAACGAATATATTTCCTTTAATCTCATTAGACACTGTTTAGTTATTATTCCTAATTGTTTCCACAAATCGTGAAAACCGAAAACTTTTGCAAAGATAAAAAAAATAATCCGTTTTTCCAAACAAATTCGAGGTTAAAGTTCCCAAATTTAACATTAAAGTCTGCTTTTAACGATTGTTAACAGTTAATAGTAGTAAAAGCGTTTATTTTTTCGTGAATTATTTCTAACTTTGCATTCAAATTCGCATATTTATGAATATAACTCGCATATTACCCCTGTTTGCCTTGATATGTGTCAGTTTTTCGGCTGTTTTTGCCCAATCTGAGGGAAATCCTCAAAAAGGTGAAAATTACCTATATTGTCACATGAGTGGGCGTGGACAATGGACTTCATACGCTGTTTCTCGCGATGGAGTGACATTTCATGACCTGATAGGAGGTGATTCCATCTTTTCTCCTCGCGCGCTCGCGGGTATTGAAGGAGGTACGCGTGACGCATATATATGTAGAAAGCATGACATGAGTGGTTATCTGATGGTAACAACAGATATGAACAACTCGGCTACCAAGCGTCTAGGCAAGAAAGAAGCGTGGGATAACTACGGTATCGACCTTCTTGTTTCTGATGACCTCATACATTGGAAATCCACAACCTTTGATTTCCGCAAAGGTCTTGATGTCTTTTCTGATGGTAAGAAGAAAAAAGAACGAAAGCGTTCTGTGTATAAGGATTGGGCAACAATCAATCGCGTGTGGGCACCTCAGATATTCTGGGATTCAGAATATCGTTGGCCAGATGGTCGTAAAGGAGGCTATTTCGTGTATTTCTCCATGTGGAATCGTGATGAAGAGGCATACGATCGCATGTATTATTCGTATGCAGATGAGAGTTTCACCACTCTCACGCAACCGCGATTGCTATTTGACTGGGGATATGCTACGATTGATGCAGATATCAACTATGTGCCTGCGGATGGCTTGTACCACATGATGATAAAGAAAGAAGGTGGTCAGCCAGGATTGTTTACTTCAGCGTGCTGTTCGTTGACTGGTAAGTGGCCTGAGCCTGATGCTACTGACTATGTTAATTTTGAGGGTAAGAAAAAGTGTGAAGGTGTTTCTGCTTTTCAGCTCGAAGGCGATAGTACATGGCGTATAGCGTATATTGAGTATTCGTCTCGTCCACGCAACTATCGCATTTGTAAGGCAGATAAGTTCATGCGTAACTTCTCCGACCCTAATAATATTATAGGTGTAGCTGCTCCACAGCATGGTTCTTTCATGAGAATTACAGATGAGGAATATGAGAGGCTTGTAAAAGCATTTCCTGTTACTCCTGCAAAATAAAATTGATAATGACACAAGAAAATATAAATGTTACAGATACGGCGTCATCTGCCGTTTCGCAGAAGCCAAAGAAACTGACTCCGATGATGGTGTTGTTTGCCACATTCTTTCACATCGGACTTTTCACCATTGGTGGTGGATATGCCATGATTCCGTTGATTGAGGCGGAAGTGGTAAACAAGCGTAAATGGATAGAGAAAAATGATTTTCTCGACCTTATTGCCATAGCACAATCGTGCCCTGGAGTATTTGCAATCAATATTTCTACATTTATAGGTTATAAGAGACGTGGTACTCTTGGAGCTCTTTGTTGTGCTCTTGGAACTGCAATGCCATCATTGGTTATTATATTGCTGATTGCGATGTTCTTCCGCAACTTTCAGGATGTGCCTTGGGTGGCAAGTGTCTTTGCTGGCATTCGTCCTGCTGTTGTTGCGCTTATTGCTGTTCCTACATGGAACATGGCTATGCGTGCAAAGATAAACCTTCTTAATTGGTGGATACCTATCGTGTCTGCCGCACTTATCTGGCTAATGGATGTGAATCCTATATATATCATCCTTGCTGCTGGTGTTGGTGGCTTTATTTACGGACAGTTCATTAAACCAACTGAATAAGAAATGATTTTCCTGACATTATTCTATACATTCTTTATGATAGGCCTTTTCGGATTTGGAGGAGGCTATGGTATGATTTCACTCATTCAGGCAGAGGTCGTTTATGACCACCATTGGATGAGTTCTACTGAGTTTACCAATATCTTGGCTATTTCACAGATGACACCAGGACCTATTGGCATTAACTCTGCGACATATTGCGGATATACTGCTGTGTATAACCTTACAGGTAGTACTTGGCTTGGTGTGCTTGGTTCATGTACAGCCACTTTCGCTCTTATGCTGCCATGCTTTACGTTAATGGTAGTCATTAGTAAACTCTTCATGAAATATATGAATACAAGTCCTGTACAGAGTGTTTTCCTTGGTCTCAGACCTGCTGTTGTCGGACTTCTTGCTGCCGCAACTCTTTTGCTTGCAAACAAGGAGAATTTCTCTTCTCCAGAAAACCCATGGCAGTTCTATGTGTCAATATTCCTCTTTGCTTCAACCTTTGTTGGGACAAAGTGGGTGGGTATAAATCCAATCAAAATGATTCTTTATGCTGCATTCGCCGGTTTAGTGCTTTTATAGGCGATTTTTGATTGTGTGCGCACACAAATGCTTGACCTTTGTCAATTAAAAGGTATTTTTCGTTCTTTTTCTTGGAAATTGTTTGCGCACACACAAAAATAGTCGTACCTTTGCACTCGGAAATCAGAGATGAGCGTTGCTCTGATAAATCTAGGCTTACGCCGCTCATTATCAAAAGACGCTCAAACGTCAAAAGGAAAAAAGGACATTCCAATGCAAAATTCAGAAAGAGATCTGAAAGGAAATGTTCCCGGAAACATTCCAGAATGACGCTTTTGAACAAGAATTGTTTAGGTTAGTAGAATAATAGATTTAGGTTTTAGTTATTAGGTTAAAGATTGTTTGACTCTTGGATAACAAAAGAAGGATCGCGAGATCGTTCTTTCAACTTAGAAAAGGATTTTAGTTAAACATATTTTTTTAACACCCCACCAGTCGTGAGACCAGTGGGGTGTTTTTTTGATGTGTGGCATATGTCTCATGTCTCATGATCGTATTTTTTTGGGGGGTATAGATGTTGTATATGTTTTGTATATATGAAAATCTTAATTTGTAGGAAATGACAAAAATAACAAAAGTTTTCTTTGGCATATTCAAGTAATTTGTTATCTTTGCATCGTGAAATATTATTTGAGTATCAATTTGTATTTATTTTAATAGACAAACGAAAAACTTATGAAACAAACTATCATCTCTACACTTTTGTTGCTATTAGCTCTTGGGTGTTGGGCACAGGTTGAGAAAAACTTGGCTCCTTGTATTATTGAAGCACAGATTACTGATGCTCCAAATGGTAAAACGGTATATCTTATCCGCAAAAAAAATCGATTTGATGGTGAGAATATCGCTAACACAAAATGTGTTAAAGGGCAGTTCAAGTTTACAGTCGTTCCTGAAACTGAAACTGATACCTATACTATTGCAGTAGAAAATACCAGTGGTAATTTGTTGTTCTACACAAATCCAGGTCAAACAACAAAGATTACAGGCAAGGGTAAGAGACCATCAAACTGGATGGCAGAAAATGCTTGTGCCTTACAAAAGGAAAATAACATGTACATTGATTTTGGGAGAAAAAACTTCCCGAAACTATTTGGATTGAAAGACAGGAAACATTATGTGGTAGATAGTCTTTACAATGTCAAGGTTTCGAAACGGAATGTTGAACGTGACAGAGTCATTGAGCATGAAATAATCGATGCAATAAATTCAGAAAAGTCCAAATGGGCTGTGGCTATGATTGACTTCATGGCTGACAAACCATATAGTAAAGTGTGGCTGGACATTTTTCGGCAAATTAGTCTAAATGCGATAGGGGCTGGAAAAAAACAATTTGCAGATAAGGAAATGGAGCTAAGAAAGTTATATGAGAAAATCCCGATAGAGAATCTTAGTGATGAGACCGTTTTGGAAATCGCATGTCATTTATTCCCTGATGATTTTAAGTCTGGGGATTTTGTCATCGATTTCATTTCTTATGACCATGAGGGCAAGGAGCATAATCTTACAGAGTATTGCAAACAAGGTAAATACACATTGTTAGAGTTCAGCGGGAGTGGTTGTAAAGCCTGTACGGCAATAAAACCTTTTTTGGACAAATTTTATGAACTGAATTCTGACAAAATAGGAATTATTACGATTAATTGTGACAGAAAAGAACTGTGGCAGGAATCAAAGGAGGAATGTGGATGGCTCGTATTAAATGACCATGCACAATCACTAAAAATTATGAAAGCATATAATGTAGTGGCTTTTCCCACCATATTCTTCATCTCACCCGAAGGTAAAGTGTTGGGAAAATACCCAGACTTGAAAATGAAAGTAAACCCAATACGAGCTATACGCAAATATTTCCCATTTGCAAAGATTGGTAAATGAGTAAATTTATAAAAAAACATTTTCTCTCCATTTTTTTTCTTGAGAGACTCATTAAAACTGAGTCGTAAATTCGCAGTCGTTCCATTTTTGGTTTACTATTCCTTGCACTTCTAAGTAGAGCGAAACTTGAATAAACAAATATGGCTCTCTGTCAGTAGACACATAGCAACTTATAACTATATACCTATTATACCTATATACCTATATTTCTGTTTTTCATATATAGGTAAAAACATAAAAATATAGGGATTTATCGTATAAAGTGCCCCTAAAATCCTTCGTTGTAATTCCGAATTGCCTCCACTGTGCCTCCGCTATAAAAACTCCAAACACGCATATTTGTTGCGTTCATAGCGATTTTACTATGGAGTCATAGCTGAGTAAGGACGAAGGAACAGGTAGTAATACACAAAATTATTTTCCGTTAGTTAGCAAGTTAGGAACTTGGTAACTACTCGGGTACCCCCAATGTTCATTTTAAATGTGAATGCCCGTGATTTATTCCGTAAATTTTTACTTTTCCCGCTAATCTTGGATTATGGGTAGATGTTCAAATCTGAAAGCACATCTTCGAGTTGGTTCATCGGTACGAGATGAGCCTGGAACCCCATTGCCTTGGCTGATGTGATGTTGCGTCTTGAGTCGTCGAAAAAGTATGTCTCTTTGGGATTGATGCCAGTAGCATCTATTACAGCTTGAAAGATGTGGGGATCAGGTTTGGCAAGTTGCATGTGATGAGAAAGAAATAGCTGATCGAAACAATCTTCTGGTTTTACTCCATGCTTGCGGAATTCCTTTGTGGCGATTTCCCATCCTCTGTCATAGATGTTGCTAAGCAGATACACCTTGTGATGCTTGCGAAGCTCTTTGAGCATTGTGATACGAGATGCAGGGATGATATCGAGAACATCGTCCATTGCCCATAGGATTTCTTCATCCGTGATACCAGCACGACAAAGTGGACGTATGGTGTCACAATATTCCTCCTCGGGCATGAGGCCATTGAGATAGGCGAGGGTAGGGACTTCTATCTCTGGTTGTTTGAGGCAACCTTCAAAGTCGGGAAGTCCGATGTAGTTGAGGGCCTTGGTGTCACGCTCTATGTCGAGGTTGATGATGACTCCGGCAAGGTCGAATATGTACGATTTCACTACTGAAAGAATTTTAGAAGTTTGGTAAGGTCTTCGAGGTTTGTCCAGTTGAACCCAAAGGCTATGGTGTTCTGATATTCCTTTCGCTGGTCTTTCTTGATGACAACCTTTACAGAACGTTCATGAGCGAGAGTGGTCTTGTCGCCATAGACATAGTAGTACTGATCCATGAGAGGGTATGGTTCCTCTTCCTCTGCGCCATCCATACGTATTGTGGACAGACTCTCGCCAACGCCACGGCCAGCACTTAGGTCATCGAGCATTGATGTGCTGGTGATGGTGCTATTGTTGAGATATTCGCCTTTCATTGTCTCAATATCAATAGTACGCACGCGCACGAGCGAAGCATTTCCTTCTGTAGCCACTACTTCGGCTAATTGGTTCTTGACCTTGATGAATTCGCGGTTGTCTATTGTAACGCTCTTGATTACCTGCATGGAAGCCTCCATGACTTTGTCATCTTTTGATTTCTTGTAAATCAGCGAACTATTCTTCAGAAATATATTTGTGTATTTCTGTATGCTGGTCTTGCCGTCTGTAAGTTTGATGACAGCGGGCTTGTAATCTGGAAAAAGAGTCACGGTCTTGCTTCTGCCAGATGGAACCTGTGCGTTGGCAGAGATGCAGAATGCGAGTAGTGATAACAGAAAGAAATGTTTCATGATTAGTAGGATTTTGTCGTAAAATTCCTAATCAACCACCTCGAAATCCACATATTCACCTTCGTTGGCAGAGAATATCTTCTTTGTAGAGCCTGGTTGGGATGTGTGTTGGGTGTTGGATGATTGCTGTTGGGCATTGGATGATTGGTTGCCCTGATTACCCTGATTGCCGTAAGATGTTGTGAACCTGAAATGAGATCCACTATTACTTGGCTGACGACCAGTCATCTTATACCATATATTTCTTAGTTTTGTGTAAGCAACAATTCCTAAAACTAAAATAGGTATAAGGATGAGCAGCAGTAATATTCCTAATATTAATAATAAAAGGTGCATTATTTCTTCTGTGTTGCGATGGATACTGCTATGTAAGCAACGATAATGATGCTGAATGGAGCATAGCAGAGTGCGATGTGTTCGTCAATTATGCCATAGGCAATACCGCCAATAAGGGCGATAGCGCTGAAGATGATAAATCCGTACTTGATCTCATTTCCCTTGAAACCCCAATGCTTGAACTTGAGAGCGAACATAGGAATCTCGGCGATGAGAAGCCATGAGCTTACTACAGTACCAATCAGAAGGAGTGGAAGAGTGTACATGCTGTACATCATCTGTGAGCCAAATCCAACGATGAGTGAACCCCAGAATAATGCGTTTGCTGGAGTAGGGAGACCTATGAAGGAAGTGGTCTGGCGTGTGTCGAGGTTGAATTTTGCCAATCGAAGGGCAGAGAATGCCGAGATGATGTATGCAAAGAGTGGAATAACACTACGCCATTCCTCAAGGAACTGTGGATAATCGATGACTCCGAGGAACCAGAACAGGATACTTGCTGGAGCAACACCGAATGTCACATCGTCAGCAAGTGAATCGAGTTCCTTGCCTATAGGGCTTGATACGCCGAGAACACGTGCAGTCATTCCGTCAAAGAAATCGAATACAGCACCAAGGATGATAAACAGCAATGCCATTTCTGGAATGCCGTATAAAGCAAAGACTGTTGCAACGCATCCAGAGATGAGGTTGCAACAGGTTATTGTATTTGGGATATGTTTCTTCATATTTTTATTTTATGGAGTTCAAGGAGTAGCAAGGAGTACAAGACGAATGTTGGGATTCCTTACTGGAATAAGGGCGAGTGATGAAGGATTAGAGTTTGTTTGCTTTTTTTTGACAAGGCTATCAAACCTTAATCCTTATTCCCTAATCCTTAATCCTTGATGGAGCTAAATTAGCTTTTCAGTCTTCCGATGATAGTCTGGTTGCCTATGGTAGCCTGACCGAGCTTAACGTTGATCTCTGTTCCGAGAGGCAGGAACAAATCCACACGAGAACCGAACTTGATGAAACCGAGGTGCTCATCGATGTAGCAATCCTCACCTTCCTTAGCATAAGTCACGATTCTGCGAGCCATAGCACCAGCAATCTGACGGCATAGGATATCAATGCCGTTTTCAGTTGTGATGATTGTGTCTGCCATTTCGTTCTCCTCAGCAGCTTTTGGAAGCCATGCCTTGTGGAAAGCGCCATTCTGATGATGCACGAGCTTCACCTTTCCGTCAACCGGAAACCAGTTGGCGTGAACGTTGAAGAGGCTCATGAAGATGCTGACCATGATTCTGCGCTCGTGGAAATACTTGTTTTCGTCCACTTCCTGAACGACAACAATACGACCATCGGCAGGAGCAACGATGATGTTATCGGTGTCTTCTTCGCTGAAATAACGGATAGGACAGCGGAAGAAATTGATAACTATGCAATATATTGTACCGAAAACGAAAGCGAAGCAATAGAATGGCGCGTGGGTCTCGAAAGAACGCCACAGAATTATGCCAATCGCTACGATGAACATTAGGCCGTAGATTAATGTATCAGTGCCTTCGCGGTGCAGTCTGATTTTCTTAAGTTTCTTTATTCTTTTTCCCATTATTGGAGGATGAGTTTCATATTTAGGGTGTATAAATCCGTGCAAAGATACATAAATTTATTGATATAAGCAAATTTTTTCTTTTTTTTCCTCCTTTTTGATTGCTTTTTGTTCACTATATATGGTGTTATACCGAAATTTCTGTAATTTTGCGTTCTATGGAAGATTTTATTCATCTACACGTTCACACCTACTATTCCATCCTTGATGGACAGGCTTCTGTCAGCAAACTTGTCGATAAGGCGGTGGCTGACGGAATGAAGGGTATTGCCCTTACCGATCACGGAAATATGTTTGGTATCAAGGAACTCTTTGACTACTGTAACGGAGTAAACAAAAAACTGAAAGGTGAAGGCAAGGAACCGTTCAAGCCTATCTTTGGTTGTGAGATGTATGTGGCGCATCACAACAAGGAGGATATGGTGAAGGCTAATGGTGACCTTGGCGGTTATCACCTCATTGTGCTTGCGAAGAATTTCAATGGCTACAAGAACCTTATCCGTCTTGTGTCTCGTGCCTGGGTAGATGGTTATTACGGTCGTCCAAGAACTGACCGTAAGGATCTTGAAATGTTCCATGAGGATCTCATCATTTGTTCTGCATGTATCGGTGGTGAGGTGCCTAAGAAGATTCTGAATGGTGATATGGAAGGTGCTCGTGAGGCTATTGAGTGGTATCACAACATTTGGGGTGATGACTACTATCTTGAACTGCAACGCCATGAGGTTACAGATCCAAGTATAATGGCAAATCGTGAGACTTTCCCACTTCAGCAGAAGGCAAACCGCGTGCTAATCGAACTTGCAAGGGAGTATGGCATTAAACTGGTTTGTACCAATGACTCTCACTTTGTGGATAAGGAGAATGCAGAGGCGCACGACCATCTGCTGTGCCTTTCTACGGGTAAGGATCTTGATGATCCAGAGCGTATGCGCTATTCTAAGCAAGAGTGGTTTAAGACTCGTGCTGAGATGAACGAGATATTCTCAGATGTTCCAGAGGCACTTAGCAATACTCTCGAGATTCTTGATAAGGTAGAGACATACAATATCGAGAGTGACCCAATCATGCCGTTCTTCCCAATTCCAGAAGATTTTGGTACGGAAGAAGAATGGAGGCAGAAGTTCTCTGAGGAAGACTTGTTCAAGGAGTTTACGAGTGATGAGAATGGCGAGAACCAGATGCCAGAGGAAGAAGGCCTTAAGAAGATAAAGAAACTCGGTGGCTATGACAAGATCTATCGAGTGAAGTTTGAGGCTGACTATCTTGCAAAACTTGCATATGAAGGCGCTCAGAGGATCTATGGTAGCGGTACTGCCGATAACCTTACGGCAGATACATTAATAAAAGGTTCGTATGGCATTCCTGAGGAGGTAGAGGATCGAATAAGATTCGAGCTTCATATCATGAAGACCATGGGTTTCCCAGGTTACTTCCTTATCGTGTCAGACTTCATCAACTCTGCCCGAGATGAACTCGGAGTATGGGTAGGTCCTGGTCGTGGATCTGCGGCAGGAAGTGTTGTGGCGTACTGTCTTGGTATCACAAAGATCGATCCTCTGAAGTATGACTTGCTGTTCGAGCGTTTCTTGAATCCAGACCGTATCTCATTGCCTGATATTGATACCGACTTCGACGATGACGGTCGAGGTAAGGTGTTGCAATGGGTTATGGAGAAATATGGTAAGGAGAACTGTGCGCATATCATTACCTATGGTACGATGGCGGCAAAGAACTCTATCAAGGATGTTGCCCGTGTAGAGAAACTACCGTTGGAAAGAAGTAATGCGCTCTGTAAGGCTATGCCAGACAGACTTCCTGATGGAATGAAACCAAAGCTTGCCAACTATCTTAAGTGTACTCCAGAACTTCAGCAGGCAGAGGCAAGTGCTGACCCACGTGAGTCGAATACCATTAAGTATGCTAAGATGCTTGAGGGTACTGTGCGCTCAACCGGTATTCATGCCTGTGGATTCATCATCTGTCGTGACCCAATCTCGGATCACGTACCTGTATCAACTGCCGATGACCCTGATTTTCCTGAGATCAAGACTGCCGTTACGCAGTATGACGGTCATGTTATCGAGTCAACAGGTCTTATCAAGATGGACTTCCTCGGCTTGAAGACTCTCTCGGAGCAGAAAGAGTGCTGTAAGATCGTGAAGCAGACACGAGGCATAGACATTGACCTCGACCATATACCTATTGACGACCCTGCAACGTATAAACTCTATCAGGAAGGAAGAACCATCGGTACCTTCCAGTTTGAGTCGGCTGGCATGCAGAAGTATCTTCGTGAGCTTCACCCAACCGTATTCGAGGATCTTATCGCGATGAATGCGCTGTATCGTCCGGGACCAATGGACTATATCCCTTCATTCATTGCCCGTAAGAACGGTCGTGAACCTATCGAATATGATATCGCCTGCACGGAGAAATATCTGAAGGATACATACGGTATTACGGTATATCAGGAGCAGGTGATGTTGCTCTCCCGTCAGCTTGCCAACTTCACTCGTGGCCAGTCGGATGCTCTCCGTAAGGCTATGGGTAAGAAGAAGAAGGATATCGTTGATAAGATGAAACCTATGTTCATCGAAGGCGGTGTTTCCAATGGTCATGACCCTAAGGTTCTTGAGAAAATCTGGGCAGACTGGGAGAAGTTCGCATCTTATGCGTTCAATAAGTCGCATGCTGCCTGCTATTCGTGGGTAGCCTATCAGACGGCATACCTTAAGGCAAACTATCCGGCTGAGTTCATGGCGTCTTTGATGACTCGTCGCCGTTCGGATATCAAGGAAATCACCAAACTCATGGATGAGTGTAAGGCATTGGGCATCCCAACCAAGGGACCTGATGTCAACGAGTCTATGGACGGCTTCACGGTGAATAAGAAAGGCGAGATACGTTTCGGACTTTCTGGTATCAAGGGTATGAGTGATGCTGCTGTGCAGGCTATCATTGTCGAGCGTGAGGCGAATGGGCCTTATACTGATATCTACTCGCTCGTAGAGCGCGTTCCTTCTTCATCAATGAATAAGAAGGCGTTGGAGTGTCTTGCTATCAGTGGTGGCTTGGATTGCTTTGGATTGCATCGTGAGCAGTATGTTGCGGAGGCAAATGGTAACTTGACCTTCATTGATATGCTGAGTAGATATGGCAACCAGTATCAGACTGCCAAGGCAGAAGCAGCAACATCTCTGTTTGGAGATTTCGGGAGTGTTGATATTACAAAACCGAAACCACCTCAGGCTGCAGAATGGAGTAGTATTGAGCGACTGAACCGTGAGCGTGAACTTGTTGGTATCTATCTTTCTGCACACCCACTTGATGACTATGCTGTTGTACTTAAGAATCTGTGTAACAAGCAATGCTCAGAACTTGGTAGTGATGCAGACAAGGAAGAACTTGCCAAGATGGATGTGGTTGCTATTGGCGGTATCGTGACTGGACTTCGGGAAGGCTTCACAAAGCGCGGAACGCCATTCGGAATCGTTTCTATCGAGGATTACGGTGGGGCAGGCGAAATTGCATTCTTTGATGATTGGTCTACCTGGCGAGGAAAGTTTATTGAGGGTAGTTCTTTGTTCATCAAGATTAAGTACGAGAAGAAATTCCCGACAAGTACCTATATTAGTAGTAAGGTGACAAGTGTTGATTTTCTTGCTGATGTGCGTGATAAGCTTATCAAGAAGCTTACTCTCGTTATCAATATTGATGATCTTGACAAGATGGATGCCGCAGAACTCTTCAATGCCATAGATGCTTCTCCTGGTGATGTGGAACTTGATTTTCAGTGTCACTCCGTCAAGATGATGCGTCCAGTCAATCTTGTGTCACGCACTCGAAGGGTGAGCGTAAATAAGGCGTTGATTGATGTAATCGAGAGTAAAAGCGCCATTGAATACAAAATTAATTAGTTAGTTTTCATTTTTTAACATTTAATTTTTGCATTTACGCTGTTTTCTTCGTAATTTTGTGTTTACTAAACAGTAAAAACGGAATAAGATAAATATATGAATTTAACAAGTGATTTCAGAAAATACGCTACTGGCCATCTCGGAATGAATGGCATGGCTCTTGATGATGTGATGAGAACTCAGGCGCAGTACCTCAACCCATATATCCTTGAGGAGCGTCAGTTGAATGTGACACAGATGGATGTGTTCTCACGCCTGATGATGGATCGTATCATCTTCCTCGGTACAGAGATAAATGACTACACAGCCAATACCATTCAGGCTCAGTTGCTCTATCTGGACTCTACCGATCCTGGTAAGGATATCTCAATCTATATCAACTCTCCTGGTGGTAGTGTGACTGCAGGTCTTGGTATCTATGATACTATGCAGTTCATCTCAAGTGATGTTGCTACAATCTGTACAGGTATGGCTGCTTCTATGGGTGCTGTACTTCTTGTTGCAGGTCAGGAGGGTAAACGCTCTGCTCTTCCTCATTCTCGTGTGATGATTCACCAGCCACTCGGTGGTGTTCAGGGACAGGCTTCTGATATCGAGATTGAGGCAAAGGAGATTCAGAAGTTCAAGAAGGAACTTTACACAATCATTTCTAATCACTCTCACACACCATACGAGAAGGTGTGGGCAGATTCAGACCGCAACTACTGGATGACTGCAGAAGAGGCTAAGGAGTATGGCATGATTGACGCTGTGCTCGTAAAGAAGTAAGAATAAATTCAACTTTCGCAAGCTTCAGTTGAATGGTTGTTAGGTTGATAGGTTGTTAGGTTCAAGGTCGTTCGCCCGTATGGTAAAACCTCAAAACCTCATAACCCCAAATAAAAACATAAAATACAATACACTTTAAGTGGTAAAAAAGAAGAATACATGTAATTTCTGTGGACGCAGCGAGACAGATGTGCGTCTGATGATAACAGGTCTTAATGGCTATATCTGTGAGGATTGTGCAAAGCAGGCCTACGATATAGTTTGTGCTCAGGGGTATGGTCCTCAGGGTGCGGCTGGTAGTGCTTCTGCGAGAGCAGACAAGACTCCAGGCTTGTCTGATGTGCCAAAGCCTATAGAGATCAAGGAGTATCTTGACCAATATATCATTGGTCAGGATGAGGCTAAGAAGACTCTCGCAGTAGCTGTTTACAATCACTACAAGCGACTCCAGCAGCCAAAGGACGACGACGGTGTGGAGATTGAGAAGAGCAATATCATAATGGTTGGCTCAACTGGTACTGGTAAGACATTGCTTGCACGTACTATAGCGAAGTTGCTTCATGTGCCATTCACAATCGTTGATGCTACCGTGTTTACGGAGGCTGGATATGTGGGTGAAGATGTTGAGAGCATCCTTAGCCGCTTGCTTCAGGTGGCAGACTTCGATCTTGATGCAGCACAGCGTGGTATTGTGTTTATTGATGAGATAGATAAGATTGCTCGTAAGAGTGACAACCCAAGCATCACCCGCGATGTAAGTGGTGAGGGTGTTCAGCAGGGATTGCTCAAACTCCTTGAGGGAACAATGGTTAATGTTCCACCAAAGGGAGGCCGTAAGCATCCTGATCAGGATTATATCCATGTGGATACCCGTAACATCCTCTTTATCTGCGGAGGTGCATTTGATGGAATTGAACGTAAGATCGCACAGAGAATGAATACCCATACCGTGGGTTACAACTCAGTGCAGAACGTACGTAAGATTGACCAAAAGGAAATGATGAAGTACGTGCAGCCACAGGATTTGAAGTCTTTCGGTCTTATACCGGAGATTATCGGCCGTCTGCCAGTACTTACATATCTTAATCCTCTTGACAGGGATGCTCTTCGTAGAATCCTTGTTGAACCAAAGAATTCGATTGTACGCCAGTATATCAAGCTCTTTGAGATGGATAAGATCGAACTCACCTTCACGACAGAAGCACTTGAGTATATTGTTGACAAGGCTGTTGAGTATAAACTCGGTGCGCGTGGACTACGTTCTATCGTGGAGACATTGATGACTGATGCCATGTTTGAGTGTCCTGGTAAGCGAATGAAGAAATTCGAAGTGACCAAGGACTACGCTGCGCAGCAGTTGGAGAAGCACTATTAAACGCGGTGGTAGTTTGTACGCTCCACCTTACTTAAGTCTAACTTCCCCTTCAGAAAAAGCATAACAATGGAAAACCTTAATCTCACAGAGAAACTAAAACAGTTGTTTGGTTTCGACAAGTTCAAAGGCGACCAGGAAAAGGTGATACGTAACTTGCTCTCTGGTAATGACACCTTCGTGCTGATGCCGACAGGTGGTGGCAAGTCTTTGTGCTACCAGTTGCCTTCTCTCTTGATGGATGGAACGGCAATCGTTATCTCACCACTCATCGCATTGATGAAGAATCAGGTTGATGTCATCAATGGCATAAGTGAGAGTGATGGTGTAGCTCATTGCCTTAACTCTTCCATGAACAAGTCGGCTATTGATAAGGTGAAGAACGACGTGCTCTCTGGTAAGACAAAGCTGCTCTATATGGCTCCAGAGTCGCTTACCAAGGATGAGTATGTGGCTTTCCTGCGTCAGGTTAAGATTTCATTCTATGCTATTGATGAGGCTCATTGTATTTCGGAGTGGGGACATGATTTCCGTCCGGAGTATCGTCGTATCCGCCCGATAATCAATGATATTGGTAAGTCACCAGTCATTGCTTTGACCGCAACGGCTACAGATAAGGTTAGAATGGATATCAAGAAGAATCTCGGAATTCCTGATGCTACGGAGTTCAGAAGTTCTTTCAATCGTCCAAACCTATATTATGAGGTTCGTACAAAGACCAACCAGATTGACAAGCAGATAATTAAGTTTATCAAGCAGAATCCAGGTAAGAGCGGTATCGTCTATTGTCTTTCTCGAAAGAAAGTAGAGGAACTTGCTGCTGTGTTGTGTGCAAATGAGATTAAGGCAGCACCATATCATGCAGGACTGGATACTCCTGTAAGAAACCAGACACAAGATGATTTCCTGATGGAGGAGATTGATGTCATCGTAGCAACAATCGCCTTCGGTATGGGTATAGATAAGCCTGATGTACGCTTTGTTATTCACTATGATATACCAAAGAGTCTTGAAGGTTACTATCAGGAAACGGGTCGTGCAGGTCGTGATGGCGGAGAGGGTAAGTGTATTGCCTTCTATTCTCATAAGGATCTGCAGAAACTGGAGAAGTTCATGGCAGACAAGCAGGTGGCAGAGCAGGATATCGGCCGCCATCTGTTGCAGGAAACGGAGGCCTATGCTGAGTCTTCTCTCTGTCGTAGGAAATTGCTTCTCAGCTATTTTGGTGAAACATATACTGAGGATAATTGCTGCAACTGCGACAACTGTCTGCATCCTAAGGAGAAGTTTGAGGCTACGGAGGAACTTAAGTGTGTGCTTGAGTCGGTTGTGGCTATCAAGGAGAATTTCCGTACCCAGTATCTTATCGATTTTGTGAAAGGCCGTCCAACGGATGATATCACATCCCATAAGCATCATGAACTCGAAGTATTCGGATGTGGTGAGGGCAAACGCGATAAATTGTGGAATCCGGTTATTCGTTACGCTATCGTAGAAGGACTGCTTCGCAAGGAAGTGGAGGACTATGGAACCATCAAGATCACCTCTGCTGGTAAGCGTTGGTTGAAAGACCCTAAGCCATTCTTCATAACTGAAGATAATGAGTTCTCTGAGGAGGAAGATGATGACACACCAGCAGCAAGAGGCGTTGCCTTGGATCCGGAATTGTTTGCTGTTCTGAAGAGTCTCAGAAAGGATGTGGCAAAGAAGCATAATGTGCCGCCTTATGTAGTGTTCCAGGATATCTCACTTGAACAGATGGCAACAATGTATCCTATTGATTTGAAGGAACTTCAGAACGTTCAGGGCGTCGGTCAGGGAAAGGCTAAGAGGTACGGACAAGTGTTCTGTGATGTTATCAAGAAACATTGTGAGGATAATGAGATTATCCGTCCTGAAGACCTCCGTGTTCGTACTGTAGCAAAGAATTCCCTCAGGAAGGTGAAGATTATCCAGAGCATAGATAAAGGCATGCCGTTGGATGATATTGCTGCATCTATGAATATGGAATTTGAAGACTTCCTCACAGAGGTTGAACGAATAGTTGATAGTGGAACAAAACTCAATATCAATTACTTCCTTGAGGAAGTGATGGATGATGAGGTTGTGGATGACATCTATGACTATTTCATGCAGAGTGAGACCGATAAGATCTCGGTTGCGCTTGATGAACTTGGAGGAGACTATGAAGAGGATGAAATACGTCTTGTAAGGATAAAATTCCTCTCTGATCTTGCAAACTAAAGCATGTTAAAAAAGATCGTGATTAACGTGAAAATGGATTGAAAAAATCCGTTTTCACGTTAATTTGCATTAATAGGTAAAGAAAATTGGGGTGTTATAGCGATTATCTCGAAAAAAAATACTATCTTTGCACGCAATAAAAATTTTTCTAATAATAATTTATGGCTTCATTTATTGCAGACAAAGTTGTGATGGAAGGTATAACCTTCGATGATGTATTGCTGATTCCAGCGTATTCAGAAGTTCTTCCACGTGAGGTATCACTTAGTACCAAGTTCTCTCGTAACATTGATTTGAAAATCCCATTCGTAACAGCTGCTATGGATACTGTTACTGAGGCACCAATGGCTATTGCTATTGCTCGTGAGGGTGGTATCGGTGTTATCCACAAGAATATGTCAATAGAGGAACAGGCTCGTCAGGTAGCAATCGTAAAGCGTGCTGAGAATGGTATGATTTACGATCCTGTAACAATCAACCCTTGGAAGACTGTTAAGGATGCGCTTGATATGATGGCTGAGTATCACATCGGTGGTATTCCTGTTGTTGATAAGGAAGGTCTGCTCGTAGGCATCGTTACAAACCGTGACCTCCGTTTCCAGAGCGATCTCGATCGTAAGATTCAGGATGTCATGACAAAGGATAATCTCATCGTTACACATCAGCAGGCTGATCTTCAGTCAGCTTCTCAGATTCTTCTTGAGCACAAGATTGAGAAGCTTCCTGTAGTGGATGATGACAACAAGCTCATCGGTCTTATCACTTACAAGGATATCACAAAGGCTAAGGATAAGCCAATGGCATGTAAGGATAAGAAGGGCCGTCTTCGTGTTGCTGCAGGTGTTGGCGTTACTGCTGATACATTCCAGCGTATGGAGGCTCTCGTTAAGGCTGGTGTTGACGCTATCATCATCGATACCGCTCATGGACATTCTAAGGGCGTAATTGAGAAGGTACGTGAGGCAAAGGCTGCATTCCCAGATGTAGATATCGTTGTAGGTAACATCGCTACAGGTGAGGCTGCAAAGGCTCTCGTTGAGGCTGGTGCTGATGCAGTAAAGGTTGGTATCGGCCCTGGTTCTATCTGTACTACACGTATCGTTGCTGGTGTAGGTGTACCACAGCTTTCTGCTGTATATGATGTAGCTAAGGCTCTCGAAGGAACAGGTGTGCCTCTCATCGCTGATGGTGGTCTCCGTTACTCTGGTGATATCGTTAAGGCTCTTGCTGCTGGTGGTTTCTCTGTGATGATCGGTTCACTCGTAGCTGGTACAGAAGAGGCTCCTGGTGATACAATCCTCTTCAATGGTCGTAAGTTCAAGTCATATCGTGGTATGGGTTCTCTTGAGGCAATGGAGAGAGGTTCTGCTGACCGTTACTTCCAGGGCGGTGTAAAGGAAACTAAGAAACTCGTTCCAGAAGGTATTGCTGGTCGTGTACCTTATAAGGGAACTGTTCAGGAAGTTATCTATCAGCTTGTTGGTGGTCTTCGCTCAGGTATGGGTTATTGTGGTGCGAAGGATATTGAGTCGCTTCACGACGCTAAGTTCACTCGCATTACAGCAGCTGGTATGTCTGAGAGCCATCCACATGAGGTTATTATTACCAGTGAGGCTCCAAACTACAGCCGTCCACAGTAATGAATTGATATTTGAAATTATAAAGTAAAGAAAAAATAAGAGATAGAGTTGTAATTGTTACTGTATGTGAGCAATACTGATTGTATCTCTTATTTTTATTATGAAATCAAGTTTCTGTATTAGCATCTAAGGTGAAAAAGATTTTTGTTATTGCTTCCTGTCTTGCAGCCCAGCTGACAGCTTTTGCGCAGAGTAATGACCCTGTCATCATGACAGTGGGTGGTGAACCTGTGCTCCGCTCTGAGTTCGAGTATTCATACAACAAGAATAACACAGAGGGTGTTATAGACAAAAAGACTATAGAGGAGTATGTTGATCTCTTCGCCAACTATAAGTTGAAGGTTGCTGCTGCGCTTGCAGAGCAGATGGATACTGTTCAGTCTTACAAGAAGGAATACACTGGTTATCGTGACCAGCAGGTACGTCCAACTCTTATTAATGAGGCTGATGTAGAGCTGCAGGCTCAGAAGATTTACCAAGAAACAAAAGAGCATATTGGTGCTGACGGACTTGTCACTACTGCCCATATCCTTCTTCGTCTCCCACAGCAGGCAGGTAATGATGTGCAGGCAAAGGTGAAGAATCGTGCCGACTCTATCTATAATGCAATTCTTGCTGGAGCTGACTTTGCCCTTATGGCAACAAGACATAGTGAAGATCCAGGCTCAAAGAATAATGGTGGTATCATCGGACAGATTTCTCGTGGTCAGACACTTAAGGAGTTTGAGGATGCTGCTTTTGCTCTGAGGGATGGTGAGATGTCAAAGCCTGTCCTTTCACCTGTCGGCTATCATATCATAAAGATGATAAGCCATTCTGATATTCCAACTTATGATTCTCTCCGTGCTGATATTCATCGCTTCATTGATTCTCGTGGCATTCGTGAGGCTATTATCAATGAAAAGCTTGAGCAGATGGTAAAGGCTACTGGTATGACACAGGAGGCTATCATGGATCAGCGTGCCGATTCTCTTGCTAAGACAGATTCGGAGATGAATTATCTCTTCAAGGAATATCACGACGGCCTTCTTCTCTATGAGATAAGCAATCGTGAGGTTTGGGAGAAAGCAAGTAAGGATGAAGAAGGACTCAAGGCTTTCTTCAAGAAGAATAAGAAAAACTATGTCTGGGAGGCACCACGCTTCAAGGGTATAGCATATCATACTCGTGATATCGCAGACGTTCAGGCTGTTAAGAAAGCTCTCAAGGGTAAGCCTTTTGATGAGTGGGCAGAAATTCTCCGCTCTACATTCAACGCAGATTCTGTACTCCGCATCCGTGTAGAGAAGGGAATCTTCAAGATGGGTGACAACAAGCTCGTTGATAAGGAAGTATTCGGTATGGATGCAACTCCAAAGCCACTCAATGAATATCCAAACGATGCAACATTCGGTACTGTGCTCAAGGCTCCTAAGGAAATGGACGATGTTCGTGCACAGGTTGTAGCAGATTATCAGGATGCTCTTGAGCAGGGTTGGCTTGCCGTTCTTCGTGAGCGTTTCCCTGTTGTAGTAAACAAAGAAGTGCTTGCAACGGTCAATAAGCATTAATGAAAATTCTATATGGTGGTGATTTATAGAAACCACCTTAATAAATAATGGATAATAAGAAAATAATTCTCTCATCGTTCCTTTTCATGGGACTTGCTGCTTCTGCAGTTACATCAAAGCTCGGTTTTGGCTCTATGGCCGAGACTCCTGCCACTGATACTGTAAAGGTTGAGAATACTATAGCCAACCCTCATTTCGTTGATGAGGTGGTTTGGGTTGTAGGCGACGAGGCTATTCTCCTTTCTGATATTGAGATGATGCGTCTTCAGGCTGAGCAGGAAGGCGTTGATTTCGGAGGCGACCCAGATTGTCGTATCCCAGAGCAGCTTGCTGTTCAGAAACTCTTCCTTCATCAGGCTGCCATCGACAGTATTGAGGTGACTGATGCAGAGGTTGCATCGGCTATCGATCAGCAGATAAACGGTTGGGTGCAGATGGCAGGTTCACGTGAACGTCTTGAGGAATATCGTAAGCAGACAATTTCCCAGATGAGAAGCGAGCTTCATGATGAGTTCAAGAACCGTCAGCTCGTTCAAAGAATGCGTGAGAAGTTGGTGGAGAATGTCAAGGTAAATCCTATCGACGTCCGTAACTACTTCAAGAATCTTCCTGAGGATAGTGTTCCATTCGTTCCAACTGAGGTTGAGGTGCAGATTATCACTCGTGCTCCACGTATCCCTATCGAGGATATTAATAAGGTAAAGGATGAGCTCCGTGAGTACACCCAGCGTATCAATGAAGGTAATACAACCTTCGCAACTCTTGCTCGTCTCTATTCTGAAGACCCGGGTTCTGCCCGTATGGGTGGTGAGCTTGATTATTCTGGTCGTGCAGAATTTGATCCATCTTTCGCGGCTGTAGCCTTCAACCTTACAGACCCAAAGAAGATAAGTAAGATTGTTGAGTCAGAGTTCGGTTTTCATATCATCCAGCTTATTGACAAGCGTGGTGACAAGATTAAGTGCCGCCATATTCTTCGTAAGCCAAAGGTAGCACAGTCTGCTATCGAGGCTGCAACTCTCCGCTTGGATTCTGTAGCAAATGATATTCGCGAGAATAAGTTCTCGTTTGATGAGGCTGCCGCTTATATCTCAGATGATAAGGATACACGACTCAGTAATGGTCTTATGGCCAACTATGACAGAGAGATTGGTGCACATACATCTAAGTTCAAGATGAAGGATCTCCCAACAGAGATTGCACGTGTCGTTGAGAAGATGCAGGTGGGTGAAATCTCACAGCCATTCACAATGATCAATAGCAAGCAGAAGACTGTTGTTGCTATCATTAAGCTCAAGTCAAGAACTGAAGGCCATCGTGCAAAGATTACTGACGACTTCCAGGTTATGAAGAATGTCGTACTGGAGAAACGTCGTACTGATTTTATCACTGAATGGGTAAAGAATAAGATCAAGGATACGTATATTCGTGTGGATGATCGATATAAGAACTGTAATTTCGAATACGAGGGTTGGATAAAATAATGACGACTCGCAAAATAAAAAATATCAACTGGCACAGAACCATCGTTTTGATGGCCCTGTGCCTTTTTGGCTTGAGTGTTGTCTTCTCTGCCAAACCTCGTCGTCAGCGTACTGGAGCCAAGAAGGAAGATCCAAGAGTGTATCTTGATCATGCTGACGAACTCCAATACGATATCTATGGTCCTCATCCTGATGCACAGATAGCTCGAGGAAATGTGAAATTCCGTCATAAAGGAGGCATTCTTACTTGTGACAGTGCCTATTTCTATGAGCAGACCAATAGCTTTGAGGCTTTTGGTCATGTAAGCATGAAGCAGGGTGACACTCTTACCTTGAAATCTGAATGGGCATGGTATGATGGTAATGACGAGAGAGCTGAGGCGCGTCGTAATGTGGTACTCACTCATCGTAAATCAAAGCTCTTCTGCGACTCACTCGACTACGACCGTATGTATGGTATCGCGTATTTCTTTGATGGTGGTAAGCTTGTTGACAAAGGGAGTACGCTGACATCCGATTGGGGACAGTATAATACTGAGACACGTCAGTCTGTGTTCTATTATAAGGTTCGACTGAAGAACGATAATATGACAATGCTCTCTGATACTCTCTATTATGACCATCGTACATCCGTTGCACATATCGTAGGCGAGTACACGTCTGATAAGAATGAGAAAGGACCTTCAACCATCATCAATGAAGGAAATGTCATCCATACCACAGACGGCTATTATAACACAAGTACCGAGATGTCAATGCTCTATGGACGCTCTACTGTGGTGAATGAAGATAAGACAATCACAGCCGACAGCCTTTTCTCTGATAGTAAGAAGAAGATAAACGAGGGCTTTGGAAATGTGATATATATTGATAAGAAGAACAAGAATAGATTTGAAGGAAATCATATCTACTATGATGAGAATATCGGTTACGGCTATGCCACAGACTCAGCTGTAGTGATGGACTTCTCTCAGAATGACACCCTCTTCGTGCATGGCGACTCGCTCAAGCTCTATACCTATAATATAAATACAGACTCTGTGTATCGTGTGATGCATGGATTTCATAAGGTGAGAGCATATCGTACGGATATTCAGGCTGTGTGCGACTCGTTAGTGTTCAATTCAAAGGATTCATGCCTTACTCTCTACAAAGACCCTATCGTGTGGAATATGGGCAGACAGGTGCTTGGTGAGGTTATGCACGCATATATGCAGGATTCCACCATCCGTTATGCCGATGTCATCGGGCAGGCTATGAGCATAGAACGTATGGATTCTACCCACTACAATCAGTTGGCTTCAAAGGAAATGCAGGTGTATTTCCTTGAAGGAAAACCACGACAGACATGGGCGATTGGTAATGTGCAGGCGGTATATTATCCGATAGATGAATCTGACACTACCATTATCGGACTCAATTTCCTCGAGACCGATACTATGAAGATGTACATCTCTCCCGACCGACAGTTGGAAAAGATATGGGCAACAAAGTCAACTGGCACAATGTACCCTATCACTCAGATTCCACCAAATAAACTGCGCCTTCCAAACTTTGCCTGGTTTGATGATATTCGTCCGAAGAACAAACATGACATATTCATCTGGCGTGGTAAGGGTAAGGAGAACGAGCTAAAGATAGAGAAACGTCGTGAGGCTCCTAAGCGTAAAATAGAGTAGGGCGTTTAGTCCCTTTCTATAGATTGAATTCGGAAATCAGGTAATTAACGTCTGTTCGCCGAATTTATATTCTTCAATGTGAATGTGCACCTTGGGTGCTTGAACTGACAATAATTCTTCGCTTTGG
>DCJC01000045.1:5274-7647 GCA_002317355.1 Prevotellaceae bacterium UBA1710 | reverse complement strand
GCTCAGGCACTTCGTGGAGTCCCAATCTTACCAATCTTTTTCCAATAAGTATTGAGATACAGAGCCAAAATTTCACAAATTTAAGATTGTAAAGATTGTGAAGATTGGCAATTGTTGTCAGTAAAAAGCAGCTTGCTGCCAACAAGTCGAATTCATCGGACTGACGTTAATTAGTAACTAGTAATTTGTAATTATTTTCCATGGACGTAATACAACTTCTTCCAGACAGCGTTGCCAACCAGATAGCGGCAGGTGAGGTAATTCAGCGCCCAGCATCCGTTATTAAGGAGTTGGTTGAAAATGCGATAGATGCCGGAGCCAAGAGTATCAAGGTGCTTGTGGTGGATGCCGGTCGTACATCGGTACAGGTTATCGATGACGGAAGTGGTATGTCTGATACTGATGCCCGACTTTCTTTCGAGCGTCATGCAACATCTAAGATACGTAAGGCTGACGACTTGTTCGCACTTCATACCATGGGATTCCGTGGTGAGGCTCTCGCATCTATTGCTGCGGTAGCCCAAGTTACATTGCAGACAAGAAGAGCAGAAGATGAACTCGGCACAAAACTCACCATTGAAGGCTCTCGCGTAACTGGTCAGGAACCAGTCATGTGTGATGTAGGTAGTAATTTCAGCGTTGAAAACCTGTTCTTCAATGTACCAGCAAGACGAAAGTTCCTGAAGTCGAATGTTACTGAAATGAGTAACATCAACCAGACTTTCGAGCGTATCGTATTGGTTTATCCGGAAATCTCCTTCGCACTATATCATAATGGACAGCCGGTGATGAATCTCCCGGCAACAAGTCTTCGCCAGCGTATTCTCGATGTGTTTGGTAAGAAACTGAACTCGTCATTGCTGGCGATAGAGACGAAAACCACACTTTGTCAGATCAAGGGCTTTGTAGGTAAACCAGAATTTGCCCGAAAGAAAGGTGCTAAGCAGTTCTTCTTTGTCAACGGCCGCTACATGAAGCATCCATACTTCCACAAGGCTGTGCAGATGGCATTCGAGCGACTTGTTCCATCAGGCGATCAGGTGCCATACTTCATATATTTTGAGGTTAATCCAGAAGATATTGATGTTAATATCCACCCTGTCAAGACAGAGATTAAGTTTGAGAATGAGCAGGCCATCTGGCAGATTCTTGTAGCCTCTGTTCGTGATGCTGTTGGTAAGTTCTCTGGCGTTACGGAGATTGACTTTGATGTGGAAGGACGTCCTGACATCCCTGTCTATAATCCTGATGCAATGGATGCTAAGCAGCCAACCATCGAAATAGATGAGAATTATAATCCATTCAAGTCTTCACCTCGTATTGATGATGAGCCACAGTATCTAAGCACTCCTTCTAAATATAGTGGTGGTAAAAGCAGTTCATCAAGCACTTCACGCAGCAGCATACCAAGCTCATCACTTGGTCTTGGTGACTATAAGCCACAGCAGACAATGGGGTGGGAGAGTCTGTACTCTACCGACAATCCTTTAGGTGGTGATGTGCAACGTGAGTCTGATAGTTTCCAAAGTACAAATCTAAGTCCGTCATCTTTGTTTGAGGATGAGGAAGAGGAACAACTCGATCTTGTTAATCGTGCTCATGAGCATTTGCAGTATCGCGGGCAGTATATCGTTACTCAGGTGGAAGATGGACTCATGTTTACCGATCAGCATCGAGCTGATGTGCGCATACTCTTTGAGCATTACATACATACTCTTGCTACCCGTACCTCCAGCACGCAGAAAATACTGTTCCCTGAGGTTATGCAGTTTCCGCCAACCTATGCGCCATTGCTGCCAACTGCCATTAGTGAGATGTGCAGTCTCGGTTTTGAGATAGCAGAGATTGGCAATGGCAGCTATGAGGTGTCTGGCATACCAGGTGGACTCTCAGGGCTCGATCCAGTTACTCTTGTCAACGAACTCGTCTCTGCTGTTGTGGAATACGGTTCTGATGTTCAGTCAGAGGTTAACTCACTCCTTGCTCTCGAACTTGCTCAGCGTGCCGCAACTCCGTATGGTGAGGTGCTTACGCAAGAGCAGATGGAAAGTCTCATCGAACGACTTCTTGAATGTGAGAACTATCGATACACTCCTGATGGAAAAACCGTCAGCGTTGTAATGCCAAGCCGAAATATCGAGCGACTCTTCTAAATTATGACAAGATTGCTTACTTTTGCATAATAATGCGTGATTTTGGCGCATTTTGGCAAAAATGAATAATTTTTCGAAAAAAGTTCGGGAAAAATTTGGTGGTCTCACGGAAATGTAGTACCTTTGCACTCGCAATTCGGAAATATCTCTTCCGGGCGTTTAGCTCAGCTGGTTTAGAGCATCTGCCTTACAAGCAGAGGGTCGGCGGTTCGAATCCGTC
>DCJC01000045.1:0-5172 GCA_002317355.1 Prevotellaceae bacterium UBA1710 | reverse complement strand
GGTTCGAATCCGTCAACGCCCACTCTCTCTCTCTCACACATTATCCCGTAGACAAGCGTGAGCTTGTTTGCGGGATTTCTTTATTATAGTGAAAAGTGTTCTGTGGAAAAATACTGGGGCAGCAAGCTGCTTTTAACTGACAATAATTACTCAGGTATCTTTGTTTTTGCCTTCGGCGAACGAAAATTTGCCGTAAATTATCCGCGAATTTATTCGTAAATTAACGTGAGTTCGACGAATTTCATATATTGGGTATTCAGCAAAATAACGGGGGTGGATGTGCGAGCCCCGAAGCGGGCGACACCTAAAAGGGCAGTCCGTGAGGGCTGTTATATTGAATGGCGTAGGTTTGTGAGGGCTGAAAGTCCGACACCTATTGTATCACCCTGCTTTTAGATGTCGCACCTATGGCGCTCATCAATCAAATATCGCTAATTGACAGCCCTCACGGACTGCCCTTTTAGGTGTCGCCACCTTCGGGGCTCATCAATCAAGAGACTAACAAATTCGTCGAACTTACGTTAAATTATTAAATCACGAGCAAAAAAAAGAAATTTACGAAATAATTGGCTTTCCCTACGGCCGCCGAGCTAAACCTTCGCGGGCAATTCACGGGCATTTACGTTAAAATAACAAATATTTGGGAGGTACCTGAGTTACTAATTATTGTCAGTTAAAAACATCTTTCTGCAAATTATTTATGATTTTTTTTATACAAAAACACAATATAGTTTTTATTTGCGCGTTATAAAAGAGAACTCACTACGTTTTCGTATGTGAATGCGTGAATTTATACCATTGATATTAACCAATCAAACAACACATTATCTATGAAAGAAGTTATTGAAACACTACGCACTTATGTCCGTCAACACCCTGAATTATCGCCATTAGAAATAAAAGGCGTAATCTCTCGCCAACTCAAAGGGGAAATATTCCCTGGTGAAATTGATGAAGTTTATGAGGCTGTGAAGTAAAGCCAGTCTTATGAAAGATAATGATTCTTCGCTTGTGCTATAGTGCAAGCGAAGAATTTTTCTTTAATCGAATTCTAAACGGTTAGCAGCAAGCTGCTTTTAACTGACAATAATTTCCAATCTTACCAATCTTTACAATCCTAATTTCTCATGCGTCTTTGAGTTTATATGTTTATTGAAAAAGATTGGTAAGATTGTGAAGATTGGTAATTATTGTCAGTTCAAGCACCGAAGGTGCATAGCCGTAATTTCATTGGATTTTTGCTGTCGCTGGAAAATGGCTTGCGCCCAGAAAATAAAAATAATTGCTCCTTTGTCGCATAAAATATCATCTTATTCAATTGGGTAAAATATCGCTTCGCGATGGAAAATCTATTCAGGTGTAGTTTCCGTGCGTTAGCATTTTCTTAAGGACGAAGTCCATTTTCCTCAATTGAGTAAGATGATATTTTATGCGACGGAGGAGCAATTTTATGACACAGTCAATTTTTGCAGCCGTAAGGCATTTTCCTGGCGATAGCTTAAATGCCAATCACTTTGTTATGATGTTTATTTGATAAAGATTGTAAAGATTGTGGAGATTGGATTATTGTCAGTTCAAGCACCAAGGGTGCGTTTTCAAATTTTAATGTGGGGTAAAAAAAAGAAGACTTCCTACCTTCGCAGGCGGGAAGTCATTTATTGAGTGTATTATCTTTGAAGAACAAAGATAAAAAATTATCGAAGGCAAAGGTAGGCAATTATTGCGATATTACAAAATAAAAATGGGAAAATCTACGAAAATATGTGAATTTTCATAGAAAATGATACTTTTAACTTGTAAAATTAGCATTTTTTATTCAAAATGACGCGAAAAACGAAGAAAATTAGCATTTTTTTTTTTTTTATCCCGTTTTTTAACGTATCTTTGCACAAAAATAGAGCAAGTGTGACTCTGCATCGATTAAAATGTTTCTTTTAATATTAATCATTGATTGTTTAATGTCAAGAAAAAACTCAGAGCATGAGAGGGCAACAGTATAAATATACTTAGTTCCTAAATCTATACTTTTCCATGTAATGAGACGATGCGGGGTTGCTGGTAGTAATTAATTATAACACTTATAAAACATGAAAAGAAAATTACTAATTCTTTCAGCTTTATCAATGCTAAGCGTTGGTATGGCACAAGCGCAATCTTTGAAGGCGAAGGTTACATCTTTGAAGGCGAAGGTTACGGTAAAAATGAATGAAAAAGATGCAAATGATGCTAATTACATTCAGGAGTCTGTTTATGCCTTTAATTCTAGTGATGTGAATGATTTCTTCAGAATGAATTTCTGTGCAGATGCCTACAATTTTGAAGATGGAACCAAGTCAACAGGTCAGATTTACATGAGTAAAGATAATTCGCATGATATGCCACTCCTGTTTATCGATCGAACCAGTTGTCATGCTTCTATTGAGTTCGTAGATGATGAAGAAGTTCATGGCCCTTCTGTTACAGTTTCTGCAGTGTCTCAAGGTTGGGGAACTATTTGTTCTCCATTTGTGATGGAAGTACCTGATGAGACTACAGGCTTGAATGTTTATTCTCCAACGTATGATGCAACGAAAAGTGAATTAGTATTGGGAAATAAATTGGCTGCAGGAACAATCATACCAAAACAGACTCCGCTTTTGGTTAGATCAAGTGAAATTCCTGCTTCTGGTTCTCAAACTTTTATGTTTAATGCGCCTCTAAGTGATGCTGGTGCTACATTGACAGCCCCAAGCTTAAAATGGTCGTTGTATGGCTATAATAAAGGTACTGCAAGAAATATTTACACATTAGGTATATCTGATAATAAGGAAAATACAGTTGTGGGCTTCTATAGATATACAGGAACTAAAGTTCCTTGCTTTAAGGCTTATCTTGTTGTTGATGGTGCAGGTGCTAAGGCTGTTTCATTCAGCATGGGAGATGAAGAGTCAACTTCTATAGATGGAATAACAGATGTGCTGGCTGTAGGCAAAACTGCATACAATCTTAATGGCCAGCGTGTCAATAGTGACACAAAGGGAATCGTTATTGTAAATGGTAAAAAGTTATTTAATAAGTAGTATAAAATGAAAAAATATAATCATCCAATCGCAAAGTTTCATGAATTAAAGGCCGATAGATCTTTGTTGGCGGGTTCTGATCAAAATCTGACAGTTGGTCCGAAAGATTCTACAGGAAATGCATTCTCAAAGTCTGCTTCATTTTCATTTGATGAAGATGGTGAATAATAATTTAAATTGGAAAAATCAATGAAAAAAATTATATTTAGCATATTGACCTTACTATCTTGTGCGCAGATTAATGCACAGATAATAGAATATTATAAGGAGACAAAAGCAACATTTGGTACCAGTACCAGAGTGAATGCTTATTTGAAGAGTTTGAATGGTTATAGTAGTAATCAGAAATTTACATATTCAGCGGATTTCTTTTGTAATGATGGCTATAATACTGTTGATGTTTACAGGCAGGTAGGCAATGCAAATAAAGTTCGTGTTCAAAAGTTACAATGTACTCAAACGGATATAAGAAACTTTATTACTCAAGATAATACGTATTTCTTCGTGAAATTATTTGAGGGCAAGTGTATGTGGGGTACTCGTCCTTCCGCAGAAGATGGAATACCTCTTGGACAGGAAATTAAGCTTGAGGATGGAACATACGAGTTGGTCTGGGCTCCATGGAATCTTGGCGCTTCATCAGAGAGTGATGGTGGTGTCTTTTTTGCTTGGGGCGAGAATGGAACTGAAGCAGTTTATTGTAATAAAGGTAAGATTGCGGATGATCAGCTTCATGGCGTAAAAGGAGCATTGAACATCTTTTCTAGTGTAGTAGCTAACCCAAGTCCATATTTCGGTGATGGTAACTACAAATATAGCGGAAATGGAACAACTTTGCCGTTAGGACAAGATGCTGCGTATGTATGGTGGGGTGGAACCAATGAAGAGGTTGCAAAAGAAGGTTCTGCGACTGAGAAGGTACTAGTTAACACTTGGAGAATGCCAACATCTGATGAGTTGAGCTATTTGACCAAATGCACATTGAGCAGAAGTAATGATTATTATTCATTTACTAAAAATGGGAATAGCATTCAAATTCCAAGAGTAGGTTATTACAATAATGCTACTAATGAGGATGCTCGTGGATTATTTGACCGACCAAAAGCATTCCTGCTTTCAAATGAATGTGACGGTAATAGATCAAAATGTTTTGTTGCATATGAAGAATTTTTTGTTGTGTATTATTCTCAAACAAAAATTACAACAGAACTCTCCAAGTATCAAGGTGCTTCTATCCGTCCTGTAATGTACAGAAAGAAAGCAAACTAATCTTTTCTCAAATAAAGATTAATATATTCTCTCCCTCACTTTGCAATCTCCCTTGCAGAGTGAGGGAGATTTTTTCTTTCCCTTTCTCCTTCATTATCCCTTCGCTCTTCCTTCGCTATACCTAGGGGGTAAACTCAGTGAACCTTCGCTTCTTGTTCGCTTATAGAACGAACCTTCACTGAGTTTACCCCCTTGGCAATACGGGAGATGAACGAATGGTATTCCTATGTAGTTCCTATATGATTCCTATGTAAGTCCCATTTTCCTCCTATGCAAACGCTCAAATGGAGTAGCTTTGTTGGGTTTATAGCGATGGCAGAACAAAGGCATAACGAAAAGACAGCGTGTCTTATGTGTCAAAGTGTCAAAGTGTCAAAGTGTCAAGAGGCATTTCTCCGTTTTTATGTTTTGTGGCTGTGTGATAAAATAACAATTATACTTATATATTTATATATATTATTATATATTATATTATATATTATTATTATATTATATATAATATGTAAGTAAAATCATCATTTCTTCATGTTTCTGCAAAAAAATACCCTAAAAAAGTTTTGACACTTTGAC
The DNA here is from genome assembly GCA_002317355.1 of Prevotellaceae bacterium UBA1710. Lineage (GTDB taxonomy): Bacteria > Bacteroidota > Bacteroidia > Bacteroidales > Bacteroidaceae > Prevotella. Next base: position 274 of record DCJC01000045.1, on the reverse strand, counting down.
ACTTTGACACTTTGACACTTTGGAGGGCGTGGGTGAATGGTGTGGATATTGTAAGTGTTTGATGTATAGATAAATAGGTTGGTTGTGTGTGCCTTGTGATATACCTCGACTTGGTACTATTGTGATTTTGCGTGACACTATAATGACACTTTAGGCGAGAAGTTTCTTCCTTTCTTATTTGGTGGAATGGAAAATTATTGGTAATTTTGCAATTGGAGGCAATTAGTTTAACGTGAGTTCGATGAATTCAAATCTGTTGGCAGCAAGCTGCTTT
>DCJC01000022.1:75173-96555 GCA_002317355.1 Prevotellaceae bacterium UBA1710 | reverse complement strand
TATTTTCTACCCTCAGGAGTATCAGTATAGATCAAAACCTTGTTTGGAGATCCATCAACAGCATCAATATTCCATACTGGAGCCTCTTCCAAAGGAGCAGACAAAAGATTATCTTGATTACCATTCTTATGCCAAGTTAGGAAATTAACACCATCAACCGTAATATAGCCCTTACCTCTGAAGTTACTGATTGTAGTCATACCACTAACAGAAACTCCTACATAGTTATGAGTAGCATCACCTTCATAGTTATTGAGGCGAATCTCTGCAATTTCTACTGTAGTAGCATCCTTTATCCACTGAGGGTAAAGATTTACATCATTACTACTCTGCCATACAAGGTCACCATTGCTATTCTTTACCCAATACTTACCTTCAACTGCATTTCCTTCAGAATCGTATGTCTTATTCTTTCCATCCTGCTCATACCAGCCATCAAAGAGATAGTCTTCGTACGAAGGAGCTGTGACACCCGTACCACTCAAAGACTTATGATTAGCGGTACCTGCGGTATAACCTAAAACCTCCTTAGCTGGAGCTATGAGATTCTTTGAAGGATCTGTGTAATTGAATATCACCTTAACAGTCTTTGCCTGCCAATGAGCATACAAGGTTGCCTCTGCCACATCCTTATCCCAGTTTACTCCTGTATAGTAATAATGCTTACCACCAGTCTTAGCATCGAAATATCCCATAAACTCATAGCCTTCTCTTGAAGGAGGTATCATCTGAGGCATCTGCTGACCATAAGTAGCCACTACATTACTTGTACCATTATCACCTCCCCCATCAGACTTTTCTGGTGCACCATTACGGTCGAATGTGATTATGGTGGTATTAGCTACAAAGCGAGGGTAAAGCCAGATATATTGACCGCTTGGGACTTCTATATCACGATCCCAGTTATTTGCACTTGTCATATCACTATTGTAATACTTCTTCTCAAACTGACCGTCTGCATTGTTTCCCTCACGGAAGTAGAAGCCATCAAAAGTGTAGCCCTTCTTGTAAGGAGCCACTAAAACGGCATTTTTATTAGACTTATCAGGCATTGGCTCGCCGTAAGATGCATATACACCAACAGAGGACGTACTTCCATCTGACCCAGCATAACTTAGAACAACATAATACTTCTTTGGCTCCCAATGAGCAAAGAGTACAGCATTAGACGATACATCCCAATTCTTTACACTTTGCATATCTGCACTATAATACTGAACCTCAGAAAGTTCACCATTAGTAGTCACCTTACGAAGATAGTATCCAGTAAAATTATAACCCATTCTTGTAGGAGCTGTTGCAGTAGGCATTGCCTGACCAACAGTTGCAGATACAGAGGTTGTTCCACCAGTACCACCATTAGGGTCTAAGGTAACAATGAATGAGCTACCACCTTCCCAAATAGCATACAAATGCAGTTCTGCATTATACTCATCTATATGTTCATTATCCCATCGCAAATATATTTCTGAGATTTTATTTCCTGTAGGAGTGTAACTCCAACCTAAAAATTTCTTCTCCGCATTAGTAAAGCTTTCAGACTTAACAGTTATTCTATTATCACCTCTTTTAAAAGTCTGAGTTCTATCAATAAGATTCCTTGAGTCGTTTGAGTGATAAACAACCGTATAAACCTTATCAGTCCAATGCGCTTTCAGAGTTTGATTTCCTGTCTGATCCCAATTCCTTGCACTTGAGAGGTCTTTATTATAATATATAATATCAAATGCTAATGTTCGGTCTTCATAATAACCAGCAAAGTCATAACCTTTTCGTGTTGGAAGCTCCAATTCTTTGTTATTGTTATCTACACCTGGCATTGCCTGACCATAAGTAGCGGTAACGATTGCAGAAGTTGACTCATTAGTACCTTTACCTCCATTATAATCAAGAGTAACTGTATAAGTATTTGCTTCCCAATAAGCATAAAGAGTAGATGCAACGTCTTTATCCCACTTATTGGCACTTTGCATCTTATCTGTATAATACTGCTTTCCTTCACCATTAGGGGCATAATAATAGCCTTTGAATGTATAGCCTGATCTGCTAGGAGCAGAAACATTCCTAGTAGGCATATCCGCACCAAAGGTTGCAGTTACAGAACTTGCTCCGTTAGAACCACCCTGCTTGTTAAATGTAACAGTCATTGTTTTGGCTGTCCACTTTGCATAAAGTGTCTTTTGGGTGAAATTGAAAGCATTTGTTTGAGATGCCGTCAGTTTGCCTTTACCACTTGCATCATAATACTGGGTGCCAGAACCATTCAGATTATCATAATAACCTTCAAAGGTATAACCTGTCTTGGTAGGAACCTGTATGGCAGGAAGTGTCTTTCCCTTTGTTGCAATAACCATTTCATCGCCACCTACACCACCTTGACGATCAAAATCGAGCCTTATCTCCATCCATACGGCATAGAGAGTCACATTACCCATACCACCACCATTTACATTGTCATATGGATTGAAGGCATCACCATTCCTATAATCCACAGTTGTAGCCTCAGGCTTAGTACTCCAACCGAGGAATGTCTTACTACCATTAGTTACTGTTGGTGCAACAAGTGGTGAAGAACCATTATGACCAGTTGCATACAAATCCTGTGTTGCACTTCCTGATGTAATTTTACCACCATTAGGATTATAAGTAATCTTGGCAAAATACTCATAAGTAGGAATATCTTGATAGCCGAACGAAGCTGTTGCAGAATAGTTAAACTGATTCTGCAAGAAAGTCATTACTGCAAAATAACGTTTCTCATTGTATGGATCCGCACTTGTAGAGTTATCATAACTCCAGAACTGTCCTGCAGAATAATGGTCTCCAACATATCCCTCACCATTATTAAATATGGTAAGAATATTATGCTTTCTATATTCGTGAGCACCATTACGCAGATATGTGATGCCATTAGTACCATCAGTTCTATAACTTCCTACAGAAGACTTTTTCTCATCACTACTCTCTGTATCCCATACAATATTCCTAATACGTTCATCAGCCTGCTGGGTTGCATTCCAATCTGGATTTTGAGCATCAGTCTTCACCCCTAAGTCCACTAACTCATATCCATAAATAACATCACTTTTACTCTCACTACCAAGAGAAACATTAGCACCAAACTTCAAGGTTGAAGATACCCTTGTATATTTTGGCACCATAATTTCACAAGATAATTTCTGAACAGCAAAACGCCAACTATTGGTATTAGGAACAGGTGCTGTAAAACCTGCAATCTGCTTATATTGGCCTTCAGATTGTGTTCGCGACTCATTCTCCCAGATTGTGGTCTGGGATTTTAACATATCATTAACATTCCAATCTATACCTTCAACATGATTATTACCATTCCACCCTAATGTATAACTATTGGAATTTGATGTAGAATTCATGAATTTTGCATCATATCTTGACCATGTCAAACCCTCACCCTGCACAAATACATGAAGTGGATACTCATAGCTGGCAATATCACATCTCTCCCCATTTTTCATCTGAATCAAGGTTGCAGTAATAGTGGTATTACCCTCTGCCCTAGGAGTAATATGACCAGATGCATCAATTTCTGCGATTGCAGTATTAGAAGATGTATATTCAAACTGTACACCATTCTGACCTATATTAAAAGCACCTGGATGTTCTGAGATATATGCCTCAATATTACAATTGGTTTCACCAATTGATACGTCATAACCCTTATTTCCATTGGCAAAGCGAACACGGATTACAGGCTTATAATAACTTATTATAACATTATTAAGGTACATATCAAAAGTACCCCTTGTCATGTCCATGACAATTTCACTCAAACCTTTCAGAGTGCCCTCTCCCAAAACCTCTCTCATGTTAGGCTGCCAGGCATCTACATAGCTTGTATTTTCATATTTGTTTGTTTTGTCAAGTGAGAATGCTTGCGCTTTAAGGTTTCTCTCTCCTTGTAGGCCTTCGTATGTATGACGATCCCATGTGATTTGAGACACCTCATATCTGAAATCTTCAAACACAATTCTACCTGTCGTCTTAGCTGGAACATATTTACCTGGTCCCATTAAGCCAAATAGAGACCCTCTATAAAAACTAAATCCCTCAGGGTATGCAGAGGCTTCTTTTGGATAAACTGATGCCTTATTAATTCCATCACCCTCCAGAACCCTGCCTTGATAATTATTACTTGCAGAATTGAACGTGAATCTCACGGTTTCTTGCGCCACAGCACTACCCGCGGTACTTACAGCCATAGCCATAGCCAATAAATACTTAAAAAATCTACCTTTTCTCATATCGTTATTATTTTTTGTTTTTTCACCGTATTACTTATTGAAATAAGTGGGGGTAAATAAGTATCAAAAATGTTATAAAATAAGTGTATATTATATATTTATATGCAAATATACAACTTTTCTACGAATAAATGCAAAAAAAATGCATATAATATCTCCAAAATCTGATTTTTAACATTTTATACGCGAAAAATGCCATTTCCAGTGTACAAATTTCATGGTTTAGACTGTATATTTTGACAAAGAAACAGCGACTACCAACTTCATTCGCTATGAAGTGATAGTCGCTGTATTATATTTGCAGATAGGTAGTTTTATTCCCTATCCCAGATTTCACTTTGGAAGTCTAATGGCGTAGCTGGTTTAGCAGCTGCCTCATCATCTTCGCCACCTTGCTTAAATGACTGTATCTGGAAATCACCTCCTAATACATCATCACTATTATCTACAACGACGATTTCAGCAATAGGAGCAAAATATAATCTTTTATTATACATTTTCATTTTTATACACTAAAATAGCTGATTAATATAACTTCTTCTTGCCATTGACAACATATACATGACCCTTGAGAGGCATCTTTACTCTGCGACCCATCAGGTCATAGATCTTACCATCACCTTCAGAATCATTACCTGTCATAACGTCCGTAATATCTGTTGCACCATCGTTTTCATCAAAAGCAATAATACTGAATGTCTTGATAGAAGAGTTGGCTCCTAACTGATAGTATGCACGGAATGGAGCAAATAATACTCTACCCTTAGGATTTACGTATGTGAAGTTGCCACCAGAGAAATAGTAAACATTTCTTTTCTCTACATTACTTCCTGCTGGCATAGCTCCTGCATTTTCAGTGCCATATATATATCTTGCAAAGCGAGTACCTACAAGCTGCCAAGCCTCACAATCTTCTGATCCTGCTTCTGGTTTTGCCGAACCGAAGTTTTCTGCAAACTCACGGATATCCTCACTTGTGAAAGCAAACAACTCCTCACTATAAGGACCTTTTGAAAGATCTACAGGATCCTTCATAACTTCAACATTAGTATTGGTTAAAGTGAAGGTTCCAGAACCAAAACATGCAATAGGTTTATTTGCAGGAACTGCATTTTCACCTATTGACTGATAAGCAAGTCGAACTTCATCAGAACCATACAGCTCATAGAACTTGATGTTATCATTTGCCTTAACCTGGAAAGGCAAGAACAGACTGCTCCATTTATTCGCATTCTCACGAGTATAAGAAGCTGTATAATTTCCTAAGTGGAATGTATAAGGAGAAGAGAACGGCATCTTATCCTTAATGACAAGATCAGATAGAGACTTATAGCCAACTCCATCAAAACCAACTACATTGTTGCCAAGGTTATTTTTGTAGTTGCTTGGAACGAAGAACAAGCAGTTGGCAGATGTCAGACTCTTGAAGTTGGCCAGATCAGATGAATTTTCTTCAATAATATTGGCTGCACCACCCATATCTACATAGAGCACACCCTTACAGAGGTCTGGATCATCAATAGATGGAGTTGTACCAACATTATATGCATATTTAGGATTTGTCAACTCTTTCTTGATAGCATCCACAACCTTAGTACTATTCAGATTACCATAACCTACACCTGCACCGTATGCCAAAATACGAATAGGCTTATACTGCTCATTATCACCTGTATCCTCATACTCCCAAGCCTTGGTTTCGTCCTTCATATATAAGATATGGTTATAGATCTTCTCGTTTTCACCATAGCAGATCCATCCTTTCTCATTATATATAGTGAATCTCATTTCAGGTATTACGGTCTGAATACCCAATCCATTCTTTTTGTAACCCTGACTTGGATCATTAGAGTTAAGCAGTTTCATACCTAAGTACAGAGTCTTGGTATTACCCTGTGCATCTTCCACCTCTGTAGAGATGATATATCCACGATCATCTTCCTCGAAATTCCAAATAGGAGCTTCTTCCAATTTCACAGAAAGAATCTGGTCTTCACCTCCATTTTCCTTTGTTGAAAGATAGTTCTCACCATCAATTGTGATATAACCTTTACCATGGAAACCAACAACACTTGTCATACCAGCCATAGCTACACCAACATACCTATGATTAACATTGGTACCCTCGTAGTTGTTGTCACGGATAATATTCACACTTGCAAATGTAGCATCCTTAATCCACTGAGGATAGAGATTCACTTCTGATTGGGTGCTTTTCCATACAAGTTCACCATCGGCATTCTTTACCCAATAGTTTCCCTCGCGAGCTTTTCCATCGCCAAAATAGACAATTTCACCATTTTGCTCTTTATCAACCCAGCCATCAAAGATATAACCTTCTTTTTCTGGTCCTGCTACAGGAGTTGTGTATCTGCTATTATTACTTTCTACATTATTCAAATGGTTGTATTTTGATGAATAGTATTCATAATCTCCAACTTCTACTGTTTTCTTTTCGATTGTCTGTGTATAGTTAAATTTCACCTTACTCGTTGACTTATCGTACCATATAGCGTATAAGGTAATATGTCCACGACCACCACCTGTAGCAGGATTATAAGGAGTAATTGTACTCTTAAAAAATTCGCCCTTACCATCTGACTGTGTATTCCATCCTATGAATACTTTATCCGAACGGTCAGTAGAGAACAAACACTTTGGAAGTGCGACCTCTGTTTTTTCATCAGTAGATGTCAATGTTGTTTCTGATGATACAGTATTACTTCCATCATTCTTGTTATACTTCACATAAGTGTAGTATTCAACGGATGTTGCCAGATGCTTATACCAGAAGTTGGCAGTTTGTCGTGGATTTTCGTTGTCCGCAAGATGCCTTGTGAAAGACATAACGGCAATATAAAAATCTTTTGCACCAGAATTATCACTATTGTCTATTACAAACGATTTTTGCTTCGCATCAGAAGTTGTTTTGCTTGAAGATGTTACTCTACATATACCATTTGTACTATATGTTGAATTAATAGAAGTATTCAATTCCGATGTAGAGTTAATATAGCTATCAATAGTTCCTGATTGAGAAGCAATAATCTCTGCACCATGATTTATATTTCTGTCTGCACTAACATCAATCTTGAACTGATAACTAGTATTGACTTTCGTAAACGGAAGTGCAGATGCCATTCTAACATTCTGGAATCCAACTCTATATCTTTTAGATGTTGTAGAACGTAAGGTTCCTATCTTAAAAAATCCGCCATTTGCCTCCCTATTAGTTGAGAAAGTATAATGGTCACCTTTTTCAGTAAGTTGATTAACTTTAATTGAGTTTAAATCATGGTCGTTTCCATAACGAGAGTCTTCTTTCAAACTACTATGGCAGCAATATGTCAGCAAATTTCCCTTAGCAGAAAAACGAATAACATCTAAAGATACCTCATACTTAGAAACCTCAGCCTTATTATTGTTATTATCAATTACTGAAACAATAATTTTTGCATCTCCATCAGAAAGAGCCTCAACTTTTCCCTTTGAATCAACTTTTAGAACTTCAGAATTACTTGAGGTGTATCGTACAGAATAGCGATTACCACTATTAACATAATCACTTATACCATATTTCGCACCATCATAATCAATCTGAAGATAATTTGTCAACTCCAATGTCTCGCCAACAGTCATGAAAGAAGGTAATTCTGATTTCTTCTCAATATTAGGACGAGTATAATTAATTGTTATAGACTTAATATGAATACCGACTGAACTATAAGATTTTGCATCTATATACAAAGATGTCAGATTTTCAAGTTTATCCCAATCACCGTTATTATGATAGACTGTAATTTCTTCTTCTGTTAAACCATAAGTATCAAGCCATTTGGCCTCTACTTTCTCATTGTATCCAAAGACACCTTTAGTAATGCCATACTTTTTAATTACAATCTTAATGTCTTTAATGCTTTGTTTAAAACCATCAAAGATTATCTCTCCTTTGTTCCCCTTTTCTACATAGTAGTCTGCAAAAATTCCTACTGGAGCATATTTTGCAAAACCACTACTAGTAACTGACACACTAGGAGGTACTGTGCCAGCAGTTACCTCCAATTTTCCATCTGAATTAAACTGATAGGTAACAGTTTCTGCAATACCACTCTTTGCAAACGCAAAGAATAGCATTAGTGTTAATAAACACCTGAAAATTTTCCTTGTCTTCATATCCTTGTTTTTAAAAATTTTACAAATTTAAACCGTCAAAATGCTTTTATTCACTTTTTGGGGAAAGTGGATTTTGTAATACAATATACCTTTAACAGGGTGCAAAATTAATGATTTTTTTTCAAACAAATGTAAAAATTGAGAATTTTTTCGCGTATATGTTATTATATACAAGAATTTTGGAGCATTTTACTATTTTTTATCCATAATTTTCATGTCCTGGGGGAAAATCGAACTGTATAAATTAGATGCACATTTGACAAGCTGTATCGTGAAGGTTATTCTATATGGGCGGTAAAGAGAGAGTCAAACGTATAAGAAAATCCTATAAAAAATCGTCCTTGTACTTACGAAGATGGACTAGCGATTGTCCATCGAACGATGGAGCAGCTACGGAACTATGATGGAACTTCTTCCTACTTTCTTCTTAAGATTAACTTGCGAAAGAGTCACAATGAAGAAACTGAAAAGGTGCAACGGATTAGTATCAGATATATATCGAAATGAGGTAAGAGTCAGGTAAGTATTACGTAAGACTCACATAAGACCTAAAAAAGAAAAAAGTCAAGCTCAGCTTCGCAGCTTAATCTTGACTTTAAATATCTTTTCCCCTTAATGACATTATTTTGTCACTTTCATAAAAATTACACTTATTTCCGAATGCAAAAGTAGACAAAAAAAATAATTCTGGCAAATAGATTTGTTTCATAAAGTTTACCATTTTGAACATGCAACATTTTTTACACTTTTGCAACTAAAATCCGAATATTTTATTTTTGTAAAAACGCGGTTTCATCGGAACAATCGTAATTTTCAGTTATAAGAAAAAAGAATTATAGAAGAACGATTTTTTCGATGTTTTTGCTTTATTTCTCAATTAAAGGTTAGTTTTGAGGTATAATCCCTAACAAATAATGGGACTATTTCACAATAACTATAGAAATTTTCTCGGTCAAGAGATTTGTATGGAAACAGAATTTTAATGCATTTTTCCAGCCAGCAGAGGGGGAAGTTTCCAATTATCCAAGGCCAAGGACTTACCCCCAGTTACTATTTACTGCTTCTTGACAGAAGCAGAACTGTGGCTATTATAAATGCTCCTTGAAGAACTCCCAAGTACGAGTCTGAACAGGTTTTCTGCAGCTATGTGTAATATCCCATATTTCTGTCTGGAGATTGCTCTCTACACCTTGACTATCCCAGACTTCATGCATGATATCAAATGCTTTGTTTGAACCTTTTACGGGGAATAATTTGTCTTTTGAGCCACAGATAAACAACATATGCTTCGGACACGCAAGAGAGGCTATATGAGGGTAGTCTAACCAGCGACGAAGCCCTGGAAAGCAGTTTGCAAAGCCACCATTCTCAGTTCGTGAATACTTAAAAGACATCTGCTCTTTTGTTGTGGTCATCCAACAAACAGCAACTCCAACCTTTATCTTATCACTAAGTGCAGATAGAAGCCATGCACGATAGCCACCCATTGAGAATCCCATACAACCGATTCTATTTGGATCAACGAAAGGTAGAGTAGCAAGATAATCGGTACAAGCAAGGTCATCGTAGGTCATATAGGCACAAAGATCTATGCCATACATCATCATATTGCCAGCTATCATATCAAACTTACTTCGAAAAGGTCCTTCTTTCTGACCTCTCTCTCCCCACATAGGAGCATCAGAACAGAATACGACATAACCCTTCTGAGCAAGATAATCACCAACAAACTGTCCCTCATACATTTCTTCTGCCCATTTCTCAGCATCTTCAAGCACCACACTATCCTCAATAGCCATCAAGGAACCATTCTCAAGAGAATCAGGATCTGGCTCAAATGGACGGATCATCTTCTCCTTACCAATAAATAAATGGGCACCATGATCATGAAGGCAGTTGACAGCAGGAAAAGGTCCTTTACCATTAGGAATAAGAATAAGAGCAGGAACTGAATAGTAGCGAGATAGTTTTATTTCAATCTGACGAGCACGATAACCATCTCTTTGCTCTTCACGAATCACGGTTACGCTGAAATCTCCAGCAGGAGGCGGAGGCATAAGCATACAGTCGAAAACCTTCTGACGAGCAACTCTCCTCCATTCGTTGAAATCGGTAATATCACTATTTCCCCATGCAAGTGGATATTGAAGATCTTCCAACAAACTATCAGCATAGACAGGCAGATTGCGCATAAACTCATATTTCTGTCGTGTAGGAACACTATACATCGATCCTTCAGGGTATTTCTGCGCAATACTCGGAAGACATAAAAGCATCGATAGTACAAAAAGCAAAATTCGCATATGCTTCATAGTTTTATGGTCGTATTCCTAAAAACACAACTGACTTAAAGTTTACATTTTCGTTTTTTAGATTCCTTAACTATAGAAATTGCACAAAAGTAGTTTAAAAATGTCAAAAAACAATCATTCTTGCAAAATTTTAAGGAATATTAACCTTACAATTATTACTAAATCAGTGCCTTAGCCGTTTAAATAGCAAATTATATTCATAATAAGTATGAGAAAACTCTTTATCTCTCTCGCTTGTGCGGCTATATGCTGTGCTTGTGATGCTCGTCACAACAATAAAGTGGTGACTGAGCAGAAAAATGTTCCAACTGAGGCTGTGGCTAACACAGAAGACAAGAATGAAGGTGTAGAAGAAGGTCAGATGGCACCTGATTTTACCCTCAAAGACATTAAAGGGAAATCTTTGTCTTTGTCAGATCTCAAGGGCAAGTATGTCATCATTGATTTCTGGGGTTCATGGTGCATCTGGTGCATCAGAGGTATGCCAAAGATGAAGGAATACTACAAGAAATATTCCGATAAATTGGAGATTTTAGGTGTGGATTGCAATGATCCAGAGAAAAAATGGAAAGACTCAGTCAAGGAACTTGAACTTCCTTGGAAGCATGTTTACAATCCAAAAGGCGATACTGAAATTCTAGAGAAATATGAGATTCAGGGCTTCCCAACAAAGGTTGTGATTAATCCAGAAGGAAAGGTAGTTAAGTATGTATGTGGTGAAGATCCTGCATTCTACCAGTTCCTTGATGAGATACTTAAGTAGTAGAAAAAGCCCCACCCCAACCCTCCCGAGGGAGGGAGTAGCTACGCGCTGTGAGGACGAAAGGATGTCTTCAGCGAGAAAGTGTAACTATTCTCTCCCTCCCTCGGGAGGGTCGGGGTGGGGCTTCTAAAATTTACCAGATATGCGCTCTCTTCTTCTTTGGAACAAAGAGCTTTCCTTTCTTGATATTGAAGGCTGTGTACCACTCATCAACCATAGGAAGAGCACCATTTACACGGGCGAGATCAGGTGAGTGAGGATCCTGAGTGATGAGCATCTCCTGATATTCAGGACGACTTGTTCCTGCCCATACACGAGCCCAACCGAGGAAGAAACGCTGATCAGCGGTGAAACCGTCAATAACAGCGGTATTTCCTGTGTTACGCATAGCACGAAGAGCTATATTCAAACCACCATTATCACCGATATTCTCACCAAGAGTGAGCTGTCCATTTACCTTCTTTCCGTTTACCACCTCAATATTAGAGAAGTGATTAACAAGAACCTGAGTACGTGCATCAAAGTTCTTCTTATCCTGCTCTGTCCACCAGTTGCGCTGGTTACCAGTCTTGTCAAACTGACATCCCTGATCATCAAAGCCATGAGACATCTCATGACCAATCACACCACCAATAGCACCATAGTTGAGTGCATCATCGGCTTCTGGATCGAAGAAAGGTGGCTGAAGGATACCCGCAGGGAAGCAAATCTCATTTGTGGTAGGGTTGTAATAGGCATTGATGGTCTGAGGAGTCATCAGCCATTCCGACTTATCAACTGGCTTATTAACCTTACGACGTAGTTCTTCAAGAAGGAAGAACTCACTTGCGTTATCAAGATTCTCAGCAAGAGAGAGAGTATCAGATATTTCGAGCTTTGAGAAATCCTTCCATGTGTCAGGATAACCGATCTTCACGATGAAGTTCTCAAGCTTATCCTTTGCCTGTGCCTTAGTCTCTGCACCCATCCATGTAGCCTCATCAATACGCTGAGCGAGAGCTATCTGGAGGTTATGCACAAGTTCGAGCATACGCTTCTTTGAAGACTCAGGGAAATACTTCTCGCAATACATCTTACCAAGAGGCTCACCCATAATACGGTTAACAAGATTTGTAGCACGCTTCCACATTGGATCGTCTTCCTGCTGACCACTCATCACCTTGCTCATCTCAAACTGAGCCTTACGGAAGTCTGATGAGAGATAAGCAGCAGCATGAGATATTACACGAAGCTCAGCATAGCTCTTAAGGTCTTCGAGTGGGGTGTCTGCATAAATCTTTTCCACCTCATGGATAGGTTCTGGCTGATCAACACTCAAATAATCAAATGCAGGGAAACCAGAAATCCAGAAGAGAGTAGTCCAATCGATACCAGAGTAGTCGCGCTTCAACTCCTCGAAACTCATCTTGTGGTAGTTGGCATTCACATCACGAAGCTTCACCTGACTATACCAAGGCTCTGCGAGTCGCTTCTCAATGGCATAGATAGCATCTATCTTCTTCTGAGCAGTAGCCTCATCATATCCAACGAGCATGAAAAGTGTCTTGCTATATTTCAGATATGCCTCACGTACTGCAAGTGTCTGAGGGTCGTTATCGAAGTAATAATCGCGAGTGCCAAGTCCGAGACCTGCCTGACCGATGTAAACGAGATTTCTATCTGCCTGACGCAAATCTGCACCCACACCAAGACCTATCATCAACGTACTACCTCCCATACGGTCGATATCAGAACATACACGGAAGTATTCCTTACGATCTTTGATGGCACGAACACGCTCAAGTATTGGTTTGATAGGTTCATAGCCTTTCTTGTCACGACCGATAGAATCCATCATCTGATTATAGAGAGTAGCTATTTTCTGACCAATAGAGCCTTTTGCTTGAGGATTATTGGCAAACTGAAGGATAAGCTCATTGATCTGCTTTTGGTTCAGTTCATAAAGATCAACAAATGAGCCATTACTTGTCTGATCTGGACGAAGTGGATTGTTTTTGATAAACTGACCTGTAGCATATTCTACGAAGTCATCACCAGGATTGACGCTGAGATTCATGTTGGCTCGGTCATAGCCTTTGCCCGTAGTTTGGGCACTTGCCCCCATAAAAGAAAGGGAGAGAGCAAGTATTAGAAATTTCTTTTTCATAAAATCTATCAGTTTTTGTTAGTATTATAACGCAAATCTGAAAGATTTATTATACAAGTTTTGCATATACTCAACTTGTTGATTACCAATTACAAATTACCAATTACCTAGTAACCTTATATGGTTCCAAATGTCGTCGGCTTGACTATATTTAGTCCTAAATAGGTAACTTGTAATTTAATAATCCTATGTAGTTCCTATGTGAATCCTATGTAAGTCCCATTTTCATTCGCTCTATGCTCCGTTCCTGAACGAACAAATAGCAGAGGTAGAGCGAAGGCATAACGGAGGATCAGCAGAAGCATATCAATGACAAGTGCTGGACAATGCTGATTTTTTCCAGGAAAAAAACATTTTGATAAAAATCTATCTCCCTACACCATCACACCATTCAAACGCTTGATTATCTGCAAGTTAAAGTGATATTTTAAACACGTTTTCAAAAATGCTCTCCCTACAGTTCGGAAAAGTTTTTTCTGAGAACGTTTTTGTAGGTTCATCATCAATTTGGGTGGTAGGTGGTAGGATACGGAAAAATCGAACAATTTCATCTGCACGATTCGGTATTCATACATCACTTGTCTTTCGCTGATGATAGGGTGTGCGTCGCAATTAAATCCTTTCAAAGTCCCATTAAACTCCCATTAAAGTCCCATTGAACTCCGATTAAAATGGGATATAATTGGAGGTGAATTGGACTTTAATTGGTGATGAATTGGGATTTGTAGGAAGGCATTAGGGAGTCATGACGATGTGGAAAAAAAGAAGAATTCCATTTTTATACATCATTTATCACGATTTCCTTTGTCATTCGACTATTTTTGATTAATTTTGCATCACGATTAAGGAAATCATTCATTCAGGATGACAAGAAAAAAGACAAACAATGTAAATTAGTTATGAGAAAACTACTATTAGCTTTTGTACTGCTGCTTTCGGTTGGTGCCTATGCACAAGACAAAACAAGAAACATCTCTCTTGAACTTTTCGGTGCTCAGAACACCATAGGTGTAAACTATGACTCTCGTTTCAAAGGAAATGATGGTTGGGGTTACCGTGTTGGTATTGGCTATAACTACGGCAAGAGATATTTCGAAGAAACTAAGGGTGTAGGCTGTCCGTTGGAAATAAACTATCTCTTAGGTAAGAAGAAGAGTAAACTCGAACTTGGTTTTGGTGCAAGTATTGGTATCTATAACGTTACTGATTTGATATTCAACAGTCCAGACGATTCAAAGTTTGGTTATCTCTTATTCGGTGATATAGGTTACCGCTATCAACCAACATCTGGTTTTGTATTCAGAATCGGTGTATCTCCTTCATTCAACTTCGGAGACGAATATGGTCTCGAGAAGTCCACATTCTATCCATACATTGGCTTTGGTTGGGCATTTTAGTATAAAAATATGAGCTCTATGAATCTCATATATTTGGCATTCAGCAAAACAAGGGTTTTGTGATGCGCGAGCCCCGAAGCGGGCGACACCTAAAAGGGCAGTCCGTGAGGGCTGTCAATAATGAATATTTGATTAGTGAGCGCCGTAGGTGCGACATCTAAAAACTGATACAATAGGTGTCGCACTTTCAGCGCTCATACCTCCTATTAAATCTACAATAACGGCGCTAACGCACCGCCCTTTTAGGTGTCGCCCTCTTCGGGGCTCATCAATCAAGCGACTAACAAATAACCTCCACACGGTATGTCTTCGACAAAACTTGTCGAACTCACGTTACTAACGTAAACCACAACCAGTACAACCTTCACACCCACATTTTTTGCCGCTTCCATCGCCTATATTGCAACAACTCTTCTTGCCATGGTTTCCACGAAAATAAGATATCGCAACCATGACAAACGCCAAGAGGACGAGAGAAAGGAGTATGATGCTGATGAGGTTCATTTTTTTGAGTGAAAAGTGAAAAGTGAAGAGTGAAGAATTAAAGTATGTATTTTTAGCTGATGACAAACAATTTACTGCGGTTAGCACTCCCTCCCCCCGGGAGGGTTGGGGTGGGGCCAGTAATTCAAATTCTTCACTCTACACTCTTCACTCTTCGTTTAAAATATCCAATATGCAAGTAGCGCAACGACATAGGCAATAGCACATTGTCCAACGACAACGGCAACAGCATATTTCTGCCCGATCTCCCTACGTATTGAGGCTATTGCAGCAACGCAAGGAGTATAGAGAAGGCAGAATACAAGTAGTGATGCAGCCGATGAAACCGATAAAATGCTGTTTATAGCCGTTCCTGCGCCGAAAAGTACGGTAAGAGTACTAACTACACTTTCCTTTGCCATAAAACCGCCTACAAGCGCTGTACACACGCGCCAATCGCCAAATCCTAATGGAGCAAAGACAGGTGATACGAAATTAGCAATTACGCCAAGGATGCTGTCATCGGCATTCTCTACCTGCTGAAGGTGGAAACCGAAGGTCTGGAGAAACCAGATAACGATAGTTGCCATGAAGATAACGGTAAAGGCACGCTGGAGGAAGTCTCTGCTCTTCTCCCAAAGGAGCATGAGGGTAGAGCGACCAGAAGGCATTCGGTAGTTTGGCAACTCCATAACGAAAGGTACTGGATTACCTCTATAGAATGTCTTCTTGAGGATGAGTGCCACGATGATTCCGACGAAAATACCGAGGAGATACAAGCCAACCATCACCAAAGCAGCATTATCTGGGAAGAAAGCAGCACAGAAGAAAGCATAGATTGGGAGTTTTGCCGTACATGACATGAATGGAGTCAGCATCACGGTGAGCTTTCTATCTCGCATGGATGGAAGAGTTCTGCTCGACATCACCGATGGCACAGAACAACCGAAACCAATAAGCAAAGGTACGATGGAACGGCCAGAAAGACCAAGTTTTCTAAGCGGACGGTCCATTACAAAGGCTATTCGCGCCATATAACCAGAATCCTCGAGCATGGAGAGGAAGAAGAACAATGTGGCGATGATAGGCACAAAACTTGCCACTCCTCCTACACCTGCATAGATTCCATCGATTATGAGTGAACGGACAATATCATTCACTTCCCACGATTTCATCGCGTTTTCTGAAATCTGGGTGAACCACTCTATTCCGCTTTCTAACGCCTCTTGAAGGTTTCCGCCTATAACATCAAAGGTAAGCCAGAAAATTGCCACCATAATGCCTAAAAATGCGGGAATAGCGGTATATTTACCCGTGAGGATAGCATCTATCTTCTCCGAACGGAAATGTTCCTTACTCTTTCGAGGGTGCTTGACAGCTTTCTTACAAAGATTCTGAATAAACGAGAAACGCATATCTGCCATAGCAGCGGCACGGTCAAGTCCTCGTTCTTCTTCCATCTGACAAAGGATATGCTCAATGGTCTCACGCTCATTCTGCGATAGTTTGAGTGCCTCTATGACGAGTGAATCGCCTTCAACGAGCTTGGAAGTAGCAAAACGAATAGGAATATCCGCACGCTTGGCATGATCTTCTATCAAGTGCATGATAGCATGCAATGAGCGGTGGACAGCTCCTCCATGATCTTCTGGTGAGCAGAAATCCTGAATAGCTGGCACCTCCTGATATTTACAGATATGCATGGCATGATCTACAAGTTCGGAAATACCATCGCCCTTAGCTGCAGAAATCGGTACAACAGGCAAACCAAGCTTAGACTCCATCTCATTGACATGAATAGCGCCACCGTTTCCTTCAAGTTCATCCATCATATTGAGGGCAAGAACCATCGGAATACCGAGTTCCATGAGCTGCATAGAGAGATACAGGTTTCGTTCAATGTTGGTAGAGTCAACAATATTGATTATGCACTTTGGTTTTTCCTCAAGAATAAACTTTCGACTCACAACTTCCTCACTGGTATAAGGAGAAAGTGAATAGATGCCTGGAAGGTCGGTGACTTCGGTGTTTTTCTGTCCTCGGATAGACCCAGACTTACGGTCAACAGTTACGCCTGGGAAGTTGCCTACATGCTGATTGGCACCTGTGAGCTGGTTGAAGAGAGTTGTCTTACCACAATTCTGATTACCAGCAAGAGCGAATGTGAGTTTCTCATTCTCGGGAAGAGGACGAGCATGGGTGGAATCATGATAGATACCAGGCTCACCGATACCTGGGTGATGACCAGAGACGAAACGCTCTTCTTTAACCTCTTCCTCCGCAGGAACTTCAAGGTCAATGCCTATCTTCTCTGCATCAGCCAAACGAAGAGTGAGCTCATATCCATGGATAGTGAGCTGCATTGGATCGCCCATTGGGGCATACTTCTTTAACGTCACCACAGCTCCAGGGATAAGTCCCATATCGAGGAAATGCTGACGAAGAGAGCCGTCACCACCTACTGTAGTAACGGTTGCTGATTGTCCTATGTTAAGTTCTTTTAGTGTCATCGAATGCAAAATTACTAAATTCCTGTCTTATTTCAACATACAATCATGATATTTAGATGAAAAGACGGGAAAATTACCTACAAATGATGATAAAAAGTAAAAAATTAAGTGCTTAATCTTTGCCATTCAATGTTTTATTAGTATTTTTGCAACTGAAATCTATTTAAGACAAATCAATAACAAATTTTCATAATGAAAAAGATATTAGTTCTCGCCCTCATGGCAATGATGACCATGACAATTAGTGCTCAGAACAAAAAAGGCACTGAGAAGAAACAGTGCTGCGTTGAGCAGAAGGATTGCTGTAAGGAAAACAAGCAGTGCTGTAAGGACAAGAAGAGTAAGGGTAAAAACCACTCTAAAAAGGGAAATAAAGATTCCAACAGCAAGAAAACTGACGCTCAGACTGGTGCAACAAAGCAGCAGTAGTTTAGTGTAAAGTATAAGTGTAAAGTGTAAAGTATAAAGAGTAAAGTAAAAAGTATAAAGACAAAAAATGGAAAAGCTTATTATCAACAATTATGAGGAGTTCGCTTCATTTGAGGGACAGACTCTCGGTACATCAGATTATGTAGAATTGACTCAGGAGCGTATCAACCTCTTTGCTGACGCTACTCTCGACCATCAGTGGATTCATATCGATACAGAGCGTGCAAAGACTGAAAGCCAGTTTGGTACTACTATCGCTCACGGTTATCTCACACTTTCTGTTCTCCCTTACCTTTGGGATCAGATTGTTGACGTAAGAAACGTGAAGATGCTCGTAAACTACGGTATCGACAAGATGAAGTTCGGTCAGCCAGTTCTTTCTGGTCAGAGCCTTAACCTCACAACAAAGCTTCAGAGCATCCAGAACCTTCGTGGTGCTGTTAAGACTGAGGTTAAGTTCACTATGAACATTAAGGAGACAGGCAAGAAGGCACTTGAGGGTGTGGCTATCTTTATTTACTATTTCGAGGCATAAACAACCTTTAAATACAAAATAAATGCCGCTTATGACTTTCACTTGAAAGATTCCATAAGCGGCATTTTTTATGCTTTTTTCTTCATAACCAATACATTCTCACCTTCCGGAGTACGTTGGTATTCCACATCGTCCATCATTTGCTGGACAAGGAATATTCCCAATCCACCGATAGCTCGGTCTTCTGCATCAAGGGTGATATCAACCTCTGGTGCTTGTTCTAATGGATTGAATGGTAATCCATCATCCTTTAAAGTGAATATAAGCATATCTGCAGTCTTGTCAACATCAAGCGAGAAAGTATGTTCTCCACCTTCTGGATAGGCATAGTCAATGACATTGACCACAGCCTCCTCAAGCACCAGATTCAACTGGAAATTGAGGGTAGGATCAATGGAATAGCTATCACATACCTGATCGATGAAATCAGGCAGTAATGCTACTTGCGAGATATCGTTCTTTAAGAGTAACTGCATAACTCTCAGGAATTATATCGTAGAGGTACGAGTACGATAGGGGGAAGATTAGTCTTCAAACTTGAACAAAGCTGTGAAGCCTGTTATGGCAAATACCTGCTTAACATCAGGAATTGCACTCTTGATGGTAACGTCACCACCCTTTGATATAGTCTTTTTACGTAGAGAGAGGAAGAGACGGAGACCAGAAGAAGAAATAAATTCCATCTTCTCACAGTTGAGCACAATATGCTTATCTGCATTTTCCATGAGTTCTTCCATATCTATAGCAAACTGTGTGGAAGCTGCCGTGTCAAGACGACCTTCAAGGATACCGATAACAGTGGTATCATTCTTTTCAATAGTTAGTTTCATAGCTAAAATGATTATTGTTCAGTTATTACTGTCGTTATAAATACTGAGTGCAAATATAGAAAAACTTTTGCTTTCCTCCAAATAAAATGTGCAATTTTATACAAAAAACAAGGAACTGACAGCAAAATTGCCATCAGTTCCCATATTTATTGACTGAAATATACTAAATATTAGTCAGCGAGCTTAGCCTTGATATACTCACGGTTAAGGCGAGCAATGTTAGCGATAGACTCGTTCTTTGGACATACAGCCTCACAAGCACGTGTGTTAGTACAGTTACCGAAGCCGAGCTCATCCATCTTAGCGATCATAGCCTTAGCACGCTTTGCAGCCTCAGGACGACCCTGTGGGAGAAGAGCAAGCTGTGATACCTTAGAAGAGAGGAAGAGCATAGCAGAACCGTTCTTACAAGCTGCTACGCAAGCACCGCAACCGATACATGTAGCGCAGTCCATAGCCTCGTCAGCATTCTGCTTAGGGATGAGGATAGCGTTAGCATCCTGAGCCTGACCTGTACGGATAGTGTTGTAACCACCAGCAGCGATGATCTTATCGAATGCTGAACGGTCAACCATACAGTCCTTGATAACAGGGAAACCAGCTGAACGCCAAGGCTCTACAGTGATTGTGTCACCATCCTTGAAACGACGCATGTAGAGCTGACAAGTAGTAGCACCACTCTCAGTCTTACCGTGTGGAGTACCGTTAATATAGAGTGAGCACATACCGCAGATACCCTCGCGGCAGTCATGGTCGAATACGAAAGGCTCACCGCCCTCGTTAATCAACTGCTCATTGAGCATATCGAGCATTTCGAGGAATGAAGTATCATCAGGGATGTTCTTCATCTCGCGCTCGTCGAAATGACCCTTATCCTTAGGACCATTCTGCTTCCAGTATCTAATTGTGAATGATATATTAGCCATTTTTAGTTCTTGTAATTACGTGTTTGTACCTTGATTATCTCATACTCAAGAGGCTCCTTGTTAAGTACTGGGGTAGTGTCATCATTGCCCTGGTACTCCCAAGCACCTACGTAGAAGAAGTTCTCGTCGTCGCGCTTAGCCTCACCTTCCTCTGTCTGGTGCTCCTCACGGAAGTGACCACCGCAAGACTCCTCACGATGGAGAGCGTCGTTAGCGATGAGCTCACCCATAAGGATGAAGTCACGGAGGTGAACAGCCTTGTCAAGCTCTACATTGAGACCTTCCTTAGTTCCAGGAACGAAGAGGTTAGTGTTGAACTCCTGACGAAGTGCCTTCATAAGCTTAAGACCTTCCTCAAGACCTTCCTTAGTACGACCCATACCTACGTGCTCCCAAAGGATATGACCGAGCTCCTTGTGGATAGAATCTACAGAGCGCTTACCCTTGATATTGAGGAGACGATCCAACTCAGCGTCAACTGCCTTCTCTGCCTCAGCGAACTCAGGCATGTCGGTAGAAAGACGTGGCCAGATTGACTGGTCTGCGAGATAGTTCTGGATTGTGTAAGGGAGAACGAAGTAACCATCAGCAAGACCCT
>DCJC01000022.1:74771-75069 GCA_002317355.1 Prevotellaceae bacterium UBA1710 | reverse complement strand
TAGTCAACCCAGATACCACCCATTGTGTAGTGGATAGCAGGGAAGATCATCATTGGCTTGTAGTAGTCGAAACCACCCTCAGAGCGAACGAACTCACCTGGGTTAACGTCTGTAATCTCCTCATACATATCGAAGAGGTTACCATAACGCTGACGGATCTCATTGATACCGAGGCGCTGGATAGACTCAGAGAAATCAAGGAATACAGCAAGACCTGTGTTGTTTACGCCGAAGCCCTTGTCACAACGCTCCTTAGCAGCACGAGAAGCTACGTCACGAGGTACGAGGTTACCGAATG
>DCJC01000022.1:74610-74743 GCA_002317355.1 Prevotellaceae bacterium UBA1710 | reverse complement strand
CGAATGCTGGGTAACGACGCTCGAGATAGTAGTCACGATCCTGCTCAGCGATCTCCCAACCCTGCTTTGTACCATTCTGAAGTGCCTTAGCATCCTCGAGGTTCTTTGGTACCCAGATACGACCGTCGTTACG
>DCJC01000022.1:74053-74592 GCA_002317355.1 Prevotellaceae bacterium UBA1710 | reverse complement strand
CGGAGAGACTCAGACATAAGAGTAAGCTTAGACTGGTTGTCACCGTGAACTGGGATACATGTTGGGTGAATCTGAACGTATGAAGGGTTAGCCATCATAGCGCCCTTACGGTAGCACTGGATAGCTGCTGTACAGTTACAGCCCATAGCGTTTGTAGAAAGGAAGTAAGCGTTACCGTAACCACCAGTAGCGATAACTACTGCGTTAGCAGAGAAACGCTCGAGCTTACCAGTTACGAGGTTCTTAGCGATGATACCACGAGCACGACCGTCGATGATAACAACGTCTTCCATCTCATAACGGGTGAAGAGCTTTACCTTACCAGCGTTTACCTGACACATGAGTGAAGAGTAAGCACCGAGAAGAAGCTGCTGACCTGTCTGACCCTTTGCGTAGAATGTACGTGATACCTGAGCACCACCGAATGAACGGTTAGCGAGCATGCCGCCGTACTCACGAGCGAAAGGTACACCCTGTGCTACACACTGGTCGATAATGTTGTTAGAAACCTCTGCAAGACGATATACGTTAGCCTCACG
>DCJC01000022.1:41973-74024 GCA_002317355.1 Prevotellaceae bacterium UBA1710 | reverse complement strand
CCTTTACTGTATCGTAGAAAAGACGATAAACAGAGTCACCATCATTCTGATAGCACTTAGCAGCGTTGATACCACCCTGTGCAGCGATAGAGTGAGCACGACGTGGAGAGTCCTGAATGCAGAAGTTAAGTACGTTGAAGCCCATCTCACCGAGAGAAGAAGCTGCAGAAGCACCTGCAAGACCTGTACCAACTACGATAACGTCGAGCTTCAGTTTATTCTTTGGGTTAACCAGACGCTGGTGAGCCTTAAACTCGGTCCACTTCTGTGCTACTGGTCCCTCTGGTATTCTTGAATTTAATACTTTAGTCATTTTTGTTTTGATTTTTTCTAGTTGTTCTAGATTTTCTAGGCATTCTAGACAGGCTAGACATTCCAGATTATCCAGGGATTCTAGTTAACTAATTAGCAGCAGCTACCACACATTCCGCAGCAAGCGAAAGCGATAACAACGATAGCAAAGCCAGCGAAGAGAAGAGTAGCATAAGCGATGCTGATAACCTTCCAACGGCAGAACCAAATCTTGCCATTCCAACCCATTGTCTGAAGTGCACTCCAGAAACCGTGAGTGAGGTGGAACCAGAGAGCAGCAAGCCAAACGAGGTAGATTACCACATGGATTGGATCTGAGAAGATTGTGCGAATCCAGTGAGCACCGTCAGCATTGAGTGCAGACTCGTTGCCAAGGAGATCCTGAAGCATCATCTTTGCCCAGAAATCATAAAGGTGCAACATGAGACCAACGAGAACGATGATACCGAGAACGAGCATGTTCTGAGATGCCCACTCAACCTTTGCAGGCTTGTCGGTAACAGCATACTTGCTTTCACCACGTGCACGACGGTTCTGTGCTGTCAGAATGAAAGCATAGACAATGTGAAGCACAGCCAATGCAGCAAGACCCATAGTAGCTACTACTGCGTACCAGTTAGCACCGAGCAACTCACAGATCATGTTGTAACCTTCCTCTGAGAAGAGAGCTACTACATTCATTGACATGTGGAACGTTAAGAACAGGATCAGGGCCATGCCAGTTACTGACATAACAACCTTTCTTCCGATTGATGAATTAAATAACCACATAAATGATTGTTGTTTAAATAAAGTTATTAATAATGTTTGAGTTTTTTCGATTGCCTGTTCCTAGAGGGAAAACACTAGGGATAATTACGTAATTTACCTAATATTATATTAATTAGACTGCAAAATTAATTAAAAATAGTGATAAAACAAACTTTTCTTCTTGAAATTTCAAAATTTCTTCTTACTTTTGTACAAAATTTCTAAAAAATGACAACTCTATATTACGATGTCATAGTTGTTGGAGGAGGTCACGCCGGTTGTGAAGCTGCGCATGCAGCCGCAAGATTTGGCGCTAAGACTTGTCTTATAACTATGGACATGAACAAGATCGGACAGATGTCTTGTAACCCTGCCGTTGGTGGAATTGCCAAGGGTCAAATTGTTCGTGAGATCGACGCCTTAGGTGGTGGAATGGGTATCGTTACTGATGCAACTTCCATTCAATTTCGTATGCTCAACCGTTCCAAGGGCCCTGCTATGTGGAGCCCTCGTGCTCAATGTGACCGTGGACAATTTATCTGGAAATGGCGCGAACTTCTCGATTCTACAGACAACCTTGATATCTGGCAAGATCAGGTAGAGGAAGTTATCACAGAAAGCATCAATTCAGCTACACAATCGTCTATGCATCAGCGAATTACTGGTGTACGAACAATTTGGGGAGTAGAGATTATGGCTCCAACGGTTGTGATTACGGCAGGTACTTTCCTCAACGGACTTATGCACGTTGGCAGAAAGATGGTTCCTGGTGGTCGTTGTGCCGAACTTCCTGTTCCTCATCTAACGGAATGTCTTAACGCCCTCGGCATCAGTTCTGCAAGAATGAAGACTGGAACTCCTGTTCGTATCGATAAGAGATCTGTTCATTTCGAAGATGCTGAACTCCAGCCTGGCGAGCACGACTATCATAGTTTCTCTTACATGAAGGAGTATCTTCGTCTGAACAAGGACGAATCAACTATCGATCTTAATGACGCATTCCTGCCTTGCTGGACATTCACCACAAACGAGGAAGTTCACGAAACTCTCAAGAGCGGACTTGCAGATTCGCCCCTTTTCAACGGACAGATTCAATCTACAGGCCCACGTTACTGCCCATCTATAGAAACAAAGCTCGTTACATTCCCAGATAAGGATCATCATCCTCTCTTCCTTGAGCCTGAAGGCTTGAACACAAACGAGATGTACCTTAACGGCTTCTCAAGTTCAATGCCTATCGAGGTTCAGCTCGAGGCTCTGAAGAAGATTCCTGCTCTTCGTGATGTTAAGGTTTATCGTCCTGGTTATGCCATAGAGTACGATTACTTCGACCCAACACAGCTTGACCACTCTCTTATGAGTAAGAAGGTAAGCGGATTGTTCTTCGCTGGTCAGGTTAATGGAACTACTGGTTATGAAGAAGCAGCTGGCCAAGGTCTTATTGCAGGCGTTAATGCCGCTATATTCGCAGGAAGCATCAACACCGACCATCCAACAGATAGTACCTATTCTCCTCTTATCCTTCATAGAGACGAGGCTTACATCGGTGTTCTCATCGATGATTTGGTCACAAAAGGTGTTGACGAACCTTATCGTATGTTCACTTCAAGAGCTGAATACCGCATCCTTCTTCGTCAGGATGATGCTGACGCTCGACTTACTGAGCGCTCACACTCACTTGGTGTTGCTACAAACGAGAGAAACGACTGGTGGTTAGAGAAGAAAGCGCACATTGCCGAGATTATCGACTATTGCAATATAACCAACGTAAAACCGAAGGAAGTTAACGCTGCCCTCGAAAGCATCGGTTCTACCCCACTCCATTACGGCTGTAAGCTCCACGAGCTCATCGCTCGTCCTGGAATCTCTATTGAATGGCTCGCAGAATCTCTTCCTCATCTTAAGGAGATTATCAATCGTCCTGCAAACAGAAAGCAGGAAATTGCCGAAACAGCCGAGATACAGATTAAGTACCAAGGTTACATCGAGCGCGAGAAACAGGCAGCAGAGAAAATGCATCGGCTGGAGAATATCCGAATACAAGGACATTTCGATTACAACGAACTAAAAGGTCTTTCTACGGAAGCTCGTCAGAAGCTCACAACGATAAATCCAGAGACTCTCGCTCAGGCATCACGTATTCCTGGCGTTTCTCCAAGCGATATCAACGTGTTGCTCGTTCTCATGGGGAGATAACAAAAAATACAGGATTCAACGAGACAACCGAAGTAAACCCGATGATGTTCTGATTTAATTCCGTTTTGATTCCGTTGTAGTTCCTATGTAAGTCCCATGTGAGTCCTATGTAAGTCCTATGTGAGTCCTATGCAAACCCAATGAACGTCCTATTACCAGTAAGTGTCAGGTAAGAGTCACGTAAGAGTCAGGTAAGAGTCACGTAAGACCTTCATTATCTTTATCGCTTCACGAAAAAGGAGCTACAAAGGATTTGTTTCACGTGAAACAATCATCATTTTTTCATTCTAAAAACAAGAAAAAAGAACAAAATAAAGAGTATAAACTTTAAAACCTTAACAAAACAATGAACAACCCTACTCTACTTAAGAATCTGAGAGTAATTCCTGATTTCCCTATCCCTGGAATACAATTTCAGGATATCTCTACTCTATTCAATAATGCGGAATGTCTGCACATAATGCGCGATGAAGTCGTTGAACTCTATAAAGACAAAGGCATCACAAAGGTTGTTGGACTTGAAAGTCGCGGTTTTTTGCTTGGTCCTACCGTTGCTTCCGATCTGAACGCAGGATTCGTAATGGCACGTAAGCCTGGTAAACTCCCAGGAGAAACCATCGAGCAGGAATACACCAAGGAATATGGTACGGATAAAATCTGCATGATTAAGGATTCAATAAACAGCGATGACATCGTACTTATCCATGATGATCTCCTCGCAACAGGCGGAAGCATGCGTGCAGCATACGACCTCGTGAAGAAATTCAATCCAAAGAAAATCTACATAAGCTTCATTATCGAACTAACAATCGAAGGATTGCATGGACGCGATGCTTTCGCAGATACAGATACCGAGATTTCAACGCTTCTTGTAGTTTAGAAACGCACCATAACCTCCCCTACCCACGGGGAGGCTTTTCTTTTTAATAGGGTTTGACATCAAAACATCAGAAACAAGCGGAAACATCGGTGTTACACATTAAAGTGTCACTTTAACGGCATCGGTAAAACGCTGATTTTTAGACACTAAAGAATATTTTGTTTCACGTGGAACATTAACATGATAAAAGAAGAGAATATAGCAAGACTTGAGCGATTAAAGGGCATCGTACTCTCTATGCCAGAGAAGCCGGGATCGTACCAATACTACGATTCCGATGAAACTATTATCTACGTTGGAAAGGCAAAGAATCTCAAAAGCAGGGTTTCGTCCTATTTCCATAAGGAGGTCGATAGATTCAAGACAAAGGTACTGGTTAGCAAGATACATAACATAACCTATACCGTCGTTAATACCGAAGAAGATGCCCTACTCCTCGAGAATTCTCTTATCAAGAAATACAACCCTCGTTACAACGTACTTCTGAAGGACGGAAAGACATACCCAAGCATCGTTGTAACCAATGAACTCTTCCCCCGTATCTTCAAGACAAGGCAGATTAATCGTAAGTTCGGTACGTTCTATGGCCCCTACTCTCACTTAGGTTCGATGTACACGGTTTTAGAGCTTATCAATAAACTGTACCATCCTCGCACTTGCCGTATGCCTATCACTCGCGAAGGAATCGAGCAAAACAAGTATAAGGCATGCTTAGAATACCATATAAAGAACTGTGGCGCTCCTTGCATCAACAAGCAGTCTTACGATGAATACCAAGAGAATATTCGTATGGCAAGGGAGATTCTGAAGGGAAATACCCGTGAACTCAGCAAGCACATCTACGAGAAGATGATGCAGAAGGCAGAGGAAATGAAGTTCGAGGAGGCAGAGGAACTCAAGCAAAAGTACCTTCTCATCGATCAGTTCTGCGCTAAGAGTGAGGTTGTATCTCATACCATTTCTGATGTGGATGTATTCAGCATCGACGACGATGAAAACAAGCATAATGCATTCATCAATTATATGCACGTATCCAACGGTACGATAAACCAGAGCTTCACCTTTGAATACAAGCGTAAACTGGATGAATCAGACGAGGACCTACTTCTTCAGGCAATACCCGAGATACGCGAAAGATTCCATTCTACCGCTAAAGAGATAATCGTTCCTATGGAGATGGAATGGAACATACCCAACGCTGCCCTATTCGTGCCACAAAGAGGCGATAAGAAGCATCTTCTGGAGCTATCGCAGATGAACTGCAAGCAATACCGTTTTGACCGTCTTAAACAGGCTGATAAGCTCAATCCAGAGCAGAAGTCTGTACGCTTGATGAAAGAACTTCAGGAAAAGCTTGGATTGGATAAGATGCCGTACCAGATTGAGGCGTTCGATAACTCCAATATTTCGGGTACAGATGCCGTTGCCGGATGCGTTGTCTTCAAGGGAATGAAGCCTTCGAAGAAAGACTATCGCAAGTACAATATAAAGACTGTTGTAGGCCCAGATGATTATGCTTCAATGCAAGAGGTTGTATTAAGAAGATACAGCAGGATAAAGGAAGAAAAAGAGCAGGATCCAACCAACGAGGATATCCGCTTCCCTGATCTTATCGTGTGCGATGGTGGCATAGGTCAGATGAATGTAGTTCGAGAGATAATCGAGGATACATTGCATCTCGACATCCCTATTGCCGGACTTGCAAAAGACGATAAGCACCGCACCAACGAACTGTTTTTCGGATTTCCTCCAAAGACCATCCAACTAAAGACCAACAGCGAGCTATTTCACGTGCTTACACAGCTTCAAGACGAGGTTCATAGGTATGCAATCACATTCCATAGAGATAAGCGCTCTAAGCACGCTTTACACTCGGAATTAGACGATATCAAGGGTATCGGTCAGGCAACCAAGGAAGCACTTCTTAAAGCCTTCAAGAGTGTCAAGAGAATCAAGGAGGCAGACGAGGAAGCTATTGCCGAAGTTATAGGAAAGGCAAAGGCCAAATTGGTGAAGGAAGGACTTAGGGTATTTTGAGTGAAGAGTGAAGAACGAAGAGTGAAGAGTGAAGAATTTCAGTTAGTAATGGTAATATTATAAGTATATTTCCAATGACTACTTTAAGAAAAAACGTAACTTAAATTCTTCACTCATCACTTTTCACTCTTAACTAATTTTGCGTATTCAGAAAAATATATTATCTTTGCAACATGAGAACAGTAATACAAAGAGTAAAGCATGCTTCCGTCACTATTGACGGAGTGGTAAAAGGAAAGATAGAGCAAGGTCTTCTCATCCTTCTTGGAGTGCAGTCAGACGACACACAAGAGGATATCGACTGGCTCGTGGGTAAGATATCCAAGCTACGTATTTTCGACGATGAGAACGGCGTTATGAACCGTTCTGTAATGGATATTGATGGCAACTGCCTGGTGGTGTCTCAATTCACCCTCATGGCAAGCTACAAGAAAGGCAATCGACCATCATGGTTGAAGGCAGCTCCACACGAGATCTCTATCCCTATGTACGAGAACTTCTGCAAGGCTTTGGAAGCTGCTACTGGTAAACATATAGAGACTGGAGAATTCGGAGCAGATATGAAGGTAGAACTGCTGAATGACGGTCCAGTAACAATTTGTATGGATACGAAGAATAAAGAGTAATTTAGAGTAAAGAGTAAAGGGTAAAGAGCAATGTAAATAGTAAGATTCATTATTGTATTTCGCCCAAATTAAATCACCCTAATAAAACAACAAAAAACAATATAAATTAACTATGGAATTCAACGAAAAATCCAAGTACGAGCAGGCATTATCACTTTATAATTGCGAGCTCGACGATGCTGAAATCAAGGCAAAAGTAAGAGATATCATCGCTACTAAAGTGGCAGAGAACGACACTCCAGAGGTAAAGAAATTCCTCTTTGGCAGCATCGAACTCACCACTCTCAAACCAACCGACAGCGAGGTTTCTGTAATGGCATTTACAGAACGTGTAAATGCTTTCGACAACGAATATCCTAACCTTCCTCACGTTGCTACTATCTGCGTATTCCCTTGCTTTGCAGAAATCGTAAAGGATACTCTCGAGGTAGAAGGTGTTGAGATAGCTTGCGTTTCCGGCTCATTTCCGAGCTCTCAGGCGCGTATCGAGGTAAAGATAGCAGAGACGGCCCTTGCCGTAAAAGACGGCGCCACAGAGATTGATATTGTGATGCCAGTAGGTAAGTTCCTTAGCGGAGATATCGAGGGTGTCTGCGAGGAAATAAGCGAACTCAAGGCTATTTGCGGAGAGGATGTTCCTATGAAGGTTATCCTTGAAACAGGATGTTTGGTTACTGCAAGCAACATCAAGAAGGCATCTATTCTTGCTATGTACGCAGGTGCTGATTACATCAAGACAAGTACTGGAAAAGAGAAGATCAGCGCAACTCCAGAGGCTGCTTACGTGATGTGTCAGGCTATCAAGGAATACTACGATAAGACCGGTATTCAGATTGGTTTCAAGCCTGCTGGCGGCATAAATACCGTAATGGATGCTATCATCTACTACACCATCGTAAAAGAAGTTCTTGGTGAGAAATGGCTCACAAATAAGTATCTCCGACTCGGTACTTCAAGACTTGCAAACCTTCTGCTTTCAGAGATTGAAGGAGAAGAGGTGAAGTTCTTCTAAAAGCCCCCCAACCCCCGAAGGGGGAGTTATTTTATATAGTATTTTCAATAAAAAAGTGTCGCTTAAGAGAATTCGTATGAACTCTTTTAAGCGACATTTGTTATATGAATTTGGGCGTATAATACTATCTAAAAAACTCCCCCTTCGGGGGCAGGGGGGCTTCTTACAACTTCCTACCAATCACATAGTCAACATAGGCTGTAAAAGAAGCCTTAAGTTCAGCATCCACTACCCTATTTTCTACGAATGAAAGACACTCTTCACGCAGTCTTTCCATTGTATCTTTGGCATATTCTATACCACCGTTTTCCTTAGTGAAAGCAACAAGCTGAGCAATCTCATCCTTGCTAACTTCATGCTGTTTCACTTTATAGGCAATAGCAAGCATTTCAGGATTCTGAGTAGATAAAACAGCGTGTATAACAGGAAGAGTCAGCTTACCTTCAGCCATATCATTTCCTGTTGGCTTACCTATTTCCTTTGAGTCATAATAATCAAAGATATCATCACGAATCTGGAAGATAATACCTAATTTCTGACCAAACTCACGAGCTGCCATAGTATCTTCCTCCGAAGCACCAGCACTCATAGCACCCATCGCACAACAAGCCTCGAAAAGAGCGGCTGTCTTCTGCTTAATAACTTCATAGTAAGTCTCCTCACAGATGGTCTCTCCCCCATTACTTGTGAGCTGGAGTATCTCACCATTAGCGAGAGTCTGACCAAGACGAGCAAGGTATGAAATGATAGGCTGAGAACCTGTCAAGGAAACATTGAGAAGTGCTGTTGAAAGGATATAATCACCCACGAGAACAGCTACTTTATTATCGTAAAGAGCATTGACCGATTGCTGACCACGACGCTCTCCTGACTCATCAACAACATCGTCATGAACGAGCGATGCTGTATGAAGAAGTTCAAGTCCCACGGCTGCCCTTTGAGTTGATTCATTAACCTCACCAAAACATTTTGCAGCGAGAAGAATGAGCATAGGACGCATGCGCTTACCAGCACGCTGACGTATATGATCGAGAACTGTTTCGAGCATACCATCAGTATGAGAAAGAGAGTCGTTGAAGAGACTTATGAACTCCTGAAGTTCAGAGTCTATTGGTTTACGAATGAGTGATAAATAATCCATTGGTTCAGAAATTTGTTACAAAATTACATAAATAATTTGGTTTTCAAAGCAAGTTATAGGAGTTTTTAATTTTTTATTATTAATTTTGCAGAAATATATACAATTAACATGGACAAACTCTTCCTATTAGACGCCTACGCAATAATTTATCGTAGCTATTACGCATTTATCAATGCTCCTCGTATCAATTCAAAAGGCATGAATACAAGCACCATCATGGGCTTCTGCAACACCTTGAACGAAGTTCTTACGAAGGAGAAACCAACACATATAGCCGTGGCATTCGACCACGGTAAGACCTTCCGTCACGATGCTTTTCCTGCCTACAAGGCTCAGCGTCAGGAGACTCCTGAAGATATCAAGATGTCTATCCCAGTCATCAAGGATATCCTCAACGCATTCCGTATTCCTATTCTCCAGGTTGACGGATTCGAGGCTGACGACATCATCGGAACAATAGCTCACAAGGCTGACCTCGAAGGCATGCAGACATTCATGGTTACGCCTGATAAAGACTATGCCCAACTCGTAACCGATAACGTTTTTATGTATCGTCCTCGGCATGGTGGTGGCTATGACACCATGGGCCCAAAGGATGTTTGCGAAAAGTACGGAATATCCAATACTGCCCAAGTCATCGACCTTTTAGGCTTGATGGGCGACTCAGCCGACAACTTCCCTGGCTGCCCGGGAGTGGGTGAAAAGACTGCCGCAAAACTCATCAATCAGTTTGGTAGCATAGAGACTCTCCTCTCCTCCACCGATCAGATCAAAGGCAAGATGCGCGAGAAGGTTGAAGCTGCAACGGAAGACATCAAGATGTCAAAGTTCCTTGCAACGATCCGACAAGACGTTCCCGTCACAATCACTTTCGACGAAATGAAAGTTGAAGAGCCTGACGAGATAAAACTTCGTGAGATTTTCACCGAACTCGAATTTAAGGCACTTGCTGACAGAATTCTGAAAAAGTCAGCACCAAAGCCAAAAACTGCCAATTTGCAACTCGATCTCTTTGGAGAATCCCCAGCAGTTGCAGGAGATATGTTTGCACAGACATCTTTCGATACGTTTAAAACATCGGGAGCAAAATATCATCTTATTGAAACAGAAGAGGATGCACGTAAACTATCTGAACTTATTGTTACAAACAAAGAAGTTGCTTTCGACACAGAAACCACCTCTATCAACGCAATTGACGCAGAATTAGTAGGTCTTAGCTTCGCATTGAAGGAAAAAGAGGCATATTATGTCGCTATTCCAGCGAATCGTAAAGAAGCGTTAAGAATTGTAAATATTTTTAAGGATGTTTACGAAAGTGAAAATATTGTAAAAATTGGTCAAAATACAAAGTACGACATTGAAGTACTCAAAAACTACGGCATAGAAGTCAAGGCTCCACTTTGGGACACAATGATTGCTCACTACCTCATCAACCCAGGTCGTGAGAACAACATGGACTATATGGCGGAGACACTTCTCAAATACCAGACCATACACATCGAAGAACTGATAGGTCCGAAAGGTGCAAGACAGAAGAACATGCGCGACCTCTCCCCTACTGACATTCGAGACTATGCCGCAGAAGATGCCGACATCACACTCCGACTGAAGAACGTCCTCGAGCCTAAACTTAAAGAGGCTGGAGCAGATGAACTGTTTCATAACATAGAGATGCCACTCGTTCCAATCCTTGCCGATATGGAATACACCGGTGTGAAACTCGATACGAAAGCCCTTGACGAAGTGCGACTTACATTCAACGAGAGAATGATTCAGTTGGAAAAGGATATCTATGAACTTGCAGGTCAGGAATTCAATATCTCTTCTCCTCGTCAGGTAGGCGATATCCTCTTCGGTAAACTACAGATTGTAGAGAAGGCAAAAAAGACAAAGACTGGTCAGTATCAAACCTCCGAGGAAGTACTGCAGCAATTGAGCGGAAAGCACCCTATCGTAGAGAAGATTCTCACCTATCGCGGACTGAAGAAACTCATTGGTACTTACGTAGATGCACTCCCGAAACTCATCAATCCACGTACTGGTCATATACACACATCATTCAACCAATGTGTAACTACAACAGGCCGTCTTTCGTCATCAGATCCTAACCTCCAGAACATACCAGTAAGAGGTGAAGATGGAAAGGAAATCCGCAAGACCATCATACCTGAGGAAGGACAGGAATTCTTCTCTGCCGACTACTCACAAATCGAGCTTCGAGTGATGGCTTCCATGTCAGGAGATAAGAACATGATCGAGGCATTCTCAAGTGATGCCGACATCCATGCTGCCACTTCTGCAAAGATATTCCATAAGCCAGTAGAAGAGGTGACAAAAGACGAACGCTCAAAGGCAAAGCGTGCCAACTTCGGCATCATCTATGGTATCTCGGTATTCGGTCTGGCACAGAACATGGGCATCGACAGATCAGAAGCTAAAGCCTTGATAGACGGCTACTTCGAGACCTTCCCAGGTGTGCAGAATTTCATGGAAGAGAGCAAGAAACGCGTAGCCGAAAAAGGCTATGCTGAAACCATGTATCATCGCAGAAGATACCTCCCAGACATCAACTCTCACAACGGAACAGTTCGTGCCGTTGCAGAGCGAAATGCCATCAATGCACCTATCCAGGGCACAGCTGCCGACATCATCAAGATAGCAATGATACGCATCTATGAGCGCTTCAAGAAAGAGAATATTCGCTCAAAAATGATACTCCAGGTTCACGACGAACTTAACTTCTCTGTACTTCCAGAAGAAAAGTTTCACGTGAAACAAATAGTACTCGAAGAGATGCAAAATGCTGCTACACTGAGAGTTCCGCTTATTGCAGACTGTGGCTGGGGAACCAACTGGTTAGAGGCACATTAACAATAATAAAGACCCACCCCCTACCCCTCTCGTGGAGGGAGGGGAGTATTTATATAGAAAACATCCAAAAAGGGTAATTAAAACTGCATGTTTTTTCTGATAATAGAAGAAAATACAAATATCCATGAGCGATAAAAATAAGCAAATAAATGTAACTACTCCCCGCCCTTCACGGGAGGGGGAAGGGGGAGGGTCTCCTAATCCACTTATTGCCTTAATCCCATTGCTGACGCTCGTTGCGATGGTGAGCATTTCCATCTATTTCTTCGGAAGTGATGCCCTAAGTGGAGCCAATCAGATTTCCCTGATGATAGCGACCGCGGTATGCACTTGTCTCGCTATGGCAAAATACAAAACGCCATGGAAAGTAATAGAGAAAAGCATCGAGTCAACCATCGGCAACACGAGCGCAAGCATAGTGATATTACTGCTCATAGGAATGATGTCAGGAGCATGGATGATATCCGGTGTAGTACCAACGCTTATCTACTACGGAATACAGATAATGTCACCTACATTCTTCCTTGTCTGCACCACGATAATATGTGCAGCAGTAAGTGTGATGACAGGCTCTTCATGGACTACCGTTGCAACCATCGGAATAGCACTTCTCGGAATAGGCAACGCACTCGGTATTTCTCATGCCTGGACGGCAGGCGCAATCATCTCTGGCTCATATTTCGGAGATAAGATATCGCCACTATCTGACACCACCGTTCTTGCAGCAAGTGCAGCACGAGTAGATATCTTTGCACACATCAGATACATGCTCAGAACCACCGTTCCTACCTTCGCCATAGCAGCTGCCATTTTCCTCATCGCAGGAATAGTGTTCGGAAGCACTGGTGATACTGATGTGAAGACATACACGGA
This sequence comes from Prevotellaceae bacterium UBA1710, assembly GCA_002317355.1. Lineage (GTDB taxonomy): Bacteria > Bacteroidota > Bacteroidia > Bacteroidales > Bacteroidaceae > Prevotella. The sequence goes on along the minus strand of DCJC01000022.1, from coordinate 61,326 downwards.
AGGCTTGAGCAAGTCATTCAACATCAGTCTTTGGACACTCACCGTACCACTTTTCACAGGCATACTGATAGCGAAGAAAGTACCTTCCATCATCACGCTTTTCCTATCTGCCATGGCAGCAGGAATCGTTGCCCTTGTCTTGCAGTTTGACATCATCCAGCAGATAGGTTCATCAACAGACTATACCACAACTTTGAGCAAGGCTGTCAGAGGTGTTTTCATAACCCTTTTCACATCTACTAATATCGACACAGGAAACGTTGCTCTCAACAACCTCGTATCAACTCACGGAATGGCAGGAATGCTCGACACCGTGTGGCTTATTCTCTGCGCCATGTGCTTTGGTGGAGCCATGACTGCAACAGGAATGCTACAGAGCATAACAGGTGTTATAGTGAACCTCGTAAGAGGCAGAATATCACTTGTGGCAGCAACAGCAGGAACTGGTATTACGCTCAATCTCGTAACCTCTGATCAGTACATGAGTATTGTGCTTGACTGCGACATGTATCGAGATGTTTACGACCGTATGGGATTCAAGAGAACACTACTCAGCAGAAGTACCGAAGACTCTACTACCGTCACCTCTGTCCTCATCCCCTGGAACACATGTGGTATGACTCAATCCACGGTACTTGGTGTCGCAACCCTCGACTACCTACCCTACTGCTTCTTCAACTATCTCTCGCCTCTTATGACTATCTTCGTAGCAGCCATAAGCAAGAGAAATAATAAGTAACGTGAGTTCGATGAAGATTCGTAACAGACCATTGGAAGTAAATCCAATGTTCATACGCAAGCAAAGAACAGATTTGTAAACAGAGACAGCATGATTACATAAAAATAGTCAATGCCGTTTACGCAGTAGAAGTAAACGACATTGACTATAGAAATCTCTATCTGTACTTATGGAAATCAATGCATTAATGCCATAGAGGTTCAGACTTCCATCCCACAGGGAATCCCATTGCAGAAACGGAAACCACAGGATAGGCGTTAATCAGATTCGTAAGGTCTGAAGCAAAAGTGTTATTATTGTCTATTGCATTCAGCATATATGACATACAACAAAGTACAGCATACAATTTGTTGTTGGGAACATTGAGGTCAAAAATCCAAGGTCGTCTCATTCTTGAAGGCAACAACGGAGTGATAGGGAATTTTCTGTTCCAAAGTCTTCCATGATGTGCACAACAATTACGGAGTGGTCCTATTGCAGCTGTCCATGATTCAAGAATCTCGTGTTGAGGAATGCCATAGGAACGAGCTATTTTCTTCTTCAGTCTTGTTTCCGAAAAATTTGCGAATAACTTGGATATAGTACCAAACGTGGCAAGTTCCAGAATCTTCCATGCTGGTGGATATTCTGATTTGCCATACTTTGCGATGTGTTCCTTTATGAACTCATCTTTTGATCTACTCAGTTCCTTCTCCAATACATTCATGCTTTCTACTAATCTATGTTTGTCAGTAAAACAAGATTTGTCGAAGAACCAAAAAGCGCCGTGAACCAAAGAGAACTCATGAATCATTTTAGAACGGATAGAAATCTCTATCTTTTGTATGGCATCAAATATCAAGGCTCTCAGTTTAGCATCAAACTCATAAAGAGCAAATGCTTTCTCAAATGACGATCCTGCATGTAACTGATGTGTAGTCTTATCGACTTCCATAGATCTAAGATATGCAGCAAAGCGATAATAGCTGATATGCTCTAAAACCTGTGATGCATAAACTTCATCTGAAAAAGACAAACCTCTTGACTTCAGCAATGCTATTTGGTCAGTTATGGATATCGGAAGTTTTGTGTAAGCCATAGTGTATAATAAAAAAGCCCCGCCCTGGTGCGCATTAGAAAGAGGCGTGGCGGGTTCTGTCGTTGCAAAATTACAATTAAAGTTTTAATTAAACAAACTTTTTGAGATAAAATCGTGTATTTAATGCTTATTTTTATATTTTTCATTCATTTTCTATAAAAATATCAACATAAACAATAATTTAGGCGGAGTATATGTAGAAAAAATGCGACTCAAAGTAAAAACATAAGAAGTAATTATTTTATCATCACTAAAATTCGATGAATAATTTGGAGGTTTCAAAATAATTGTTTATTTTTGCAGTCAAAGAGGAAAATAAGATATTATGTTTAAGAAAGAAGGATATTGGGATGTAGTTCCACAGATAAAAAAGGTATCATTCCCATTACGAGGAAAATGGCAAGTTGACCTTGTTGATGGCAGATCTATTGTTATGCCAATTTCTGCCTTTCCAAGTTTACGTAGAGTTGCTACTAAAGACAGGAAGAACTGGTATCTTATAGGTGGAGGTGTAACATGGGATTCCTGCCCAGAAGTAATTCATATAGAACAATTACTCGGTGACTATCAGAAATTCTCTCACGAAGCATAGCTCCAGTTGAATTTCTATTATCTATCTACAACCGAAAGTCATCATGTCAATGGCCTTTCGGACGTTAAGACAAATCAGGTAATTTGTAATTAGTAAATTGTAATTTATAATTATATATTAACTCTTAAAAACAAATAACAAGAAACAGAAATAACCAAATCAAAATCAATCAGACGAACGGTAACGTTCCCCTATGCTTATTCAGCTTCAGAAGCTGACATTAGCAAAACCAGTTAACACAATTTTATTAACCTGTGGGTGAGCAACTACCGATTCTCTCGACATATATAAAATAACATAGAGCTGTTTGCTCTTGTTCTCTATCTTCAAAATTCGCCAAAATTTAGTATGTGAGAACAAGTATGCGAAAAGTTCCATGTCCGTTTAGGACGTGGGCTTTACCGTAACTTATCCACATACAAGGTGTTTGGCGATACCAGAAGATAGGACGAGGATTTCGGAAAGTCTGCGCCCTTTTTTTATTTCCAAACATGAAAAGATTATTTATTTTATTTGTTTTTTCCTGTGCACTTATTTATGCAAACGCATACGATTTTGCCTATAATGGCATATACTATTCTATACAATATTCATACAATGGATCAAAAGAAGTCTTTGTAAATCGGCCAGGAGATAATAACTCTTATAGCGGGGTTGTAAACATACCTAATAGTGTTACTTATAATGGTATTTCATATAATGTTACCGGAATTAGTGAATATGCATTTTGTAATTCAACAAATTTGACTTCTGTATCAATACCTGAGACCGTTGAATTTATTGGCAATATGGCATTTTGCGGATGTACTTCACTTACTACATTAAAAATAAAAGATGGTGAAACTCCGCTAAAAATCGTAACAAAAAAAAGCGATAGGAATAATGACCGAGATCCTATGGAAGTAATTAAGACTTATTCTTATTTTGATGATTGCAAAATAAGCAGTCTATATTTAGGACGAGATATTTTTTGCGATTATTATTATTATAAGTGGGTGGGGGATCTCGATACTCAGGTTAATGAGGAATGGTATGGGCTTGATGCTTTTAAACCATTATACGAAACAGTTAAAAACATAGTTATTGGAGAAGATGTGTCATCTGTAGAAATACTGTCATCATTCAAGAATCTATCAAGTGTTACTGTTAATGCGTACAACATCAACATGCATGTTGTCGACAAAGCTATTTATAGTTTGGACGATACACATCTACTATCATATTATGGTAATGGTGATTTTGAAATCCCATCAACGGTCAAATCAATATCATCACATGCGTTTTATAATTCTTCTGCCAAAAAGATAACTGTTCCAGTCTCGGTGGCATCTATGGGATATGAGGTTTTCAAAGGATGTTATTGTGATCTCGTTGTTAAATGTAATATCCCTAAAGTAACAGAATTTCATGGGTATTATGATGGTGATCTTTCTCGTGGATGGAATTATGGATGTTGGTACTGGTTTGAAGATTGTTCATTTGGGAGTGTAACATTAGGAGAAGGTCTGTCTGTTAATGCATTCGCTTTTAGTGGTTCATCTGTAAATAGTTTAAATATTCATTATTCTACAACTTTTGATAAAGAATATTCATATTATCCAGGCAAAGTATCTATTGTAAATATTGCTTTTGATTATTCTTGCATAGAATTGGATCATAGTATGTATAAAATATTAAAAAATATCAATTACTATGATGGTGAAAATTTATTAACCAATTTGTAAATTCCGAATACTGTCACAAAAATTGGTAATGGAGCTTTTACCAATTGCATGAGTCTGCAAACAATCACTATTCCTAATTCCGTTACAAGTATTGGGAACGATGCCTTTTATGGTTGTCCAGCCTTAACATCAATCACTATTCCAAATTCCGTAACTAGTATTGGAAACTTCGGCTTTCCACATAGCAATAAATTAACCTCCATCACCAATCTTTCATTTACTCCACAAAGCATATCTTCTTATTATACATCCTCATCATACGGAACTCTCCATGTCCTTCCTGGTTGCAAGGAAGCATATGAAAAAGCAAATTATTGGGAGAACTTCACTATCGTGGAAGATGCTGTCGATCCTTATCGAATAGTACTTGCTGATGGAGAAACGTACAACGAAGAAACACCACAAGACAACAAGAACTTCAACTATACTCGTACATTCAACAACACTAAGTGGCAAGCTCTCTACATTCCTTTCTCAATGTCATACGAGGACTGGAAGGATGATTTTGAGGTAGCTTTCATCAATAGTGTTCGTCAATATGACAATGATGAAGATGGAGTTGTTGATGAAACAATAATGGATGTAATGAAGATAAAGAATGGTTCTCTCATTCCAAATACTCCATATCTTATAAAGGCAAAGAGTGTAGGTGAAAAGACTATCACCATAAACAACGCTACTCTCTATCAAGCTGAGGAAAACAGCATTGAGTGCAGTACTATGCTTGCGAAATACACATTTACTGGTACATATAGCACAATCCCTTCATCAACAATGTCTGCCAACAACTATTACGCAATGGGTGGTGGTTCTCTGATTATGACCGATGGAACAAGCGACTTGAAGCCTTTCCGCTGGTATCTCAATATTGAATCTCGTAGCCCAATGTATAGCGTAAGCAATGCTGCAAAGACTATCACTATCAATGTTGTTGGTGAGGAAGAGGCTACAGGTATTTCTCAGATGTCATCTGATAGAGAACCATCTTCTGCAATCTATGACCTTAACGGTCGTAAGATGTCACAGAAGAACTTGAAGTCTGGTCTCTACATCAAGAACGGAAAGAAGGTAATAATCAAATAAACATGAAAACAATATGAAGAAAAGGTATTGTAAACCCCTAATAAAACCTCATCAACTGAGAGATACTTTACTTATTACAACAAGCGATGTATCTGTTGGTGGTTATGGCCAATTTGATTCAAAACGCTCTTATCTCTATTTCAATGATGAAGAGGATGAATAATAATTAATGTAATTAACCTTAGATAGATTTCTATCTGATAACGATTGGGCATCTCATAAGGGATGCCCTTTCTCTTTTCTAAAAACAGCCAAAATGAAAAATTTATGAGTTTTTCACGAGGGGAGTTGCACCAATGGCTATTTTAACGTTCTAACACACTGACAATCAAATAGTAAAGACTGGTGCAACCCCCTCTGAAACGGTTGCACCAGGTGTAACCCTTTTTGAGGGGGTTGCACCCGTTGTATCTCTCATATAATCAAGTGGTTATACCTATATTTCGGCATTGGTGCAACCCCCTGTGCGAAAAACTCGTGATTTTTTTCTAATTTTGCTTTTGTGGTTTAAAAACAAAAGAAAATGTTGATTGATGTTCGTGTATGTTCATATATGTTGAGCCGACAGGCGACTATTAGTAAAGTCGTCGCATTGCTCCTCAACATCTATGAACATTTATAAACATGAAAAATGTTTTCTTTTGTTTTACTTGGTTTTCTTTTGTTTTTTAAAATGGCGAAAGCAACCGTGCTTCTTCTCTGCCTTCGTTGATCATTCGTTGTGCCTTCGCTCTGCCCTCGCTATAAACCCAACAAAACATAGGAGGAAAATGGGACTTACATGGGAATCACATAGGAACTACATAGGAGGAACATGGGAAGTTGATCTTTCGCTATGACAAGGGACATCACATCGGTCATCAACTTGGAACGGCTCTGATTGACTATGCAAGGAAAATAGGGGCAAAACGTCTTTATCTTGAAGAGAATACTAAGCTGGAAGCCTCTATCCATCTGTACCGTAAGCTAGGATTCCATGAGATTTCCTTGGAGGGGAGCACCTATGACCGCTGTGATATTATCATGGAACTAAAATTGTAGGTAATATGAGCTTCATCAAGTACATTGTAATAGCATGTATCGCCGAGTTCTGGGCCTTCATGCCGGTATCATCCGGCGGAAAAACACGTTGGGTATGGCCACGCCAAGGGCTATGAAGAGAATGATGAGCGAGGCCTGTATCGCATAATTCATCGCCACGGTCACCTCGCCTACGACACCGTGCATATTGATGAACGCAAACAGGGCGCGATACATCAGCACACCAGGTATCATCGGGATGACACTCGGAATGCTCAGCAGCTGGTGGGGCGTGTGCAGCCAGCGCACCAGTGCGCAGCAGAGTATGCTCACAACAGCAGACCCTACGAACGAACCGACGACAAGCCCCAGGTCAAGCCCGATGTTGCCGCTGGAGGATCCGAGGTTGACGAAGTTGCGCGTGCAGACGCTGACGACACCGCCCAGTGCCACAAAGCCCATCAGATGGCGCGGCGTGTTGAAAATCATGGAGAAGCCGATGGCCGATACGGCGGCTGCAAGCGAATACTCGTCGTAGGCATGATGGGGAGTCATCGGCAGGTTCTTGGCAAAGTTGTCTATGCCACACACCCGAATGGCAAAGGCAATGCCAAAAGCCATGGCGAGGAGCGTCGTCAGCGTTCCCATTGCCCGCGTCACGCCTATCTGTGTGTAGCCGGAGAGTATGTCGCTGACAAAATTGATAAGCGACACCCCCGGCACGATGAACAGCGCACAGGCCAGCAACGGATGCCACGGCGTGCTGGATGCAAAGATGCCCATCGCCCCGTCCGAGGCCGTAGCCCACTGCGACAGCTCGCTGAAGGCCCAGGCTATCAGCGTAGAGACGAAAGCCGCCACACCAGTGTTGACAAGGGCATTGCTGCCCACTGCCCCCAGCCACATACGCAGACGCAAACCGAGGATGGCGGCAAGGGCTGCATAGAAGAAGGCCGTCCAGTCGCAGCCAAACTGTATGCAGAAGCCGCCGCAGGCCAAACCGCCCCCCACAGCCAACTGCCAGGGAGAATAGTTACGGCGCTGGCAGGCTATCTGCGACAACTGCCGTTCATAGTAGTCGAGCGAGTAGCCCGTGCGCTGAGCCTCACACGACAGATGGCTTACCTGCCGCAGCGTGTCGAGGTCGATACCATGACGCTCTACACGCTGAAAGCGCGTAAACGACTGCCGGCAGTCAGGCAGGTTAACCATCAGCATGTTGTAAACGATGTAGATGTTGAGCCTTTCGAGCGGCAGACCCATGTAGGCAGCAACGCGCTTCATGGTGCGCATCACGCGGCTCGTGTCGGCACCTCTCTCCATGAGCAGGCATCCCGTGCGCAGCAGCAGGTCGAGCCTGCGTTGTATCTCTCCCTCGCTCATCATATCCACTGCATGTTGTCTGGTTGTCCGAGGAATGCGATAATCGCCTCTCTATCTTCAGGGCGAGCCTTGATGAGCAGGTGATCGCCTTGATGCAGCACAGTGGAGTCGGCTGGATTCATCACATTCTTCGCCGAGTCGGCTGCAAGAATCTCAGAGACGGTAAAATGTCGGAGGATGAGTTCCCCCACCTTCCCAAGCGTCATGCCCTCGATGCTGTCGCGCTCCACCCTGACGGCAAAACTGCACTCACGTGAACGATGAAGATACCAGTACGCACAGGTGAAGAATACTGCAAACTCTCCTAATACAATCAACCAACTTGTTGTCATTGTCTTGTTTCCTTTCTGTTTTATTTGTTTAACGTTCGATTTCGGGGTGCAAAATTACGGCCTTCTACCGACATGGCCAGCAATCGGTAATGGTTTCTGCCGAATGTGGTGATTGGCTAAACACCAAGTGCTGCTATCGGCAAAAACAATAGCAAAGAATGCTGACGTTTCGATGATTTGTTGTAATTTTGCAACCGAAAACAGAATGTACAATGGAAATAAGACAACTGAAATACTTCCTCCGCGTGGCCGAGACGCTCAATTTCTCGCAGGCTGCACGCGAACTTTTTATCACCCAGAGCACGCTCTCACAGCAGATTCTGCATCTGGAGCAGGAACTGTCCCAACAACTCTTCGTGCGCAATAGCCATGAAGTGATACTCACCGAGGCCGGAGAGATGTTGCTGCCGATGGCACGCGACAGCGTATATATGGTTGACAACTGCGTGCAGCGGATACAGGAGCTGGGACAATTGCTGACGGGCGAACTCAATATAGGCGTCACCTTCTCCTTCAGCGGCATCATGGCCGAGACGATGATCGACTTCATGCACAAGCATCCGAAGGTGAAGCTGTCCGTCTGTTTCTCGTCGATGGAAGACCTCATTGAACGGCTGCAGCGGCACGAACTTGACCTCGTGCTGGCCTTCAAGCCCAGTGAGGGCAATCCGCGCATTGAGAGCCAGGTGCTCTTCAACAATCGTCTGGCTGCCGTCGTCAACAGTCAGCACCCGCTGGCTCAGCAGAAAGGCATCACGCTCGAAGACCTGCAACGCCATCCGCTCGTTCTGCCGGCGAAAGGCCTGCAGGCCCGCAATGCCTTCGACAGGATGACGGCGCACAGCGGACTGCAATACAACATCAAGGCCGAAATCAACAACGTAGGCCTTCTCTTCAAGTTTGTTCGCCAGACGAAGTATGTCACGGTACTCTCCGAGTCAACCGTCATCGACGAGACGGGCCTTGTAGCCATTCCCGTCATCGGCAGTGGAAGCACAGTGGCTGATGGTGCCGAAGGCTTCAAGAATGAGATGGAAGGATGCATCCACACCCTGAAGAACGGTTATCAGAAAGCTTCAGCACGCGAGTTCATCCACTTGCTCCACCAGAGCACTGCCATCTGGAAGATAACGGGCGAATAGAGGATGAAACTGTTGTCATTATCTGAGTCAACGTTTAACTGAGTTTAAAGAACTGGCAGCATAGTTTAACCGAGTTTAAATTCCGTGCCAGATTGACTTTCGCGATTGTCATTCTGGCACGGATTCTTTCTATAGGCATGCACTTTGCTTATCTGTTAGTGAAAGCTGAAGCAAACAAGCCGAGGCAATCAAAGAACAAATAAGTTAAACTAAAAGTATAATTAGGAGATATTGATTATGTTGAACGGATTAATGAAAAGCAATGGTTGGCTCCCAACGATGTTTGATGATTTCTTTAACACTGATTTCATGCCTCGTGCCAACAGTACAGCACCCGCAGTCAATGTCAAGGAGAGTGAGAAGGCCTACACGATGGAGCTTGCAGCCCCTGGCATTAAGAAGGAATATTGCCGCGTAGGCATCAATGACGAGGGCAACCTCACCATCGCCATCGAGAACAAACAGGAACACAAGCATGAGGACAGTCATCGTCACTACTTGCGCCGTGAGTTCAGCTATTCGAATTATGAACAGAACTACGTGTTGCCTGACGATGTGGTTCGTGACAAGATCTCTGCCAAAGTGGAGGACGGCATCCTGACCATCACCATGCCGAAGACCGAGCCAAAGGAGAAAGTCACCAAGGGCATTGAGGTCTCATAACATGCTGACTCAAAACACGAATCAAAGCCCGGCTTGCATTTGCAGGTCGGGCTTCTTTATATGATAACGACAAAATTTCCACGTCCATCCCCATTGGGGAACTCTATATAGAAGCAGATACTCCTCCTTCATGTGGTAACGATGTATTCATGACTTCAGCGTACGGAGATATTAACTATGAGACAGTAAAGGTGCATGTTCCAAATGGTAAGAAAAAGCTTTATCTATACGCTAACGAATGGAAGAGATTCACAAACCTTACCGATGACTATGATTCTGAGGCTCAGGTGGAAAAACTTATCAAGGCGGTATTCGATCTTATAGCTGCTATCGGAAAAATTGAATATTCTGATGATTGCAAGGAAAAGATTGAGGCTGCACGTGCTGCATACAATGCTCTCTCTGAAGATCAAAAGACTCTCGTGAAGAACTACAACATACTTATTGCTGCAGAGGAAGAATACGATAAACTTAAATCTATGACAGGAATTGCTGACATCAATGCTGAAAACACAATTAAGGATGGTAAATATCTTAAGAATGGTAGGATTGTTATCATAAAGAATGGCAGAAAGTATAACAGCAATGGTATTCTTAAAATGTAAATGATTAAATCGTGATTGGGCATCTCGCAAGGGATGCCCTTTTTCATTTCTTGAAACAGCCAAAATGAAAAAATTTACGAGTTTTTCACGAGGGGGGTTGCACCAATGGCATTTTTTGCGTTCTAACACACTGACAATCAAATAGTAAAGATTGGTGCAACCCCCTCTGAAACGGTTGCACCAGGTGTAACCCTTTTTGAGGGGGTTGCACCCGTTGTATCTTGCATATAATCAAATGGTTAAACCCAATATTTGGCATTGGTGCAACCCCCTAGGTGAAAAACTCGTGTGTTTTTTCCTGATTTTGCTTTCGAGTGTTCAGAAACAAAAGAAAATGTTGATTGATGTTCGTGTATGTTCATATATGTTGAGCCGTTAGGCGACTATTAATAACGTCGTTGCTTTCCTCAACATCTATAAACATTTACAAACATAGAGAAAAATACTTTTTCATACTTTATCCAACACCCTACACCCGAAACCATGTAACGTACGGATATTCAATATATTACACGGCTCATTCTGTCTCTCTGTGTGTTGCACGATTCTGGGTGTAGGGTGATTTATTTTTTATTGAAATGTTTTGGTTCATCAGGGATTTGGAGTGATATAAAATATTCAGGAAAATGGCTTACGCCTAAGAAAATAAGTAAAATTGCTCCGTTGTCGCATAAAATATTATCAATCATTCAATTGAGGAAAATATTGCTTCGCAATGGAAAATACATTCGGGTGCCGTTTCGCGCTAGCATTTTCTCAGGACGAAGTCCATTTTACACAATTGAGTTCATTTTATGCTTCAAAGAAGCAATTTTATGACATCGTCAATTTTCTTAGGCGCAAGCCATTTTCCAGCGATAGCATAAATACCGGACATCACTCCAAATTTCGGAAGAACCAATGTTTTTTCTATTGTAGATAATGTTGATAGATGTTCGTGTATGTTTATATATGTTGAGCCGTTAGGCGACTATTAGTAAAGTCGTCGCTTTGCTCCCCAACATCTATGAACATTTATAAACATGAAAAATGTTTTCTTTTGTTTTACTTGGTTTTCTTTTGTTTTTTAAAATGGCGAAAGCAACCGTGCTTCTTCTCTACCTTCGCTGACCCTTCGTTGTGCCTTCGCTCTGCCCTCGCTATAAACCCAACAAAGCATAGGAAGAAAATGGGACTTACATGGGAATCACATAGGAACTACATAGGAAGTTGAACTTCCACTATGACAAGGGGCATAACAAAGGATTAAAGAATGAAAATATGTGGAGTTACACGAAAAGAGAAGAGTGTATTACCAAATTCGTGGTATTTTCAGGAGATAATTTGCAGATTTGGAGAAAATTGAGTAATTTTGCACCTTGATGACATACACTCGCAAAGACATACTCAAGATGATGCGTGAGCGCATCCTTATTCTCGATGGTGCTACTGGCACATATCTACAGCAGCTTGGTCTCACCGAAGAGGATTTTCGTGGCACATTATTTGGCAATCATCCCCTACCTCTGAAGGGATGTAATGATGTGTTGTGTCTCACCAAACCTGACGCTATCAAGCAGATGCACCAAGACTATATCAATGCTGGTGCTGACATCATAGAGACTAACTCTTTCAACTGTAACCGCTTCTCACTCGCTGACTACGGTCTGGAGAATAAAGTGTATGAGATTGCAAAGGCTGCTGCAGAAGTTGCTAAATCTGCACGCGAATCGACTTCCTCTCTACGAGAGAGGGCGGGGGGAGAGGCCCTAATCATTGCCGGCTCCATGGGCCCAACCAACAAGACTGCCTCTATGTCGGCTGATGTAAACAATCCTGCTGCACGTGAGGTTACCTTCCAGGAACTCGTAGAGACATACACTGATTGTGTTCGCGGCTTGCTTGATGGTGGTGCTGATGTCATCCTTGTTGAAACCATCTTCGATACACTCAATGCGAAGGCAGCCATCAAGGCTGTATCTAACGTAGGAGAAGAGAGAGGTATCGACATTCCTATCATGGCGAGTGGTACTCTTGCCGATGCTTCTGGCAGAACACTCTCTGGTCAGACAGTAGAGGCATACGTGGCGTCACTCACACACGCCAATCTTATAAGCATTGGTCTCAACTGCGCCTTCGGTGCCCGTCAGTTGAAGCCATGGCTCAAGCGCCTTGCAGAAGTAGCTCCATGTCCTGTGAGCGTGCATCCGAATGCTGGTCTGCCAAACGTGATGGGCGGCTATGACGAGACACCAGAGACCTTTGCCGAGGCTGCAAGGGATTTCATGGGCGAAGGCCTTATCAATATCTACGGCGGTTGCTGCGGAACAACACCTGCTCATATCAAGGCGATAGCAGAGGCTGCAAAGGACTATAAGCCAAGAGAGATTGTAAGTGATGCTGACAACACCATTATTCCACGCTGTACCCTCTCTGGTCTTGAGCCACTTCTCCTCGATGAGAATACAGGTTTCGTGAACATCGGTGAGCGCACCAATGTAGCTGGTTCTGCAAAGTTCAAGAAACTCATTCAGGCAGAAAACTACGAAGAAGCTCTCTCAATAGCTCGTGCACAGGTTGATGCCGGCGCACAGGTCATCGACGTATGTATGGACGATGGTCTTATCGATGGTATCAAGGCAATGACAACATTCCTTAACCTCATCGCCTCAGAACCGGAGATAGCACGCGTGCCTATCATGATCGACTCTTCGAAATGGGAGATTCTCGAGGCTGGACTCCAGTGCGTTCAGGGTAAGAGCATCATCAACTCCATCTCGCTCAAGGAAGGTGAGGAGAAATTCATCAAGAAGGCGAAATACATCCACTCTATGGGTGCTGCTACCGTCGTTATGCTCTTCGACGAGAAAGGACAGGCTGACACCTACGAAAGAAAGGTGGAAGTGGCACGCAGAGCCTACAAACTCCTTCGTGAGATAGGTTTCCCTGGTGAGGATATTATCTTCGATCCTAACGTGCTTGCCGTGGCTACAGGTATGCCAGAGCATGACGACTACGGACGTGCTTTCGTAGAGGCTTGTCGCACTATCCACAAGGAGATGCCAGAGGTACACATGTCAGGTGGTATCAGCAACCTCAGCTTCTCTTTCCGAGGCAATAACCCTGTTCGTCAGGCTATGCACTCGGTATTCCTCTATCACGCTATTCAGGCAGGTCTCGATATGAGTATCGTGAACCCTGCCATGCTCACTATCTACGATGATATTGAGGAACCAATGAGAACATACGTTGAGGATGTGGTTCTCAATAAGCCCCTCACCCGCCTTGCAGGCACCCTCTCCCCAGAGGGCGAGGGAAAAGATACACTTACACCGTCTGAGCGACTTATCGAATTCGCTACAAAGCTCAAGGAAGAACTTGATGCCAAGAAGGAAGCTAACGGTGGCAAGGCTCCAGAGAAGAAGGTTGAGATGCCTACAACTCTCAAGGAGCGCATCGCATTTGCCATGCTCAAGGGTATCACAGACAGCATAGATGCCGACACACTTGAGGCATACGAAAAGGCTGGTACTCCACTTGGCGTTATCGACGAGTATCTCATGCCTGCCATGGAACAGGTGGGCAAACTCTTCGGCGAGGGTAAGATGTTCCTGCCACAGGTAGTGAAGTCAGCTCGCGTAATGAAGAAGGCAGTTGCTGTTCTTGAGCCTTATATGCAAAGACCCCTCCCTGACATTCCCCATAAAGGGGCGGGAATAGATAGTATTTCCAATGATAAGGGAACTCCATTAATAGAGGAAAAGGCTTGCAGCGAGAATAGCGTAACTACTCCCCTCTCTCCACGGGAGGGGCAGGGGGGTGGGTCTCCTACCGTTGTGATGGCAACCGTAAAGGGTGACGTTCACGACATCGGTAAGAACATAGTGGCTGTTGTGACACAATGTAATGGCTTTGACGTGAAAGACCTCGGCGTAATGGTAGAGCCAGAAGTCATCGTTGAGGAAGCACGTAAATGTAATGCTGACGTGATTGGCCTTTCAGGTCTTATCACACCTTCTCTCACAGAGATGATCAACGTGGTGAAACTTCTTGAGAGCAAGGGTATGTCAACACCTGTCATCATTGGTGGTGCCACAACTTCCGCTCTTCACACAGCCGTGAAGATAGCACCAGAATATCCTCACGGAATAGTTATCTGCGCTCATGCTGCTGCTGATAACCCAGGTATCATCCGCCGACTTCTTGCCGAAGACGGAAAGGAATATATCGCAGAACTCAAGGCTCAGCAGAAGATCATCCGCGACAACTACAACCGCAGGGAAGCAGACAAGTCGCTTCTCACTATTGAGGAAAGCAGAAAACGCAGATTCGTGAAGACTCAGGAACTCGTTGCCGTACCGAGAAGTACAGAGCAGGTGGTGCTCTATTCACAGCCTAAGGAGAACGGCACGGAGAACTTCATGAACATCAAGATAAGCGACCTGAAAGAGCGCATCAACTGGGCTTTCTTCTATCAGGCTTGGGGCTTGAAAGGCGATGTGCGAACAGGTGAGGAAGGTCAGAAACTGCGCTCTGATGCAGAGGCTCTTCTTCAGGAGATGGAAGAGAAGAATCTCATCACTCTTCAGGGTACTGCCCGAATACTTCCTGCCTACTCTACCGACAACGATGAGATAATCATCACACGCGATGGTAAAGACTATACCCTACCCTTCCCTCGATCACTCAAGGACGAGGAGCAGACAAACTGTCTCTCCGACCATATCATGAGAGGCTACAGGGCAAGGAAACTCACCAACTGCCCTTGTTGTCAGGGACAGCACGCCACAGACTTCATCTGTCCGTTCATAGTTACTGCCGGTGTGGGTCTCAACGCACTTCAGGAGAGCTATCGCAAAGATGGTGATGAGTATCATGCCATCATGGCAAAACTGCTTTGTGACCGACTTGCAGAGGCATTTGCCGAGCATATCCAGGACATCATGCAGAAGCGCCTTTTCTGGGGCACTGACGGCATCAGAATGGCATTTGGCTATGGAGCATGCCCTGACCACGCATTGAAGGTTCCTGTGCTCGATATGCTGAAGGCTGACCAACTCATTGACGTATCTCTCACGGAGAGCAATATGATAAACCCAGGCGAGAGTATCTGCGGATTGATTTTCGCAAACACACCGCTGAAGTATTTTAATGTATAAGGCCTCTCCCCCCGCCCTCCCCCATAGGGAGGGAGCCGATTCGGCTGAGAGGGTTAGGCAAAAAAGATAAATAAAAACTACGGATTCCCCCATCAGCAATCCGGCTCCCTCCCTACGGGGGAGGGCGGGGGGAGAGGCAAAAAAAATGAAAGTAATAGATATAATCACTCAAGCCAGAGAGAGCGGCAAGTCACGCTTCTCTTTCGAGCTGCTTCCTCCACTTAAAGGTGACGGTATGGACAAGATTTATGGCGCTATCGACTCGCTCATGCCATTTAATCCTGCCTTCATCAACGTTACCTGCCACCGCGAGGAAATGAAATACACAGAGCGACCTGACGGACTTATCGAGAAGCATATCGTTCGTCGTCGTCCTGGTACCGTAGGCGTAAGTGCTGCCATCAAGCAGAAATACGGTGTCGAGGTTGTGCCACACGTTATCTGCGGTGGACAGTCTCGCTATGATATTGAGGATACCCTTATCGACCTTGACTTCCTCGGTATCAATAACATCCTTGCCCTTCGTGGTGATGCTATGCATGGCGATATGCGTTTCCGTGCTCATGCAGAAGGTCACGAGCATGCTGATGCTCTCATCAAGCAGGTTATGGAGATGAACAACGGTAAGTTTATCGATGGCGAGCCAAACACCAAGCACAACACCAACTTCTGTATTGGTGTAGCCGGTTACCCAGAGAAGCATGTGGAGTCGCCTAATCAGCTCACAGACCTCGGTTATCTCAAGCAGAAGGTAGATGCTGGTGCTGAGTATATCGCAACTCAGATATGCTATGATGCTGACACTATCATCAAGTTCCGCGACGACTGCGTAAAGGCAGGCATCAATGCAGAGGTATTGCCTGGCTTGAAACCTTTCGCTACAAAGACTCAGCTCACCGTACTTCCTCAAACCTTTGCCGTTGACCTCCCACAGCAACTCGTTGAGAAGGTAATGCTCTGCAAGGATAACAACGATGTTAAGAAGGTTGGTGTAGAATGGGCTATCAATCAGGGTGAGAAGCTTCTCAAGGCAGGTTTCCCTGTACTTCATTTCTACACAATGACAAAAACGGAGCAGGTCAAGGCGATCGTATCTGATTTGTTCTAAAAAAGAATATCGAAATACCGATACCTCGAGAACTCGAATTATCGAAAACCCGAAAATAAAGAAAAATAGAAAAAATATATGGCATTAAAATGTGGTATTGTTGGTCTTCCTAATGTAGGTAAGTCAACTCTCTTCAACTGCCTCTCAAGTGCAAAGGCACAGGCAGCTAACTTCCCTTTCTGTACAATCGAACCAAACGTAGGTGTTATCACCGTTCCTGATGAGCGCCTCACAAAGCTTGCTGAGATTGTTCATCCAGGTCGTATCGTTCCTGCTACCTGCGAAATCGTTGATATCGCAGGTCTTGTGAAGGGCGCAAGCAAGGGTGAAGGTCTTGGTAATAAGTTCCTTGGCAACATCCGTGAGACTGATGCTATCATCCACGTTCTCCGTTGCTTCGACGACGAGAACATCACTCACGTTGACGGCACTATCGACCCAATCCGCGATAAGGAGATTATCGACACCGAACTCCAGCTCAAAGACCTCGAGACTATCGACAGCCGCTTCGCAAAGACTCAGAAAGTGGCTTCAACAGGCAATAAGGACGCCAAGGTGGAGCTTGCAGTACTTCAGGCTTATAAAGAGTGCCTTGAGGGCGGAAAGAACGCTCGTACGGTGGAATTTGAGTCAAAGGAAGAGCAGGAGGCTGCAAAGAACCTATTCCTCCTTACTTCAAAGCCAGTTCTCTATGTCTGCAACGTTGACGAGACTGCAGCATCAGAGGGTAATGAGTGGACAAAGAAGGTAGAGGCTCTCGCTGCTGAGGAAGGTGCTGAGTCAATGATCGTAGCTGCTAAGACAGAGGAGGATATCGCTGGCTTTGAGAACTACGAGGACAAGCAGATGTTCCTTGAGGAGCTCGGTCTTGAGGAGTCAGGCGTTAACCGTCTTATCAAGAAGGCATACGCTCTTCTCAATCTCCAGACATTCATCACAGCTGGTGAGATGGAGGTTAAGGCATGGACATTCAAGAAGGGTTGGAAGGCTCCACAGTGTGCAGGTGTTATCCACACCGACTTCGAGAAGGGCTTCATCCGTGCAGAGGTTATCAAGTACGATGACTATATCGAGTATAAGTCAGAGGCTGCCATCAAGGAAGCTGGTAAACTCGGCATCGAGGGTAAGGAATATGTTGTGCAGGATGGCGATATCATGCACTTCAGATTTAATGTGTAGCCCCCTCCTACCCTCCCCGAGGGGAGGAAACTTTAGATAGTATTTTCAATTAAGGTGGGTTCTAAAAATTGGCTTTGTCAGATTTTGACGCTATTTTCGAGATCAAATTGTAAACGAACGAAAGAGTTATGCGAGCATAATGACTGAGTGAGATTGCAATTTGAGCCGAAAAGAGCACACAAGATGGCAAAACGTCAAACCTACCAATTTTAAACTTCTTACGGTGGCAATTTATAGAACCCACCTTCATAGATATGACTTCAATATTAAGCTACATAAACTGGAATCCTGATTTGATTATATGTCATCTCGGTCCGCTAGTAATACGCTGGTATTCAACTCTATGGCTGATTGGTTTGCTGTTGGCATACCTCATCGTTAAGCATCTGTATAAGGTGCAGAAGATAGAGGACGAGAAGTTCGACCCACTCTTCGTGTATTGCTTCATCGGCATACTCGTAGGTGCTCGTCTCGGACATTGTCTCTTCTATGAACCAAGCTATTTCCTTTCATCAGGCATCCATTTCATTGAGATGTTACTGCCAATAAGATATAGCGAACTCACAGAGTCATGGCATTTGACTGGCTATGAAGGACTGGCATCTCATGGTGGTACTATTGGTATCATTCTCGCTCTCCTACTCTACTGCAAGAGAATGAAGATGAATGCATGGTTCGTTGTCGATACCATCTCTATAGCAGTACCTACCACAGCATGCTGCATCCGACTTGGTAATCTGATGAACTCAGAGATTATCGGTAAGGTGACTGATGTGCCTTGGGCATTCATCTTCGAGAGAGTGGACATGCAGCCACGCCATCCAGGACAGCTCTACGAAGCTATAGCATACGCCTGCTTCTTCGTAGTGATGTGGTACTTCTGGAAGAAGAAACCAAACTATGTAGGTACAGGCTTCTTCTTCGGTCTCGACCTCGCCCTTATCTTTACATTCCGTTTCTTCATTGAATACACTAAGGAGATACAGGAAGCATTCGAGGCAAGTCTGCCAATCGACATGGGTCAGATACTCTCCATCCCATTCATCGTCGTAGGCATAGCCTGCACAATAGGCGGCCCATGGCTTGTTAAGATGGGAGCAAAGGGAAAGGAGTGACCCCTCTCCCACCCTCACATTTTTTAGATTGATGATCCCCGAAGCGGACAGGCACTTTTAGGTGTTGCCCGTTTCGGGGTTCGCATATTATAACAGAGCCAAGGTGTCACGCAAAAACCATTAGAAAATAAAAAAATCGCACGAACTCGTCAACCCGTCATACTCAGCGCTGTAACAAACTGACAAATAGTACATTACAGCTCTCATTTAGACGGTAAAACCCGTCATAACCCGTCATAAATTTTATCACAAGTTACTGAATATCAATATGATATAGCTGCGAATATGACGGGTTTATGACGGGTTGGATGCTCTAAAATATCGGTGTATTATATTGAAATACAACAAATTACAGCGCTGAATATGACGGGTTGACGAGTTTATGCAAAAAATCTTTTTTTCAGTAATTATTCCAACCTTGATTTCCTATTTAGTGATGGTAAAATAATAAC
>DCJC01000022.1:0-41925 GCA_002317355.1 Prevotellaceae bacterium UBA1710 | reverse complement strand
GCTATTTTTGTGTTGTTCCTCAGTCGTGTAGCCCGCTACACTCCTTCGTCTCAACGCAAAAATATCTCAACAATCTGAACAAAATCGTCCGAAGTTATTATTTCACCATCACTAAATCTCATACCCCATTTTATAGCATAGTTCTTCCTCCGTTGTAAGTCCGTTGTACCTCCGCATCTACTCCCATCTATAAAACGGAGAAAAATGGGAACCACATAGGAATCATAAGGGAACTGGCCTCTCCCCCCGCCCTGACACATACTCCGATGTTATCCGCTCAGCCCTTTGGGATGCTTGCCAGAGCAAGAACATCGGACTTCCCCCGTAGGGAGGGAGCCTGTGCGTAGAGAAGATTATCCCTCGCTGACCTTCCGCTATGACAAGGGGGTAAACTCAGTGAAGCTCCGTTCTATAAGCGAACAAGAAGCGAAGGTTCACTGAGTTTACCCCCTAGGCATAACGAAGGATGATCGAAAGGAAATCGACGCTTTAGCAGACGCTAATGTCAATATATTCCACATTAATATCGCACTAATTTTTATATTATATTCCTTACTATTATCATTCTATTTGTTAAAATGGCAAAATATTTTGGCTTTTTGAAAGAAAATGGATAACTTTGCCACAATAATTAATTGGAAAATCATAAAAAATTGCAATTATGAATCCATTTGTTAAAAGCTTTCTAATCTTGTCACTCAATGTCATACCTCTGTCTATGGCATCAGAGGGAACTTCACTTATTTTTACATATATTATTTTTCTAATAATAAACATTAGCCTCTGGTTTTGGGGGGATGATTTGACATCTAATATATTTTTAGCTGACAACAAAAAAGAATATATTGCGTTTTCATTATGCGCATATTCAAATGCTGTTATCTCGTTATATCCTTTATATTTTATAGTAAAAAAAACTGGTTCATTAGGATTTTTCTCCAGTATAATATTAATTTTAATTTCCTTTTTTCTTGGATATGCTGCATATAGGTCACAATTAAATTATAAAGAATATGAGAATAGAAAGAAAGAAATGATTAACAAATGGGGAACGGATTCATATATAAATAAATCTTGCAACAATCAAGAAAACAAACAAAAAATTACATTAGGAAAAATATTAATATGTTGTGTATCCTTTCTTTTAATTTCATATATAATATATTCAATTTTTAGTTTTGGGTATCGTTTTACACATGGTGTAAGTTATTTTCAAAATTTATCATCTGATCATCGTATTAAAGCAGAACATGCAGCAAAGGATTTTATACAATACGATAAATCATTATTAAGTTGGTATAAGGCTCATGCATTTGCAACCACATCTCAGTTTTACGACATTGATTCATGGGATGTACATGTATCATATGATGGTTTAAGAGGAAAAAAAATGATTCATGGCGAAGAATATTTGTATGTCGAACTCCAAGATATGGGTGCAGAAGTTTATTATAAAAAGGAGCGTCAAGGATTTTGGTTTTTCTTTTTTAAAGAATGTCCAAAAATTATAGAAGAGCAAGCTAATAAAATCATTGAATGTTTAATCTAAATTAATATAAATGATAAAAATACAACCTCAATGCCCTCTTTGTGGAAGTTGGAACGTAAAAATAGGACATAATGACTGGAATCATTGTCATGCTTGTGGTGTATGGTTTAATTTAGAAACTGAACAACATCAATGGTGTATGTTTAGTTCTCCCGAATAAATGCTATTGTTCACATTTGTTTCACTCATTTTTGGAAGAATATATCTTGTTGATTTCTAACTATACTTAAGAGGTAAAAGCCATGAAACTTCGCTGAATACGCGAAATCATAAGTTTTACCTCTTAAGTATAAAAACTTGCATTTGATGCCTAAATAAAAATAATACCAGACGAAAAAATTTATCTCGAAATACTATCAAACCCTAATCCCTAATCCTTATTCCCTAATCCAAATTACTGCGCCACAATCTTCTTAATCTCATTGAGCTTATTGAGGGCTTCGAGAGGCGTGAGATTGTTTACATCAAGACCGAGGATTTCATCACGTACCTGACAAAGAACTGGGTCATCAAGCTGGAAGAAAGATAACTGTGTCTGAGCATTTGCCTTGGCAGAAACAGCCTCCATATCAGGCTTGCCAGCAGCACCTACCTGATTACCCTCCTCTTCGAGTGCCTTGAGTATGACATTAGCACGCTTAACGATAGCTGAAGGCATACCAGCAAGTTGGGCTACATGAATACCGAAAGAATGCTCTGAACCGCCTTCTACAAGCTTACGCAAGAAGATAACCTTACCATTCATCTCCTTAACCGATACGTTGTAGTTCTTGATGCGAGGGAAATGCTTCTCCATCTCGTTGAGCTCATGATAGTGAGTGGCAAAGAGAGTGCGAGCCCCTACCCCACTATGCTCATGCAGATACTCTACGATAGCCCATGCAATAGAGATACCATCGTAGGTAGATGTACCACGACCAAGTTCATCGAAAAGCACAAGAGAGCGATCGGTAGCATTATTGAGGATATTAGCTGCCTCAGTCATCTCAACCATGAAGGTCGATTCACCAACACTAAGATTATCCGAAGCACCGACACGAGTGAATATCTTATCCACAACGCCTATTTTCGCGCTCTCTGCTGGCACATAGCATCCTATCTGAGCCATCAGCACTATCAAGGCTGTTTGACGCAGCAGAGCCGATTTACCAGCCATATTAGGGCCGGTTATGATTATGATTTGCGGGTGTTGGGTGTTGGGTGATGGGTGTTGGTGGTCGCCATCACCTATCACCGAACACCCACCAGCCAATTCCACGTCATTTGGCACATAACCTTCACCGATAGGAAGGTTCTTCTCAATAACAGGATGGCGTCCACCCTTGATGACGAGCGACTTGCTGTCTTCGATAACAGGGCGCACATAGTGATTCTCAACAGCAACCTTCGAGAACGAAAGCATACAGTCGAGATTTCCAACAATCTGAGCATCAATCTGCATAGACTCTATTGATGCCTGCAAAGACTCTACAAGCTCACTATAGAGGCGTGTCTCAAGTGCGAGAATCTTATCTTCTGCACCAAGAATCTTCTCCTCATATTCCTTGAGTTCCTGAGTGATATAACGCTCAGCCTGAGCGAGAGTCTGCTTACGAATCCATTCAGGAGGCACGTTTTCCTTAAAGGTGTTTCTTACCTCGAGATAATAGCCGAAAACATTATTGTAACCTATCTTGAGCGAAGAGATACCAGTACGCTCAGCTTCAGCACGCTGTATCTGCATTAGGTAATCCTTACCCGATGTAGAAATGCGACGAAGGTCATCAAGCTCGGCATTAACACCCTCACGGATAACACCACCCTTATTAACCAACTGAGGTGGCTCTGGCATAATCTCGCGCTCTATTCTGTCTCTTACGTTAGTGAGAGGGTCTATGTTCTCCCCTACCCTTCTAAGTATCTCTATATCAGCCTCCTGACAAAGGCGCTTAATTGGTTCGAGAGCAGAAAGAGCATTCTTGAGCTGAACAAGTTCGCGTGGGGAAACCCTACCTGTTGCTATCTTTGAAGAGATACGCTCAAGGTCACCGATTGCCTGAAGATTCTCGTCAATCTCGTATCTGAAATCAGGGTACTTGAACATATAGTCAACCATGTCAAGTCGCTCTTCAATCTTCTTCTTCTCACGAAGCGGAAAGACGATCCATCTTCTGAGCTGACGGGCTCCCATTGGTGATACTGTCTTATCGATAACCGACACAAGATTAGCACCATCATTGTGCATGGAATCGAGCAGTTCAAGATTGCGGATGGTGAAGTTATCAAGACGCACATATCGCTCAGCCTCAATACGTTGGATGCGAATGATATGACCAATGTTAGTATGCTGTGTACGCTCAAGATACTGAAGTATGGCACCGGCAGCAACAAGTCCGTTCTTGAGGTTTTCCACACCGAAACCCTTCATCGACTTCACCTTGAAATGAGCGTTGAGTTTCTGTCGTGCAGTCTGCTCGGTAAACACCCAGTCTTCCATCTTGTCATACACAAGACTACCGTCGAGCATACCACCTATTCTGCCAAATGAATCCTCAAAGAGACGACGCTTACCGTTTTCTATCAAAATCTCCTTCGGATGGAAGTTGGAAAGCATCTTGTCGATGTAGTCATACATACCCTCATCAACAAGGAACTCACCAGTACTGATATCGAGGAAAGAGATGCCGCACGCATTCTTTCCGAAGTGTATGGCACAGAGGAAGTTATTCTGCTTGCAGTCGAGCACGTTATCGTTCATTGCCACACCAGGGGTGACAAGTTCTGTGATACCGCGCTTAACGAGTTTCTTGGTCAGTTTCGGGTCTTCGAGCTGATCGCAGATAGCCACTCTCCTACCCGCTCTGATAAGCTTCGGAATATAGCTATCGAGAGCATGATGAGGGAATCCAGCCATAGCATCACCCTGAGAAGCACCGTTGTTTCTTCTGGTAAGGGTAATGCCGAGAATCTGAGCTGCATCCACAGCATCATCACAATATGTCTCGTAGAAGTCGCCGCAACGGAACAAGAGCAGAGCATCAGGATGCTGAGACTTGAACTCGTAGAACTGCTTCATCATTGGCGTGAGTTCGCCATCTTTCTTTGCCATTTTTCTTTGATATATATTTTTTTTCGATTTATCGATTTATCGATTTTTCGATTTATCGATAACTCGATTTATCGACCTTTTTCCAATTTCGGATGCAAATTTAATGATTTTTTTTCAATTTCTTCATTCTTCATTCTTTATTCTTCTTTAAAATAAGTAACTTTGCATGCAAATTAGAAAAAAACAACAACTAAAAATGGAATATAATTTCAGAGAAATTGAGAAGAAATGGTTTGAGTACTGGAAAGAGAATGGTACCTACCATGTAACTGAGGATGAGAGTAAGAAGAAATTTTATGTACTGAACATGTTCCCCTACCCTTCTGGTGCGGGCCTTCATGTTGGTCACCCACTTGGATATATCGC
This sequence comes from Prevotellaceae bacterium UBA1710, assembly GCA_002317355.1. Taxonomy (GTDB): domain Bacteria; phylum Bacteroidota; class Bacteroidia; order Bacteroidales; family Bacteroidaceae; genus Prevotella. The sequence continues at coordinate 36,922 of DCJC01000022.1, read as the reverse complement.
AAGTGATATCTATGCCCGCTACAAGCGTCTTCAGGGTTTCAACGTGCTGAACCCAATGGGCTATGACGCCTATGGTCTTCCTGCTGAGCAGTATGCTATCCAGACAGGTCAGCATCCGGAGAAGACAACCTTCGCTAACATTGACCGCTATCGTGAGCAGTTGGACAAGATCGGCTTCTGCTTCGACTGGGATCGTGAGGTTCGCACATGTGCCCCTGGCTACTACAAGTGGACACAATGGGCTTTCCAGAAGATGTACAACTCATTCTTCTGCAACAAGTATCAGAAGGCTATGCCTATCGAGAAGCTCATCGAGCATTTCGAGACTGAGGGCACTGGCGAATGGAATGTGGCTTGCTCAGAAGAACTCTCTTTCACAGCTGAGGAATGGAAGGCTATGGACGAGAAGCAGAAGTCTGACGTTCTCATGAACTATCGTATCGCCTTCATGGGTGAGACAATGGTGAACTGGTGTGCTGGTCTCGGTACCGTGCTTGCCAACGATGAGGTTGTAGATGGTGTTTCTGTTCGTGGCGGCTTCCCTGTTGAGCAGAAGAAGATGCGCCAGTGGTGTCTTCGTGTAAGTGCTTATTCTCAGCGTCTTCTCGACGGACTTGAGACAATCCAGTGGAGCGACTCTATCAAGGAGACACAGAAGAACTGGATTGGTCGCTCAGAGGGTACTGAGGTTCAAATCAAGGTAGCTGACTCTGACGTTGACTTCACTATCTTCACCACACGTGCAGATACCATGTTCGGTGTTACCTTCTTCGTACTCGCTCCAGAGAGTGAGCTCGTTGACCTCGTTACTACAGCTGACCAGCGTGAGGCTGTTGAGGAATACGTGAAGTATGTTAAGGGCCGCACAGAGCGTGAGCGTATGATTGACCATACCGTAACAGGTGTGTTCTCTGGCGCTTACGGTATCAACCCAATCACAGGCGACAAGTGCCCTATCTATATCTCTGAGTATGTTCTTGCAGGTTATGGTACAGGTGCTATCATGGCTGTACCTGCTCACGACTCACGTGACTATGCCTTCGCAAAGCACTTCGACCTCCCTATCATTCCACTTATCGAGGGTGCTGATATCAGCGAGGAGTCATACGATGCCAAGGAAGGTATCGTGAGCAACTCCCCTGCCCCAGGCAAGCCAGCTATCGAATATGATGGTGAGGCTCTTGTGCTCAACGGCATGACTGTAAAGGAGGCTATCAAGGCAACAAAGGTATTCGTGAAGAAGCATGGTATCGGTCGTGTGAAGGTTAACTATCGTCTTCGTGATGCCATCTTCTCTCGTCAGCGCTATTGGGGTGAGCCATTCCCTGTTTACTACAAGAACGGCATCCCTACAATGATTCCTGAGGAGTGTCTCCCTATCGAGCTTCCTCAGGTGGATAAGTTCCTCCCTACAGAGACAGGCGAGCCACCATTGGGCAACGCTCAGATCTGGGCTTGGGATGAGCAGAACAAGAAGATTGTTGACAAGACTCTTATCGACAACAAGACTATCTTCCCTATCGAACTCTACACAATGCCTGGTTTCGCAGGTTCTTCTGCATACTACCTCCGCTACATGGATCCACAGAACTCTGAGGCTCTCATCTCTGAGAAGGCATCTGAGTACTGGCAGAATGTTGACCTCTATGTAGGTGGTTCAGAGCATGCTACAGGTCACCTTATCTACTCTCGCTTCTGGAATAAGTTCCTCTTCGACCTCGGTATTTCAAAGAAGGAAGAGCCATTCCAGAAACTCGTTAACCAGGGTATGATTCAGGGTCGCTCTAACTTCGTATATCGTATCAAGGATACCAACACATTCGTTTCTCTCGACAAGAAGGATGAATACGAGGTAACTCCTATCCACGTTGACGTGAACATCGTAAGTGGCGATATCCTTGACATTGAAGCATTTAAGGCTTGGCGTCCTGACTACAACGATGCTGAGTTCATTCTCAATGACAACGGTCAGTATGTATGTGGATGGGCTGTTGAGAAGATGTCAAAGTCTATGTTCAACGTAGTAAACCCAGACATGATTGTTGAGAAGTATGGTGCTGATACACTTCGTATGTACGAGATGTTCCTCGGCCCAGTTGAGCAGTCAAAGCCTTGGGATACCAACGGTATCGACGGTTGCCACCGCTTCCTCAAGAAGTTCTGGGGCTTGTTCTATGACCGCATGGGTGAGTATCAGGTAAATGATGATCAACCAACAGCAGATCAGGAGAAGTCACTCCATAAGCTTATCAAGAAGGTTACTCAGGACATCGAGAACTTCTCTTACAACACATCTATAGCAGCATTCATGATTGCTGTGGGTGAGTTGCAGAAGTGTCATAGCAAGTCTGTTCTCAAGCAGCTTACTGTTCTCATCGCACCATTCGCTCCATTCATTGCCGAGGAACTCTGGCACACACTTGGAGAGCAGGGTAGTGTATGCGATGCTCAGTGGCCTGTATTCGATGAGTCAAAGATGAAGGATTCTGAGATCACAATGCCAGTTCAGTTCTGTGGCAAGACACGCTTCACAATCCAGCTTCCTGCTGATGTAACCAAGGAAGACGCTGAGAAGGCTGCACTTGCTGACGAACGTACAGCAAAATACACTGAGGGCAAGCAGATTATCAAGACAATCGTTGTTCCAGGCAGAATCATCAATATCGTAGTGAAGTAATAGAACTTTCTACCTATCAGAATAAATACTGAACGCAAAGACGAAAGGGGCTAAAGGAATAAACCTTGCAACTCTACGTCTCTGCGTTCATGTATTTTTATTCGAAAGAACGAAGGCTCGAAAATTCGAAAACTCGATTTCTCGAAATATCGAAAATTCGAAACTTCGAGATCTCTATTCTTCGAAATAAATACCCTTAATTCATAAAATCATGTTTAGTAAACACGAACTTCTACTTGAAATACGCGACTACCTGATGGTAGCAGTAGCTACTTTCATGTACGCATTTAGCATAAGTCTGTTCTTGCTGCCTTATGAACTTGCCACAGGTGGCGTATCTGGTATTGCAGCCTTGATATACTATGCCACAGGCATGGAAATTGAGGTGACATACGCAGGAATCAACTTAGTACTACTTGCTTGTGGAGCTAAGATTCTCGGACTCCGCTTCAGCCTTAAGACCATCTGGGGCTTCGGAATGGTTTCCTTCTGGTTATGGTTTAGCCAATACCTAATGGAAGACCCTGTAACGCATCAGTTACCTTGTCTATTAGGTGAAAACGAGATGTTCATGGCATGCCTCCTATGTGCTCTTATTGAAGGATTTGCACTTGCTCTTTGCTTCCACTATAATGGTTCTACGGGAGGTACGGATATCATAGCAGCAATAGTAAACAAGTATAGGGATATCTCCCTCGGACAGGTTATAATGTTCTTTGATATAGTCATTGTTTCAAGTTCTTATATCTTGTTTCACGATCCTAAGAAGGTAATATTCGGTTATGTACTGCTCGTAGTATCAGCAATAACCCTTGATTTCGCTACAAGAAAGTTTAATCAGGCATTAGTGATATACATCTTCTCACGCAACTATTCCATGATTGCTGATGCTATCAATAAGGCTGGTTTCGGAATTACAGTACTTGATGGTGAAGGATGGTACACAAAGACAGAGCGTAAGGTATTGATGTGCGTATGCTCAAAACGCTATAATAATGAGATATTCAAGGTTATAAAGAAAGTAGATCCAACCGCATTCGTAACAGTTTCAAATGCCTCTAACGTGTATGGTGAGGGATTTGATATAATGAAGACAAAAGTAAAAGGTATGAAACCAATTATCGTATTCGCAACAAATAATGAGAATAAGCTTCGCGAGGTACGCGAGATTCTCGGTGAAAGATTCGAGGTACGTTCATTGAAGGAGATAGGCTGCTTCGACGAACTGCCAGAGACACATGCCACACTTGAGGAAAACTCTCTTGAGAAGGCACAGTACATCAGTAAGTTCTATGGCTTTGACTGCTTTGCTGACGATACAGGTCTTGAGGTAGCGGCTCTCGGTGGTGCACCCGGTGTGTATTCTGCCCGCTATGCAAACCTTGAGGATGATGACTATTCTGATCCGGAAATGGATATCACAAAAGATCACGATTCTGAGGCTAATATGCGTAAGTTGCTCTATAAGTTGAAGGGTAGGGTAGGAGAGGAGCGCAAGGCTCAGTTCCGCACTTCCATTGCCCTCATCTATCAAGGTAAGACATATAACTTCGAGGGAATTGTAAAGGGTATCATTACGGAGGAAAAACGAGGTGGTACAGGCTTCGGTTACGACCCTATCTTCCAACCAGATGGATACGACACAACCTTCGCTGAGATGTCTTCAGAAGCCAAAAACAGCATATCACATCGTGGTAGAGCTGTGGAAAAACTGGTTGAGTTCCTCAATTCAAACAAAAAGTAGTTGAAAAATTTGCAATTTTCAAAATTATTAACTATTTTTGCAGTTGAAAATAATTAATCTATGTCAATTTTTGGTATCTAAGAAATATGTCATTTACATCAACAAGCAATGAAATTTTCCGTCGCGCAATCGCTGATTATCACATCACCGATAATGTTGACACACCTATAAAGAACCCATTCCCAGAGGATACAATCAATAATATTCTCTATCATAAATGCTGGATTGATACCGTACAATGGCATTTTGAGGATATTATCCGTGACCCGAACATTGATCCAGCGGCAGCACTTGTTCTGAAGCGCAGAATCGATAAGTCAAATCAGGATCGTACTGATATGGTTGAGAACATCGACACATACTTCCGCGAACATTACAAGGATGTAAAGGTGGCTGATGATGCAACTATCAATACAGAGTCTCCTGCATGGGCTGTTGACCGTCTCTCTATCCTTGCTCTCAAAATCTATCACATGAAAGAGCAGGTAGAACGTACTGACGCTTCTGCTGATCATATAGCAAAATGTCAGGGTAAGCTTGATATTCTCCTTGAGCAGCAGGTTGATCTCTCTTCTGCTATCGATCAGCTTCTTGCTGATATCGCTGCTGGTAAGAAATACATGAAGGTGTATCGCCAGATGAAGATGTACAACGATGCTGATACAAACCCTGTGCTTTACGGAAAAAAAGCCTAACCCGTCCTTCCCAAAGGGAAGGCTCCACCCCACTTACCCCCTTTAGGGGGAGTAGTTAGTATAACTATATCATAAGGGACTCAGATAAAGGAATATATAGTTTGGCTTAAATTTAGAAATACTATAAAACATTCTTCCCTTTGGGAGATTTGTCGTTAGACCCTTCGACCTTGGGAGAAAAGGCTTGGTTAGGCTTATGAAAACTCCACACATTCTCATAATAAGATTCTCTGCTATTGGTGATGTAGCAATGCTCGTACCAGTAGTTAGCTCATTGGCGAAGCAATACCCTAATATTCGTATTACGGTATTGTCACGACCATTTGCGCGCCCATTCTTCGAGAATCTTGCTGACAATGTAGGTTTCATGGGAGCCGACCTAAAGGAAGAGTATAAAGGCATATCAGGCCTTAATGCTCTCTATCGCAGACTTCAGGCAAAGCACTTCACTCATGTGGCTGATATGCATGGCGTATTGCGCTCACACTATCTTCGTCTTCGCTTCATGCTGAGTAACTACAAGGTGGAGCATATAGACAAGCATCGTAAGGAGAAGCGTGCTTTGGTGAATGATGACAAGACTGATTTCCACCAGTTGCCAACATCTTTCAAAAACTATGCTGATGTGCTTGAAAGACTCGGCTATCCGATAACTCCAGCTTTCCGAAGCATATTTGGAGAGGGTAGGGGAAACCTCCGTCTTCTTTCAAATGAGATTGGAGAAAAGAAAACATTCTCTAAATGGATAGGCATAGCACCATTCGCTGCTCACAAGGGTAAGATATACCCACTTGAGAAGATGGAACAGGTGATACAGATGATAATGAAGGCACATCCTAACTGCCGTATCTTCCTTTTCCACGGAAAAGGTGAGGAAGCAGAAAAGATGAAGGAATGGCAAGATAAATATCCACAGGTTATTTCTGCATCAAACATGCTTCACGGTATGGATCAGGAACTCATTCTTATGTCGCACCTCAACGTCATGATCTCAATGGATTCAAGTAACATGCACCTTGCATCGTTGGTTGCGTGTCCAGTAGTAAGCATCTGGGGTGCTACTCATCGCTATGCTGGTTTCCTCGGTTGGAATCAGAGTGTGGATAATGTGGTAGAACTTGACCTTAACTGCCGTCCATGCTCTATCTACGGCAATATTCCATGTCAGTATGGCAATTATAAGTGTCTAACGGAAATAACGCCTGAGAACGTGTTTAATAAAGTGGAAAAGGTTTTAGCCCCCTAACCCCCGAAGGGGGAACGCTTAGATACAATCTTCAAATATAAATGTCGCTTAAAAGATTTCATATTGATTCTTCTAAGCGACATTTTTTTATTAGAAATACTATCAAAAGAATTCCCCCTTCGGGGGCTGGGGGGCTTACTCCCACCTAAACACTGCTCCGTTTCTTCTCGCTGGATCTGCACCCTTATAATCCATAGAATAAGGGCTACCAGTGGTTGGGGATTTTCCTATATAGGTATGTGTGCGCATAGACATCAGCATGAATTCCTTATTGAGATAATCCTGCCACATGAATACCTCTGCTTTCGATTCATCCTTATTGAGACGAACATCTCCAGGCAAACCCATACCTGATGTGAAGACATATCTGCCATCAGCACACTGGAGAATAATCTTTCCGTTGCCCTTGTCGATAACCTTGAACTTTGTCTGCATTGAGTTATCCTTCTCGCTTGTATCATATAGCAGTCCGTGAGGCTGAGCATGCATAGGCTTTCCAGTTGCAAGATTGATGATACGGATTTCCTTACCAAGAGGAATGTTCTTTGAACGGTCAGCATCGAGTTCCTGACAAGTGAAGTTATCAAACTCTGCGATACCGCCTTCTACCTTATTCTTATTGAAAGCAAAGAGAGAAACACGAGAACCCTGGAAAGTAACCAACTGATAAGACAGTTTCATCTTATGACCTACCTGCTGGAAGTTTACACCGTCACCCGAAACAGCATAGTGCATGATGTTATTGTCCCAGTCACCTACCATTCTCAGATACAGCTTATTCATCTTACCATTACCACCCATGATATTCAATGCATCATAGTCGATGGTATCATTACTCAACTGCTCAAAGCAACGCAATTTTATCTTTGTTCCTTCCTTCACAACACCGAGCCATGAACAAGGCACGTTAATATTGCCTATACCAGCCACGTCACCGTCTTTCATCTTGCTTGTGGATAACTCTACCGTATAGATGCTGCGAGGGCCTACAACGCGCTGTGTGAGGCTGTTTCTTGCCCACATCAACTGATCGGCAGGCAAAGCCTTCAACTGAAACTTACCTCCCTTTATGCTCCACTTTTTATCATCAGGGTTATGATTCCATTGCCAAACCCTTCCGAGAGTCTTACCGTTGAAGTTCTCGTTGCGCTGATAGGCAGCATAAGGCTTTATGTTCTCAGTACCTGGAATATCAGGCTTCAACCAAGTGCGAGGCGCACGACCGAGATTTCCCTCAAGTCCGATCATTGGCCATCCATCCTTCCAAGTGATAGGTGCAAGAGTTACTGTTCTGCCCACAGAGTGGAAATCCATCATAAGCAGAGCATACCAATCACCTTTCTGAGTCTGCACGATACCTCCCTGATGGATATTTGTACAAGCAGTTGCATCCTTATCTTCTGCTCCAATCTTAAACTTACTACCATCTGGAACAATCCTTCCCTTCCAATCCGTGAGTCCTACAGCATGATAACCGAAAGTCTCATCTGCTGTTATCACACATTGCTCATAAGGTCCCCAGATACTCTTTGATCGAGAGCAGATAGTACGACCATTAGGCTTATAGTCGGTAGAGATAAGGTAATACATACCATTCATCTTATACATGTGATGTCCTTCACCTACAGCCGAACCTTCAGGGATGATAACCTTGTCAGTACTCTCGATAGGGCCGCTCATATCAGGCTTCAGTTCGGTGCAATGCACTTCTCCATAACCATGAATAGCATATATCTTACCATCATCATCAAAGAGCACACTAAGGTCGTATATCTTACCCTGCATGTTATGATGCACCCAAGGTCCGTGGATATCCTTAGAGGTATAGCATTGCAATCCCTTACCGTTTATGTTAGAGTAGAGATAGAACTGCCCATTGGCGTATCTGATGCAAGGTGCCCAAATACCCTGACCATACACCTCCTTACCATTCTTTAGCGAGAAGGCATCATCCTTGAAGTCGAAACGATCAAAGCAATATGATATATTCTCCCAGTTGACAAGATCCTTTGAATGGAGAATCACCAATCCAGGAACCGAATGCATAGTAGTACCAGCAAGGTAATAGTCATCACCCACACGGATGATATCCGGATCAGAGAACTCATCATAGAGTAGGGGATTAGTGAAAGTACCATTACCATTATCAGCTGTCCAACTGGTAGGAGCCTGAGCATTTATCCACAGAGCTGAGAATAATGATATGGAAAGGGAGAATAGTTTCTTTATCATATTGTTTATGGAGTTTTATTATTTAGTGATGCATGAAATATATCGCTTGCAAAAATACAAAGAATAAGCGAGAAAAACGAATATTTCCTTAAGTTATCCACACATTGGGGATAAAGTGTATGGAAAAGTAATAGGAAAACGTGTTTATTACCTGTTGATATATAGTGTATATAAAGTGGAAATACCGTTGACAGAAAACTAATAACTTACCACTTATACACACCCCTAATATATCCAGAAGGCACATAGTGGATAATCCACAGGTTATTAAATCGCTTTACACGTGTTATCCTAACACTTATTATTTTTACATCTTACTGACTATGAGTGTATAATCTACATTATCCACATATCCACACCTCTTTCTTCTTATATTTTCTTTTTTTCTTCAATTAATTTTTCAATTAAACTAAAGAGAAGATAAGTAATAAGGAGGAAGAAATGGGATAGGGCGAAAAAAATAGCCCTCACAATCGTGGGGGCTATTGCTATGCTAATCCTTATCCTTTATCATCTCAATGAGTTCAGAGATGTTGCGCTGTTGCTTCTTATACATCTTCGTGCAGAATATCATTCCTATAGTAAGAACAGAAATCATAACGGTGGCATTGGCACAGATGAAAAGGCAAGTAGGGAAACCTTCGGCGAACATGAAATGAGATAAATTATATACATAAATATCATGTAGCATCCAAAGCATTATTAAGAAACCTAAAAATATTCCTAATAAAAAACTTTTATGATACATCTTTTTCATACTGATAAGCTTACTGGTAAGTTCCTTTGCACTCTTCTTTGATAAATCAATATTATTTATCCTATTTGCTAACCAGTAATCGAATAATGAAGATAACACCAAAATAGGTAGGGTGCAAGCAATAAACTCAAATGATATATGGAATCTATATTGTACTATTGATAAACATGCGATACCTACAATAAGACCACCCAACTCATAATATCCATATCTGTTGATTGCATTAATCTTTTTCATTGTGTTCTTCTGAAGCTGCTGTTCATCGAGCTTCAGTCGTTCGTCTAGTTGCTTCTGAAGAGCAGCCATCTGAAGGCGCATCTCCTCAAGTTCAATACTGATATTACTATTATTTTCCATTGTTCATCTTTTTTAGTTGTTCATTAATTCTTATTAATCTCACAGAGACATTCTTGGTAGTGATACCTACAATATCCCCAATCTCTTCATACGGCATACCTTCAAGCCAGAGCATCACTATGGCACGGTCAAAGGCATTAAGCTGATGAATGCGGTCATAGAGCAGTTTGATGTTGTTGTTCCTATCGCTTTCATCACAATTGTTCATCACGCTCTCCATATCAGCCGTTAGAGGGCACTCTGACGAGCGTTTCTTCCTCTTGCGGTCAATAGTGATGCACGAGTTCATTGAGACGCGCCACACCCATGATTTGCATACATCATCTGCCTTCTGAAATCCTCGCCACAGATTTATCAATGCCTCTTGCACCAGGTCATCGGTATCCTCAGGCTTGTCAGCAAACATCATGCAGACGGTATAAATCGTATTCTTATACTCACGAACCAACTCCGTGAATTTACTTTCCTGTTCTGTCATTACTCGTTTTTTAATTAACGTTCTACATATAGAAACGCAAGTACTGTGGAAAAACTACATTAAAGTGTGGGAAAACTTAAAAATAAACTGATATTTATCCATTACAATGATTCATCCTGAGGAAAATCCATAGGTTATTATTTTTTCTTACATATTATTGTCAGCAATGCATCTTGCTGATAATGAGTACATAATCTACATTATCCACAAATCCATCCCATTTCTTCTTATTATTTTTCTTTTTTCTTCAATTAAACTAAAGAGAAGATAAGTAATAAGGAGGAAGAAGAGAGGGTAGGGCGAAAAAAATAGCCCTCACAATCGTGGGGGCTATTGTTATTATGAATCCTGATGGTTAACAACTATCAGCCTCTGACTCGAAGCACGATAGCCACCCTTAGTATCAAGACCTCCGTTCAAGGCATCCTTGTCGATACCTTTAACCTTGCGCAAGTGAACAAAGGCATAGGCACCCGTTTTCAGAGCCTCTGAGCGCACAATCTGGGCAGATGGAGTATCTATCACCGTATCCTTTTATCGAGCCTTCAGAAGCGAAGGAGAAGCAAAGGAACAGGAAGCATCAAGTGGCTCAAGTGCTATGAATCTCAGCACATCCCAATCCCTTTATTTTGCTGAATACCAAATATTTGAAATTCGTCGAACTCACGTTATATTATATATAATTAGAAGTTATGATTACACTTTCTGATGGGTAAAAGTGTAGAGATTCCATAAAAAATTCCTATAAGGGGTAATTGATTTCGAATTTCAATCGTTATAAGTATATAGCAAGAAAAAAATAATGGTATCACTATTCGCAAATAGAAAGCAGATGGCGGAAGAGAAATTTGATAAGCTCTTCAGAAACTCATACGCACGATTATACCGACTCGCTTATTCTCTACTGCATAATCAGGAAGATAGTAGGGATATTGTGAGTGGTGTATTCGCTGACTTGCTGGATAAATACGAACTTAGGGAGAATATAACCGAAGCGTATCTCTGCTCTATGGTGCATAGCCGTTCTCTGGATTTACTTCGTCACCGTAAGGTGGAGGATGAAGCCCGAAAGCAGATGCTACGCGAAAACAGCGTTCCTATGCACGATGCAGAGCATGATGATCGCATGAAAGATATACTCACCTATATAGATACCGAACTCACTCCTCAAACGCGTAGGGTGCTCTCTATGTGCTATGATGAGAAACGTAAGTATAAGGATGTTGCATCCGAGCTTGGTATTAGTGTACAAGCGGTTAATAAGCATATATCTCAGGCATTGCGCAAACTGAGAGAGCGATTTAACCCTAACAAAAATCTTTAGGCAAATGAACAAGAAAGATAATATTGAGTTAGAACTGATGGAAGCTTTTACATCCATTAAGTCTGATAAGGATATCGGTATTCCTGATATCGAGCAGGAACTTGCCATGATAAAAGAGAAGCATAACAAGCGTGTTGTCTTCCATACAATGCGTAGGATTGCTGCTTCTATAGCTATTATCCTTACCTTGGGTGGAATTACCCTTGCTGCTGTAAATAGTGATGTCATAGCGCAATTATTCGAAGCTAAGGATGAACATACATCTACTTCGCAAAGTGAACATATTACCTCTATTAATAATGATCTTATCATCCTTCCTTCTGATACTGTTACCGTTCAGAAGGGTGAGGTTGCATTCGATGATTCAAGTCTGTCAGATATAATGATGAGCATAAGCAACAACTATAGCATCCCTATTGAGTTTAATAACAAGGAACTGAAAGATGTGCGGCTTCATTTCAGATACGACACATCCGATGCTCTTGATGATGTAGTAAAGGCTCTCAATATGTTTGAGAAGATTAAGATAAGAAAAATAAACGGAAAACTTGAGATTGAATGAAGAATTTTATGGGTGATAGATGTTGGGTGATGGGTGTTATGTTTTGGCTGTTAGGTGTTGGAATGGTTTCTGCACAACGTGTGACGGTAAACTTCCACAAGACAAGTATGACTGATGCTCTGCTTACAATAGAACGGCAGTGTAAGAACATACGTATAAATTTCATATACAATGAGCTTGAGGATTTCACCGTAACGCAATCCATACGCAACAAGCCCGTTTCTGAAGCTCTTCGAAGCATCATTGGGTTCTATCCTATCCGAATTTCGCAGAATGGCAACATATATTCTCTTGAGTGTGTGCAGAAGGAATCTATGAAGGTGAAGGGAAGGATACTTGATGAGAAAAACAACCCAATGGGGTATGCCAATGTAACCTTACTATCTGTTGCTGACAGCAGTTATATCAATGGTGGTGTGAGCAATGATAATGGTGATATAGTTATTCCATGCAGCCAGAAGGAAGTGCTTGCTAAGGTTTCGTTCATAGGATACAAGACACAGTACCACCATTGCACCAATGGTGATCTTGGCACTATCAGGATGAAGGAAAATAATATTAAACTGCATAACGTGAAAGTCAAGGGAACACTTCCCATCGTTAGTACGGAGAATGGTAAGATTACCTACAACATACCTCTATTGCTTGAACAGATGCCAGCTGATAACGCGTATGACGCTCTGACCAAGATACCTGGAATCTATGGTAATAATGCAGCTATCAACTATGGTGGTCAGGAAGCCACACTTATCATTAATGGTCGTATTACCACGCTCTCTCTCCAGCAGATAGTGGAGAAACTGAAGAATATCCCTGCCATGCAGCTTCAGAAGGTGGAGATAATGATGTCAGCTCCTTCACGATATCACGTGCGTGGACTTGCTATTAATGTTGTTACCAAGGATTTCACCGATACCAATCAGATATCAGCTCAGATAGAGGGTATGGGCTTTTACAGCAAGTATTTCTCTGGAAAGGCCAAAGCCAATGTGATGGTAAATAGAGGGAAGCTCACCTTGACAGCTGATTATTCGCTTAAGAAGGGGAGTGAGTATGTGAAGCAGGAATATGATGCTGACCATATCGTGCAGAATGAGGATATCCACTATAATGAGGTGTCTGAAAACCGCAATAACATCCTTCAGCATAGATATAACCTTGGCATGGATTATGCCATCTCTGAGGATAGCAAACTCTCTCTTGCTTACAATGGTGAATGGGAAAGTGATGAGGATAGGTATATCTCTACTGGTAGTTGCAGTTCCACTCTCAACAGCAATATCCACTACCATATCCACAATGTTGACATAAACTATTCACTGCCTTTCGGTCTTGATCTCAGCGTTTCTTATCTTAATTATCAGAATCCCCGTTCACAGGTCCTTGATAGTGAAGCTTACAAGACGCATAGAGATCTCACCACCAGAAGTAAGCAGAATATAAGCAAATGGATGCTCTCTGCTGATCAGGTGCACGAACTCGGTAGTGACTATGAGCTCTCCTATGGTGTTATGATGCAGTTTGCTGATAACCGAAGCTATCAGATTACCAATGACCTGCAGGGAAATCCATTGGCTGATGCAACAAGCAGTGCTGATTATCTCGAGCGCATATATAGTCCATACGTGGGAATATCAAGGCAGTTTGGTAAGAATCTCAGTATTGATGCTTCTGTGACGGTAGAGAACTACAATTCCATCAAATGGAATGAGTGGCGCATATATCCTTCATTCAATGCCATGTGGAATATCAATAAGGATAATATGCTCAGCTTCAGTTTCAATTCAAATGCTGATTATCCAAGCTATTGGAGTACTATGAGTGGAGTTTACTACCTATCCTCTTATAGCGAGACATGGGGAAATCCAGATCTAAGGTCGAAATCCGTGTATAGCTTCAACCTTATGTGGAGATACAAGCAGAGATACAGCCTGTCTCTATTTGCTGACCTGAAGATGAATTATATTCTCCAGCAGTCATATCTGCCATCTGATAGGGTAGCGGTAATCTTCAAGAGTATCAACTTCGACTACCGTGATATGATAGGTGTGATGGGGTCTGCCCAGATTATCTCAGGGAAGCGATTCAGCGGAGCTATATCGGCTACAGGTTATTACCTTATGGATAAGGCAGAAAGTTTCTTTGATCTTGATATCGACAGGACGAAGATGAGTTTTATTCTCTCAGGAAATGCTACATATCTGATAAGCGAAAGACCTAACCTGCGATTCACCATCACCCCGTTCTTCATGAATGATTTCATCCAGGGTATCTATGACGCTGACAGTAAGCTATCTCTCGATGCATCATTACGCTGGACTTCAGATAATGGAAAGTGGGTAGCAGAACTTTCTGCCGAAAACATCACTAACGATAATTTTAGTCTCACCTCCAAACAGAATAATCAGGTTTTGACCATGCGTATGTGGCAGGAGTATCGCACCTATTACCTCAATCTTATCTATAAGATAGGCAACTATAAAGCGAAGAGGAACAAAACTTTGGATATCTCCCGAATGGGGTATTAGTCAAGTTACAAATTACAATTTATCACTTCACGACTTTCCTTATCCTCTTGCCGTCGTTTATGATATAGATGCCTTCTCTTCCACTTCCTTTAAGGGTGGTTGGGAGGGTGTTTATCTTCATGCCTGTAATGCTATATACACTCTTGGAATCACTACCACGGGATGGTTGGGGTAGGGTTTCTATTCCTGTGTAGATACGGTTGATGTACTCTATTCCTGCAAGGGCATCTATCTCTCCATAGCCATAGTAGTTGTTTGGATATTCCAGCGCATCGTCATAATGCGAAGAGGTATGAGCAAAGATATCCTTTATCTGATCTGGAGTAAGGGTAGGGCATACCTGCAACCATAATCCGATGATACCAGTTACTACTGGACATGCCATAGAAGTACCAGTACTGATGCCCCATGGATAGTCTATTCCATCGATAACGGTACCCATAACTTCATATGAACGCTGTTCGTCGGCAGAAATCTGATCACGCCAGAAATGATTGAATGCAGATACTATATTCGTGCCAGGAGCCATGATATCGGGTTTTGTCAATCCACTATTGGTTGGACCTATGCTACTATACTTGGCACGCACTCCATTACTACCGTAATCTTTTCCTACGATATATCCGTATCTGTTTTCCACAGATTCTACGTAAGAGGTGGCTCCAACACAAATCACATCATTCACGCATCCAGGGAAGAAGACATTGTGAGAGCATTCGAAATCGCTTAAACTTGCATCAAGGTTGTTCTTAACGAGATATCCACCACAAGCAAATAACTCCATATCATTATCACGACCTGATATGGTGAGAGATATAGGTGTAGCATATCCTAATCTATCATGCTGTAAATCAGTTAGTGAGATGTCAGTAGCAAACTTATTCTCATCAAAGCATGAAGGGTAGGTATTGAGAGAAATAGCATATTTCTCATTACCAACCATTATAGTATCTTGATAAACGCTATCGGGAAATTGGGATAGTTTGGTGCAATCATATTGCCAATCGAGTACCTTTGCTCCATCCTTATAGAAGGTGAATGTCATCTCAGCTGGGTGGGTAGAACTCAAGGCATAAGCAACGGAATTAGTTGCCCACTTTGCTATGAATGCACCAGCGGAGTTCTTACCTTTCGGCTTGTACATATAGGTGCCGTCGCCAGCACCTTCATTACCTGCAGCACTACATAAGATGCGTCCAGGGCCTATCATTTTGGATAGTACCTCACCATACAATACACTTTCATAAAGATCTTCAGGACTTCCCTCAGAGAAGTTTATAACGCATGGTTTTCCCACACTTTCTGCATAGTCAAAGATATACTTGAACGCCAGCATATCAGTTGCAGTAGTGTATTTATAGGTGTCTTCTGTACTAACCAACGACTTATTTTCAGAAGTGTAATTAGATACAATACAGATATCTGCATTAGGACACATTCCTCGATACAGAATAGATGATTCAGAGGCAATTCCAGAGCCAGCAGCGGTACCTATACAATGGGTGCCATGAGTTTCTATAAGTCCATCGGTAGAACGTTGTTTATTAAGTATTGCCTCAGTTCCGATGTATTGTCTTCCCACATAGATGGTGTCATTCTCTCCAACAACAGCCTCACCATTATCTGATGTGTCAAGCATATCCCACATACGCTTTACCCTATAATCAGCCATATCAGGAGTGAAGAGCGTTGGGTGGGTTAGGTCGAAACCTATATCCACGATACCTATTATAGAGCCTCTCCCCCCGACCTCCCTGTTTAGGGAGGAGGTAGGCGGTGGGGGTAGTTGGTGGGAGTTTAAAGAATTTGAGTTTCTATTGTACATGGAAAGTGAAGAGTTTGACTTACCATTATACACGGACCCCCCTCCGCGAGAAGAGTGTGACTTTCCAACTCCCTCCCTCGGGAAGGCTGGGGAGGGGTCAGGCCCTACCATACAACTTCTACCTGCTTCAATTCGCTGAACAGAAGGCATTGAAGCAAGTTTTGATATTTTATCAAGAGGAATAGAAGCTATGCAGATATCATCCCATTGGGCATAAATCTGACAGCCTTCAGAACGTAAGGCGGGGATATCGGTAGAGCGGATGAAGGCGGTGATAGGGCCTCTCCCCCCGCCCTCCCCCGCAGGGAGGGAGCTGGTAGGCGGTGGGGGTAGTTGGTGGGAGTTTAAAGTTAAAGAATTTGAGTTACTATCGTTCATGAAAGTCTCGCCGCGAGAAAAGGTAACTACTCCCCCTGTGGGGGTGAGGGGGGCAACTCCCTCCCTATTGGGGAAGTCCGATGTTGATAACATCGGAGTATGTGTCAGGGCGGGGGGAGAGGCTGCTTCTCGCACAAAAGGTGACAGCTTGCTTACTTGCGCATGCATAGTAAGAAAGACTGAAAACAAAACAGATATGGCAAAGACGACTCTCTTCATTTATAGATTAGGTTTTCTAACGTGGCAAAGATAGGTAAAAATTCGCAAATATCCAAATTTGTAGAGTGTTAGTTTGTAGTTTTAAAGGATTTTATATAACTTTGCACTTTGCATAATGGAGTACAAGGAGTAGCAAGGAGTACTCTTAAAATATAATTTGTAATTTGTAATTCGTAATTTATAATGCGTATCCTTCTGTTTGGTAATCCAAGTATGTATCATAGCAATCTGGCTAAGGGATTGCGTGAACTGGGGCACGAGGTAAGACTTATCTCGTCACGCTTCGGTTGGCGTCAGTTTCCTGTGGATGATATCCAACTTGAACGCAGACAGGATATTAACGGCAAACTGGCTCTTGTGGATTATCTCTTCAAGGCATTACCAGTACTTAGGAAATGCAAGGGATACGATATTGTAGAGGTTCATCATCCTATGTTTCTTGATCTCAGAGGCACTATGATGAAATCTTTCTACAGATACATCCGTAAACACAATAAGCGATTTGTGATGTGTTCTGTAGGTGATGATTTCAACACCCTGAATCAGATTATAAATCATGATGTGCTGAGATATAGCGAACAGAAGATTAACGGTAAGGTTCAAGATGCAGAAGATGTAAAGAGTATGCGCGATTTATACCTTGAAGGTGAGTGCGTACCCTATTGCAAGCATGTTGCCAATGATTGTGATGCAATAGTTCCTGTATTATACGAATACTGGGCTTGCTACAATAATGTGTATCCTGAGAAGAATCACTTCATCCCTCTTCCTGTGGTTATGCCAGAGGAAAATCCAAAGGATTTCAGCATAGGCGAAAAAGTGAAATTCTTCATTGGTTTGCAACGTGAGAGAATGCACGTCAAAGGTACTGATGTGATGCTGAAGGCCGTGGAGGATATAGTACGCGACTATCCGGAGCTTTGTGAACTGCAGGTTGTGGAGAATGTTCCATACAAGGAGTATGAGCGAATAATGAATGGCTCAGATATTATTCTCGACCAATTGTACAGTTATACTCCTTCAATGAATTCCTTGCTTGCTATGTCGAAGGGAATTGTTGTTGTTGGAGGTGGTGAACCTGAGAATTATGAGATAATTGGAGAGAAAGGGCTTCGTCCTATCATCAACGTTCAGCCAACGTATCAGAGTGTGTATGAAGAACTTAAGAAACTGATACACCACAAGAAGAGAATACCGGAACTAAAGCGTCAGTCGGTGGAGTATGTGCGCAGGCATCATGACTATCGTAAGGTGGCTAAGCAGTATGAGGCACTCTACCTCGACCTTTTGTCTTCTTGTGAGTCCAACAGATAAAGCGGACAAAAGGCCATTTAAGTAATATCTCACCCGACATGCGATAGATATCCACTTGTCGGTAGAGCATACACAGATACAAGTGCCATTCTTTGTATGAATACCACTTTACATTCATTGCCTTAGCCAAATTCTGTTCTGCAAGAAGAGCTTGCTTAAGGTTCTCACTATCAGGTACAGCAGATATACCATTGACATTAGCACAATAGTTATATCCTACGATAGAAGATGTTGCAACTATTGGATTCTGCTGTAGGATTTCAGGCAATATCCATAGGTCTTCATAGAGTTTTCCTACAGGAAATCTCACTTCCTCAAAAAGTTTTTTGCGATATATCTTGTTCCATACATAAGCATGATTCCATGCCCTTGTCTTCTGCCAATATTCGCGTGCAGATGAATACAGATGATTTGTGTATGTGATATCAATCTTATCCCAGCCAATACAGTTGATTGAGAACTCTATAATATCGATACACGGCATCTTACTCATGTTATCGAGCATAGATGCATAAATCCCTTCGTTGAGATAGTCATCGCTATCAACAAAGGTAATATACTCACCACAAGCCTCTTTGACACCTGCATTTCGAGCATCAGAAAGTCCACCATTCTGCTTATGGATAACCTTTATGTGGCTATCCTTCTCTGCCCAGGCATCACACATCTGAGGGCAAGCATCAGGTGAGCCGTCATCAACGAGTATGACCTCCATATCAGGCACATTCTGGCAAAGCACACTCTCAACACAACGGTCAAGTGTCTGCTCTACTTTATATACTGGTATGATGACTGATAGAATCATTATTAATTACAAATTATATTTTAAGAAGTACAAGGAGTTGCAAGGAGTAACGCTGACACATACTCCGATATTATCAACATTGGACTTCCTATCGTCGCTTAAGGAAAGCAGACGATAGGGTTATTGCGGAAGGTTGTACGTGAGCCGTTATATCCAGACATTCGTCTTGTACTCCTTGCTACTCCTTGTACTCCTTAAACTCCTAAGTAAATCGACTTTCAAATAAATCTTTCCACTTATTCATTACCACCTGTCGGCTGAAACGGACGGATGCTTCTTTTGCTGCAAGTCCCATTGACTGGCGTTTTGCTTCATCATCCATAAGCTTACCAATGGTAGCAACCATAGCATCATCATCTTCATAAGGCACAAGATAGCCTGTCTTTCCATCTTCTATTATATCACGTGGACCATCTGGACAATTGAGTGATACAGAAGCCAAACCACATCTTGCAGCCTCGATAAGCACAAGTGGGAAACCCTCGAAATGTGATGTCATAAGATAGATGCTTCCTGAAAGATAAGCCTCTACTGTATTATCCGTTCTTCCCTTAAGAAATACGTTATTGCTAAGTCCAAGACTATCTATATGCTGTTGTAAAGCATTCTGCTCAGGGCCATCTCCATATATATCGAGAACCCAATCAGGATGTGTCTTATGCACTTTCTCCCAAATAGATATCATTCGAGAGAAGTTCTTCTCAAAATCAAGTCTTCCAACGGCCACACAACGCTTTTGGCTATAGTCAGGAAGTTCTACGACATCCATATTGGTAAAGTTAGGAATAATCTCAACCCTCTTTGCCTTGGCATATCTCTTGGCATTGTTTTGCGTAAGAACTGCAACAATATCTGCATGCTTCTCTGCCATACTCATGGCTAATGGGTGCTGCATACAAGTACGAATGCCGTGTGCCTCATAGATGGTAGGAACCTTATGAGTGCGCAAAAGGCATGACATAGCGCCTATCGTCTGAACAGTAACATAGACATCTGGCTTTATTCTGTTGACTGCCTTATTGAGTTTCCAAAGTCCCTGAAGACACATCAAGATACCAGAAGACTTGATATGAAGATACTCTATGCGAATTTTTCGTGAAAGATGATAGAATGGCTCAGCATCATCTTCAAGCAATACAAGTATAGTCACATCCCATCCCCAGACATCTGCCATATAATTGGCTTTGTCGGTCAGCATGTGCTCTATACCACCACAAGTGGAGAGTCGTTCTATTTCATAGAGTATGTGCATATCAAAGATTTAGGAGATAGCCAAGCTTATAGAATGCAAACACCTTGAGATTTGGCTTGTTGCCAAGCAGATTCCTGCGAAGCAACGGACGAGATATAGTATATGCAATCTTTACAGGTAGTATAAGGTGACGTTTGCGCAATGTCTCAACATACTGCCCAATAGTGGTGTGAGGCAGTAGCATATCACCTAATCTTTTTAATGTGCGGAGTGATGTCTCTACCTTTTTAAGATACACCTCATTCTTCTCAAAGCCGAGATGCATGAGTGGATTATCCACATGGAGAATCTTCTTGCCATGCTTTCCCATCTCAACACCCATAAGTGTATCTTCATAGCCATATTCCTTGCAATCAGCGCAGAATGGCACTTCTTCAAGTGCCGACTTCCTGATAAGCACATTGAAAGTAGAGAATCGCTCGAAGGCATGCTCTTGTCTCACACTTGACTTTCGCATAGGTTCTGCCTGCTTCTCATAGAAATATCTGAGTGTAACAACTGGTGATGGAAGTGTTTCGGGATTAACCAGATCACCATCTATTATATCCACATCAGGATTCTCCTTTATCAGGTTAAGATATGTGGCGATATAGTCGTCTTTCACCACCTTTGCATCAGAATCCATGATAATACACCATTCTCCCTTGGCAAGCGCAATGAGTTTGTTGCAGTTGTTTGCCCTGCCTACATTCTCCATACTGCGTATGAAACGGCAGTTTGTAAGATCATTGATAAGATGATTGGCAATAGCCACCACCTGATCCTTACCACCATCATCTAGTACTATGATTTCATATTCCACACCCGAAGCCTCAAGCTGCTGCCTGAGATCATACACGAGGGTGTAGCATTTATAGTTGTATGTAGGAATGAGTATAGATAGATACACGAGTGATTGGATATTTCTTTTATCTTACAATAGCAATCTTTGTGACAACACCTTCATTGCCATCACGGGTCGCTACATTTACCATATAAACGCCTGATGCAACCTTTTTGCCGTTCAGGTCACAGCCATTCCAGAGATATGAACCGCCTGAACAAACGCCCTCTGCCACTTTATGACCAGAAGTTGTTGTGATGATAATCTGTGAACCAGGTTCAAGTCCGCGGATAGTAATATCACCAGTAAAATCAGGTGTCACAGGATTAGGATATGCCCATACTGTTTCATCAGACATATTGAGATTATCGGCTGTTATGTCACCCTTGAAAGAACAGAGTCCCTTATCGGTAGCAAAATACACAGTTCCATCCTGCTCGTCAATAAGAATATCAAGAACGGTGTTTGAGATAAGCGGAGAATCATCCTTGGTGAAATGATGAATCTGAGTGTTGTTGTCAGCACCGATGAGATACACACCATTATCTTTTGTACCCATCCACTTCTGGTTGGCAGCATCAATGGCAATACTGTGTAGCGCTATTCCATCAAGAAGCAGATCGGCTTTTCCATCACCACGAGGTACCTTGTGCTTCGCAAGAATATATGAGTTGGCAGATATGCTGTCTTTCATGAGAAATACAGGTCCGTCAGTAGTAGCAAACCATATATTGCCAAGATGATCTTCTTCAATGTCATAGATATTCGTAGGAGAGAAAGTCTTGGCAGACTCATTATCTCCATAGTTATATTGTAATTGTGATATAGCCTTGATATTACCTTCATCTGTCATGCGGAATATTCTGCCATCTCTATGATAGCTATGTATCCACCACATGCTCTTGTTGGTATTGCTATAGTAAATGCCCTGATAGTCGATAGTATTCAGATTATCAAAGTTATACCCATCCATTGGATATGACTTCCACTCGCCATTTGCCTTGAGACATTGAACAGGAGTGTCACACCAACCATTCATAACCCATAGGTTTCCGCTTGGGTCATACGCCATGGAACATATAATAGAACCCGTTGGGCTTGTGTTGTATATTGGCACTAAGGTGCTGTTGGTATAGTTATAGGCGTTGACGCATTTGTAGTTCTTGTACTCATATAGTCCAGAATAGCCTCCAACCCAGAAATGGGAATTGTCCTTTGGGTCGAATGTCATACAGTTTACCATCTTATATGGAATACTACTCAGATCACTTGAAGGCTCTTCAAGCTTTGACCATGTATCAGAAGATGGATCATAGATATTCACGATGCCTGGATTCTCAATATACATACCTGCAGCCATAAGTCCTGCTGTGCCAAACAGCTTTCCATCATGCTTATAGAGTCGCCAGAAACTATTGCAAGCAGGTCCATCAGGCATAACTCCAAGACTTGCAGCTTCATATCTGCCATCTTCGAGTTTCTGATATTTGGTAAGTCTGCCCTCAGCATCCGAAGCCCAATAACACTTATTGGTAGAATCAAAGACATATTTCTCTTTCTCCTGCTTCGTGTAATTTCCAGCTTCTGTCCACTCGTTTCTGTTGAGCAGATTTGCCGTCAGGGCACAGCGCATTAATCCCTTACTCTCTGATGCTGCATAGAGATATCCGGAAGAGATATAGCAGTAATCAACCTTGAAACCAAGATTGTAAGTATCTGCCACAGTTGCATCCTTGGCGTTAATCTTCACTATACCAAAGCCTG
This sequence comes from Prevotellaceae bacterium UBA1710, assembly GCA_002317355.1. Taxonomy (GTDB): domain Bacteria; phylum Bacteroidota; class Bacteroidia; order Bacteroidales; family Bacteroidaceae; genus Prevotella. The sequence continues at coordinate 13,942 of DCJC01000022.1, read as the reverse complement.
TGGAGAGATAGGCGTATTGTCCGCTTACATACATAGAGTTGATGGTCTTGTCATCAGTTGTCTGCTTGTCGGCAAGCGCACTGATGTATTCTACATCACCATTAAGTGTGAGAATGTCAATGGTGTAGTCAGAATATGTTATGATGAGTTTTCTTGCAGCACCTACCCACGCAATATTCTGGATGTTACTACTATTGAGCACATCATTCTTGCTGTAGGTCTGCAGCGATCCATCATTAATGTTGTATGAATATAGGCTGTTTGAGGCAAGCACAAAGATTTGCTTACCAGCAGGTTGAATATCAGTAATGTCACTATATGAAGGATACACTTTCCATGTGCCAACGGCATCGCCCCAGGCATAGAGAACAGAGAATACAGTTAGAAATATAGTGATTATTCCTTGTTTCACCTTTGAAATTAATAGTATTGTTTTATTGCGACTGCCTTTTATTTAATAAAGAGATAGATGGCTTAAGCACAGCTTTCTTTGTCGCGATTGGCTGTTCCTTTATGCCACCCTCGGCAATCTGCTCTTCAAGTCTTTTGTTTGCCTCTTTTCTGAAACTATCTTTCCACCATCCCCATTTATTGAAGTACATGATGATATTGGTGACATGGATCCAGAAAAGCTTGAAACTGCTATGCGAAGCTCTGCTGAACTTATGGTAGATAGGCAGTTTGGGATAGTAAAGAGTCTTATATTTCTCATGCAACCTACGTGTCACGTCAATATCCTCTGCATACATGAAGAGATTCTCGTCAAAGAGATTTATTGACTTCAATGCCTCCAGTCTGAAGAACATGAAGCAGCCTGAGAGATAAGGCACATTAAGCACCATGTCGAAGTTAGAGTAGAAAAGTTCGTAACGTGCGTTGCGTCTTGCTATCATGAAATGAGGCAGACAGAATCTGCCGAAGATATCCAGAGGAGAAGGCAGCAACTTGGCGAGTCGCTGTATTTCGCCATTAGGATAGAGCACCTTTGGCATCATCTGAGCTACATCTTCATGAAGATCCATGTAGCGAGCAAGCTCAGGAATGACACGAGGGCCAAACCAAATATCAGGATTTACCACAAGATGATATTTACTGCCAAGTGCCAATGCCTTACGGATGGCAAAATTATGTCCACCACCATAACCATTATTCTCATGACGGAAATAGAGCAAATGGAAACCATTCTCTATCTTCTTTCGCAGCTGAGGCTCACCCGTAAGTACGCGCTTGCTGAACTCAACCAACTCACGCTCCAAGTCGGGCATTATGTCGGCAGAGTGGTCAATTACATATACCACATCTACAGGTGATGCGAAAAGACTTCGCAGCACTGGCTCTATATCAAGCAGATGATGATTATATGTTACTACGGATGCTGTTATCATATTAATTAATAGTTATAAGACCCTCTAAATCTCCCTGTTTAGGAGACTTCTCTCGCTGCGAATACCCTCTAATTCCCTTTAAAGGGGAACTTTTTCTCGCTGCGAGCCTTCCGTGTGTGGGTAGTATTTTTTTATATCTTATTCCTTCTACGCGTTAGCTTCCTCCCCCTTTAGGGGGGATAAGAGAGGGTTATTATAAATAACGAGCTCAGTATGTAATTATTGCTTATCCGCATAGCAATATTGGAGATTTTGCACAAAATAAACGTAATATTTCATCTATGTTTTGGAAATTCAGATATTTTTAGTACCTTTGTAAACGGGAAAGAGTTTCCCCATAGACACGGCAGTCTTTGTCTGCCTATAACCTAAACTTAAAATACACGAACATGAAATATGCAATTATACTCGCTGGAGGTAAAGGACGAAGACTCTGGCCTGTAAGCCGAAAGAATCTTCCGAAGCAGTTCATCGACTTCTTCGGCTGTGGTCGTACCCTTCTTCAGCAGACATACGACAGAATGCTCAAGATTATGCCTAAGGAAAATATCCTTGTGGTTACTCATACTGCATTTACAGACATCATAAATAATCAGCTTCCTGAACTGCCAACAAGCAATATCCTACTTGAGCCAATCAACCGAAATACAGCTCCTGCTACTCTCATGGCACTCCGTTCAGGTATTATTCCTCCAGATGGTGATGTTGTTATCGTTCCTGCTGATCAGGTTGTGATGAATGAAGAAATGTTTAGTACAGCCATAAATAATGCTACTGACTACATCAACTGCTATGATAGCGTGCTGACAATGGGCGTAAAGCCTACCCGACCTGAGCCTGGATATGGTTATCTTCAGATGGGTGAACTTGTTCCTGCTACTCCTGAACATCCTCACCCAACTACCCATAAAGTGAAATCATTCACAGAGAAACCTGATCGTGACTTTGCCAGAATGTTTATGGATAGTGGCGAGTTCCTTTGGAATACAGGTACGTATATGGCTAAGGCTCAGTATATCAGCGACCAGCTCACTTCTCTCATAGGAGACGTAACAGTTGATTACTCTACAAGTCCTAATCTCTCTATCGATATGGCCATACTTGAAAAGATGCCTGAGAGAGTGGTTATGGAATGTGCATTTGGATGGGCAGATATTGGTGCTTGGCATGGCATATATGAAGCCTTTGCAAATGCAGATGTAGATAATGTTGTAGTCAACAAGAAGTCGAAGTTGATGGTAGAAAATGCCACTCACAACGTTATATCACTTCCTGATGGAAAACTTGCTGTAATTAGTGGACTTGATGGCTATATTATTGCAGAAAAAGACAACGTGCTGCTCATCTGTCAGAAAGAGGATTCATCAGCTATGGTGAGAAAACTCCTCGGAAAGATAGAAACTGAGGAAGGCCTCGAAAGCTTTGCCTAAGTTTAAATTATAAACTGAACTTTCCCACCCTTGGAAATGCTAAACAATTGGCTGGAAGCCAACACTTTGAGTAACCGTGGGCATAATCGACGCAGGAGAGTATGCCTACGGATAATGTGACTAAATCCCCCTCTTGCTGGCTGGAAGCCAGTACCTTGATACGAAAACAATTGAAATGAACGTATAAAAGTACAGGCTTCCAGCCTGAAATAGGGCATGGTCTTTGGTGGTCCGTAGGCTTGTATGGTATTTTACCATACAACCCCACGGTTACTCAAAGTACTGGCTTCCAGCCAGAGCCGAGCATCTAAACTGTGGGAAAGTTCAGTAAATTACTAATTACAAATTACCTATTAGAATGGAAGGTAACTGAGTAATTGGTAATTGTAATTAGGTAATTTGTAATTTGTAATTGGTAATTTGTAATTGGTAATTATATAAATTTTTTATGAAAAGAACTATTTCTTATTGCGTTGCTGCACTCATGGGTGCTTGCATGCTTTCATCTTGTAATTCTGACAAGACTGAGTTTGAAACAAAAGACGATGGTACTGCTGTACTGACTTCAAAAGGTGTTGACTATGAGATGATTCTCGTAGAGGCTGGTACCTACAGAATTGGTGCTACTGCCGAGATGAAAATGGTAACTCCTCATGAGGAACAGCCTGCACATGACGTTACCCTTACCAAAGACTATTACCTCGGTAAGACAGAGGTGACTCAGGAACTCTGGGAGGCTGTCATGGGTGATATTGATCCTGCTGCTCGTCTGCAGGGCAAGAACATGCCTATGATCAATGTCAGCTGGGATGATTGTCAGAAATTCGTCAAGAAACTCAGCGAGCTGACAGGCAAGCAGTTCCGTCTGCCTACTGAGGCAGAATGGGAATGGGCAGCACGTGGCGGTAAGAAGACACATAGCCTTCAGTTCAGTGGTTCTATCTATGTAGAGCGCATCGCTTGGTATAAGAGTACTGCTAATGGTGCACCTCAGATGGTTCAGACAATGGATAAGAATGAGCTTGGTTTCCATGATATGAGTGGTAACGTATGGGAGTGGTGTCAGGACGCTCACTTCACATATCCTGCTGAGGCACAGACCGATCCATGTCCTAAAGCAGATAGCACATACACCTTTGTAATGCGTGGTGGTGCATGGAACTGCGGACAGAGTGATTGCCGATACACTTCACGCTCTTCATTTGAGGGTACAAGTAAGAACTCTAACCTCGGTCTTCGTCTTGCACTCACAAAGTGAAGCCAACGATAGAATACATCGAAAAGAAGTTTGGGGAGTTTAATCATCTTATCTTTGATGATAGGCTCCCCTTGCTTCCTATTCAGCTGAGTAATGCCAAGAGTTTTCTTGGCATGCTCGTTTATAAGAAACGCAGGAAGCCATTCGGCAGGGTAGAGAAGTATGATTTCCGCCTACGTATAAGTACACGAATGGATCTGCCCGAAGCCGAGGTCGAGGATACCATCATCCATGAGATGATACATTATTACATCGACTTCAACGGCATAAAGGATACGAGTGCTCACGGGCAGGTATTCCGTCAGATGATGAATGATATAAACATGCGCTTCGGCAGGCATATCACCATCACTCACAAGAGCACTCCTGAGCAGAGACAGCAGCTTGTGGATACCCGTAAGCGCTGGCATGTTGTTGCCGTGGTGAAATTCCATGATGGCCGCACAGGCATCAAGGTACTCCCACGCATTCGTCAGCGTATCATCACATACTGCAATCTCATACTCACAAGCAAGGAAATAAAGGATGTGGAGCTATACATGAGTAATGACCCTTACTTCAATGCATATCCCGTTTCCTCTGCACTCAAGGTTCATATTGTAGAACCAATCGAATTTGAATCACACCTATTAGATAAGTTAGAAATTTAGGAGCGAGAAGTGAGGAGTTGATGCCAAAACTCCTTTCCGATATATCCTCTTAATATTTCCCACACCGCCTACCGGCAGGGGGAGAGGCCATTATAATTATGACAGAATATACTTTCCAGCCAAAAGGTGATCATCTCACCATCTTTAAGAATAAGAAGAAGATGCATACCCCAAAGGGAAACATCCTCTACACCTATGACGAGTCGCTCGCCAATCGTATCATCGAGGAACTCGAGAAGGAAGCAGACTATACCTCATGCACTTCCATTCTCTGCTATCACTACACCTATTGTGATTTGACGGCAGAATACAATCAAGACACCGTGGCAGTGGATCTTCTCACTTGTCTTGATAATAATGTGGAATATGACCCAATCATTGCCCTTAATGAGGAAAAGGAGATTGAGGCAATGAGCGATGAAGAGGTGGATAAGCTGGTAAAGAGCTTCAAGAAGGATATGAAGACATTCATCTTAGGTTGCTCTATGCCACAGCTTGTGGCTATAACAGTACTCTACTGCGCCTTCGATTCTCTCGCATTACCTTATCATATAGTCAAGAGAACTATTGAGGGCAACTGCTCTGTTGACGACTTCATCGCGCAACTGTCAGCCTACTGCAAGAGAGAGGGCATCGATATGCCAATAGATATGCAGGCAACCGTTGAGGCTTTCAGCGAATATTGGCAAGTGTAAAAGACAACGATCGCCGCCAGCATTGTAGTTGTAGCGACTCGTCTTGCCATTGTCAGAGAGTACAATGAGACGGTTGTCCTCATCCCAGAACATCTCACGTGTGGTGCTGGTAGAATCGTTCTCTACAAGGATAGGATTACCATTGGCATCATAGGTGTATTTGTTTGCCATGATGCTGTCGCTACCAGACTTGATAAGCATAGACTGGAGACGCTCACGCTGCTTGTCGTATGAGTAGGTGGTCTCTGTGCCATTGCCCAGTTTGGTATAGACAGTGTGTCCATCCTTGTCGTAAGATCTTATCTACAATAACTCTCTCCCTGCCCAGTTTATTGCTTGAGAGAGACTCTATTTGTCCAGCGAAGAAGGACAATTGATGGTTAACTATGCCTTCGTTGATGGTGAATATTATAAGTGCCCAGAGGATGCCAATAATCCAAAACGAATCATTGGATTTATTAATTCTAAAGCTATTATTCATGATGGGTTATTGTTTCGTTATATTAACAAGGGTTCTCAGTTTAGCCGTACATCCTGCAAGGATTGCTTATGCTTTCCTTTATGCTATGGTGGTTGTGCAAAAGATTATTTACACACAAAGTACCATGAGGGTAAATTCAATTATTGTCATCCATTGAAAAACAAAGAGATGCTTAAATTGGCATTCCTAGAGGATATTCACACGCCTAAGGATAAGTCAATTTCAAAAAATTATATGATCGATATTTTTTAGTATATATGTACAAGTTTATTTTCGTCAATATTATGCTGCTCACCATTCCATTGTTGGTTAATGCTCAACAGTGGGAAGGAAAGATAACAGATGATAAATTTACTCCCTTGTCATATGTTAATGTTACGGCGCTTTCTAGTGATTCTGCCTATATTACCGGTACGGTTACAGATAGCGCTGGTGTCTTTGTCCTGCCTCCACAAGTTGGTGAATACGCCATGTTACGCATAACATCGATAGGTTATAAGACCAAGTATATTAAGTATAAAGATTTGAATTCATCACCTATTATTATGCAAACAGATGATTTCGTTCTTGGCGAAATAATTGTAAAAAGCAAGACACCTAAATATCATAGAGTAAAAGGAGGATATAGCACAAACATTGCAAACTCGATATTTACTAAGATGAATAATGCCGATGAGATTTTGTCTTTGCTTCCACGTGTGACTGGAAGAAATGGCAATTTTACTATTTTTGGCAAAGGCACACCTGTTATATATATTAATGGACGAAAAATAACAGACAATTCAGAACTTAAGCAAATAAAAACTGAAAATATTCGTAAAATAACGGTTCTTACTAATCCGGGACCACAGTATGATTCAGAGATAAGTTCGGTTATTATCATTAAGACAAAACGACTTGATGGCGAGGGGCTTAGCGGCTCTATAACTGGGTCTTATAATCAGTCGTTAAAAGCTGGAGGTAATACTGATGCTAATTTGAACTGGAGATTAAAAAAAATAGATATCTTCGGTGGTTTTGCGCACAATAACAACTATAGGTATAATAAACAAACAGTTGAGCAAACAATTGAAGGTAATAAAAATCGAATTCAAGAAACTCTCAATAATATGAAACGAGAAAGCCGCACAAAAGATATCAATGCAAAATTCGGTTTTAACTATTTACCAAACGATAGTATGTCATTCGGCATGGAGTATCATATTCGCAAAGATCTTCACGGCCAATATGCCCGTATAAGCTATGACAATCTTTTAAAAGTTAATGATATACAACAAGAAAATATTGACTATCTTACCAATGTGATTCCATACAATGGTCCTATTCACGAGTTGGACGCCTATTATAATGGAAAGATTGGCAAAATTTCTCTTACTTTTGACGGCTCTTACTTCCATAAGAAGACTGACAATGTAACTAATACAATAGAGAACGGTATTGACATTGATCGTTCAATAAATTCTCACAAATATTCAAAAAATAAATATATTGCTGGCAAACTCTTGGCAGAGTATCAAAAGTCAGAAGAACTTACCTTTAATATCGGAACAGAGTACTACAACAGTAATATCAATCAAAATTATTTTAATCAGGATGGTATTATAGCCTCTACAGAGAATGAAATTAAAGAGAGTAATATTGCTACCTTTGCATCTATAGATTATACTTTAGGGAATTTTGCCATATCAGGAGGATTACGTTACGAGCACATTACTAATAAAGTGTTTGATGATGGTTTAATGAATACATACGAGAGCCGCACATACGATATTTTTTTCCCAAATGTAGATTTGTCGTACAGTACAGATGTTTTTAACATAGGACTTTCTTATGGTATAACTTCTTCCAAGCCAACATATAGTCAGCTATCCAATATTGTGGCTTATGATAGCCAATATCTCTATGAAGGAGGAAATCCTGCGCTGAAAATGACCAAGGTACATTCAATGGAACTTAGTGCGATGTATAAGTTTATCAATGCTTCGTTAACCTATGAAATTGATAACAATCCTATAGTTCAATGGGGCAAACTTTACGATGACAAAAGTGATATCATTTTACTCACCAATATTAATATACCCAAAGAGAAAATATTTACATTTGCACTCTCAGCTCAACCTGTAATTTCAATATGGCATCCTACATTTGAATTCGATTTTCAAAAACAATACATAGATGCCCAAGGAATGTCATTTAATTTCAACAAACCTATTGTGCAATTAGTTTTCAATAATATTTTTGTATTACGCCCTGATATCATGATTGGAGCTAATTATTTATTCCATACTTCAGGTGCTGACGGATATAGTTTTATGGGCAATTATCAAGAGTTTACTCTATCTGTTACCAAAACATTCTTTAAGCGCAGGGTCTATACAAAACTTCAGATAAATGATGTCTTTCGCTCTACCAAAACTACAAATGAATTGCACACAAAATATTATAACATTAAATCAACGATATTTCCGAACTGTAGAAATATTATTCTTACATTAGGATATAATTTCAATAGAACTCATAAACGTTATGCAGGAAATGGCGCTGGAATGGAAGAAAAAAGCAGATTATGAAACGTTTTCCAATGATATATCAGCATGATTCCATGCAATGTGGAATAGCATGTCTGCAAATGGTATGCAAATATTATGGTAGGAATTACTCTTCAGAAGTAATTTCAAAATTATGTTATGCAACGGTACAGGGGTTTCTCTGTTAAGTATTAATGAAGCTGCTAGCACTCTTGGTCTACATACTGTTTGTGCTTGTGTGGCACTTGAAGTTTTTCAGAAAGCACCTATGCCATGCATTCTTCATTGGGATCAGGAATATTTTGTTGTATTGTATAAGATAAAAAGGAATAAAACATTCTATATCGCTGATCCTAGAAAAGGACATATTCAGTATAATTTAGAGGAATTCCGTAAGCACTGGATAAGCACGGTTTCTCAAGGTGTGGAAAAAGGTGTGGCTATGTTTATTGAGACTACACCTGCATTCTTTACGTACAATGTGAAGAATAAAGCTGGAGGTGAGAAGCGTTCTTTTTCTTTTCTCTTTGCACTTAGTACTGGCTCTTACGTGACTCTTACTAAAGGTAAGAAAGAAGTAAGACAACTGTAAGTGTTGGATAAACGGGAGGTAGATGATGGGTGATAGGTGATTAGGTGATGGTGTTTTGTTGATTATAATCCCATTAGTGCCGTGGTTGCGCATGGAAAATTCATCAAAGAAATTTGGAGGTATGGATAATTCTTTGTAATTTTGCACCGCAATAAAACACGAATATCGCGTCTATGCAAAACCTAAAACATGCAACTAACTATAAATAATATAATCATGATAAGAAAATTACACAAATCATGGAGACTGTTCCTTTTGGTCTTCGTTCTGGTTATTTCCAACGAATCATTCGCTTGGCGTGGAATGCGCATGCCTGAACTATTCATTAAAGGCCGTTACCTCATGGCTAAGGATATGAACGGCAATGATAGTATCGTAAACCTTCATGGTTTCGGACAGACATACTCTGCCTATTTCAATGGATATGCTTGGTGTAAGAACCCTGATGGCTCGGTCAACTGGGGTAAGACTAAGGATGCTGCCGCATGCGTGAAATGGAATAAGGAGCAGATTGGACTTATGCTTGACCATGGTTGGAAGGTCAACTGGCTTCGACTTCACATGGATCCAGCATGGAGCAACAACGAGACAAAGGTCAATCAATGGCAAAGCCAGCATCCAGGCACTTACTACAGCGAGAATCTTATCGTGGCATTCGATATGAACCTCTTCAAGAAATACCTTGACGAGATCTTCATTCCTATGGCAGAATATGCCATTGAGAATGGCATCTACGTGGTTATGCGCCCACCTGGTGTATGCCCTCAGAAACTTACCGTAGGCGATGAATATCAGCAGTATCTTATCAAAGTATGGACTTACGTATGTAGCCACGAGAAGCTTAAGAATAACCCATACATTATGTTTGAGCTTGCCAATGAACCTATCGACATGAACGATGGTAACGGCAACTACACAAGCTGGTCTGACGGTTCTCAGAAGAACTGCACAAAGTTCTTCCAGAAGATTGTTGACGAGATCCGTGCCGTGGGCTGCAACAACATTCTCTGGGTACCGGGACTTGCCTATCAGCAGAACTATCAGGGCTATGTGAAGTATCCTATTGTAGGCGAGAACATCGGATTCGCCGTGCATTGCTACCCAGGCTGGTATGGCTCTGACTCAGAAGTTGCTTCAGCAGAACAGCAGATTGTGACCAACGGCAACACCTACGCCGACTTCCAGTCAGGCTGGAGTGCAAGCATCGATGGTGTCTCAAAGCTTCGTCCTATCATTGTCACAGAGATGGACTGGGCTCCAAAGAAATACAATAGCTCATGGGGTAAGGCTACAACAGGCAAGCTCGGTGGTGTAGGCTTCGGAAACAACTTCAAATACATCATGGATAAGACCGGCAACGTGAGCTGGATGCTGTTTACCGATGCAGATAAGCTTGCCAAATATGATGACTCAAAAGCTGATGGAAGCACCTTCCTCACCGACCCAGAGGCATGCCCACGCCCTGTATATCGCTGGTATAAGGAATATGCAGAACCAGGTTGGAAGTTCGTTGAAACCCTTGCCGATGAGTTCTATATGTTCCCTGGCACCAACTCTATCTTCAGCCCTAACATCTGGGAGAAAGGCACACTCACCAAGAACGATGACGGCAGTCGCACCCTCGTCACCGGTCAGTATGGCTTCGGCGGATGGAAATTCGGTGGTGGTCTCGACATGTCCGGATACAAATATCTTGTGTTAAACCTTACAAAGGCACCAGCGTCAAATCAATGGTCATTAAGATTGTTTGATGTAGATAACTACTGGACAGATCCTTATATGAAGGATGTAAAGAGCAGCACACGCGTTGTCGTTGACCTCCAGAATATGAAGAACAGCAAGGGCGTAAAGGTTGACCCTTCACATATCTATATCCTCGGACTTTGGAGTACTGGTGGAACGCCTATCACTATTAAGGATATCTATCTTACCAACAACTCTGACTATTCACCAGAGTCAACTGGTATCAGCGAGACACTCGCAGAAAAGCGCCTTGACACTCCTATCTACAACCTGAGTGGACAGCGTGTAACAGAACCAAGAAACGGACATGTCTATATTAGAAACGGCAAGAAATTTATTTACAAATAATTATTCGAATTCCCGAATTTTCGAATAATCGAAATTTCGAAAAACCGAAAATTCGAGAACTCGAAATAAAACCCAACTTAAATAATAACTAAATTAGAATTAAATGAAACTTAACCCAACAATGAAGGCTGCTGCCTTTTGCCTTGCACTCATTGCGTCTCAGAGCACATTGGCTCAAGGACTCAAGGACGCTTACAAGGATTATTTCAAGGTAGGTGTTGCCCTCAACACTCGCAACTTCTCTGAGGCTGAGCAGAAAGTTACTCTCGAGAACTATAATAGCGTTACTTGCGAGAATGACATGAAACCTGGTGAACTTCATCCTAAGGAGGGTGAATGGAAATGGGAAAAAGCTGATAGCATCGCTAACTGGTGTCGTCGTAATAATATTCCAATGCGTGGTCATTGCCTCGTATGGCACAGCCAGTTTGCTAATTGGATGATGTACGACAAGAAGGGCAAGTTCGTTAAGAAAGAAGTATTCTATGAGCGCCTTCGTGAGCACATCCACACCGTTATCAATCGCTATAAGGACATCGTTTATTGCTGGGACGTAGTGAATGAGGCTATGGCTGATAATCAGCGCCCTGCACGCGGCAATCGTCCTGCAGGCAGCCCATACCGCGAGTCAAACCTCTACAAACTCTGTGGCGATGAGTTCATCGCTAAGGCTTTCGAATTCGCTCGTGAGGCTGACCCTAATGCTCTCCTCTTCTATAATGACTATAATGCATTCGACAAAGGAAAGAGCCAGCGTATCTTCGACATGGTTAAGAAGATGAAGGATGCTGGTGTGCCTATCGATGGTATCGGTATGCAGGGACACCTCAATATCTTTAATCCTTCTATGGACGATTTCGCTACTGCTATCGAGAAGTATGCTACAATCGTTAAGCACATCCAGATCACAGAGCTCGATATTCGTGCAAACGAGGAAATGGGTGGTCAGCTCAACTTCAGCCGTCAGGGTGTAGAGATCAAGCCTTGGGTTAAGACTCTCCACACAGACCAGTACGCACAGCTCTTCAAGTGCTTGCGTAAGCATAAGGATGTTATCGATGTTGTTACATTCTGGAACCTCTCTGACCGTGATTCATGGGTTGGTACATCTAACTATCCTCTTCTTTTCGATAAAGACCTCAACAAGAAGGAGGCTTACAATGTAGTTCTCAACTTTGATCCAAAGCTCGACAATGCTACCCCTATCGAGGATTTCAAGCCAAGCGAACTCAATCAGCCTGGTCAGGAATATCCAATGGTTAACTCTCAGGGTTATGCTCGTTTCCGTGTAGATGCCCCACAGGCTAAGTCTGTTATCGTTAGCCTTGGTCTTGGCGGCAGAGGCGGTACTGTTCTTCGTAAGGGTAAGGACGGCTACTGGTGGGGAACTACAGACGGCCCTATGGACGAAGGTTTCCATTACTATCACCTCACTATCGATGGTGGTGTAGTCAACGATCCAGGTGCAAAGAATTACTATGGTTCAGTACGTTGGGAGTCTGGTATCGAGATTCCTGCACACGACAAGGATTTCTATGCTCTTAAGAATGTTCCTCATGGCAATGTACAGAAGATTCTCTTCCACTCTCCATCTACCAACTCAGAGCGTGTAGCCTATGTTTACACACCAGCCGGCTATGAGAACGCTACAAAGCCAGGTGCCAAGGGTAAGGCTGTTGCCAACACATACCCAGTACTCTATCTCCAGCATGGTTGGGGAGAGGACGAGACTGCTTGGAGCAATCAAGGACACGCAAACCTCATCATGGACAACCTCATTGCAGAAGGCAAGTGTGAGCCATTCATCATCGTAATGACCTACGGTATGACCAACGAACTCAAGTGGGGACACATGAACGAGTTCGACTGGACAGCTTTCCAGAAGGTTCTCATGGACGAACTTGTTCCTTATGTAGATTCACATTTCCGCACTATCGCTGACCGTGATCATCGTGCTATGGCAGGTCTTTCTATGGGTGGTATGGAGACACGTATGGCAACACTCGCACGTCCAGAGATGTTCGGTTACTGGGGACTTCTCAGCGGTGGTGTCTATGAGCCAAAGGATCTTCAGAACATCAATGCACCAAAGCACATGTTCCTTTCTTGCGGTAGCAAGGAAACACCAGATCGTATTGCAAAGGCTGTGAATGAGCTTAAGGCTGCAGGATTCAGCGCAACAGGTTATGTATCAGAGGGTACAGCACATGAGTTCCTCACATGGCGTCGTTCTCTCAAGGAGATGGCTCCATTGCTCTTCAAGTAATTTGAAGACAAAAGGCTAATGACAAATGACTAAAGACAAACGACTAATGACTAAAGTCGAAGTATAGTCATTATCATATTCAACATTAAAGCTGATTGGTAAATCGCCAATCAGCTTTTTTGTACATTAATGTCTGCCAAAGGCTCTATTTCCTTTCGATTATCCTTCGCTCTGCCTAGGGGGTAAACTCAGTGTGCCTTCGCTTCATGTTCGCTTCTGGAGCGAAGCTTCACTGAGTTTACCCCCTAGGCAGAGCGGAAGATCAACGAGAGTTTTTCCTCCCTATAGAAAAGGATTGGAATTCTGTAAAATCATACTCGTATTATTTTTTCAAGAGTTTTTCACGCAGGGGGTTGCACCCTCGCGTTTTTAGCGCTGTAAGATATTGATACTCAAGACGAAAGAATGAGTGCAACCCCCTTGCAAAAGGTTACACCTGGTGCAACGGGGTTGCACTCTACTTAACTATCTGAATATAAACACGATAGGGTGCTAAAACATGAGGGTGCAACCCCCTGCGTAAAAATTCATGATTTTTTTCTTTTAACCCAACTTTTCCCATTTGA
>DCJC01000040.1:30965-52306 GCA_002317355.1 Prevotellaceae bacterium UBA1710 | reverse complement strand
GCATAACGAAGGATGATCGAAGGGAAATCGAGCCTTCGGCAGACATAGATATAAGGCAGAAAGTAAGTTTTTATGGCATTTATGATTGAAATTGCAAAATTTTTATTAATTTCGCACTCGGAAATCTAAGTCTAACGTCAGTAGCACATCTGATATTTCCGTAACCTTTTCTTTCACAAGTGCAAAGTTACAAAAAAATCATGACATTACCAACATTTTATCATATTATTTTTGCTTTATCTTGTTGATATTTAGTTTGTTATGTAAAATATGAACTTATAGATTTAAACGGAATAGAACGCTCGTACCCCTATACGGGATTGTGATTGAATGCGTTTCAGAAACAGGTATTAGCAACGGATAAAATAATCGCTGAATAGTTACGATGCAATCGTATGAGGTTAAATACTGTTAATTTAGGGGGGGGGTAAAAGTTAAATAATGATACTTTTGCTTGTTTTATGCAAACAATTTACTAGTTTTGCATACAGAAAAATCTTCAATTGTGCGCTAGCCTTTTAAAGGCTGACCTGCACTTTTGCTTTCGTGCAAAACTAAGTTTGCACTATACAAATCGAAGACGGTACGCCAATTTAAGATTGGCATATTAAAACCTAAACAATGATTTCGCCGAAGCATAATGTAAAATTGTGTACAAACAGAGAACCATGTTAAGGTGTAGATGATATGTGGAGATAGAAGTAATTGATCAATAACATAAACCTTCGCGATTATCAATGACGATTGATTAAGAGTCACTATCGTATTAAAGATTACCAATGTGATTACTTACGACAATGACGAGCGAACAGAAGAAGCCGAAAATCTGTACAAAGAGTAGGCGTGTAAAACTAAAAAAGTCAAACAAAAAGAATGATGAAAAATTTCATGAAGACTGCAGTTGCTGCCGTATGTGTAGTAGCCGCAGGTATGGGTGGTTTCAAGGCATATAATGCCGCAAACCAATCACAGGCAGATTTGCTTCTCGCAGAGAATGTTGAGGCTCTGAGTGATCCTGATGGTAGTACAAATAATACTTTAAAATCCGGAGACTGGCACTCTAATTTTGTACTGGACACCGTCTGGTATGTAAGTGGGGGTAGTGCTACTGCTACATTAACCTCTGCACCTAGCTGGTGGGCTAGCTTGTCTACAAATTATAGTACAATGAAGTGCTGTATAAACTCAGTTGATGAGAACGCATGCAATTTCAGTGGAGAAGACCCCAAATGCAAACAATATGTTATTAGAAGTTCTAGATAATAGTCACAAATAAAAGGTGTTGTACCTTTTAAGGGTATTGAAAAATGTTCTACTTTTTCTTTGCCCTTTTTTCTTCCCACTTTTAATTATAGAGTATTATAATATCAATTAATATGATAAAGAAATTATTTTTTTTCTTGTTTGTTGCATCTACAATGGCGTGTACACAAACCACAAACAAATCTTTGGTTAAACAAGTATATATCGATTTTGAAAAAGAAGATAGTACCAAATTTTATACATCACAGATTTTCAGTAAGGTCTCTTATGTAAACCTGGAAAACATGGTTCCTGTTGGTCAAATTGATAAAGTATGTCAATTTGAAAATGTTGTATATTTGTGTAATCGAAATGAAGGCAAAATCCATCAGTTTGATACAAACGGGAAATATTTAACTACATTGAATAAACAAGGCCGTGCTGGAGATGAATACATCAAGCTTAGTATTTTTGATGTTTCATCTGACAATGGTGATGTTCATATCTATGACGAGGGGCGCAAGAGAATGTTGGTATATTCAAAAGAGGGAAATCTTAAAAGAAAATTTGACATCGAGGATATCATTAGAGATTTTGCTATAATGGATAACGGTAATTATCTTATGTACACACCAGATAAAAATGGAGAATCCAGACGAGGTCTATGGTTAACAGATTCAGATGGTAAGTTTATAAAACAACTAGTTGATATCGACCAAAAATTTCAGTATGGTGGCATTTATCCTCAATACCTATACCATATTGATAATAAAACAATAGGATTGATGGGAGGCGAGGATAAGAATAATTTCTACATGATTACAGGCGAGGACGTTTCAATTCAAATGCATGCTAATTTTGAAATATCTATTCCGTCAGAGCTCAAACAGCAAAGAATCATAGATGTATCAAAGGACAAAAAACATATATATACAAAAAACAATTATAAGGAATCTCACAGATGGTTATGGTTCCACACTACAGATTTCGACAAATCTATATTATGTTTTTATGATAAAGTTAATGACAAGTGCTATCAAGTCAAGGCACAAGAGAATTTAATTGAGGATGTTGTTATTCTGGGACAGTCAATGTCTTGCTATAATGACAAAATGATTAATGTTGTTTATGCCTCTTCGATTATAGCATTGCCTGAATTAAGAGAAAAGTTTCCGGAAGTGTCTGATACATCAAACCCCGTTTTGGAAATTGTAGAACTTACAAAATAATAGATGTCAAACAATGAAAACCAGATGGTCTTTTTTGATAATAGTATGTTTGTTCGTTTTTTTTTCTTGCAATTGCAAAAAAGACAAACAAATAGAAGATGATGTAAAACAATTTATGTCATCGATTGTTCTTGTTCCCAAAGACAAAATGTTGTACTTTGGGGGACTTGGTCATCGTTCTGTTCATGAGAGTGGAAAGTATAGCATGGTTGTGTTTACAGATAGTGCAGCATGTTCAACGTGTACTCTAAACAATCTATATATCTGGGAACCGTTATTAGATTCTCTTAGAAATTATAAAAAATATCGTGAAACTATTTTTATAATGTCGCCATCAAAAAAAGATTTACCGCATGTAAAAAAGGTGTTATCGGGGTGCAACTTTGATTATTCTATATATCTTGACACCTGTCATGCTTTTGAGAAAATAAACGATATCCCCAACAATTCAATGTTACATACTTTTATTATTGATAATAAAGACAGTGTAGTGCTCGTTGGAAACCCGCTTAATAATAAAAAAATTAGATCGCTATTGTTTGATTATTTAGAAAAAAGATAGTTTAATAAGTTTTTTGCTTTAAAAATATATGTTGAACATGCGGTGTTTTTAGCAAAGAAAAATCCGCATATTCCATCAGAACAAATATTCCATGTTTTTCTTCTTGATGAGAACAATGATGTTATACTTGTTGATAATCCGAAGTTTAATCCGAAGGTAGAGGAAATGTTATTGGCTATATTGGAGAAAAAGTTGGCAAAGTCGTAAATAAATGAGGAAGATTATATCTCTAATTTGTGCAGCAGCAATCTTGCTTGCCTCATGTAACCATAATTTAGATCATAGTCTTGAATTGGCAGAATCCAATCGCTCGGAGTTAGAGAAAGTACTCGACCACTTCAAGGATGATTCAAACCCTTTGAAATATGAGGCTGCTAAATTCTTGATTGAGAATATGCCTTATCATCTGTCTTATTACGATGATGGGGTAAAAGAATTTGATGAAGCGTATGTTGCAATGGCAAAAAATCCGGTAGAGTTGCGTGATAGTGTATTCAAAAGCAAAATTGATGACATTGGTAATAAGGAAGTTAAAAAGAAATCTGATGTTCTGACTATGAAATCAGATTATCTTATTAAAGCTATTGATGATGCTTGTGATATTTGGGAAAAAGTTAATTGGAATAAGGATTATGATGAGTCTTTGTTCTTCAACTATGTATTACCATATCGCCTATTTGATGAAGCACCAAGTGACTGGCACAAGACAATCGAGGATGAATTCCCATATCTGAATGCAAATATTGTCTATAGTCAGCAGGGTGTACAATTCCCTGCCTTTCAAGAGAAATTAACTGTTGCTAAGGCTATAGAATCCACAAGTACTTCAAAAGGTAAGGCGGTACATATTTCAGAGAAAGATGCGTCTGTTACATACAGCATCTATTCAGGAATTGATGTACAGAAACTTGTGAGATTTAGATATAGTACGATATACAAAGATGTAAAGGCGAAGATAGAGGTGAATGGGAAATTTATAGGCTCGTATGATTTTGAACCGACTAACAACATTTATTCATTCAGAAGATCTCGTTTCGGAATGGTGTTGAATTTGAAAAAAGGTGAGAATAAAATTGCCGTAAAATATGATAACAAACCGTACTATCTCGACTATATTGAGTTAGCTGCATACGAGCCATACAATGATGCAGAATGTGAGGATTACTCTACATCGTATTGTCAGATACAGAATGTAGGGACTAACAACTATGTTTCTCTTGATACATTACAATTAAATATCGGTTGGTCTATCGAATTGCATAAGTATTCTGCAACAGACAGAAATCTAAATATGCGATTTGAATATCTTGGCTATCCAATATGGAAAATTTGTCCTATGGATTCTGTTGATTTCTGTTTGGAGGATCGTTGGGTTAGTCTTGATACATTACAATCTGTTGGTAAATATAAGACTGTAGATAGTAATAATGGCGATAGTCATCAAAAATGGGTGATTATCCCTATTGGAAATGGAATGTGTAAGATTATGAACAAGTTGACAGGCTTGTTCTGGGAATCTGCTGTTGATCCAACTTATGGTCATGAAATTCTCGTGCAGAATTTCTATTCGGGGAAGCCAAGACAAAAATGGAGAATTATAAAGAAAGGCGTAAATCCCAATGCAAAATCCTTCTATAAAATTGGTAGTGTAATTTCTGAAGGATTGAGGGTCACAGATGTTATGAAGCAATTTGAATTTATACCAAATAGAGGTGGCATAACTCCAACATTAGCATCAATATGTAAATATCGTACTGGCAAATGTCAGGATGAAGCATCATATACTGTAGCTCTTTCCAGATACTTAGGAATACCTACGACTGTTGATTTTGTTCCACATTGGGGGAATCGCCCTAATGATCATGTGTGGAGTGTGCTGGTTTTGCCTAATGGGAAAGCTACACCATTTTATATGGGATTTGCTCCTGGTGATACCGCTCAATATACTCATAGTTATCTGAAACCCAAAATATTCAGACGGCGATTTGAAATTAATCGTGAGATTGTTGATGACTTGAGTGGTGAGAAAAGTGTGCCTAACTTATTTAAAACACCAATTTTTACTGATGTAACAGATGAGTATTACGAAACAACTGATGTGAAACGTGAAATTCCTAAAGAGTATTGTCATCATAATGTTGCATATATTTGTGTCAGTGATAGGGCAAATTGGATTCCTGTTCACTATGGTAAAATATCATGGGGGACTGCTACTTTTAAGTCAATGGGGCGTAATATCCTATATGCTATTGGGGTATGGGAGAATGGTAAGATTGTTCCAATTGGTAATCCTTTTGTCCTAAAAGCAGATGGAACTATTAGGGAAGTTGTTTGTAATAAAAACAAAAAACAAACAATGACTTTGTATCGTAAATATCCATTCTTTGCGAAGTTTGATACTTTTAACAACCGAATGGGGTTAGGGCGTTTTCAAGGAAGCAACAAAAAGGAATTCTCGGATGAAACAACTCTTTTTACTCATGAAGGAGCTACGGAAGGTTGTTGGTTGGAACAAAAATTGAAACCGACGGGACAGACATTTAAGTATTTGCGCTATATCGGTTATCAAGGGTCTTATTGCAATGTCAATGAAATAGAGTTCTTTAATTCTAAGGGGCAAAAATTGAAGGGGAAAATAATTGGTACAGATGGTATTGATAAGCATACAAAAGAAACTGTATTTGACGGCGATGTTCTAACTGGTTTTGAAGGTGTAAGTCCTGATGGGCATTGGGTAGGACTTGAGTTGCCTCAACCTTCTGATGTTGCAAAGATTAGATATATGCCTAGAAATGATGGCAATTGCGTGGAAATTGGTGATAAATATCAGTTACTTATCTATATAGATGGTAAGTGGAAAACGTTGGCATGGATACGAGCTAAAGACACTAAACTTGTATTAAAGAATATGCCAAGCGATGGTTTGTATCTACTCCGAGATAGAACTAAAGGTAAGGAAGAGCGAATCTTTACCTACGAGAATGGCAAGCAGGTGTGGTGGTAGTTCTAGATTAGGGATTAAGGATTAAAGAATAGAGATTATAGTTTTGATAAGTAAAACAATCAAGGATAAGATGAGTACAGCTTTACGCATTACGCTCGGAGTATGTTTCATACTCTCGGGCGTAATGAAGGCTGTCAATGTTTATTCATTTGCACAGGAAATACGCTTGTATATAGAGGCGTATATGGATACGTACTTCGTTCAATGGACTGTGGAGATAGCCGTGGCGATTTGTGCGGTTGAGATGATAACTGGTATGTTAGCATTGAGGAAGAGATACGAGCCAATTGTGACAATGGTCTTTCTTGCATTGATGTCTTTCTTTGTCTGGCTCACTGGAATTAATCTTTTCTACCCATCACTAATGGGAAGCATTGAGTCATGCGGATGTTTTGGGGAATTGATACATTTCTCTCCATTGGCTTCGTTTGTTAAGAGTGTGGTTTTGTGGCTGTTAAGTGTTGGGTATTTGGTTCTAGGTGACAGAAGTTTGGTGATGGGTGTTAGTGGTGTGATTAAGCGCTTTGTATCAGACTGGAATGTTTACGTTACTTGTTGTGTAGGAGCATTGCCTGCGATGTATTCGTATCTTTGTTTTGAGAATATGGAGCATGGAGTGTATCTTGCTGGATATATTTCTCTATGTATTTGTGTATTGATTTCTGTTGTTTTTGCTTATGTCTATCGCAAATAAAATATATAATTACAGTGTTAATGGTATCATATCAGTTGCCTTAATCTATGGGTTATGGCTGTTGATGCGTGTTTGCGTATTTGACTATTTTACTATTCCAACGGAATCAATGTACCCCACACTTAAGCCAGGAGATAAAGTGATTGTAAATAAGTTGCTGATGGGTGCAAGGATATATAAGGATTTTAATTTTAGTACTCATGGGCAGAGATTAGAGTCTTTCCGATTGAAGGGTATCAGACCTGTCAAGCATAACGACATTGTGGTGTTCAATATTCCTATTCATAATGATAGTATATGTTTTATCATAAATAAGAATATGTGCAAGCGAGTTGTTGCTATTCCTGGTGATAGTCTCAGTGTAGTGGATGGCTTCTATAAGAATAATAATTATTCCAAGGTGTTAGGACTGGAGAAAATGCAGAAGAAACTGATAGAGACTCCAGACTCAATTATGCAAGGTATGGGTATAGTTCTTGATGCTTATCCTTTTAATGGCAATGTGCCTTGGAAGATCAAACAATTTGGTCCGATGTATATCCCACGTATTGGTGATGTTATTAATCTTGCTCCTAATGATGCTGTGATATATAAGCGAATGCTTGAATGGGAGTTAGGCAAGAAGATTACTTGGGATAGGCAGAGGAATGAAGTGTATGCTGATGGAAAATTGATTAAAAGACATATATTTAAGCATAATTATTACTTCTGTGCTGGAGATAATGTGTGCAACTCTGATGATTCGAGGTATTGGGGACTTGTGCCTGAGGAGTATATAATAGGGATTGTGGTGAAGACCCTCTAAATCCTGACACATACTCGGAGATTATCAATCTCCGACTTCCTTAAAGGGAGACTTGGCTGGCGCGGTGGGAAGACTTATAGTAAATGGAATTGGTTAGAAAGAAAATAAATAGATGATAGAAATATTACGTAAATATGGAGATGAAATATTGAGAGTTGGCATTGTTTTGATAATGATGCTTACCACGGTTGTGGCTGTAGAAATCCGATGGATGAAAAGTGAGGTGTGGATATTCTATGGTGTTCCTGCACTTCTGCTTATGGGTATGCTCTTCTTCATAAGGAGAAAGCAAAGGTTTCAGTTTACTTCTACTGATGCCATTGCCGTAACATGGTTTGCATACTATGTAGGCAGATCATGGATTGGAAATGAATGGCCATGCCGTATGGAGTTTCTGAAGACGGCAGAGTTGTTTCTGCTCTATGCAGCTCTACGTGTTGCTTTCGATAGAACAAAGATATCTGCATGGGTGCTGATAGCATATATTCTTGCTTTTGGATGCTATGAGGCATATCTCGGTGTATCGCAAATGTATGGTGATGAAAGAAGTCGCCATAATCTATTTGCTCTTACTGGCAATTTTCTTAACCCTGGACCATATTCTGCTTACTTGATGATTGGTGTGGTCGTTGGTTTAGTTGCTTTAAAGGATATGTCCAACAGGGCAATAATAACAAGAATGCCAAATGTTGTGTGCTTGAATAATCTCAAGGATAAAGTTCCAGCAAAGATAGTGGAATATATAAAGGCTATAACATGGAAGCATTTGGTTATTGCTGCTGTTGCAATAATGGCTGTGGTACTTCCTGCAACATGGAGTCGTGCCGCTTTCTTGGGAGTTGCTGTAGTGGTATTGTTTATTTATAGAGATAAGTATTGGAAGTATAGATACATACTATGGGGAGGCATTTTACTGGCGTCAGTTGTCTTCTATTTTGTAAAGCAAGGTTCTGCTGATGGAAGATTGATTATATGGAAAGCTGCATTGACTACATGGGTAGATGCTCCTTGGTTTGGGATAGGTATAGGTGGATTTCTTCATGCAGTAGCTGAAGGTATAGCTCGACTATCTACAACCAATACGGATCTTTCATCTGCAGGAGTCGCGGATTATGCATATAATGTCTTATTGAAGATTGTTGTTGAGCAGGGAGTTGTTGGTGGCTTGATGGCGGTCGCTTTTGCTGTGGTAGCCTTGATAAAAATGTCAAGAAATAGTAGCGCTTTGTTTTGGGGTATGGTGACCTTGTTAGTGTTTGCTATGTTTTCATATCCTTTTGACTTGCTGCCATACAAGGTGATTGCTGTATTGGTTGTTGCTTGGAGTGAATCGAAAGACGAAAACCAAAAGACAAATGATCAAAGTCAAAAGACAATAGGATGGATAAAAGTGTTCCTTCTTTCTTGTTTTCTTGGAATTGCAAGTTGGCAAGCTGGGAAGATGGTAAGCAGGTGCTTAAAAATAGAAAAGAATCTGGGTATGGCTTACAGTTTTAGTGATTTCTATTCTGTGGAGGAAGGATTTGAATGGATGTCCTCTGAAGGTGATAATCATGAATTTCTTTTTGCTTTTGGTAAGAAACTCCGTGAAGAAGGTCGATATAAAGAATCAAATGCTGTTCTATCTCAGGGGGCAAAATGTAGTGCTGATCCCATGTTTTATGTGCTTATGGGCAATAACTATAAGGATATGAAGCATTACGACTTGGCAGAAAAGTCATATTATAAAGCTTTTGCTGTGATGCCTAACCGCCTATATCCATATCACCAGTTGATGTTGCTGTATAAGGATTGGGGAGATATGAAAAAGGCAAAGGCTATGGCAAAGCGAGTGGTTGAGATGAAGCCCAAAGTGGATTCTCGCTTGACAAGGGATATTAAGAAAAAAGCAGAAGATTTTCTTCGTGAAAATTAAATGATGGTGCTTGGCTTGTAAATTTTGACGTTAATATATAAAATATTCAATTTTTTTATTAATTTTGCAGTCGATAATAAGACAAAGCCTGAAGACGAAAGTTTAGGATGTAAAAATGAAGAAAATCGGTCTATTAACTATAACAATATTGATGGGTTGTTGTGTGGCAAAAGCCCAGACTCTTACTCTTACCAATGCGATAAAGATAGCACAAGAGAATTCTCTTGATGCTCAGATAGCGCGTTTCTCGTTTATGAGTAAGTATTGGCAGTATCGCTCGTTTAAGGCGGAACTGATGCCTTCGGTTAATCTTGGTGGTGTGCTTGGTAACTTCAACCATTCGGTAGTAGAGACGCGTGACTATGAGACAGGTCGCCTTAAGCAAGTGAATAATAACACTATGACCAACTTTATGACGCTTTCTCTCGACCAGAAAATAGCGGCTACTGGTGGTACTATATCCTTGCAGTCATACCTCTATCGTCTGGATCAGTTTGACTATAATGACAAGACCTATAACTCTCAACCTCTCCGCATAAGCTATACCCAGAGTTTGCGTTCTTTCAATTCGCTGAAATGGGAGAAGAAGACGGCTCCTGTGGAATATCAGATAGCTGAACGTGATTATATCAGTAACCTTCAGAGTGTGACTATCAGGGTTACTTCGCTATTCTTCAACGTACTTGCTGCACAATCTAACTATAAGCAGAGTCTTGCCACGGTGGAAGATCGTGAGCGTCTCTACGAGATTTCGAAGAGCAGACTTAACCTTACCACCACCACGAAGAGTGAGGTGCTGCAGATGGAACTATCGCTACTCAATGCCCGAATGTCGGTTAAGAAGAATAAGATTGCGCTCGATGAGGCTATGTATGATTTGTTCTCCTATCTTCGTCTGACCGACTATGAAAAAGCAGATCTCGTGCCTCCTTATAGTGTTCCCGATATCATTGTTAATGCGGATGAGGTGCTTCAGATGGCTATCAAGAATTCATCGCATAGCCTTGAGCAGAAACTCCAGATGCTTGAGGCTCAGAAGACTCTCGCCCAGGCAAAATCGAACAAGGGATTGCAGATGACGCTGAGTAGTGAGATTGGTTTCTCTAAAACGGGTAGCACCTTAGGTTCTGCTTACAGTCGTCTTAATGATAATGAGATTATCGGTTTGTCACTATCCTTACCGATATTCGACTGGGGTGTGAGCAAAGGTAGGGTGAAGATGGCTCAGGCGCAACTTGAAGTGGTGAAGACACAACTTGAGCAGAGTCATCTCGACTATATGCAGAGTCTCCGAAAGAAGGTGACGCAATTCAACGCTCAGCCAACTCAATGTAAAGATGCGCTTCGTGCTCAGGAGATTGCTGTTGAGCGATACGAGATAACCCGAAAGCGATATGAAGCAGGCGCTATATCCGTAACCGAACTCAATACCGCCCAACAGGAAATGGAGGCTGCAAAGGCGCAGTATATCAGTCAGTTGTCATCTTTCTGGAATGACTATTATACACTTCAGCAGGCAACGCTGTATGATTGGCAGAATAAGAGGTCTCTTACAGCCCCTTCCCCCGCCCTGACACATACTCCGATGTTATCAACATCGGACTTCCCCGAAAGGGAGGGAGCTGCCCCCCTCACCCCCACAGGGGGAGTAGTTAGTAATGAACTCGGTAGAGGATTATATGGAAAATAAAATGAACAAGAAATGAACAAGAAAATAAAGATTGCAATAACTTCTGTCGTTGGTGTGGTGCTGCTTGGTGCTGCTTCATACGCAGTCTATGCACTTACGCATAAGGAAGAAGAGGACAAAAGCTCTACTGCTACTGCAGTCATGGAGCAGACAATCGTTGAGGTAGATACTGTTGTACTTCGTAAGCAGACATTCCAGAAGCAGATACTATGTAATGGTAAGCTTGTGGCTATTCATCGTGCAGAACTGATGTGCCCAAAGGCTGGTGAACTGCTCAAGAGCGTTAATGTGAAGAACGGTCAGCGTGTGTCTGCTGGAATGGTTCTTGCCGTTGCTGATACCCGAGACACTAACAACGCCCTTGAGAAAGCAAAGCACGACCTTGAGAAGGCAAAGGTGGATCTTCAGGATAAGCTCATTGGCCTTGGCTATGATGCAGATGCCAAGAATGTGCCTGCCGATGTGATGAAGAAGGCAGAGATGACATCTGGATACTATTCTGCAAGGTACGCACTAAGAGCAGCAGAGACATCACTATCCGACTGCCAGTTGATAGCACCTTTCAGCGGAAAGATAGCCGACCTTGTGGCTCGTCCTCATCAGCGTGGAGATAAGTTCTGTACGCTTATCGATGACTCATTCTTCGATGTAGAGTTCAAGATACTAGAGTCAGAACTTTCATCGGTAAAGGTTGGCACTATGGTGAAGGTATCTCCATTCATTGATGAAAGTCTTGTGCTCAATGGTACTGTGGCAGAGATAAACCCTACTATTGATGAAAAAGGACTTGTGACTATCAAGGCAAGGGTAAAGAACACATCCGACCGCCTTCTTGATGGAATGAACGTAAAGGTGATTATCGAGAACTCAGTACGCGATATGTTTGTTGTGCCAAAGGAGGCTGTAGTTGAGCGCGATGGCTATCATGTGGTGTTTGTATATGACAAGGAGTCTCGTCGTGCCATTTGGACATACGTTGATATTCTCTACAGCAATCTGTCAAGCTTCGCCATCACAGGGTGTGAGAAGAAACAGACAGAGGTAAAGGTTGGAGATATCGTCATAACATCAGGCAATCTTAACCTTGCAGATGATACGGAGGTGAGGATAGCGGGAAGGGATGATTAAGGAGGCCTCTCCCCCCGCCCTCCCCCATAGGGAGGGAGCCGCTACACGCATGGTGAATAGTGCACGGATGACTCGCCGCGAGAGGAATTCCCCCTAAACAGGAAGTCTGATATTGATAATATCGGAGTATGTATCAGGATTTTGAGGGTCTTATAATAACAAAGAAAAAATGCTACGAACACTTCTACATCGCCCAATAGCAGTAACGATGTCATTGATTGCCATCGTTACACTTGGCGTGCTCGCATTCCAGCGAATACCAATGTCTCTGATGCCAGATATCGATGTGCCTCGAATCGTGGTGCAGATGTCGGCACAGGGAAGTTCTGCGCGAGAGATAGAGCAACAAATAGTAACCCCTATGCGTCAGCAACTGTCACAGGTTGCTGGCATGAAGAGCATTGAGTCAACATCGCGCACAGATGCTGGTGTTATCACTTTGACCTTTGATCCAGGCAGTGATATGAGTCTGCTCTTCATCGAGGTAAACGAGAAGATAGACCGTGCCATGAGTAATATGCCAAAGGAACTTGAGCGTCCGAAGGCAATGAAGATTGGTGCGATGGATATTCCTGCTTTCTATGTTGATATCACGGGTGGTAAGCCTGAGCAGACGAGTAGGTTGGTACGCAATGTGATAAGCAAGCGCATAGAGCAGTTGCCTGAGGTTGCCATGGTTGACTATAGTGGTATGGTAGGCACGCAGATCACCATTCTCCCAGATGAACTGAAGATGCGAGCCCTTGGTATCTCAAATTCTGACATAGAGAATCTTATCAGCCAGAATAACATCGTGCTCTCGGCATTGAGCGTTCGCAATGGCATATACCGCTATAGCATTCATTTCGACTCGCAGATAATCTCCGTTCACGACATAGAGGACTTGTATCTGCAAACCGAAGGACGACTTATCCAACTGAAAGATATATGTAAGGTGGAGGAGACTGCAGCTGAGAGGAAGGGTATCGTTACCTCCAACGGAGAGAATGCTATCACAATGGCTGTGATTAAGCAGAGTGATGCCCAGATGAGTAGTCTGCAGAATAAGGTAGATACGCTGATGGCTCAGTTGGGTAATGACTATCCAGAACTGAAATTCAACATCACCCGTGACCAGACACAGCTTCTCTCTTACAGCATGAACAACCTTGAGTGGAATCTTGTGCTTGGCATCATCATGGCAAGTGTTGTGCTGTTCCTCTTCATAGGTGGTTGGAGATTACCATTGCTTGTGGTTATATCAATTCCTCTCTCGCTTATTCTCACTCTGCTTTGCTTCTATCTGTTAGGCATATCCCTTAATATCATCTCGCTTTCAGGACTCATCCTTGGTGTTGGCATGATTGTGGATAATGCTATTATTGTGATTGATAATATAAGGCAGAAGAGCCCCCAAGGCCCCTCCCCAAGGCCCCTCCCCAGCCCTCCCGAGGGAAGTCGGAGATTTAGTATCTCCGAGTATGTGTCAGGGAGAGGAAAGTCACAATTTTCTTGTGGAGAGCCTTCCGTTGGCAGCTCCCTCCCTACGGGGGAGGGCGGGGGGAGAGGCACTTCCTTTATCATCTCCGCCGTTCATGAAGTCATCATGCCGATGCTGTCATCTGTGCTCACCACCTGTTCGGTGTTTATCCCGTTGATATTCCTGAGCGGAACAGCTGGTGCACTCTTCTATGATCAGGCTATGGGTATATCCATTGCGCTTTTCTGCTCATTGGCAGTGGCATCAATGGTGGTGCCTGTGTATTATTTCCTTCTTTGCAAGAATGATAACAGTCAAAAGACGAAAGAAGAAAGACGGAAGGTGAACGATTGGCTCACACGATACTATGAGCGTGGAATGAAGTTCACTCTTCGTCATGCAAAGCAGATGGTGGTGTTCTTCTCTCTCTGCATTGTGATTATTGTAGTGCTATTCCCATTCCTTCGCAAGGAACGAATGCCAGAGATTGCGCATGATGATGCCCTTGTCACTATCGACTGGAATGCAGGAATCACACCTGAGGAAAACAACAGAAGAATGTCTGAGGTGCTGAAGGAGATAAAACCTTTGACAGAAAGTTCTACTGTTATGGTTGGTGGTCAGGATTTCGTTCTCTCTCATACCAAGAACATAACGAGTAGTGAGGCTGTGTGCTATGTGAAATGCTCTTCTGCAGATGAATTGGAGAAGGCAACCGACAAACTCAAGCAGTATATAGCCACCCACTATCCGAAGGCTATGGTTGAGTCTGGCTTGGCAGCCAATATCTTCGACATGATATTCTCTACTGACGAGCCTGATCTCCAGATACGTCTGCATAAACGTGAAGGAGGCAGACCAGCCGTAGAAATGACTCAGATGATGACTGACTCATTGCGTGCACGATTCCCTCAGTTGGGCATCCAGCCGGTTTCCACAGAGATGTATATGAAGTATGTCACGGATGCAGAGCAGATGGCATACTATAAGATATCTTATCAGCAGTTGTATAGCCGAATAAGGGAGTTGCTTGGCACAAACAGCATCTTCGACATCAGTAGTGGAGGTGAGAACGTGCCAGTCATTATTGGTAGCAACAGCAGGGATGCCAGTGTGTTGCTCAGCAATACCATCCGCAATACTGACGGCATAGAGATACCTATATCATATCTTGTCAAGGAACAGCGTGCTAACGACTACAAGCATCTGTTTGCGAGCAATGAGGGCGAATATTCGGTTATCAATATCGAGAAGGCTGGCGACTCAGAGCTGAAGGCAGTGATGGATTATGTGGAAACCGTGGTAGATCATAATGATAAGCTCATGGCATCATTCGTGGGAGGCTATTTCTCTTCACGCACAATGATCGGCGAACTCGTCATGGTACTCATCGTTGCCCTTCTGTTGCTCTATTTCATCCTTGCAGCTCAGTTTGAGAGCATGCTTCAGCCAATGATTATCCTTGTTGAGGTAGTGGTTGATGTAGCTTTGGTGATGTTTGCTATATGGATAGCGGGTGAGTCGCTCAATATCATGTCGATGATTGGCATGGTAGTGATGTGTGGAATCATCATCAACGACTCCATCCTGAAGGTAGATACCATCAACCGTCTCTATCGCAGTGTGGAGAAGCCCGGCAGACTCTCTTTGCTCAAGGCAATCATGGTGGCTGGACATCGCAGATTGAAGCCAATCGTTATGACCTCTCTCACCACCGTACTTGCCATTATGCCGTTCTTGCATCGTGGTGACATGGGTTCAGCCTTACAGTTCCCTCTGTCGTTTGCCATCATCGTTGGCATGATCGTTGGTACACTTGTGAGTCTGTTCTTCGTGCCGCTGGTGTATTATCTTCTCTATCGCAAAAGATGAAGCATAGTTTCAGCATACTTTTGATAATGTGCATCCTGATGGTCATTGGTGTGGCGGTAGCGCCTCGTCTGGACATCAGTAACGAACCGCGCCCAGAGCAGGGCAAGACTCTCACTATTTCTTATTGGTGGGGAAATGCCTCTGCAAAGGTTGTGGAGCAGAATATCACCTCACGCATTGAAGGTGCGGTGAGTGCAGTAAATGGAGTTGAGAAAGTATCATCGGTCAGTGAGTTTGGTTCAGGTAGAATCACCGTTGAGATGAAGCCCAAGGCTAACGTCTCAATGGCAAAGTTTGAGATTGCCTCTATACTGCGTCAGCTTCGCCCCAAGTTGCCAGAGAATATGTCTTTCCCTATCGTAAGTGGTGGAGAGGTGGATGCTTCAAGAGCCGAGGATAATGAAGTAAAGAACATACTGACGTATCAGTTGAATGCAGATATGTCGGAAGAGCAGATGCAACAGCTTGCCGAGAAGGATGTGAAGCGATACCTTGAGCGCATTGATGGTGTGCATCATGTGGATGTATCTGGTACAGCCTCGCACTATATGGAGATATCGTATGATGCCAATGAGGTATCAGTATATGGTCTTAACAATGGTGATATCGTTGAGGCTGTAAAGAACTTTGCCGGTCGTGAGGATGTCATTGGTGAGGTGTTTACGGATAACGGTCGTGTGACACTGCCGCTTATCCTTTCCTCAAGGAATAATGGAAAGACATTCGAGCAGATGCCTCTGCGTACTGTAGGCGGAAAAATCATCTATCTGAATAATCTTGCCACTTGCACCATTCTTGAAAAGCAGCCTGACAGATACTTCCGTGTCAATGGCATGAACTCTGTCTATGTCAATGTCTTTGCCGAGAAGGATGCAAGTGTAGTTGGTGTTTCTGGCAGGGTGAAAGATGCCATTGATGAGGCAAAGTCTTCATTCATAGCAGAACATTCCACTCTTACATATGACAGGGCTGAGATGCAGATGAAGGAGTTCCGCACATTACTTCTACGCTCATCTCTCACGCTTGTCATCCTACTGTTGTTCGTCTGGCTTGCTGGTGGTAGGAAGTGGATCTATACGGGTATTATCACCACAGCCTTGCTCGTCAACATACTTATTGCCGTGGTGTTGTATTGGCTGCTTGATATTCGTCTGCATCCAATGTCAATGGCAGGTATAACGGTTTCGCTTGGTATCATCATCGACTCTACCATAGTCATGGTGGATCACTACGGTTATTACCGTAACAGGAAGGCGTTTATCGGCATATTGGCTGCAATGCTTACCACTATAGGTTCGCTTGTCATCGTGTTCTGGCTTCCTGATTTTCTCAGACATGACCTCAAAGATTTCTCGGTCGTTGTAATCATCAATCTCGCTGTTGCCATATTGGTGGCTTCTGTATTCGTTCCTGTATTGGTAGAGAAATTCAGGCTTGTTAGCAGACGAAGCGTAACAAAGCGAACACTCTGGATACGATTCGTAATGGTGTTTACACGATTGTATCAGAGATATGTAGCAATGTGCCAACATCGTTTCGGACGTTGGGCATTCCTTTTTGCATTCGCACTTCTCTTTGCTGGCTCATTGTATTATTTCGTAGATAGTCTCGACTCTAACTCATATCGCCCCAAGAAACCAAGGATGGTACTTCATATCCGTGGTCAGATGCCAGTGGGTGGTAGTGCCCAGGAACTCAACGAGAAGATGAAGGAGGTGGAGGCATTCCTTACGCAATACAAGACGGATATCAAGCGTTTCGAGACTTCCATCAATTGGGGTAGTGGAACGATAGATGTTGATTTCACAGATGAGGCTTTGCAGACAACTTTTCCTTATGTGCTTGAAAATAGAGTTATCGGTAAGCTTATCTCCATTGGTGGTGCAGACTGGGCTACCTATGGTGTCAGCGAACGTGGTTTCAGCAACTCACTTCAATTGCAATACCGTTCCAACAGTATTCTGATTTCAGGCTACGACTATGATCGTCTCTACTCCTTTGCAGAGGATATCTTTCGTGAACTAAGGAAGAATGGACGTGTGGCAGATCTCATAATCCGTACTCCTAACCATGATGATCAGCCTGATGAACTTTATATGGAATATGATAAGCGTGCATTGGCTATAGCAGAGATTTCGCCACAGAGTATCTACTATTCCATGCGTAATCTTCTTTCTGAAAACAATGCAGACAAGATTGATGTCACCCCGGAAAGGAAACTTCCGGTTGTAGTGCGTCCTAGAACGCAGGAGTCTTTCGATGAATGGCAGTTACGCAACTCATATATCAAGATAGGTGATAGGGATGTGCGTCCATCTGGATTCATGGATATCAATCAGCGTGAGGCAAAAAATGTCATTCCAAGAGAGAACCAGGAATATATGCTTGAGGTGGCATTCAATGTGCATGGCTCTTATACCTATACAGACCGACTGCTGAAAAGAACCATAGAGAAGTATAATAGTATGTTTCCTGTAGGTTTCCGATGCAAGAACAGAACATGGGACTATTCTAATGATGAAGGCACTCAGTATTGGCTCATAGGAATAATCGCCATTATTATATTCTTCATCATAGCAATATTGTTCGAAAGTCTTATGCAGGCATTGGCTGTTGTACTACTGATACCAGTCTCGTTTATCGGTCTCTTCCTGACCTATCATATCACGGGAGTTCCGTTCGGTACAGGTGGTTTTGCGGCAATGGTGCTTCTTGCCGGACTCACAGTAAATGCCGGAATCTATATTATATGTCAGAATAATAATCAAAGAACTAAGAAACTTCTTCCATTGGAATATGACAAGAAAAGAAGACTCAAAATAGGAACAAGAAGATATGTTTCAGCTTTCAACCATAAGATTATACCGATTCTTCTCACTATTCTCTCAACGGTTCTTGGTATGATTCCATTCTTGATTGACGGACCTGATGAACAGCCTTTCTGGTACTCACTTGCAGTAGGTACTATCGGCGGTTTGATGTTTAGTGTTATACCTATCTTCCTCTTCCTGCCAAGTGTACTTAGACTTAGGACTCGCTGATTTACTCTCATAATTCATAGTGCATAGTTTGTCTTACCCGTAAAAGAATGATTTTTTACTTATCCCTGCCTAATATTGAGTGTAAAAACTCTATGTGGTTATAGAAAAATATTATTTTTTGTGTGCGATAACGCTTTCCTGATTTTGTGATGAGGCATAAAGTTTATTGCCTTTCTAACTTACTGATATTGAATGTTGTTTACAAATATGCAATATGCTTTGCAATATATTTTCATATCTTGTTACACTATTGCACAAATGTAAAAAATGTAGCATGGTATAAATCACAAACTTTATGGAACACAATTTCTTGCGAGGTTTGTATTTTCTTCATACCTTTGCACTCGGAAATAAGTGTAAGATTTATGTGAAGTGACGAATAAAAGACGGTCACTCAACATTGTTAAAACTGTTTGATTAAAAAAAGGGGACTCGACGGAATTAGCTAAGAAGGTAATTACAGATTGTATTAAAAGGGATTAACAAAGAACAAGGTCGACATCAGAGCAGCAATGCCACGATGTTGACCTTGTTCTTTGTGGTAATAGCCGGTTCGCCTTCAGTTGCTTTCGCCATCTGAAAAAACCAAAGAAAACATAGGAAAACCGTTTGGTGTCAAGGTGTCAAACACGTTTTTTTTGACACCTTGATATTCTGGCACAGGAAAGAGGAAAAGATTACTAAATGTTATTATTTATAATAAAATTATAATAAAAGAATTATTTTGGGGTGGATTTTGCGCTATTTTTAGTATATTTGCACCTCAAATGAAATATGCAATCATAGCAGCTGGCGAAGGTTCAAGATTGGCTCAGGAAGGAATTACTTCTCCAAAGCCCTTGGTGAAGGTGGCGGGACAATGTCTCGTTGACCGACTTATTCGTGTTTTCTTAGCAAATGATGCTGAGGAAATAGTTGTGGTATGTAATGACCTCACTCCATTGGTTGATGAGCATCTCAAGACTTTAGAGCGTGAAGGCATTGACGGTAAGAAGATTCCTCTTCGACATATTGTCAGGACAACACCAAGTTCCATGCATAGCTTCTACGAGTTGAGTCAGTTCTTGACGGATTCTCCTTTTGTCCTTACTACGGTTGACACCATTTTCCGTGAAGACGAGTTTGCTGATTACATCTCTGCATTCAAGGCTTCTCTTGCCGATGGTTCTGCTGATGGCGTGATGGGCGTGACGGATTATATTGATGATGAGAAGCCGCTGTATATCAAGATGCAGCCCCATAGCCCCCAAAGGGGGAATGTTTCTGATAGTAATATACAGGAAGCCTCTTCAACAGAAAATACTATAAAAAAGTTCCCTCTTGGGGGGATAGGGGGCTTTTTGGACTCTGACCCAGAAGGAGAGTGTACATACATCTCTGGTGGCATATATGGATTGACTCCAAAGGCGATAGATACTCTTAACCGTTGCATGAGGGAAGGTCAGAGCAGAATGCGAAACTTCCAGCGTGGACTCATTGCCGATGGACTTCGACTGAAGGCTTTCCCATTCTCAAAGGTGCTGGATATCGACCACGCATCGGATGTGGAGAAGGCGGAAAGGTTTATTAGTTCATAGTTCACAATTCATAGTTCACAGTTCACAGTTCATAGTTCATAGTTTCGTAGAGTTGTGCCAACAATGCAACAATAGAGACGCAACCTTTCATCACTAAATTACAAATAACACAGATTGAGATACATCTTCATATATCGTGCAACTCGCTTTTCTCCAAATTCCGTGGAGAAAGACAGACGCATTCTTGAGGCTGTGGCCCAAGGCGTGAGGCAGTCATGCGGGCAAGTGATGATGATGACAGAGGAGGAATTGGTGGAAAAGGGTGCTATGCCTGATGCTGATGTAGTCTTCTGCATGGCACGAAGTGCGGAGGCGTTGGAGATAACTGGTCGCTCGAAGGCACGTATCATAAATACCCCCAAAGGCATTGAGGTGTGTGGCAACAGAATTGCTCTTACGGAGATAATGCGTGAGTTGGATGTGCCTCAACCTCCGAGCAATGGCGATGCAGGAATATGGCTGAAGAAGGGTATAGGCACGGCAGAAGTTGCTGAAGATACCATCTTTTGCCGGAACGAAGAAGAGGTGTCGGAGGCAATGGCGAGGTTTGCCGAAAGAGGCATCACGGCTGTCTGCAGACAGGCTCATGTAGAGGGTGACCTCGTGAAGTTCTATGGTGTTGCCGGCACGGATTTCTTCTACTATTTCTACCCGACGGACTCTGGCAGGAGTAAGTTCGGTAGCGAGGAGCATAATGGACAAGCGCATCATTACGCATTTTCTGCTGATGAATTAAAGAAAAGTGTTGATCATCTTGCCACTACAATAGGAGTTCCTGTTTATGGTGGAGATGCAATAGTGAAGGCAGATGGTTCATTTGTTATAATAGATTTCAATGATTGGCCAAGTTTCTCCCCATGTAGGGAAGAGGCGGCAAAGGCGGTGGTGACCCCCTCCCGACCTGACACATACTCGGAGATACTCAATCTCCGACTTCCCCGAGGGGAGGAGTAAAAAGTCAGTAAGTTAAGGTGGGTTCTATAAATTACCACCGTATGAAGTTCAACATTAATGGGTTTGACGTTTTGTCATCTTTCTGACTCTTTTCGGTTCAAATTGCAATCTCACTCAGTCGTTATGCCCGCATAACTCTTTCGTTCGTTTACAATTTGACCTCGAAAAT
>DCJC01000040.1:0-30927 GCA_002317355.1 Prevotellaceae bacterium UBA1710 | reverse complement strand
CTAATTTATAGAACCCACCTTAAACGATATGGTAAATCAACAAGATAACGAGGTCCTTTTGGAGAATAATAATTCCGCGAAAAAATGTGACTCTTCAACTCCTCCCCTCGGGGAGGCTGGGAGGGGGTCTAGGGGGTCTTCTTCCTTCCTCACCCTGCTCCGCAGCACATATAAGTCATACGATACCGAAGAGAATATCGATATTTATTTCACACGCCCGATAGGCCTGTTCTTTGCGCTTATCTGGAAGGCGCTTGGTGTGCATCCGAATGCCATCACCATACTCTCGTTCTTCTTGGGTGCAGCAGCAGGATGGTGCTTCTATCACACATCATTGGAGTATAACATCTATGGAGTGCTGTTCCTTATGTTCGCTAACTTCTGCGACTCAACCGACGGGCAGTTGGCTCGCCTGACGGGCAAGAAGACGATAACAGGCAGAATGCTCGACGGCTTTGCATCTGATGTATGGTTCTTCTGCATCTATGTGGCTATCTGCTTCCGACTAATGCCCGAGAACATACCATTCACCGAGGTGAAATGGGGAGTATGGATTTGGGCATTGTGCAGTCTGGCTGGCTTATGGGCGCATACCATACAGTGCCGCTATTCTGACTACTATCGTAACATCCACCTGTTCTTCCTCCTTGGCAAGGAAGGCTCGGAACTCGATTCTTACGCTTCACAGAAGGCGATAGCAGACAGATACCGTGCGGAAAAGAACTGGGTTGGAGTGCTCTTCTTCTCTAACTATGCGAAATACTGTCATGCGCAGGAGAAAGGCACACCAGAGTTCCAGCATCTGAAGGCTGTTCTCACAGAGCGCTATGGCGGAATGGACAAAGTGCCTCAGGAGTTTCGTGATGAGTTCCGCAGAAGAAGTTTTCCGCTGATGAAATATACGAACTTCCTCACTCATAACTGGCGTGCCATCATGCTCTTCTTAGGCTGTCTGACAAACCGTCCGTGGATATATCCGCTCTTCGAGGTAACGGTGATGGCGGCTGCATGTGCATATATGAGAAGGACTCACGAAAACATGTGTAAGGAGATGGCAAGATGATAAAGGCAATACTCTTTGACTACGGTGCCACGCTCGACACATTCGGGCAGCATTGGGGAATGGTCATCTGGCATGCGTATGAGCATCTCGCCATTCCGGTGACGGAGGCTCAGTATCGTGATGCGTACGTCTATGGCGAGCGTACTCTCGGTGCGAATGACATCATCAAGCCGACAGATACGTTTCTCACCACTCTCAAGGTGAAGATTGACCTGCAGTTTGATTATCTCCGTGATTCAAAGGCTTGGCTTCCAGATGAGGCAGAACGAATTGCAAAGCACGATGCGCTTGTGGACTATCTGTATTCAGGTCTTCAGAATAACATGGAGCATACGAGATGCATTCTGTCTCAATTAAGAGAAAAGAATATCCCTATGGCTCTCGTTAGTAATTTCTATGGGAATGTTGAGACGGTACTGGCAGAAATGAAGATAGGAGATTTCTTCTGCGATGTGATAGAATCGGCTCAGGTGGGCATTCGCAAGCCAGATCCACGGCTCTATGCCCTCGGTGTCGAGGCATTAAGACGACAGACCTCCTCGCTTCACGAATCAGAGATTCTCGTTGTGGGCGATAGCATATCAAAAGATATTCTCCCTGCCAAGAGCCTCGGTTGCAAGACGGCTTGGTTCAAGGGTGAAGGATGGAAAAAGGAAAAGATGGATGAGACAATCCCCGATGTCATCATCACGGATTTAGCTCAGGTATTAGGATTTACTTAAAGTGAGTCAATTGCTTTCGCCTTCTAAAAAAACAAAAGAAAACAGATAAAAACCAAAGAAAACATTTTCAAGGAAAATCTCACTATGTGAGAGTGATTTTTGGAAAGTAAATTAGGAGGAAATTTGGGAGTAAATTATAATTTTCTCTTGAAATTATACCATTGATGACTTTCCTAGTGGCGGATGCCACTTAAAGCAAGTGGCTGATATAATTTAATCCTAATTTACTTTCTCCCCCAAATATTCAATTTGTTTTCTCTTGTTTTACTTGGTTTTCTCTTGTTTTTTTAAAACGCGAAAGCAACTAATACAGCCCGATCAAAGCAGTTATCAATTCGTCGAACTGACAATATTTAGGAACAAAATAAAAATTACAACTATCAAACATTTACTTACCATATTACTGTTTCTTATCGCATCGTTTTCTGCTAATGCGCAGATGGAGGGTACGGTGCAGAAACGTAAGGGCGACTCACTCTTTGCTGATGTCGCTCTAAAGGGCGTTGAGATTAAGGCGAAGAAGAAACGCTACTCACGAAAGAATAATCCTGCCGTTGAATTGATGAAGCGTGTCATTGCGGCAAAGAAACAAAATAAACTCACCAACAAGCCTTACTACCAGTACACCAACTACGAGAAGATGACTATCTCGCTCAATGGCGTCACTGGTGAAATGATGGATTCCGGTCTCATAGGTCGTACTCCTTGGCTTAGGAATCAGGTGGAATATAGTCCGTTGAGCGGGCAGCTCATCCTTCCGTTCATGATGAATGAAAGGGCAACAAAAGTGATGTATCGTAAGTCGCCTGAGAAAGAGCGTACCCTCGTCTTGGGTGAACGTTCTGAAGGTATCAACCAGATCTTCGAGACGGGTAATATCTTCAACGCACTTTCTGCCGATGCCTTTTCTGAGGTGGATATCTACGATAACAGCATACGCCTTCTTCGTCGCACCATGACATCGCCTATTGCTGATGATGCCATCGGCTTCTACAGATACTACATCATGGATACCGTGCAGGTGGATCGTGACTCGTGCTATCATGTGTTCTTCACGCCTAACAACCAGCAGGATTTCGGCTTCAACGGTGATATGTATATTCTGAAGGATTCTTCGCTTCATGTGAAGAAAGTGTCGCTGTCCATTCCGAAGTCATCGGGCATCAACTTCGTGGAAGGACTGACGATATCACAGGAATATGAGCTTCTGTCATCAGGTGATTGGGTACTTACGGTTAATGATCTTATCGTGGCTCTCCGTGTCAATAAGATGTTAGCACATGGTCTTATGGTGAGAACGAGTACCCGAAGCGACTACTCTTTTGAGCCTATTGACGACAAGGAGTTTGCTGGTGTCGGTACAGTTCGTAAGGATATTAATGCCGAGATACAGGATGAGCAATTCTGGAAGCGGGTTCGTAAGGTTGACCTCACTACTTCCGAAAAGAATATGGGTAAATTTGTGAAAGATGCAACCAAGATGAAGGGCTTCAACTGGATAATGTTCTTCCTGCGTCCTGTTATCGAGAACTTCGTGGAGACTGGTATCAACGGTAAGCCTTCAAAGTTTGATATCGGACCAGTGAACACCATAATCTCGCATAACTTCATTGACGGCTACCGTGTGCGTTTGTCTGGAATCACAACAGCAAACCTGAACCGCCATCTCTTCCTTTCTGGTTATGTAGCCCGTGGTTTCAATACCAAGCGCAACTACTATAAGGGTGAACTGACATATTCGTTCTCTCCGAAGAAATATCTGCCTTCTGAGTTCCCTAAGCGCACATTGACCTTCCATTCTTCATACGATGTCATGTCGCCTTCGGATAAGTTCATGGTAAACGACAAGGATAATGTCTTTGCCGCATTCAAGTGGAGTGATGTCGATAAGATGATGTTCTATCACCGTCATAAGCTTGAGTTTGAGTATGAGGAGGAGTGGGGCTTGCGACTTCTTGCCAATATTAAGCTGGAGGAGAATGAAGGTGCCGGCAACCTGCATTTCCGTAAGCTCAGCGACCTTGACACGGAACTTAATATACGCACTACCGAGATGCGATTTGAGGTAGAGTTTGCTCCTGGCCGCACATTCACCAATACAAAGCAGAATCGTATTCCGAATAATAATGATGCTCCGGTATTCAAGCTCTCGCATACAATCGGCTTGAAAGGTTTCCTTGGTGGAGAGTATAACTATAATGTTACGGAGGCAAGCATCTATAAGCGCTTCTGGCTCAACTCATGGGGTAAGCTGAATTGTAATCTCAAGGGCGGTGTCCAGTGGTCGAAGGTGCCTTTCCCTCTGCTGATGATGCCTGCAGCTAATCTCTCGTATATCTCACAAAGAGGTTGCTTCAATATTGTCAATAACATGGAGTTCCTTAATGATCGCTATGTGTCAGCTGATTTGGAGTGGGATCTCGCGGGTAAGATACTCAACCGAGTGCCTGTACTCAAGAAACTGAAATGGCGTGAGGTGATTGGATTCAAGACACTCTGGGGAGGTCTCTCTGACAAGAATAATCCGTATATTCAGCAGAATGAGAATAATCCGGGGCTTATGGAATTTCCTGAAGGATGCTATGTCATGGATACAAAGCGTCCATACGCAGAATTCTCTGCCGGAATATATAATATATTCAAGTTCTTCCGCGTTGAATATGTACGACGCCTGAACTATCTCGACCTCCCAACAGCGAACAAGGATGGTATCAGACTCAGATTTGAAATGACTTTCTAAAAAATATGGTAATCTTAGCAGACAGACAAGATATAACACGTGCCGGTCTTCAGTATGTCCTTACTGATATGTTCCCTGGCATTGAATTGCATTATTCGGAGGATAAGGCATCACTCATCGAGCGTCTTAAGCAGTCGGATTTCCGACCTTCAAACGAGGCTATCGTGGTGCTCGACTATACTCAGTTCGACTTCATCAATGATTCCGAATTATCAATTGTTGCGGCTCGTTTCCCTCATTCCCGCTGGATTCTGTTCTCTGAGGAGTTGAGTGTTGACCTTGTGCGAAGAGTGATTGGTGCAGGGGCTCAGTTCAGTGTTCTGCTCAAGGAATCGCCAATGAATGAGATTCGCGAGTGCATCAAGTATGCGGTTAATGATCATCGTTATATCTGCCAGCGCATGACCGAACTACTCTTTGCTCCCCAGCAGCATGTGGAGCAGGAACTCGTGGCTCTCACCAAAACAGAGACAGAGATTCTGAAGGATATCGCACTTGGTCTTACCACCAAGGAGATTGCAGAGAAGCGTTTCTCTTCTTTCCATACTGTTAATACTCACCGAAAGAATATCTTCCGCAAGCTGTCTGTGAACAATGTTCACGAGGCTACCCGCTATGCCTTGCGTGCAGGTATCGTGGATGAAGCGGAATACTACATTTAATAATTACAAGGTACGAATTACAAATTACAAATTACCAAGTATCAATTACAAATTACAAATTACCTTGATTAAGGTGAGTTCGGTGAATTTGCTTTCGCCTTCTAAAAAAACAAAAGAAAACAAATGAAAAACAAAGAAAACATCTTCAAGGAAAATCTCACTACGTGAGGGTGATTTTTGGAAAGTAAATTAGGAGAAAATTTGGGAGTAAATTATAATTTTCTCTTGAAAGTATACCATTGATGACTTTCCTAGTGGCGGATGCCACTTAAAGAATTTCTTCGCTTGCGCTCAGGCACTTCGTGGAATCCTGATATAATTTAATCCTAATTTACTTTCTCCCAAAATATTCAATTTGTTTTCTTTTGTTTTACTTGGTTTTCTTTTGTTTTTTAAAACCGCGAAAGCAACTAATAAGTAGGTGTTATCTCGTAAATTAAAGTAACAAGGTAATTTGTAATTAGTAATTTGTAATTAGTCAAAAGACGTCTATGGCCAACTGCGAGAGCAAGATAAAGAAACTATTCAATAAAGGATGTACAGATCACCATCTTCTTTCGGATGGCGACCGTATTCTTATTGCTCTCTCTGGCGGTAAGGATTCGCTGATGCTTGCCCGACTCCTTGCTCTGCGTTCACGCATCTACAGTCCTCGTATCTCAGTGGAGGCGGCTCACGTCATCATGGATAACATACCATACGAGACTGACCGCTCGTATCTACAGGCGTTTTGTGATGAATTAGGCATAAAGCTTCATATACTTCACTCACGGTTTGATGAGAGTACCGATCCACGAAAGACACGCTGTTTCCTCTGCGCATGGAATCGTCGCAAGACTCTGTTTAACTTCGCTGTTGAGAATGGCTTCAACAAGATTGCTCTCGGGCATCATAATGACGATATCATCGTCACTTACCTGATGAACATAACCTTTGAAGGCTCGGCTCACACTATGCCACCAATACTTCAGCTTGAACATTACCCATTGCAGATTATCCGTCCCCTATGCCTTGTTCATGAGGATGATATCCGTGAGATGGCAGAGAAGCTCGGATTTCAGAAGCAGAAGGCACTCTGCCCTTACGAGGAAGTGACCAACCGCAAGGCAATGACCGATGTCTTTCATCATTTGCAAAGCCTGAATCCAGAGGCACGCTATTCTCTCTCACGCGTTGCGCTTGGAAAACAATGAGAATATTTTAGTTTCGAAAACTTCACTTAGAAGTACAAGGAGTAGCACAAGTAGTACAAGACAATAGTATTTCTTGTGAAAGGTTGTACATGAGTCGTTATATCTAGACATACGTCTTGTACTACTTGTACTTCTTGTTACTCCTTGAAGTATATAAAAAAGAAAATAAGGCGCTTGCTCACGCAAACGCCTTATTTATAATAGAATACGTACCGAAATACGTATTTGGTGTTAACTCATTTCACAACGTGTTGCACACCGATGACGAAAAACTAAGATTACTAAAATTCAAACCTATGATTTATATGTTTATTCTTTTGTTTTAGGACTTACCCTTATGGTCGACGAGGACGTTGTCCACGCTCTTGACGGCGCTTTTCCATGTCTTCCATATAAGCCTTGAATTGGTCGGCTGTCATGATCTTCTGCAGTTCTTCGTTGTACTGCTTCATGAATTCGCCACTCATGCGCGGACCTCTTCGACCATTTGGCCTTTGAGTTTTTACGCTGTCCTTGTTTGCAGGACTTTGTGGGCGTTGACCAATGTCACGTGGCTTCTGTTTTTCATTGAGTGCCTGCAGTGCTACTGCCTGCTGCTCGTTGAGTCCGTATTTCTGAACCATTCTTTCAGTGCGTCTCTTCGCCCATTCTGTACGATCCATAGGACGGTCATAACCACCTTGCTCATTTTGCGCTGATGCAGTCAAGCAAACAGTCGCTATCATGAAGATAGAGAGAAATGTTTTTTTCATACTAATTACTAAAATAAGAGAGTTTCTAGGCGTAATTTTTAATTGTGTATGACTTTAAGATTCCTTTAGTCTATCTTTACGACTGCAAAATTAATGAAAAGTTTAATAAAACTGCAAAAAAAAGTAAGAAAAATTCCATTTTTGTTGTTTTTTTACTAATTTTGTCGTCAAATCATGGAGAAAAAAGGAAAAATTTGCATATTTTTGGTTTTATTTGCTGCAATGTTTGTCGCTTTTTTTGTGATACGATGCGGTTGTTCTTCCACGAAAAAT
Organism: Prevotellaceae bacterium UBA1710; assembly: GCA_002317355.1. GTDB lineage: Bacteria > Bacteroidota > Bacteroidia > Bacteroidales > Bacteroidaceae > Prevotella. The sequence continues at coordinate 23,522 of DCJC01000040.1, read as the reverse complement.
GTGGAGGAAAAGATCGATTCTGTTCCAAGACCGACATTGATCATGCAGTTGCAAAGATGTTCGCGATTGAATACGGCAGAAATAAAACTTCATAAGATTATCACTCATGATGACGAGATGAAACTTTCCGGTAAATTGATGGGAAAGGAGTTGTCCGTCAATATTCCTGCAGGTAAGCGTAAGGTTGCAATTCCGCTCTATGCAACCGTAAAGGCAAGCATCGATCTTGGTAAGGTTACCGAGGAAGATATCGTGCGTGAAGACGACAAGGTGACAATCTTCCTTCCGCATCCTGAAGTTGAGATTACCGAGACTCATGTTGACCATGAAGGTGTAAGGCAATTTGTTTCCCTTACCCGTAGGAGTTTCAGCGATGAGGAGTTGCAGAAGTATGAACTGGAGGGCAGAAAGTCGATAGAAAGCTCATTGGGAAGTCTTGGCATAGAGGAAATGGCGCGTGAGAGTGCTGCCCGTCAGTTAGTGCCTATTGTTCAGGCTTTTGGATTCAAAGACACAAATATAACCATATCATTCCGTAAAGATGAAAATGCTACGATTCTTAAGAGGACTGAATAGCGGTCTATCACGTGTGTACCTATTTTTAGGTGTTGTATGTTTGGTGTTGGTGGTTGTAGCTGTACTCTGGACATGTAATGGTGTAAAGAACACTTCTATCTCATTGGGCACAGACGACAGAATAGATTATACGCCAAACATCGTGGATCGTATGAAGGCTATCGGCCAGTGGGAATTTCTTGCCGTAAGTGATGAGGAACTCATTGATACCGTGCGCAAGGGCTTCTTCTCTGACGATGAGCTTGTTCGTATCTATTACGGAAAGTTGAGGCTCGGAATCGACCTTTCAACCTGCTCTAACGATTGGATCAGACAGGAGAAAGACACGGTATATGTCACTATTCCTGAAATCAAGTTGCTCGACTATAACTTCATTGATGAAGCTCGTACAAAGTCATTCTTTGAGTCGGGCAAATGGAGTAATGCTGATCGTCAGGCTATGTACGACAGGGCTCGTGGCCGAATGCTGAAGCGTTGCATGTCGCCTGAGAATATGAAAATCGCTCGTGAGAATGCCCGTGAGCAGGTGCAGAAGATGCTTGCTCCAATTGCAGCTCCAATGCCAGTGAAAGTAGAATAAACAATTAGAATTACAAAGTACTAATTACAAATTACCTGTTTACAATTACACAACACAATCTTTGACACATAAGAAGGTAACCAGGTAATTCGTAATTTGTAATTTGTAATTAAATTTATGCTATGCAAGAAATAATATCTGAAATAAGTAGTATCCTTTGGGGATGGCCAATGATAATAATGCTGTTGGGAACGCATCTGTTCCTGACTATCCGTCTGAACTTCCCTCAGAGGCATATCTTCAAGGCAATAAAGCTGTCTGTGAGTCGTGATAATGACTCAACGGGAGATGTATCGCAGTTTGCTGCCCTCACCACAGCTCTTGCCGCAACCATCGGTACGGGAAACATTGTGGGTGTGGGTACAGCTATTGCTCTTGGTGGCCCTGGTGCTGTATTGTGGTGCTGGCTGACTGGTGTATTCGGTATTGCCACGAAGTATGGCGAAGGACTCCTCGCCATCAAGTATCGAGTGCAGACAAGAAAGGGAAAGATGCTTGGAGGTCCTATGTATGCCCTTGAGCGTGGTCTTGCCGAGAATGCCACTGGTTTCAAGAAGAAGATGTGGAAGGCGTGGGCACTTGCCTTTGCTTTCTTTACTGCTGTTGCCACCTTCGGAATAGGCTCTACGGTTCAGGCGAATGCTATATCAACCCTCAGTTATGATACCTATGGCGTTTCTCCTGTTATCATCGGTGGAATAGTAACTATCCTTGTTGCTGCAGTTATAATGGGTGGCGTGAAGAGTATCGCCAAGTGTTGCGAGATGCTCGTGCCACTTATGGCAGCTCTCTATGTGATGGGTTGTGTGGTGATTCTCATCATCAATGCGCCTTATGTTTGGCCAGCTCTCAAACTGATTGTTTCATCTGCCTTCAATCCAGATGCTGCAGGTGGCGGCTTTGTGGGTTCTTCAATCATGATAGCTGCAAGATACGGTATTGCTCGTGGATTGTTCTCTAACGAGTCAGGTCTTGGTTCTGCACCAATCGTTGCAGCGGCAGCACAGACGAAGAATCCTGTGCGTCAGGCACTTGTCTCTTCTTCAGGCACATTCTGGGATACAGTTGTCATCTGTGCTTTGACTGGTATTGTTATCGTTTCTTCCGTTATTGCCTATCCTGACATCAACCTTTCTGATGGAGGCATACTCACTAAGATGGCATTCTCGAAGATACCATATATCGGAGAGCCACTTCTCACGTTCGGTTCCTTGACCTTTGCTTTCTCCACCATTCTCGGTTGGAGCTATTACGGCGAGAGGGCAATAGAGTATCTTGCAAATAAGATGGCAAGAAGAATGGCTCGCAAGAAGGGTGAGGATGTTCGTGGAAAGAGTTCTGATGAGTTTAGCGTTGTCGGACGAATAGTCAACGGCTATAGAATTATCTTCCTCATCACCACATATCTTGGAGCTGTTGTAAGCCTGAATCTCGTATGGGATCTTGCTGATATCTTCAATGCTCTTATGGCAATACCAAACCTTCTTTCGCTTCTTTTCCTTTCAGGAATCATTGTTCATGAAACAAGGAAATACCTATGGAGAGGAAGGTTAGATAAGGAATAATCCTTTCTGTTAGTGCAAAAATTAAAGTGTCCGGTAAATTGTCTTTCGACGTTTACCGGACGCTTTGTCTTTTATAAAGCTTCGTCTTCATTATCAATGCATTGGAAAGAAGCAGAACTACCTGTAGTCGGATTGCTCATATTTTTCATATTTAAAGATTGGGGGCTTCGGCTTCCTGCCATGAAGTTGTTCTTGCTTGCTAATTTATGCCATTTTGTTGTAGGCGCTATATATTCTTTTTTCATAATTCTGATTTTGCAATTGTTTATTTAAAAATAACTTTCTTGTTGTTGATTATATATATTTGTCCTGGAAGCATAGTCTTAACCTTCCTGCCTGTGAGGTCAAAAATATCAGTATTTGAATTTCCTGAAGTAAGCTCACTTATGCCAGTTGTTGATGAATTATCCTCAAAACTGAAGGCGAAACTCTTTGCTGCTCCCTGAGAATCTACATAATAAGCCTTGAAGGCAGGAATCATATCACCCGTGTATTGGTAGAAACCTATGCCGTTTTTAGAGCCTAAAACGTAGATATTGCTATTGCTTTGACCGCTATACTGATTCTTCTCGCGAACCACAGAACCATTGAAGATGTTGCCTTCAACAGGAACGCTTGCACTTGTGCTTATGGCAAAATTACTATTGACTTCATTTTCACTTATCAGAACGGCACCTGTTCTTTTTGGAAGAACATTCCCCTCAATGGATTTAAGTTTGAAGATACCATCATTTGTAACTTCTGTGAGTGTATATGCGTTTACTCCATCTGGCAAGACGAGTGCGTTAGGACAATAGATAGAGCCGTAATACTTACCTTCTACAAGGCTTAATTTTACGGGAATCTCGTTTGCCTTGGTAATTGCAAACTTAGAAACATCGCCCTTGTCATCCCAATCAGTGATATTTCCGTTAAGGGTGTTTTGCGTTGCATTATAGGTGATAAGTCTTGTGTTTGACTTGTCCCAGTAATAAAGATTTGTATTGGTAGTTGAAGCCAGAGGCTCTATATAATAGAATGTATCATCAAGTGGAGTGTATTGAACTTTGATGCGAATGTCAGCCTTAGAGATAGCTGCACTATAACCTATTTGTGAACTGTTTGACAAATATGACACGTCAACACCAGAAGGAAGTTCTAAATAGGTGTTGTTGTGAGCTGTTTGAGGCTCACCATTCTTATGATAGTTCAAACCACCATTATTATTACCTGCAACCTCAACATAGAAATTTGCAAAGAAATCAAAATACCAAGTATTATTGGTTTCAATTGCCCAAGCGTTTCCTGTTGTGTTCTTTGCGGTTATTGGAGAAATCCTCTGATCTGTAGTATATACGAAAGCCTGCGCTTCCTCTTGGTCGCCTGTAAATTTGTTGTTGCTTGTAAGCCACTTGTTGTCGTTGACAGACTTGATGTAGAAAGAATTGTGCAATCCTCCGTCTGTCTCCGAATAAGTAAGGTCTTGATTGCCAGTCCATTTTATTTGGTATTTTGCGGCATCACCTGCATATAGACTATACCAGTCTGAAGTTTCTTGGCCATTGAGATAATACTTAGTACCAATATTTTGAATTGCATAGTCAACATCTTCAAGAAGATTACTTTCTTCTGCGATAGAAATTTTGAGTGACTTGAGGTTGATGCCTGTAGGAAGAGCGCAAGACATCTGGTTTATCTCTTTTTGAGATTGAGCGGCAATCCATACATTATTATAGACTTCATTTGTCTCGTTAAAATTGTCATCAAGCATAATGGTGCGTATAACATATACCTTATTACCATTATATCGTACAATTACCTTGTAGTTCTTGTTGGCTACAGAATTACCTTGTGCTATGATGTGGTCCATACCATCACCCTTATTCGATTTGAAGTTGAGTGTGTTAGGGCTTGTGTGTGTAGGCGCATGCTGATATACTTGGAAGTCTCCCCAATAGTATGTGTTCAAAGGGTCTCCGCAAGAGGAAAGAATACATGAGCCCCAGCGGTTGAAACTTGGGTCGTTCCCATTTCTGGTGGTGTTTTCTACTACCATTTCCATCTGCCAAGCCTTGTCTGCTGGAACTTTGTCGTAGTTTCCTGATGTGTTGGTGATGTAATTCTTGGCGGTCATTGTCCAAATGGTATTATTCTCGCCTGTAATAGCATTCTGCCCTTCTGCTGGGCTTCCTGCAGTTTTGTAGTTCACGCCTGATTGTGTACCTAAATAGTATGCAACAATGGTCTTGTTTTGTTCATCAATCTTAATTGTGGATTTTTCAAAACCAGTAACTGGAATAATCTCGCAGTTTGGTGTGCCATTAACATAGAAGTTTGAGGTATGAGTATAGTTCACGCCATTAAATATTACACCACCATTAGGTACGGTTGTTCCTGTTATGATGCCATTCTCATCAATGGTCTCAGTGCCATATACTATAGCTGCTACACTCCAGTCGTAGATACCACCGATAATCATACGACTACCTATGTAATCATTACTGTTATGCAGACGGATAGTGCTATACTTCCAACTGTAGAAAGCAAGATACAGATTAGTGTTATCCACCAGTTGCAACTGGTGCTTGTCTGTGTATATATATCTGCTTGGCTTTTCTGTTAGAAGTACCTCCTGACTGTTTGTTGCAAGAGTGGTAGGGTTTGTTATGTATTTTTTCCCTTGTTCTTCATATTTCAGGCATCGGAAGGTATAGCCGTTTGTCTCATCACCCTCAATCTTCCAACAATATGCAGCATAATTCTCGCTGTTAGGTGCAGATTGAGTCTGACCGAGTTTTGCAACTCCATTTTCTTCTATGGCATAAAAGAAATATCCGTTTTCTGTTTTCAAAGTAACCCATTTGCCGTTTCCAATGTGTTCTGTGGAAATGGCAATTGCCAGTATCTGCATGAAACAACAGATACCGAAAATAAGCGTTAAAATAATTCTTTTCATTTGTTCTTTTTATTGAGTTGTTGTAGAACTTCTGTGCAAAATTATAGAAAAAAAGTGATATGCCAAAATAAATATTCCTGAAATAAGTAATATTAACAAAAATACAATAGGCGCTATCGCCAGCCTGAATCTCGTGTGGGATCTTCCCTAAATGCAATTTATTTAGTCTGTGAAAATGATTGCAGAAATGCTTGTTGTTGCAATGTTGATTACATGCCATTTGCTTTTCTTTTCGTTTGTTCTCATGGAGCGGGAAAGTTCCGTAATTCATTTCTCCATTATTCTTTTGGCTTTAGGAATGCTTTCGCTCAGGCTATTTCCTAAGTTGTGTATATTCCCCTGCTTATCTACAAGGAAATATGCAGGGAATGCAAAAACATCAAGATATGTCTCCAATGCATTTTCCTGTTCTTTCGGAAGATTATAGTGCACACAATTCCTACCATAAACATTCAAGTCATTGATCTTTCGTATCCAGTCTGCATACTTTGAACTGTTGGCAAAGTAAAGGTACACCATGTCATAGTCCTTCAGCTCCGACTTGAGCATAGGTGTATGCTGCATCTGCTGCATACAACCACCACACCATGTGCCCCAGAAGTCGATATGCACAAACCTTCCCTTGAATGGCTTAAGAATCTTCTCCAAGATAGCTTTACCATCAGTCAATCCTTTCACATCCGATGAAGGTCTTGCACTTGCCTCTACCTCAGGAAATTTCTGATTAGCAGCATTTGCAAGTCTATAATGTCTCTCATATATCTTATTGACAAGAAACGTATCCCTCACTTCACTAATATATCTATGGAGTTCCTTTGGCAATCCTTCATCGGCAATAAACATATTACGCATCAACCACAGAGATAAGGCAAAGTCATATTCTTTCTTGCCTTTATAAAGTGAATCGACAACCATTTTCCCTATTTCATATTGGCTCGGAGCACCATTATTCAATATGGAATCGATATCATGCCGTTTATAAAAATTAATGAGTTCTCTCATAGGATATTTTGCATCTAATGCTTCTAGCGCAAAACGTCTTTCTGCTGGGTCTTCTATCTTATCTGCCGCATCTTGTTCTTTTGAACATGCAATAAGTAATTTGATGAGTTCAATATCATCATCACTCAGTTTTACCCGTCCGCTTTCTGCTCGAGTGAGTAAATCTTCGTAAGTAAGGTAATATCTCTTCGCAATTTTTTGACTCTCAAAATTAATTCTCATATCCTGTGCAAGAGTTATTTTCTCCGTTAAGGTAAGTGGCATTGTAGTATCGAGATACCCGTATTTGCTAATCCATTCATATATTTCATCAGGTAAAATTCCATTATTTGGAATGGCAAATAGCATAAGATTACAAATAGCATATCTACTTGCTACAAGAGTGAAATCCCTGTAGCGCTTGCTGATTGTTGGATGCTCATTAATTGTATTTTGTACTTTCTCAATAGTATTTGGATACATAGCTGCAATTCGATGATAATGTTCTATCATCTTCTCTGTTGATAAGTGCTTTGGTTGGGCAAAGTAAAAATCGACAACATTCCATTTCCCTTGAAACTCATTTTGCAGACGGGCATCCTCACCCATGAACAGACTTTGTTTGTTACTGAAATCGTGCAGTAGGAAGTATGTTTTACCATAATCAAGCACCATAGGCATCCATGCTATCGTCTGATTACCATTGGTGAAATTAAGATGAGCCATGTTCACACCAAACAAAGGGACTGTGATTTTGAACTTTCCGTCCTTGTCCACCACAACGCTCTTCTCATCTTTCATCGCCCCAACATAATTAACGACATTGACTTTAAGATATATCTTTCCCCAAGAATACTCCTCAGGAATATCCTTCAGATAGCCGATAATAGTTGCCTCTCCTGGCTTTATCACCGTGCTGAATGCCGTAGAATCTGCAGTTGGATATTCAGGAAGGTGCTCTGTCGTGATCTGCGACAGCTGCATCTTCTTGCCATCAATTACGAAGTCGCTTTTTCCATTCTTGTTCTTGCCAATCTCGATGTTCACCTTCATGTTTCCATCGGTGAGCACCACCTTTTTCTCTGTCTTAGTTGCGTATTTCCACATCTTACTGTCATAGATGGCACAACTATCAAACAAACTGAGTTGCCAGTCGCCAGTCTGCTCGTTGCGCCAGCAAGAATTGAATAGAGATTCAGACGTATCTTGTGATGCGTTCTCTGCCCATCCATAGGCAAAGGGCAGAAATAGCAGTAACGATAATAATAATTTCCTCATGAATGTAATAGTTTTTTTATGTATTTTAGTTTCTGTAAATTTGCAATTAGCCTTTTTACCTCACCTTATACGAGTAGATATACTCATCACCATGACTCATATCTCCAGGGGAAAGGTAAAGGGTGTTTCCATCTTCTGAAAGGCGTATTTCCCTTCCGAGCTTGTCAAGGTGAATAACCTGCTGCTTCACGCCATCCCAGTCATAAACCTCAACTGTATTTCCCATAGGAAATGGGCACTTTTCATTAAATCCATCCAGTTTTTTGCCCTCTTCATCAGAATCTGCATATAGCACATAAATCCTATCGCCATCAGTACAGCAATGTAAACGCTCGGTACAATAATTCACATCTGGTTGAAAAGCTTTGTTGTACATATAACTCTGGATATTCATCTTTGCTCCATCTATAGTAAAGATGAAAGTGAGTGGTATCCAACCATTCCAATACAAAAATTTGTCTTTACCATTCCATGTTATTCCACTATAATACGTATAACGTAATAATTTATTATAAATTTTGTCAGCAGGCGAACCGTCTTCTGGCCAGTAACCATCTAACGGGGTAATTGTCTGGCTCTTGAAATTGACGATACTAAACACATGCTTCATGTCTTTTGATGGTGCTCCTGTTATAAGTATAGTGGAATCAGACATGACGATAAACGAATCTCCAAATTGATGTACAGGTGGCAATTTGTTAAAATTATAGTCCTCCCATTTTGTCTGGTCTTTGATCGTCTCAGCGTTGCTTGCATTCGGTATTTTCGTAAGTGACATCAATTTGTCCCCATCCATTGGGCGATCTAATACATATAAAGCCCCATTCTTGTCTTGCGATAATGCCGCACGTTGAAATTCGTTATGTCCATGCCCACGTACTAATGTTTTTTCAAGTTTCTGTAATCCCGTTGGTGACATTTTCCCTACAGAAAGATTGAAACTGCCATAATCATGTACATACGCCATGTCTCTGAAGAGATAGCGTATTGAGTAACGTCCAGTTTCTCCCTCATCCAACTTTACCAGTTGTCCTTTAAGAGAAACTTCATCTACATCCTTGCTTTCAGAACAAGAACAGATACATAGTGCCAAAAATGTTAGTGATAGAATTTTTCTAATTTTCATAATTGTATTTTCGTCAGTTTAATTGTTTGTTAGGGAAAGAGCCCGGTGTAATCTGATAAGGAACTGCCACGCAAGAACACTCATCACGCTTTTACCTACGTTTTTCCAATGTCTTACCATCTTCTTATCTGTAGTAAGAGTTAGGTAAGAGTCACGTAAGAGTTACGTAAGACTCACGTAAGAATCAGTTTCTGAGTACAAATATACTATATTTTTATGCGCTTGTCAAGAGTTCCCCGAATAAACTGCATTTTGTTAACATTTTTTGAGAGTGAAACATGACTTTTATCCGTCGTTTGAACTATGTGAGAAATCATGGATACATGAATTGTGAATAGAGCAAAATACTCTGCCATAGTCTGAGTCTTTAGGACTTGATACTTTGTTTGTGCATGGTCTTATGAGAGTGGCTGCACTCACTCTCAACACCCATTCACAACCAAATTATCATTCTCGTGCCGAGAATCAGACTATGACATAGACAAAATAATAACAGACAAAATGAACATCTATCAAGCGACTATGAATTCATCTAACTCATGTAATATTAATGTTTGGTGAAAGTAGTATTTCCTTTCTTTGAGCCTTCGTTATGCCAAGGGGGTAAACTCAGTGAAGCTCCGTTCTAAAAGCGAACAGAAAGCGGACCTTCACTGAGTTTACCCCCTTGTTATAGTGGTGGATGGGCGTTTGGTGATGGGTGTTAGGTGTTAGGTGTCTTGCAATCTGTTATCTGCCATTACTAACCACTAACACCTATCACCTAACACCTAGCACCCAGATACTTGATTACCTTGATGTTGGCTAGCCTGAGGGATTCGCTTGCTGCGGCAAGATTCTTTGAGAATTCTTCGAATGTCTCTGCACCTGAATCACAGAGGTCGGTGACTGATTTCACGAAGAGAATTGGCTTCTGGAAGAGAGAGCAGACGAAAGCGATTGCAGCACCTTCCATGTCCTTGAGCTGACCACCGTTCTCGTGGATGATCTTCTCATCGCAAGGCTGCATGTCGAGACTTGAGCCAGTTGTTACCTTACCCATTCCGAAACCTAATTCCTTGGCGAGAGCCTCAGAGCCTTCCCATACTGGATAGTTGCCTAATGCCTGTGTGCCCCAAGCATCGTCACCAGGAACACGACGGTCGTGGAACATCACGGCATTGCCGATGAAGACCTCAGCAATACTTGCACCTTCGCTCTTGAAGCCTCCGCAGGTGCCGCTGTTGATGATGATATCAGGGTTGATCTTTTGAATGGCAGAGAGAGTGGCAACGGAAGCAGCTTCACAACCAACGAGGTCGGAACCGTGCTGCTGACCGTTGAGCACGATGTTGAGTTCTGCACCACCATCTTCCTCAGAGAGAGTGCTTCTGTAAAGCTTACATGGTAGGGGAGAGAAGAAATCCTTAACTTCCTCTACACCGAAATGATCTATGAATGGTTGGGCCTCTGCTTGCATGGCCACAATATAACAAATTTTCATTGTGTGTTGTAATTTTTTGTTAATTCGGGTTTGCAAAGTTAGTAATTAAGAAAGAGAAAAACGAAGATTTACGCAACTTATTGAATAAAAGTGGCGAAAAAGTGTAAAATTCCGTAAATTTTTATTATCTTTGCAAAAGTATTTAGAACAACATTTTTTGTGAGAAAAAATTCATAGAGATTAAATCAGTAAGTATTAATTATAGTAAGTAAAATGACACGTGTAATTAAATTGTCAAAAGGTCTTGACATTAATCTTGCAGGTAAGGCTGAGCTGAAGAAGGTTAGCATGTCTGCAGGAAATGTTTATGCCTTGAATCCATCTGACTTTGAGGGCGTGAAGCCTAAGGTTATGGTGAAGGAGGGCGACAAGGTCAAGGCTGGTGATGCTTTGTTCGTCAACAAAGACTATCCACAGGTGAAGTTTGCTTCTCCAGTTAGCGGTACCGTCACTCTCGTTGAGCGTGGTGATCGCCGTAAGTTGCTCAGCATTCAGGTTGAGGCTGATGCACAGCAGGAGTACGTTGACTTCGGCAAGAAGGATGTTAAGTCTCTTGACGCAGAAGCAGTGAAGAACGCTCTGCTCGACGCAGGTCTCTTCGGGTACATTAACCAGTTGCCATACGCTATCTCTACAAATCCAGAGACAGCACCTAAGGCAATCTTCGTCTCTGCTTTCAGGGATATGCCACTCGCTGGTGATTTCTCTTTCGAGCTTCAGGGACAGGAGGCTGACTTCCAGACTGGTCTTTCTGCACTCGCTAAGATCGCTCAGGTTTATGTTGGCGTTAATGAGTCAATGAGCCTTAACGATGTAGAGGTTGTTGAGTTCCGCGGTAAGTGTCCTGCTGGTAATGTTGGTGTTCAGGTTAACAACATTGACCCAGTGAACAAGGGAGAGGTGGTTTGGACAGTAGATCCAAGCGCAGTTATCTTCTTCGGTCGTCTTTTCAACACAGGTAAGGTTAATCTCACTCGTACCGTTGCCATTGCTGGTAGCGAGGTGAATGAGAACGCATACGTTGACGCTCTCGTTGGTCAGCAGCTGACCGTTAACGCTGGCGCTAACGCTCGTGTCATCATGGGCAACCCATTGACAGGTAAGGTTGTTGCCGTTACCAATGAGGCTTCAGCCGTAAAGGTTATCATCGGTGCTCATTGCAGTGAGGTAACTGTTATCCCTGAGGGTAATAACGTAGATGAGATCTTAGGTTGGATTATGCCACGCTTCGGTCAGTTCTCTGCAAACCGCAGTTACTTCTCTTGGCTCTTCGGCAAGAAGAACTATAACCTTGATGCTCGTGTCAAGGGCGGTGAGCGTCACATGATCATGAGTGGTGAGTATGACAGCGTACTTCCAATGGATATCTACGGTGAGTATCTCATCAAGGCTATCATCACAGGTGACATCGACAAGCAGGAGCAGCTCGGTATCTACGAGGTAAGCCCTGAGGATTTCGCCTTGGCAGAGTTCGTTGACAGTAGTAAACTTGAATTACAGCGCATCGTACGCGAAGGTCTCGACGTGCTGAGAAAGGAAAATGAGTAATGAGCTTCTTAAGAAATTATTTAAATCAGATAAAGCCGAACTTCGAGGAAGGTGGTAAGCTTCATGCTTTCCGTAGTGTCTTCGATGGTTTCGAGACTTTCCTGTACGTACCAAATGCTACAGCGAAGTCAGGTGCAAGCATCCATGATGCCATTGACTCTAAGCGTATTATGTCAATGGTAGTGATCGCTCTTCTTCCTGCTCTTCTCTTCGGTATGTACAACGTAGGATACCAGAACTACCTCGCAGCAGGTGTTGAAGGTTCTTTCCTCGATATGTTCATCTATGGTGCTCTTGCTGTAGTGCCAAAGATTCTTGTTAGTTACATCGTTGGTCTTGGCATTGAGTTCACTTGGGCTCAGTGGAAGAACGAGGAGATTCAGGAGGGTTACCTCGTAAGTGGTATCATCATCCCAATGATTCTTCCTGTAGGCTGCCCATTGTGGGTTATCGTTCTTGCTTGTGCATTCGCAGTAATCTTCGGTAAGGAGATTTTCGGTGGTACAGGTATGAATATCTTCAACGTGGCACTCCTCGCACGTGCGTTCCTCTTCTTCTCTTACCCAACAAAGATGTCTGGTGACACAGTATGGGTAAGCACAGAGAGCATCTTCGGTTTCGGTAACACACTTCCTGACGGCTTCACATGCGCTACTCCTCTTGGTCAGATGGCTACTGGCGTTGCTCCAAATGCAAGCCTCATGGACAGCATTATCGGTCTTATCCCTGGTTCTATCGGTGAGACAAGCGTTATCGCTATCGCTATCGGTGCGGTTATCCTCCTCTGGACAGGTATCGCATCATGGAAGACAATGTTCAGCGTATTCGCTGGCGGTGCTCTTCTCGGCTTTATCTTCCAGGCTACAGGTCAGAGCACAGTAGAGTGGTATCATCAGTTTGCTATCGGTGGCTTCTGCTTCGGTGCAGTATTCATGGCAACTGACCCAGTTACATCTGCCCGCACAGAGACAGGTAAGTACATCTATGGCTTCATCATCGGTGCTCTTGCTGTTATCATCCGTCAGATGAACCCTGGTTTCCCAGAGGGTATGATGCTTGCTATCCTCTTCGGTAACATGATGGCTCCAACAATAGACTACTTCGTAGTTCAGAGTAATATCAACAAGCGTCTTAACCGTGTAAAGAAGTAGAACTATGGCAAAATTGAATACAAATTCTAATGCTTATATCATAGCATACAGCTGCGTGATGGTTGTCATCGTAGCTTTCCTGCTCGCTTTCATCAGCAGTTCACTCAAGCCTACACAGGACGTGAACGTTGCTCTCGATAAGAAGAAGCAGATTCTTGCAGCTCTCAATATCCGTGACCTCTCTAACGATGCAAGTGCAAAGAAGTACCAGGAGGTAGTTACTGCCGATGCTATCGTTGACGTTGACGGAAATGTAGTTGAGGCTGGCGCACAGGGTGGTGAGAACGCTGGTTTCAAGCTCAACAGTGCTGACTACAAGGCTGGTAAGCTCGCTCTCTACATCTGTAATGTAGATGGCAAGAAGATCTCTGTCGTTCCTGTCTATGGCATGGGACTATGGGGACCAATCTGGGGTTATATCGCAGTAGCTGAGGATGGCAATACCATCTACGGCGCATACTTCAACCACGAAGGTGAGACTGCAGGTCTTGGTGCTGAGATCAAGGACTCAAAGGCTTGGCAGGATAAGTTCATCGGCAAGACTATCTATGATGCAGCCGGTGCTCCTGTGCTCAAGGTCCTGAAGTCAAGCGAGGTAAAGAACCCTCAGAGCGAGGTTGATGCCGTAACTGGTGCAACACTTACATCAAATGGTGTCAGTGATATGCTTCAGGATGGTTTCAAGAAGTATAACGCAGCTTTGAAGAAATAATTTAAATTTAATAGCTAAATAGAAAATAGTTATGGCTAACAATAAAATTAAAGAGGTCTTCACTGCGCCGATCAACGCTCTCAACCCTGTCCTCGTACAGGTGCTTGGTATCTGTTCGGCTCTTGCTGTTACCTCTCAGCTCAAACCAGCACTCGTGATGGGTCTTGCCGTTACTGTTATTACAGCTTTCAGTAACCTCATCATCTCAATACTGCGCAACACTATCCCTACCCGTATCCGTATCGTGGTACAGCTCGTAGTCGTTGCTGCTCTTGTAACTATCGTTTCTCAGGTGCTCAAGGCATTTGTTTACGATGTAAGCGTAGAGCTCTCAGTTTATGTAGGTCTTATCATTACCAACTGTATCCTCATGGGTCGCCTTGAGGCATTCGCTATGCAGAATGGTCCAGTGGCATCACTCATCGATGGTTTCGCTAACGGTCTTGGTTATGGTCTTATCCTCGTAATCGTAGGTGCATTCCGTGAGTTGCTCGGTCGTGGTTCACTCCTCGGTTTCCAGATTATTCCAGAGGGTGCTTACGACTTCGGTTATATTAATAATGGTATGATGACAATGCCAGCTATGGCGCTTATCATGATTGGCGTTGTAATCTGGATTCACCGTGCATATTTCTATAAGGAGGAGAAATAAATGGAACAGTTGATTAATCTTTTCTTCAGATCCATCTTTGTGGATAATATGATCTTTGCATTCTTCCTCGGTATGTGTTCATTCCTTGCCGTAAGTAAGAACGTAAAGACTTCTCTCGGACTCGGTCTCGCCGTTACATTCGTGCTCTGCGTTACCGTTCCTGTAAACTATCTGCTTCAGACCAAGGTGCTCGGTCCTGACTGTCTCGTAGAAGGCGTTGACCTCAGCTACCTTGCATTCATCCTCTTCATCGCAGTCATCGCTGGTATCGTGCAGCTCGTTGAGATGATCGTAGAGCGCTTCTCTCCATCACTCTATGCTGCTCTCGGTATCTTCCTTCCACTTATCGCTGTAAACTGTGCTATCATGGGTGCTTCGCTCTTCATGCAGCAGCGTATCAACATGGATCCTGCCAACACACAGTACATCGGTAGCGTGCTCGATGCCTTCGTCTATGCTCTCGGTTCTGGTTTCGGTTGGGTACTTGCAATCGTAAGTATGGGTGCTATCAGCGAGAAGATGGCATACAGCGATGTGCCAAAGCCTCTCCGTGGTCTTGGTATCACATTCATCACAGTAGGTCTGATGGCTATCGCTATGATGTGCTTCTCAGGACTTAAGCTATAAAAATGAAAAATTAAAAATGAAAAGTGAAAAATTAAAAGTGGAAAAATACTTTTAGCGGAAAATCTTCAGATGAAAAAGCTGACTCGTATTTCCCTGATTTTTCATTTAATCATTTAATTATTTTCAATGTGTAATTAATAATTATGAACATAGCATTTAATTTACTCAGCATTGGGGTATTCCTCGTGGTTATCCTCGTACTTGTAATAGTACTGCTGGTAGCAAAGAAATATCTGAGCCCAAGTGGTCAGGTTACTCTGACCGTAAATGGTGATACTAAGCTCACCGTTAACCAGGGTGGTTCAGTAATGGCAACCCTCAACGAGAATGGCATCTACCTTCCATCTGCTTGTGGTGGTAAGGCAAGCTGCGGTCAGTGTAAGCTTCAGATTCTCAAGGGCGGTGGCGAGATTCTCGATTCAGAGAAGCCTCACTTCACTCGTAAGGAGATCAAGGACAACTGGCGTCTTGGCTGTCAGGCTAAGATCAAGGGTGACATGGAAGTACGCGTTCCTGAGTCAGTAATGGGCGTTAAGGAATGGGAGTGTACTGTTATCGGTAACCGTAACGTGGCTACATTCATCAAGGAGTACAAGGTGGCTCTCCCTCCAGGCGAGCACATGAACTTCGAGCCAGGTTCTTACGCTCAGATCCGTATCCCTGCATTCGAGATTGACTATAACAAGGACTTCGACAAGGCACTCATCGGTGACACATACCTCCCAGCTTGGGAGAAGTTCGGTCTCTTCGACCTCAAGTGTGTTAACACAGAGCCTACAATCCGTGCTTACTCTATGGCTAACTATCCTGACGAGGGTGATATCATCACACTTAACGTGCGTATCGCTACTCCTCCTTTCAAGCCAAAGGATCAGGGTACAGGCTTCATGGATGTAAACCCAGGTATCGCATCTTCTTACATCTTCTCACTCAAGCCAGGCGACAAGGTAATCATGTCAGGCCCTTATGGTGAGTTCCGTCCACAGTACGGCACAGGTCGTGAGATGATCTGGGTAGGTGGTGGTGCCGGTATGGCTCCTCTCCGTGCGCAGATTATGCACATGCTCAAGGGTAATGGCATTGCACCAGAGGATCGTCAGCGTCCAATGCACTACTTCTATGGTGCACGTGCACTTGAGGAAATCCCATTCCTCGACGACTTCCTCCAGCTTGAGAAGGACTTCCCTAACTTCCACTTCCATCTCGCCCTCGACCGTCCAGATCCAAAGGCAGATGCAGCAGGAATTGCATACACTCCAGGCTTCGTAGCACCTGTAATGGGCGATACATACCTCAAGCAGCACGAGGCTCCAGAAGATTGTGAGTACTACCTCTGCGGCCCTCCAATGATGGCTAAGACAGTACTTGACCTTCTCCACTCTCTCGGTGTAGAGGACAACATGATTCGTTTCGATAACTTCGGTGGTTAAAATAATAAGAAATGGCGGGCATCGCAAGATGCTCGCCATTTTTTTTCGCCTACTGATACCTTTTCTAGAATCAGTGGAAAAAGCATGTGGATACTCGGAAATAAATAGTAGAGCAAAATACTTGTTAATGTCTTCCTTTATAGGTCTGGCTTATAGCCATCCCTTGTAGTCAGATATGCTTGTTTCCTTGTGAGCTTTGTGGCTCCCAGTAAACAATCGCATCAGCCTACTGGAAGACATAAACAAGACAAAACAGAATTCAAAATAGCGCCTTAAGGCGTAAAAATCCATTCGGCAACAGGGGGGGTAACCATTTTTTCACGACCGCAGGGAGTATTTTGTTCTATTACTTACTTGTGGGTTTCCCCATGATTTTTCCATTGAGCCCTTTCTATGCAGCAAGTTTGATGAGAGAGTAGCTTACACCCTTGTTTGACTTCACCTTCTTCACCTTCATCTCCTTGAGGGCATTGCCTATCTTTATAGAGGTGAAATGACTTTCTGACACATCAGGATACTCCGTTCTGAGTACCTTGCGTATGTCCATTGAGGTGAATGACGTGGTCTTCTCGTTGCCCTTTGGCTTACGGAAGAACGACACAATCATCTGCTCAAGGTCCAGGCTCTGCTCGTATGGAGCATTGAGTTCCTGAATGCGGAGTGTCTCCTCGTTAGTGTACCAATAGCGCATCTTCTTGTCACGTACCTCGTGGAGAATCTGGGCATACAGCTGCTCATACTCCACATCGTCCATGTTGTTGATGTACTCGCCATTAGGAATCTCTATCGTGAGATAGCGACGCGAACCTGTCTTGTCAACAAGAGGATGACGGTTGTTGGTAGTGGCTATGAAAGAGGCATAGCGACGACGCACGTCAATGGTTCTGCCATAGATTCTGCGACCGTTGACATTGACCTTCGAGAGCGCCTGCTTCAGTTGTGCCATCTGACCAGCCTTGTACTGGTCCATCTCGTCAAGGCATATCAGCAGACAGCCTGTGAGTGCCATCTCCTTATCAAACTTATTGCCGAGATTGAAATGGTCGAGATAGTACTGGCGAAGACATTCCGGTAGGAAACGCACACAGAACGTGCTCTTGCCACAACCCTGTGAGCCAATGAGCAGAGGTACAGTCTCATTGCCATGCTCAAGGTTCATGGCAAGCCAGTAGCTACCACTGAGCGGAGCCATATCCTCATAAGTGACATCTGCTCATCCGTGATGCCAGGGATGCGCTTCAGGAAGTCCATAACCCTGTCCTTGCCATCCCATGCAGGAAGGCTGTCGAGCCATGACTCCACAGGATTGTAGAGAGGTGGGATGTCAGACTCAACATACGCCTTGATGTCACTCTTCAGGTTGCTCTCGTCACTCAGCTCACGCTTTGTTCTTATGAATATGGTGTTGAGAGCCTCTGATGTCAGACGGGCATACTGACTGTCAGCATCGGTGGTCTTCTTGTACTCAACCATGCCACTGAGTACATTGCGGCGGAACTGGTAGTTGTCTTCGAGAACATACTCGAAAGGCAGCTGGTCATCAATCATAGGTTCAAGGTTAGCAGACGCGGTTGATGACTGTTCAGAGCATTCTTTGCCCTGAATGAAAGGATTTGTTTCACTCATGATAATGAAAATTTAATTGTTAAAGATTAAAAGTAGATCATGTGACTGCAGGCAAAAACCATGCCAAAACGACATCTTTTGCCATGCCAATAATTAGTGTGCTATTTTTCATAATTAGTGTGGCAATATTTTTTCTGCCATATGTCATACATTACTGAAATGATGACAACTTTTGTGTTCATTAGGAATTCGAAAATACCCAGTTAATATTTTATATCGCAAGGTTATTAATGTCTTAATTAATGTCCCAATTGATGTCTTAATTAACGTAAGCGTAAGCCAAGACATAAATTGATGCAGAATATTTGCCTTCGGCTGACATTAATTATGACACTAATTAAAACATTAATTCGGACATTAATTTTTCTCACAACAGGGCATATTCCTGGCGATAGCTTAAATATCTATTACTCAAAATTTCGGATGAACTAACTTTTACTGACATACTGCCTCCTATGTAGTTCCTATGTAATTCCTATGTAGTTCCCATTCTATTCCCATATAACTCCCTTCTGGTTCCGCTTCAATAGCGGAGGCAGAGCGAACCCATAGCGAAGGATCTGTGAAAGATGATGTTAACCAGCGAATTGCAAACTGCGGATTACTATAAGAAAAAAAGAATTTTCACAAAACTCGTCACCTCGTCACTCACAGCCTTGTAAATTTGTGTACATCAGAAAGATACACAAATATTTTACCTCTCTCATGTCGTCACTAAGTCGTCACCAGGTCGTCACTCTAAGTAGGTCTATCACGCTGAAAGACAGATTATTGCGCACTCGTTTTAAATAAATTTTGGAATTGAGCAAAAATGGTGACGAGTAGTGACGACTTAGTGATTTTTGAAATTGTCGGTTTCTATCGCTGTAACAGCTTTATAATCTGACATATACGTATTCGTTGAGTGACGACTTGGTGATGACTTAGTGACGACCTGAGAACTCGAATCAAGTCGCTAATGCTCTTACACTCTGTATCTTACAGCGTTTTGAGTGACGACCTGCCGATTTTTTTGAAAATCTTTTTTTTTGTAGCTCTGATTTTGAAGAAATCGCTTGGAAAATTTGGAGAAACAAGGATAAATGTTTACTTTTGCAAGTAATAATGATGAATTTAACGTACTATTGAAAGATGATTTGGAACAACATATTATTAAACAACAATAAAATGCTATTTGGAATACTTCTAGCCTTTTGTAGCTGTATTTCTCATGCAGAAGAATATCAATACTGGGATGACCTTGATGAAAACTCTAAGTCTGAAATTATCAAGTCTGTTGATGTTGACAAAAATATTGTGAAGTTATATTTGCATGAGATTAAATTATCTGACAACGATATGTCTGCAACTATAATGGATACATTATGTTCTTCAACAGATGGCAACAAAAGAAAGCTCCACTTCTACGTGTTGAATGAAAATGTAAATATGGCAGATGGAGCTGTTGCAGAAATGCTAGGTGGATATTGTGTCAAATATGTTAATGAGAATACTGATTATGCATTGGAATATTTTAGCAAACACCAAGATGTATCCAATAATTATATGGATATGATTGCTAGTGAATTATACCTAAGCGATACTAATTTTAATCAATATGAGCAACTTCTGTTTCATTCAGCAAAAAGCAAATGTGCAAAGGAGTATTTACCTGTATTTCTTAAAGGTATTGAACGTATATTAGCAAAATTAGATAAGGAACACCCAACCACAGATGATACTCTCAACCAATAAAAAGAGCATACTTTACTTGATGAAGTGATAAAATAATTTATTGGCTTCCGGTAAACCATCATAACTAGCAATAATTTAAAGTTTTACATATGGTAAGCCCAAATTTCTTGTGCTTTAAGGATATTCTAGCGAAGAAATAGATAGCAAACATGAGTTCAATGAAAACAAGCGCAATAAACAAAAAGGCAAAATGAAAAGTCTAATTATATTTTTCTATTTTATATTTTCATCCTTGATAGTTGTTCATGCACAGGAACGCAAGAACTTTAATTTCATCATAACAGTAAACAAGGAATTTGTATCGACGTGCACCCCTACGTGTATATATCTTCTAAAAGATAATGGGGAGAAGACAAATGTTGATATTAGTTATTATCCTGGTAATTTATCAATAGAGGAAGAAGGTTACGAGAAAATTCTATCATTTGAAGGCAAGATAGGACTAATATATAGTAGCTATGAAAAAGTCAATGGGAAAGAATGTTACAACACCTATGATATTCCATTGGAAATACAGATATTCAAATGTGGTTATGTAATTTTGGAAATCTATAATCTTGAAGACAAACGATTCAAGAAACTATATTATTCATTTGAAGGTAAGAATTATATCTATGATTTGCAAGTAGATGGGAGTATCGTAAAAAAC
Source organism: Prevotellaceae bacterium UBA1710 (assembly GCA_002317355.1). GTDB lineage: Bacteria > Bacteroidota > Bacteroidia > Bacteroidales > Bacteroidaceae > Prevotella. The sequence goes on along the minus strand of DCJC01000040.1, from coordinate 2,869 downwards.
TTTACGAGAAAAGAAATAAAGAAACTCAAGCGGAAAGGTCTCCTGAAAATCATAACGAAGAATGGAAGAAAGGAACTCTTACTGACAAGTTAGTTTTAAATGTTTTCATACACCCTTCTTCCTGCCTTTTGTAAAGGCTTTCCCTTGCAGATGCATTAGTGTCGTGGTTGCGTATGGAAAATTCGGTAAAGATATTTTGAGGTATGAGAAAATGTTCGTATCTTTGCCGCAAATTGAACAAAATGGTAAACGGGCGTATCGACAAATGTCAGTTCGAAGAAGGTTACTAGTGTGTTTTATTGAAAAACTTTCTTATGATGATTAGAAACATATTATTTATATTAATTGGGTTGTTAATACAATCAGAAGTAACTGCTCAAACAAAACTATCATTCGAGAAGGCTCTTTATGATTTAGAATCTCAAAATGACAGTGTTTGTTATGTGTCTGACAAAAACGCCCCAATGTATCTTAAGGAGAAAGCCCTTATAAATGTAGCATCTATCGAACAACTTGACAGCTTAGCTTTGAACGCGAAGATACCAGCAATTCGCGCTTTAGCATATACGGAACTATTACACAGAGATGCAAATATGTGTATGAAGTTATTGCCTTCTTTAGTAAAAGACGATGGGGTACTTTATTTAGATAATAATAAGAAGATACACATTCTTAAGGAGTATATTACCCGATATTCTGCATTGTATGCAGATTTGTTTGATTCAAAGAGTATAGAAATCCTTGATTCCATGGTACTTGTTCATAATTTGCAACCTGTGGGATACAACGAAGGGATGATGAAAAGATGCAGTGGGAATCCTAAGTTTTATGATATTTTCTGCGATCTTTACAAAAGGGGTAATTGCGATGTATTATATGAAATAGCAGTTTATAGAAACCCCAATGATTTACAAACAATAGCAAATGTACTGAATGATTCTCCATCAGAGAAAATAGTTGTTGACGATGATGATGATATTGATGAAGAAGGAAATTTGAATTGTGGTCTGGCTGCAGTTTTAGCCTGGCCTCACCAAAGTTTTGTTCCCCTTTTAGAAGAAATCGGTAAGCGCATCAAGGGGAAAAAGGGAATATATGGCCAAAGGGGTTCTTTGTTTTTTGCTTCGATTATGTCGTATGATAATGAATGGGCATATAATTATATAGAATGTTTTTTCAAAGACAAGAAAATGCGTGAAAAATATAGTCATGCGCTTGCAGACGCATATACAAACTTTGGAAAGAAACCCCGTTTCCTGCCTTTGGTAAAGAAATACAATAAAGGCATAGACTTTTCAGATTCTGGTGGGCCATATGATTGAATTTCTATGATGCTTGTCTAGATGTATGTTAGTAAAATAATTAGATTCGATAATGAAACAATTAATAATTGGTTTGCTTGTCCCATTTTTGTTTGCTTGTACAGGCAATAATGATCTGCATGCTATATTGGTAAGTGTAAATGACCGCGAGATGCATTTCCCTGACGAAATGGGAGAAGATTCTTTAAATAGCTATACTGTTAGACGGATTATTTCACCATGCTATATTGTTGTGAATGAGTTGTCAGATACAATATTTGTTCCGATTGATAACTTGTTGAAGTCTCCTCTTACAGCCAATGTTCTACATAGCGATTCGTTGCTTACAGAGTTTATACTTGAAGGTTGTACAAGAACAGACGGACAAATGCAAGGGAAATATGAAATAAATCATTATGCCCCCAATGATACATTTTTCATCAAATTATCTATAATGATTGATCCGAAAAATGATGTAGATAATGAATGGTTGAAAAGTGTATCAACAAAAGAATTAGTATCAAAGATGCAGATTAAGATGAAGAGGCAGGAAGTAGGAACTGGTACTTGTATGATTCCTGATATAATATTCAGTAATGATACAGGAAAGATCGTTATTAATCCTGTCATCGGAGGTACAAAAGGAGACACAATCACAGATGTTCCGCAATGGCAATGACAAGGAGGCAAACTCGGTTTCCCCTTGCAGATGCATTAGTGCCGTGGCCGTGCATGGAAAATTCAGCAGAGAAATTTGGAGGTATGGATAATTCTTTGTATTTTTGCAAATGATGTCTAATTTGTTTAAAGGAAAGTGATAAATTTATTTTTGATTTATGTACGAAATACGAAGAAAAGATTATCATAAACAACAAATATGGGAAGGAATTATACCAAGCATACTATCTTTTGTTTGGATATATCTTGTCATACCAGATAGTTGTTACAAATGGGATTTAACCATATTATTTATGCTTTCACTGGGCTTTATATTCCCTTTGTATACATTATTTCATCTGATAAAATACATCGACAAAAAGAATAATTATGTAGTTTGTAAAATAGATGACTATGGTATATTCTTATGTCCTAAAGTAAATGAAGGTGTCTTTATCCCTTGGGAGAAGATAAAATGTGTAACATTTGTATATGGTAATTACGGTCGTACAGAAATTGCAATTCTACAATACAACAAAAAATCACACAACATGTTGTTGACTGATTTTAATCTCTATCTCAGATTCCATTTACATCCACGGAATGCGGCAAAAGCAGCATGCAAGTATGCTGACAATGCGACAAAAATAAAAGAAATAAAAGAATGCATTCAATTGTGAAAGTGGAACCTGGAACTATTAGATGAACAGATGAAGTTTAAATATAAGATATATACAAGTTTCGCAAGCTCCAGCCTGGAGTCCTAAGATACAGCCTTCCAGGCTCATATTCACTCTATTCTGGTGAGCTGGATTTTTTGCGCAGGTGAGGGTTAGTTCCTATATGATTCCCATGTGGTTCCCATTTTTTATAGGAGTAATATGGAAGTAGAATAGGAGTAGATGGGGAGT
>DCJC01000021.1:23614-23826 GCA_002317355.1 Prevotellaceae bacterium UBA1710 | reverse complement strand
CCAAATATTTGGAAAGAAAATTTTAATATTTCTTTGAATTTCTGGGATAATTGACATAAATCAAGACACAAAACCACTATTCAATTAGCGTATACATTAATTAATATACAAACACGTTTACAACATACACTTACCCTAGCCTATCAATAAATTACCTTGCTACAAAGGCGAAAAAAACGAGGAAATACCTTCGTTGTGCCTTCGCTCTGCCT
>DCJC01000021.1:23372-23536 GCA_002317355.1 Prevotellaceae bacterium UBA1710 | reverse complement strand
TTACCCCCTTGCCACTTCGAAGGTAATCCATATCTACTCCTATTCTACTCCCAAAATAAAGGTTGAGATATAAAGAAGAAAGAGGGAAGATGCCACTTTTAACCTCCCTTTAAAAGGGAGGGATATAAACGCTTATGATAAAAGGTGATTAGGAGGGGTAATAT
>DCJC01000021.1:8375-23304 GCA_002317355.1 Prevotellaceae bacterium UBA1710 | reverse complement strand
GGAGGGGTAATATAAACGCTTATGAATCAATATTCAAAGCGAATGACAAGAGGGAGATGATCGCTGAAGCCATTGTAGTTATACTTATAGCCTCGGTATGTTCTTGCTGGACGAACACCACCATATTTTGGCTCTTCTTCAGTTAAGAAAGGGAGATCATGAATGCGACAATAGTTTATAGTGCAATTATCAATAAAGGATTGAGAGAAGAACATGTGATCAAGGCTCCCCCACTCTCCCTGATACCTATAAGTGCCTAAAGCTCCATTTGTTCCCTTGGCTCCTGCGGAAACCTCTACCATAGAATGCTCTGCAAGCATTCTCAAGGAACGATTATCTGAATAGTCATTGAAATCACCTGCTATGAAAATATTGGCATCAGGAGAAATAGCACGAATAGAATCTATGCTTGAAGAAAGTCGGGAAGCCACTTCCAAACGATAAGGCTCAGTTGCGACCTCTCCCCCTCGCCTACTTGGAGCATGTACGACAAACACATGTAATTCATCCGACTTAGATTTTATGCTATCAGAGTTTTCCATTCCAAGCATTCTTCCACAGACATAGAGGATATCACGAGTTGGACGGCAATCTTTTGGGGGAATAATACGAATACTATAAGATGTATCAGGTCTAAAACTGTATGGATGATAAAGCAAAGCGACATCTACCCCACGTTCATCAGGAGAGTTGGTAATGAGATACTTATAACCAACAGTTCGGAGAAGCGAACGATTTGTGAGATCATTTAGAACGGAATCATTTTCAACCTCAATGAGGGCTACCAAATCAGGCACTTGCCACTCTTGCCCTTCTCCTCCAATTGAAACGATTTCCTTACCAATATTGTTCAGTTTATGCCAATAGCGCTTGGAATTCCAATGATAGGCACCTCCATCACAATATTCATAGTCGTTTTTCAGAGAATCATGACGAGTATCGAAAAGATTCTCGCAATTAAATTCTACGAAAGTAAAGATAGCAAGGATTATAGATAACATAAATGTATAAATTAAAGCTGAAGCTTGAGAAATTGTTTATATCAATGCAACTTTTGAGCCTTTTATTATCAATCTTCCTTCAGAACGTAACAGCTCCAAGGCGCTCTCAAGTTGATGTTTTGTGAGAGGTAACTCGTTAAACTTCGCAATAGGAAGGCTACCGTCTGCATCATTGATGGCATCAAGGATAATCTGAACTGCATCAATTTCTGATGAAGAAGCAGAGTTTCCATTCCTTTTTCTTTCAACACAGACATCACAGCATCCACAATTCTCTTCTGCCTTCTCACCGAAATAGCGAAGAAGAATAGAAGAACGGCATTCATCATCGCACTCAGCATACTCGAGAACAGCATTCACACGAACAACCATCTGCTCTTGTAAATCCTCATAGATATCCTTTGAGAATACGAGTCGAGATGACTCTATACGCTGTTGCGGATAGTAGATAATTGGCACATGCCTTCGAGGTATGTACTTGATAATGCGGCGATTAGCAAGAGATTTCAAGGAAACTCTCACTAGATCAACAGGAAGATGCGAATAATCAGCAAGCATACGTTCTTCGATATAGACAAGATCAGAGAACAATCCGCAATACACTCGCAATAAAGCCGTCAGGATATTATCCTCATTTTCAGAAAGTCCACGAAGCTGATATAGGTTATCACGCGATAAAAGGAACTTACAACGAGGATGATTGTCTGGATCAGAATCGTATTCTATGTAACCTGCACGTTGCAGAACAGCCAAAGCACCAGAAAGGCGAGTTGGGAAATGCTTGAACACCTGACAAAAACGCTCAATATCAAATTCATAGCGAGCACCTTCACCATCATAAAGAGCAAGTTGGAAGAAATACGAAAGATCATCATAGACCTTTCTTATATAATCTTTCTCAGGAAAGGCACTCTGAACACGAGTGAGGAGATTACGCCTATCCGTCTTACTATAAAGCAAAACTGCATAAGCACGATTTCCATCACGACCTCCACGACCCGCCTCCTGGAAGTAAGCCTCAAGTGAATCTGGGCAATCCATGTGGATCACGATACGCACATCAGGTTTGTCGATACCCATTCCAAAGGCATTGGTAGCAACCATTACACGAACCTCATCATTCTGCCAATCATGCTGACGCTGATCCTTTACGGCAAAATCAAGTCCTGCATGATAGAATGTAGCGGAAATATCATGAGAAGAAAGAATCTTTGCTATATCCTTAGTTCCTTGACGCGAGCGGGTATAGACGATGGCAGAACCAGATACAGAACGTAAGATATGAATCAGTTCAGCCTCCTTATTATCCGTCTTACGAACCACATACACGAGATTATCTCTCTTGAACGACATTCGCACAACCTTCTTCTCCGAAAAAGCAAGGCGCTCCTGAATATCATCTACCACCTGCGGAGTAGCAGTTGCAGTAAGAGCAAGAACAGGAATCGTGTATTTCGGAGTATCAGACGTATCATCCTGAGGTTCAAGGATATTCCTTATCTCTGCAATCTTCAGATAAGAAGGTCGGAAGTCATATCCCCATTGTGAGATACAATGAGCCTCATCAACCGTAATAAAGCATATCTTCATCTGCTGAATCTTGGCAATAAAAAGAGGTGAAGACAATCTCTCTGGCGACACATACAAGAACTTCACACCACCATAAACGGCATTATCCAATACCTGAAGAACCTCTGCATGGCTCATTCCGGAATAGATAGCGGCAGCAAGGATTCCCCTATCACGAAGATGTTGCACCTGATCCTTCATCAAGGCGATGAGAGGAGTTATAACAATACATACACCGTCCATGGCAAGAGCTGGAACCTGAAAGGTAATGCTCTTACCTCCACCCGTAGGCATAAGGCCAAGAGTATCATGTCCAGAGCCGATGCTCTCAACAATCTCTTGCTGAACACCCCTAAAAGCTGGGTATCCGAAATATTGCCGAAGAACGGAAATGTAATCCATAGTAAAAATATTAAAAGTCATGGCATATAGTCTTAATATGCCATGACTTATCGATATTAATCCTCGTTAGGTTTTATATCTTCAATCTGAAGCTGCACGTTTCCACGCTTGTAGATATTTTCCTCAAGGGTATAGACAATATCAAACGAGCGACGCGACTTGATATAACGGGCTGAAGCAGACTGTCCGAAAGCAATACCATTCATCACGGTATTTGAATTTGAATCAACAAGTTCGAGTTTGATATGCTCCTGCTCACGTCCAACAACCTTGGAAGTTCCGAAGTCATACACATTATGAGTGCAGAATGTCGGTTTAACATTACCAGGGCCAAAAGGAGCAAATCGCTTGAGATCATGATAAAGACGACGAGAGATATCCCTAAAATCAATCACGGCATCCACAGCAAGAGTCGCCTCAGTCTGAGTAGGTTCGATATGCTCCTCAACATAGGCATAGAATCGCTTGCAGAACTCAGGAACATCCTCCCAGCGAATGGTTAATCCGCAAGCATAAGTGTGTCCACCAAAATTAATCAGTAGATCACGGCAGCTCTTGATGGCAGAATAGACATCAAAACCAGCAACAGAACGTGCACTACCAGTAGCAAACTGTCCATCACGAGTAAGAACAACGGTTGGACGGAAGTATATTTCAGTAAGGCGAGATGCAACAATACCGATAACACCCTTCTTCCAGTTCTCATCATAAAGCACGATACTTGAACGATGACGTTGGCTTTCAAGTTTCTCTACAATTCCATTAGCCTCATCTGTCATCTGCTTGTCGATATCACGACGCTGCTCATTGTAAGCATCGATATGCTTTGCTGCTGTTATAGCAACATTATAGTCTTTCTCCACAAGAAGATCAACCGACAACTTACCATTCTCCATACGACCAGAAGCATTAATACGTGGGCCAATCTTAAATACAATATCAGACATAGAGATATCCCTGCCAGAAAGTCCACAGATATCAATGATTGATTTTAATCCTACGGATGGATTCTGATTAAGTTGCTTCAATCCATGATAAGCAAGAACACGATTCTCATCTGTAACTTCCACAAGATCAGCGGCAATACTTACGGCACAAAGGTCGAGCAATGGTATGAGACGAGAGAACGGAATACCATTATTCTTGGCAAAAGCCTGCATCAGTTTAAAGCCTACGCCACAACCGCAAAGGTGCTTGAATGGATAGGAATCATCAGTACGCTTAGGGTTGAGTATAGCAACAGCTGGTGGCAGAGTGTCATCTGGCACATGGTGATCACAGATAATGAAATCGATACCAAGAGATTTTGCATAAGCAATTTCCTCATGAGCCTTAATACCACAATCAAGAATGATAATCAGTTTTACACCATTCTCATTCGCCATATCAATAGCCTTATGACTTACGCCATAACCCTCATCATAACGATCAGGAATGTAATATTCTATATTGGAATAATACAGACGTAGGAACTTGTAAACCAATGCAACGGCAGTACAACCATCCACATCATAGTCTCCATATACCATGATACGTTCCTTACGGCCCATAGCATCGTTCAGTCTATCCACAGCAATGTCCATATCCTTCATCAGGAATGGATTGATGAGGTCATTGAGTTGAGGACGGAAAAAACGCTTAGCCGCCGACTCTGTTGTTATCCCACGCTCTATCAGAAGACGACAAAGCACAGGAGCAATATTGAGTTTTTCACTCAACTCGCTCGCCTGTCGCATCAATGTTGGCGATGGTGTATTATGAATCCACTTGAAATGCACGATCGTGATTTGTTTAGGTATGTTTATTGCTGAGGAACACGTTTCATATTCAGACCTGAAATCTTACCGTCAGAACTAACGGTAGCAGAAATCACATATCTGTTATATGTTGGTTGACTGGCATCTGTACGTGAGATATTCTGTTCAGCAGTAAACTGCACAGTATAATCTGCAGCACCATTTGTTCCAGCTTTTTTACTTATCTTATAGTCGTCTATGATATGCCAATTCATATTGGTAATATCCGACTTGTAAATCTTATTGAGGAAAGTAGCAACATCGGCCTTTCCTGCCATTGACTGCCCAAGGAAACTCGTCAATTGGTCGGCAACGGTTGAAAGCATGCCACTCTCATTACGCGAATTGACAGATTGGAAGAACTTCTTGAACAAAGCCTTAATCATCTGAGACTCTTCTGGCTGAAGTTGCATCATCTTGATGGCATCAATAGCAGCCTTTGCATCATTAACGAAACGACCATTGGGATGCTGATTGACATACTTCATGAACGCATCAATAGTCTTATCCTTCATTACATGAGCATAATCCATTGAGTCAAGTTTATTGATAGCCTCATCCTTATGTGGAGAATCTGGATGTGTCTTGGCATAGTGCTCCAACTGATCACGAGAACCACTAATCACCACGTTAGTCCATTCCTTATCCATCTCCTGAATCAGAGCAAGTCTTGACTGAAGAGAATCACGATGAGATGTGTTCTCATCCTTATGTTCGTTGAGATACTGCTCTATAACCAACGGATCATTACTCTGTGCAGCAAACTCAAAGTCATTCTGTTCTCTCTGTTTTTTCGCATCATTATAGTAGAATGCTCCAACACCACATACAGCAAGAGCAATCACAAGACCGACAATCATTGTAGTGTATGATTTCTTCTCTGGCTCTTCCTTATGCTTAGGCTGAGGAACAGGAGTTACAGGTTCTGTATGACGAACAGGTACAGGACGAGATGGCTGAACAGGTGCAGAGGAAGTTGGACGATGACAAGTAGGACAAAGCATCATTGTACGGAAATAAATCTCTCCGCAATCAGGGCACTTTATCACCTTGCCGGCGATCTCCACGCCACAACCTGGGCATGTAGGAGCCAATTCACTTACCTGATGTCCACATTCGGGACACTTTATAACTGCCATATCCTTGTTTGACTTGTTTATTGTTTTTTCCTATGTCTGAAACGCAATTCACGAAGCGTATGATTACCCATGAAACGCGATTTATCGACATATCCGTTAATTCCTTCAAGATGTCCCTTACCAGTGTATTGCCACATAGTAATGTCACGTTCATCAGCCAATACAGGTTCACGATCCGTATATTGAGCTATCATGATCAGATATCTGTCCAGTTTCTCTTGAAGATGTTTATCGTAGAAATTCGCACCAGTATAGATGAGAGGCTTCTGCTTGTAAGCAAGCTCAACCAATTCCAAGAACTTGAACAACGAATCACAGAATTCATCGGTATCCATTCTTGCTGTTGTTTCAACATCAATCATCGGAATCAAATCCTGATCTTCTGGACGACATTGCGCCAGAAAGTTAGCCAACTGTTCCTCTTGATCTGCCTTAGGACGATAGAAGTGATATGAACCAACCTTTATTCCGTGTTGTCGAGCCATTTGGATATTCTGCTCGTACATATGGTCAATTCTATCCCCACCTTCAGATGCTTTGATATAGACATACGCTATATGCGAATTCTCGCCTAATGCCTCCCAAAACACTTCACGCTGATAGTGTGAAATATCAATACCGTGAATATGCTGGCAAGTGTCCTCACACTCTTCATTCTGCGCTTGAATACTGAGTGTAGAGAAAGACATTAAGGCTGTTATATATATATATTTAAAGATATTTTGCAAATTCATAGACTGCAAAGTTACAAAATTTCTATGAATTTTTACAAAGTAAAGGAAGAAATTCACATATTTTTAGAATTTAATGCGGATATAAGTTCTATCATCAAAAGACTTATACCCTTTCATCACACATTTTGTTGCTTTGTATTTGTCAACAAAAAGTGGATCATCGTTGATGATTCGCTCTAATTCCCTCTCACTTCCCTCTAAAGTCCCTTTCAAAATAGGGTAGCCATCAGAAGCCAATACTACCTCCTTTGCATCTGCTACAGACACAACATGAACGAGATGTTCTGGAATATCCATTCCGTTAATTACTGCATATTCCTTATTCTGCCTTTCACAGCAAGATCTCAGCTCGTTTTTGATAGAATCACGACCATAGTCATGCTCTCGTAGTTCATCAACCGTCACCCTCCCCTCTTGCAGCATCTTCTTAATACACTCTGCACGCTTAGAGGCATTGATTTCCTCTTCTGGCTTTGGATATTCATACAGAGTTCCATCAACAAGACAAAGACAATCTCCAACAAACCAAACTTCACGTCTCTTCACGCTGAGTACGACAGCACTTGCAGCCATGAGGTTATTATCGGCTTTCTGTGGCTTCTCCGGATAATACGCGGAAACAGCCTCTGCCGTAAGGCGACAAAAGTCATGAATCGTAGCATCTGCAGGCAGTTTCTCGATAATAACACGAGATACTATCTGCATGCACAATTGCCCATTACTGACATCAGAAGAATATCTGACATCAGCCTTGGAGGTACTGCCATCAATAACAGCAATGAAATCATCTGTCACGACGATTCCGTCCTCGCACGTCTCCTGACTTCGCTTTCCTATTATCTGGCTTTCTACGATTCTCATTCTGGAAATTTGGATTGTATGATTTTGGCTTTTGCTTGCGGGAAGCATCCTTTTTCTTATCTCGTGATGAATCACGAGACACAGTGGTTTCCCAATCACGACCACGATCACGGCCACGATCACGAACTGTAGGAGCAGGAGCCTGACCGAGCAATTCCTTTATCAGTTCAGGCTTTCCGATTCGACGCAAGGACTGCTCTATATTACGCCTTTCCTCAGGCTTATACCAGAAGAAATACTGCCTTTGTGCAAGCTTATCTTTCTGTGTCTTTGCAGAGAAAACAGGCTCAAGTGTATATGGATCATATCCCGAATACCAAGCCTCTGTACTAACAGTCATTGGTGTTGGCGTAAAGTCCTGAACCTGTTCGAGTTGGAAATCCAAACGTTTTGTCTTAATTGCCAAATCTGCCATATCCTCTTCATGGCATCCTGGATGCGAAGAAATGAAGTAAGGAATGAGTTGCTGACGCAATCCTTCTTCACGGTTTATCTTATCAAAGATGCGCTTGAATTCCTCAAACAACTTGAATGAAGGCTTTCTCATCAACTTAAGCACAGCATCTGAAGTATGTTCAGGCGCAACCTTCAATCTGCCACTCACATGGTTACAGATAAGCTCACGAGTATATTCCTTTGTCGATTGATTGGTTTTCTCGTCTTTACTATGATGAAGAAGCAAGTCATAACGCACACCAGAACCTATGAAACTCTTCTTAATCTCAGGCAAGGCATCCACACTTCGATAGATATCAAGAATAGCAGAATGGTCGGTATTGAGGTTCGGACAAATCTCTGGATTTATGCACGAAGGTCGTTTGCACTTCTCACACGCCTTGAGATTTCTGCCATGCATACCATACATATTCGCAGAAGGTCCTCCAAGATCAGAGAGATATCCCTTGAAATCAGGAAGCTTAACAACTTCCTTGACTTCCTTCATGATACTCTCCTTTGAACGGCAAGCAATAAACTTTCCCTGATGCGCAGAGATCGTACAGAAAGCACAACCGCCAAAGCATCCTCGATGCATATTCACCGAGAACTTGATCATGTCATAGGCAGGTATTCTCTTACCCTTGTATTTTGGGTGAGGGACACGCATATAAGGCAAGTCAAAAGACCTGTCAATCTCCTCTGTAGTCATCGGTGGATATGGTGGATTAACCACAACATATCTGCCATCAACGCCTTGTATAAGTCGCTGAGCATGAACCTTATTGCTCTCCTCCTCTATATGCCGGAAATTATCAGCCTCAGCCCTCTTGTCACGAAGACATTCCTCATGACTATGGAGCACAATATCATCCTCGGTAATACCACCAGGAATATTCTCCTTACGGCACAGGAAAACAGTCTGTGGAAGCTCTGTAATATCTCCAATCTGCCTTCCCAAAGCCAACTGCTCTGCAATGGCAAGAATCGTCTTCTCGCCCATGCCATAGGAAATGATATCACCAGCACTATCACAAAGAATACACTTACGAAGACGGTCTTCCCAATAGTCATAATGGGTTAGTCTTCGCAAAGAAGCCTCAATGCCTCCAAGGACAATAGGAACATCAGGATACAACTGACGGAGAATCTTGGAATAAACAATCGTAGGATACTCTGGACGGCAGTCATGACGACCATCAGGGGAATAGGCATCCTCTGAGCGCAATCGTTTGTTGGCTGTATATTTATTGACCATGGAGTCCATACAGCCAGGGGAAATGCCAAAGAAAAGTCTTGGACGCCCCAATTTCTTAAAGTCACGGAAATCCCCATGCCAGTCAGGTTGTGGAACTATAGCCACACGATATCCGGCAGCCTCAAGGGTACGACCTATCACGGCAGCGCCAAATGATGGATGATCCACATAGGCATCACCGGAAAAGAGTATTACATCAAGCTCATCCCATCCTCTCAGCTCACACTCTTTCTTTGTCGTTGGCAGAAAATCTGTCAGTTGCATGCAATATATTTATCTTCTTTATTCTTCGTTAGCCTGCTCCTCAACAGGCTTCTCAAACTTTGTATCAGCATAGAGCAATATAAGATTATGAAGTCCCAGAGCCTTCATATCCTTATGATATATCACATCAAAACAAAGGTCAAGAAGAGCCTTATCTGATGTGCCTACAGAATCGAGCAATGAACGAAGATTCAGTTTCAACTTATCCAAAACCGGCTCATCCACGATGCCGTTACTATCAATCAATCCATTAAGGAGTGAATACTTATGTAAAGTCTCAAGGTGCTCTTGTGAAATCTCAATTGAGCGAGTACCCGACGCATTTGCTTGTATTTTCATAATTATATCGTTTTTAAAGGTTTACCATTCATGTGGGGGCTATAAATTTCCACTGCAAAATTAAATACACTTGGACTCTTGGCGTTTTGACAGATTTAAGAACCCACCTTACTCCAACAGGAACTTCAGCACACTTCTCATGCACAAACCTCTTTGTTCTTCGGTTCTAATACATTCAAGTGGAAAGCCCATCACAAAACTGCGACGCTGTTTGCATGCCACAGCGGCTGGACTTCCATCAGCATATAGCATAGCAGGAAAAGCAGGAGCTATTGGCGCCAGTACATCTGATGAAGTAGAGGCATAATGCTCATCATTCAATGCTCTGAAGACATCAAAGTCTGTTCCCATACCAGTTACTATCTGAGCACTATCAGACTGATCCTTGTACTGCCTCTGGAAGTCAGCATAAAGCACATCTGCAAGGAATGTAGAGTCTGCTGGAGCTTTATTATCAGAACCGACATAAGAACCGCTGACAAGAATTCCTCCATTGAAATATCTGAGTTCATTCCTAACCCTTACCGGCAAAGAAGGATACCTCTTCATAGAATAACCATCATTGCGTTCATTGCCAAGAATCAGATCTACGAGTCTATATTTTGATAGCATGAGATCACCCACTCCAAGACATTCTGAAGAGCAACTTACCACACTATACTTTTTCATTGTAGCCATTGCACGGACATGATCCGTAGCATAGTTGAAGTCATTACCTGCAAGGAAAGGCAGATGACTAAGCCAGCAGGCAGTTTTTCCATAGGAAAGACCAGCATCTTCCTGCAAATCAAAACCTACTGCCGCTCCAGCCTCATTACGCTTCACTGCCGGGCCTGCAAGTCGGTGAAATCCATTCACAACAAGCAACTGCCTGCCACCTGGATGCCAAAAGCAAGCGAGTTCTTCTGAAGGCAAACTCTGTCCTCCTTTATTGGCTGCTGTAACCTTGAAACGATAGACCTTATCTGCCTCAAGCGTTACGAATGTCTTTCGCTTCGTAAGCACAGTACCATTGTCATAGTCTTTATCACCAATTGCCGTATAAAGCACATAGGAATCTGGTCGTGCTGATGATTCCAAAGAATCAACGGTCTCTTCCCATGCGAGAGTTGCAGTACCGTTATTATCCATAAGAACTCGGAATCTATGAGGGGCAAGTGGCTGAACAACAGCCTCTTGACCATGCCTACTTGCAATATACCTCAGCACACTCTTATACACAGCACGAGAAAGAATGAACTTGAAATGAGGATCATGACCGTAGAGCATATCTGAAATATTCTCGTGAGAGAACATCTCAAGAATACCTGCAGTAATACCAGGAATACGTGTCTCTGCATAGTTCCTATCCCAGATGCCTCTTGTCACCCAACGACCATATTTGGAAGTCAAGTCCTTGTTGACCTGGTTTATCATCATATCAACAAAGTCATACGATTCCAATCTTGATTCGCCATTCGACAAACGGCAATCGTTGAAGTCCGATGTGCAGATACCAAGCGTGCCAACCAACTTTCCAGAATGAGTACCAGCATCACTATGCACAGCAAGACTCATCTCAAGTGGTACGTTACCACCTTCTTTCTCAGGCATATACACCGAACCGCTCGCAAGCCAGTTGGTCATTAACGGACGAACATTGATATCGTCAGAATAGTCGTCCGTACCCTGTCGTGAACTGAATACATTATATGGTGCCCCCGACCACTGAGCATTATATCTTGCACCTTCAAGAAAACGTGGCAAACCACTAACCGAGCCACCACGCTCCACATTACCTATACCACCACCAAAACGAACTGCATCAGTAGTTACCACACCTTGCATCTTAGACACGTTGTCAACCGATACATAGTTGCCTTCCCCACTATCAAAATCAAATGTGCCAAGGTAAACCCAAGTACCTCCACCCATTGTCTGGTTCACATTGAAATGTGTCTTGATACCCTTATGCGAAACCACATAGTGAGCATCAGAAATACTATTAGGCAATGTCTTGTACGAAACATAAACAGCGTATTTTCCAGGAATCTGAAGCTGAGGAGTATAAAGAGCAACACTTGAAGCTTTCCTGCTCCTTACCTTAGACCATTTGGTAGTTCCCTTGGTAAAAGGAAGTTCGGTTTCAGAAATCACATCCTCTGGAATACGGAAACCGCCATCAGATGACACTTTCCATTTTCCTTTCTCCTCATAGCCTGATGTTGGCGTATCATTATCTATTATCTTCTCAACGATTTGCCAGTCACGCTCTCTTGGTGAAAAGACCACAGCACCAGCATTCTCAAGCATCGGGATGATATAAGGCACCACAAAAGTCTGCGTAAACAGATCCTCATTAGTACCGAAAAGGTTCACTCTCTGCCACTTCCACGTTCCCTGTGCTGGAGCAAAATACCGCCCATGACTTGCCCAGATAGAGATATGCCTATCCTCAAGACCACAAGATATCTCATTTGGCCTTGACACATTCTTTACCCATGGCAATCCATAGTGCTCCGAATTCTCAAAGTAGCTTTGAGCCTTGGCACTACTAAACGCAAAAGTTGCCAACAGTCCAAAGACCATCGGCAAAAAGCGCATACATTGCGAAGCTATTCTATTGAGAGATTTTATTACCATTTACAAAACGAATTGCTCAGGCTTTTTGCCCTTGAAATCCTTAAAGTACATCTTTATTTCCTGCATATCCTTCTCCACATCCCCTGTAGGATAGAACGAACGAGTGCAGCATATCCTTTTTCTCTCATAATCAAGTCCATAGAGCAACACCGGGATTTGTGCCCCCAAGGCTATGTAGTAGAATCCTTTCTTCCAGTCTGGATTAGCCTTACGGGTACCCTCTGGTGTAATAGTCAAATGGAACTTCTCTTCCTTTTTTGCAATTTCTGCCAATGTCTCTGTCATTGACGATTTCTTCTGTCTGAAAACAGGAATGCCACCCATTTTCCTGAAAATAGGACCGAGTGGCCAAAAGAACCACTCCTTCTTCATCAGGAAATTAGAGGAAAGTCCTTCCGCATGATTATAGAGCTGTCCATAGAAGAAATCCCAATTACTTGTATGGGGTGCCAGACAGATAATATATTTGTCAGGATGCTCAACCGTCACTTCTTTTGTCCATCCAAGATACCGATAAAGCAACCAACCAAAGAAATTTCTCAGCATTTAATATTTAAAACATTTATAGCATATTCCCTATCTCATCCACCACATTATTAATATCCTTATTAAAAGAATCGATAAGGGTGTGATAATATTTTTTTGCCTTCATACCAGGCTCAGGATGGGAAACGCGCATTATATAATCGGAGTGCATTCTAAGAATGCTTTTCAGCAGTGCATTCACATTATCCTCTGAATCAGGACGCTTGGTATAGGTAGAAACAGCTATGCATTCAGCGAACAATTCGCTACATACAAAATTTATTTCTTTTTTAAGGTTTCTCTTGTTTGCCATAACTATATAAGATTAAGGATTTGATGTCCAAAGGTAGCAATTTTAATCGAAAAACAAGAAAAACACCAAAGAAAAATTAAAATTTCACGAAAAAAAATGGAAAAATTAGCATTTTTCGCTGAAATTTAGTATTTTTGCAGTAATTTTTATAGTAATAGTATCGATATTTTTTCAACCAAAATTATATCAACCAAAGAAAATTATGGAAAAAAGTGCATTACAGATTGCACGTGCTGCCTACCAGCCAAAGCTTCCAAAGGCTTTGCGTGGCGCACTCAAGGTAGTTGAAGGTGATCCTACCCAGTCAGTTGCTGATCAGGAAGAGGTACAGAAGCTCTTCCCTAACACTTACGGCATGCCTTACATCAAGTTCGAGCCAACAGACGGCAAGATGACTACAGCTGCTATGAACGTAGGTGTTATTCTTTCAGGCGGTCAGGCTCCTGGCGGTCACAACGTAATCTCAGGTCTTTTCGACGGTATCAAGAAGCTCAACCCAGCTAACAAGCTCTACGGCTTCATCCTCGGTCCTGGCGGTCTCGTTGACCACAACTACATGGAGCTCACTCCAGAGATCATCGACGAGTATCGTAACACTGGTGGTTTCGATATCATCGGTTCTGGTCGTACAAAGCTCGAGAAGAAGGATCAGTTCGACAAGGGTCTTGAGATTCTTCAGGCTCTCGACATCAAGGCACTCGTAATCATCGGTGGTGACGACTCTAACACTAACGCTTGTGTACTCGCTGAGTACTATGCAGCTATCAAGGCTGGCGTTCAGGTTATCGGTTGTCCTAAGACTATCGACGGTGACCTCAAGAACGAGGCTATCGAGGCTTCATTCGGTTTCGATACAGCTACTAAGGTTTACTCTGAGGTAATCGGTAATATCATGCGCGACTGTAACTCAGCTAAGAAGTACTGGCACTTCATCAAGCTCATGGGCCGTTCTGCTTCTCACGTTACTCTCGAGTGCGCTCTTCAGACTCATCCAAACATCACCCTCATCGGTGAGGAGGTAGAGGCTAAGAACCAGACTCTCGACGATATCGTAACTTACATTGCAGAGGCAGTAACAGATCGTGCTAACCTCGGTCTCAACTACGGTGTTGTTCTCGTACCAGAAGGTCTTATCGAGTTCATCCCTGCAATCAAGAAGCTCATCGCTGAGCTCAACGATATGCTCGCTGCTAACCAGGCTGACTTCGACATGGTTGCTGACGACAAGAAGATCGACTACGTTCTCCAGCACCTTTCTGATGAGAATGCTGCTATCTTCAAGTCACTCCCTCTCTCAGTTTCTCGTCAGCTCGCTCTCGAGCGTGACCCACACGGAAACGTACAGGTATCTCTCATTGAGACAGAGCAGCTCCTCGCTGAGATGGTTGCCAAGAAGCTCGCTGAGTGGAAGAAGGATGGTATCTTCTCTGGTAAGTTCGCTACACAGCACCACTTCTTCGGTTACGAAGGTCGTTGTGCAGCTCCTTCTAACTGGGATGCTGACTACTGCTACTCACTCGGTTTCAACGCTGCTATGCTTATGGCTGCAGGTAAGACAGGTTACATGTCTTCTATCAAGAACACATTCAAGCCAGCTGACGAGTGGATCGCTGGTGGTATTCCTATCACATCAATGATGAACATGGAGAAGCGTTCAGGTGAGATGAAGCC